>LR134135.1:3832664-4471442 GCA_900635465.1 Lelliottia amnigena
AGACAGAGACAGCGCAGCGGATGCGCCAATCATCGCAACGATGTCCGGGTTAACCTGTGGGTTAACGGAAACAACGGTGGCAATAACCTGAACTTCGTTAATGAAGCCTTCTGGGAACAGCGGACGAACCGGGCGGTCAATCAGACGCGCAATCAGGGTTTCGCCTTCGCTTGGACGGCCTTCACGACGGAAGAAGCCACCAGGGATTTTACCCGCAGCGTAAGTACGCTCTTGATAGTTAACGGTCAGCGGGAAGAAGTCCTGGCCTGGCTTAGTTTTTTTCTGGCCAACTACGGTCACGAATACAGCAGTGTCATCCATGCTTACCATAACGGCAGCAGTAGCCTGACGTGCCATCATGCCGGTTTCCAGCGTGACGGTATGCTGACCATACTGGAATTTACGAACGATCGGATTCAGCAAAATTCTGTCCTTTCTTAATGGATGACAGCACACCCACGGTGTGCTGTCGATTTAACCCGACCTTCTTCGCATCCTCGCGACTAATGACAACCGACACCCCCATGGGTGAAGCCTCTCATTAGCCGCGCGAACCTCTGCAAGGAAGATCATTTATAGCAACAATACAATAGTTTCCAGTGAATTGCTGCCGTCTGGTTGAAAAAAGGGGCCATTAGGCCCCTTTTTCTGAAACTCGCAAGACTTAGCGACGCAGGCCCAGACGCTCGATCAGCGCGGTATAGCGTGCAACATCTTTACGTTTCAGGTAGTCGAGCAGTTTACGACGCTGAGAAACCATACGCAGCAGACCACGACGGCTGTGGTGATCTTTTTTGTGCTCTGCAAAGTGACCCTGCAGGTGGTTAATCTGTGCGGTCAGCAGTGCAACCTGAACTTCGGTAGAACCGCTGTCGTTAGTACCACGACCGAACTCGGAAACGATTTTAGCTTTAGCTTCAACGCTTAGAGACATGATGAACTCCAAAAATATAAAGAATGAAAGGGTGCCGATCTCTAATTCAGCAACCCCAGTTTACGCCCTGCAAAATGTTAAACACTTTGCCGGACGTTAAGCGGCGATATTCTACTCGTCTCACCTGGTTATCGCAAGGCAAGTCACTCGCTTAAACCGGATATTCAACAACCAGGCGACGCGGTGCCACACGGCCCTCATCGTCGATTTCACCCATGCCGATGAACGTATTTTCTTCACCTTCGGTGACGCGAACCAGACCCCGTTGTGGCGTCTCTGTCGTACGTACCGGATTACCATTTTTAAAGTAAACTGAAGACGTTAACGGCAAATTAACCACCGGGAAATCAGACGCTGGACTGTCCATTGGCATCAGCAGGGGATCAAGTAAATCCGCAGGTGAAATCCCCTGCGTTTCCGCTTGCTCTACCAATTCACGAAGTTGTTCAAGCGTTACCATACGTTCGACCGGGTACTTACTGACAGCAAGGCGACGCAAATAAATCACATGCGCGCCACAACCCAGTTTCTCGCCCAGATCATCAATGATGGTACGAATATAAGTGCCTTTCGAACAGTGCACTTCGAGCTCCAGCTCATCACCTTCATGGCGAATGAATAACAGCTCATACACAGTGATCGGACGGGCTTCGCGCGGGACGTCTATCCCCTGACGCGCATATTCGTATAGCTTTTTGCCTTGGTATTTCAACGCCGAATACATCGACGGCACCTGGAGGGTTTCGCCACGGAAACTTTCCAGCGCAGCAGCAAGCTGTTCGGCACTAAACGTCACCGGGCGTTCTTCGACAACCTGACCATCCGCATCGGACGTATCGGTGCGCTGACCCAGTTTTGCGATGACGCGATAGCGCTTATCAGAATCGAGCAAATACTGGGAAAACTTTGTCGCCTCACCCAGACAAACGGGCAGCATACCTGTTGCCAGCGGATCCAGCGCGCCGGTGTGTCCGGCACGGTTTGCGTTATAAATACGCTTAACTTTTTGCAGCACGTCGTTACTGGATGCACCTTGTGGTTTATCCAGCAACAGCACGCCATGCACGTCGCGACCGCGACGACGAGGACGACTCATCAGTCTTCCTTTTCGTCATCCGGGTTAACACGACGCTCATCGTCATGCTTAACCACAGTGGTCACGAGGTTAGACATACGCATGCCTTCAACTAACGAGTTATCGTAGAAGAAAGTCAGTTCAGGCACGATGCGCAGACGCATCGCTTTACCGAGCAGAGAACGGATAAATCCGGACGCTTCCTGCAAGGCTTTAATACCGTTCTTAACCGCCGCTTCATCTTGATCATTGAGGAACGTGACGAACACTTTGGCGTATGCCAGGTCACGAGACATTTCAACACCAGAAACGGTCGTCATCATGCCGACGCGCGGGTCTTTGATTTCACGCTGCAGGATGAGTGCGATTTCTTTCTGCATCTCCTGAGCAACACGCTGCGGGCGACCAAATTCTTTCGCCATAATAAATTCTCCAGACAAAAAAGGGGCTATAAGCCCCTTTTAAAATTATTGCCGGGTGGCGCTTCGCTAACCCGGCCTGCACGTTTTAATCCACTGAGTCATTCGGGCGCTAAGGCCCGAGGACACTATGAATTAAGCGATGCTACGTTGGATCTCGATGATTTCGAACACTTCGATCATATCGCCAACGCGAACGTCGTTGTAGTTCTTCACGCCGATACCACATTCCATGCCGTTACGGACTTCGTTGACGTCATCTTTGAAGCGACGCAGGGATTCCAGCTCGCCTTCGTAGATAACCACGTTGTCACGCAGAACGCGGATTGGGTTGTGACGTTTAATGGTACCTTCGGTGACCATACAGCCCGCGATCGCACCAAATTTAGGTGATTTGAACACGTCACGAACTTCAGCCAGACCGATGATCTGCTGTTTCAGTTCCGGAGACAGCATGCCGCTCATCGCAGCTTTCACTTCGTCAATCAGATGATAGATGACGGAGTAGTAGCGCAGATCCAAGCTTTCTGAATCGATAACTTTACGTGCAGAGGCATCAGCACGCACGTTGAAGCCAACCAGAATCGCGTTCGAAGCAGCCGCCAGCGTGGCGTCGGTTTCGGTGATACCACCAACACCAGAACCGATGATTTTTACTTTCACTTCGTCGGTAGACAGTTTCAGTAAAGAATCGGAGATCGCTTCCACAGAACCCTGAACGTCCGCTTTCAGTACGACGTTCACTTCGTGAACTTCGCCATCAGTCATGTTAGCGAACATGTTCTCGAGTTTAGATTTCTGCTGACGAGCCAGTTTAACTTCACGGAATTTGCCCTGACGATACAGTGCAACTTCACGCGCTTTTTTCTCGTCACGAACAACGGTCACTTCGTCACCGGCAGCCGGAACACCGGACAGACCCAGGATTTCCACTGGAATGGATGGACCTGCTTCCAGTACTTCCTGACCCAGTTCGTTACGCATCGCACGAACACGGCCGTATTCGAAGCCACACAGCACGATATCGCCCTTGTTCAGCGTACCTTCGCGAACCAGTACGGTAGCAACTGGACCACGACCTTTATCCAGGAAGGATTCGATCACTGCGCCGCTTGCCATGCCGTTGCGAACCGCTTTCAGCTCCAGAACTTCAGCTTGCAGCAGGATAGCGTTCAGCAGGTCATCAATACCGGTACCCGCTTTCGCAGAAACTGGGATGAACTGAGATTCACCGCCCCACTCTTCCGGCATCACGCCGTACTGAGACAGTTCGGTCTTAACGCGATCCATGTCTGCTTCAGGCTTATCGATTTTGTTGACTGCAACAACGACCGGTACCTGCGCCGCTTTTGCGTGCTGGATAGCTTCGATCGTCTGTGGCATCACGCCATCGTCTGCTGCAACAACCAGAACAACGATATCCGTTGCCTGAGCACCACGAGCACGCATAGAGGTAAACGCGGCGTGACCCGGGGTATCCAGGAAGGTGATCATACCGTTGTCTGTTTCAACATGGTAAGCACCGATATGCTGGGTAATGCCGCCTGCTTCGCCGGATGCCACTTTCGTAGAACGAATGTAGTCAAGCAGAGAGGTTTTACCGTGGTCAACGTGACCCATGATGGTCACAACCGGTGCGCGAGACTCTGCCGCAGCGCCAGTGTCACGGTCGCTCATTACTGCTTCTTCCAGCTCGTTTTCACGACGCAGGGTAACTTTATGGCCCATCTCTTCAGCAACCAGCTGCGCTGTTTCCTGATCGATAACCTGGTTGATGGTTGCCATAGCGCCCAGTTTCATCATCGCTTTGATGACCTGAGAGCCTTTAACAGCCATTTTGTTCGCCAGATCGCCAACGGTGATGGTTTCGCCAATCACAACGTCACGGTTAACGGCTTGAGCTGGTTTCTGGAAGCCCTGCTGTAAAGATGAACCTTTACGCTTGCCACCTTTGCCACCGCGACCCGCAGCACGCGCTTCTTCGCGGTCTGCTTTGGATTCAGCGTGTTTGTTGCCTTTCTTCTGAGGACGAGCAGCTTTCGTCGCAGTACGCGTACGGCTACGGTTACCTTCAACCTCACGGTCGTTTTCGTCTTCAGCCTGGCGAGCGTGCTGAGAAGTGGTGACGTGATAATCGCTCTTATCCTCTTCACCTTTCGCTTTCTCTTGCTCAGCCCAAACGCCTGCATTTTCTTCAGCCATACGACGGGCTTCTTCCGCTACACGACGCGCATCTTCTTCGAGTTTGCGACGGGCTTCTTCTTCCGCTTTGCGCTTCAGCTCCGCAGCTTCATTTTCACGGCGGGCTTTTTCTGTCTGGGCAGTTTTGGTCATTTCGTCAGTCTGTTGATTGCTCACTTTGTCTTTTTCCGCAGCGTCGCGCTTCGCTTTATCATGTGCATCGCGCTTCGCTTTTTCTGCGGCCTCACGTTCAGCTTTTAATACGGCCTCACGTTTAGCTGTTTCAACAGCCTCACGCTGAGCTTGCTCTTCCGCTTCACGCTGTGCCTGCTCTTCCGCTGCAAGGCGCTCGGCCTCTTGCGGATCACGTTTTACAAAGGTGCGTGTCTTGCGGACTTCGATTTGTACCGATTTACTTTTTCCACCGGTACCTGGAATACTCAACGTGCTACGCGTTTTGCGCTGCAACGTCAGCTTATCAGGCGTAGAACCGTGTTCACGGTTCAGGTGCGCTAACAGCGTTTGTTTTTCTTGCGCGGTTACCGAATCATCAGCCGCCTTCGGGATCCCTGCATCAGCAAATTGCTGTACCAGGCGCTCCACGGAGGTCTGAATCTCAGTAGCCAGCGATTTTACAGTTACATCAGTCATGCTGTTCCTTCCTGCTACAGTTTATTACGCTTCGTCGCCGAACCAGCAAATATTACGTGCGGCCATGATGAGTTCGCCGGCTTTCTCGTCGGTTAAACCTTCGATATCAGCCAGGTCATCAACGCCTTGCTCAGCGAGATCTTCCAGCGTACAAACACCATGGGCAGCCAGCTTGAACGCAATCGCACGATCAAGACCTTCTAAATTCAGCAGGTCATCAGCCGGCTTATTATCACCAAGGCTTTCTTCCTGAGCCAGTGCCAGGGTGGTCAGTGCGTTTTTAGCGCGTTCACGCAGGGCTTCAACGGTTGCTTCATCCAGGCCGTCAATTTCCAGCAGTTCTTTGATTGGCACATAGGCCAGTTCTTCAAGCGAAGAGAAACCTTCTTCGACCAGGACAGTTGCGAAATCTTCGTCAATTTCCAGGTACTTCGTGAAGGTCGCGATCGCGGCATGAGCTTCAGCCTGATGCTTCGCATGCAGATCATCAACAGTCATCACGTTCAGATCCCAACCACTCAGTTGAGAAGCCAAACGTACGTTCTGACCGTTACGACCGATAGCCTGTGCCAGGTTACCGGCTTCAACAGCGATATCCATGGTGTGCTTGTCTTCGTCGACCACAATGGAAGCAACATCTGCCGGAGCCATCGCGTTAATCACGAATTGTGCCGGGTTGTCGTCCCAAAGGATGATGTCGATACGCTCACCGCCCAGTTCAGTTGATACAGCCTGAACGCGCGCACCACGCATACCTACGCAAGCACCGACAGGGTCGATACGCTTGTCGTTGGTTTTTACCGCGATTTTAGCGCGTGAACCCGGATCGCGGGCCGCTGCTTTGATCTCGATAAGTTCTTCACCAATTTCTGGTACTTCAATGCGGAACAGTTCAATCAGCATCTCTGCTTTAGAACGTGTAACGAACAGCTGCGCACCGCGCGCTTCTGGACGTACCGCATACAGAACACCGCGGATGCGGTCGCCTGGACGGAAGTTCTCACGCGGCAACATATCTTCGCGGAGGATAACCGCTTCCGCATTGCTACCCAGATCAAGCGCGATATTGTCACGGTTCACTTTCTTCACAACGCCAGTGATGATTTCACCTTCGTGTGAACGGAACTGATCAACCACCATGGCGCGTTCAGCTTCACGTACTTTTTGTACGATAACCTGCTTTGCCGTTTGGGTAGTGATACGGTCAAACGTCACCGATTCAATCTGATCTTCAACATATTCGCCGACATTGAAGCTTTCGTCTTCGTAACGAGCCGCTTCCAGCGTAATTTCTTTAGTCGGTTGGGTCACTTCTTCAACAATTACCCAACGACGGAATGTATCGAAGTCACCGCTTTTACGATCGATTTCTACGCGAACATCGATCTCTTGTTCGTATTTTTTCTTGGTTGCTGTAGCCAGTGCACTTTCCAGCGCTTCGAAAATCTTCTCACGCGGCAGTGATTTCTCGTTAGAGACGGCTTCAACAACAGCCAAAATTTCTTTGTTCATCGCGGGCTTTTCACCTCAATCCAGACTGTTAAAAGTGGGGAACCAGGTTCGCCTTCTGGATATTACTCAGCGCGAACACTTCATCTTTGCCTTCGACTGTTACTGTGATCATCTCACCATCAACGGCCTTAATAACGCCCTGCCATTTACGGCGGTTTTGCACGGCCATACGCAGTACGATAGCCACTTCTTCACCAATATAGTGAGTGTAGTGTTCAGCAGTAAACATTGGACGATGGAGGCCAGGCGAGGAAACTTCCAGGTTGTAGGCAACAGTAATAGGATCTTCAACGTCAAGAACCGCACTGACCTGGTGGCTAACATCAGCACAATCATCAACATTGATGCCATCTTCACTATCAATATAGATGCGCAGCGTGGATGTACGGCTGCGAATAAATTCGATGCCGACCAGTTCGTAGCCCAGTGCTTCGACCGGTGCTTTAATCATCTCTGTTAATTTTTGCTCTAATGTGGACAAGCCCACCCCCAAGACGTAAAAAAAGGGCCTAAAGCCCAGTTATTCTGTAGTCAGATAACAAAAAACCCCGATAAATCGGGGCTTTAGATAACTGAACCCTATAGCCGCAACTGCGGCCTGGAGCACTTTCTGAAAGAATTTTTTCAAATCCAGCTACGAAGCCGCTATGTCTTCACAGTATATTTGAAAAAGAACTTTATAGGAAAGTGGTTGCGGGGGCCGGATTTGAACCGACGACCTTCGGGTTATGAGCCCGACGAGCTACCAGGCTGCTCCACCCCGCGCCTGAAACGTGGCAAATTTTACTCGTTTTGGGTAAAAAATGCAAATAATGCTGGGATTTGGTACCGAGGACGGGACTTTAAATCGGCGTTTAGTATATTGATAGTTAACCCCACCTGTCAACCCTACAAGCTATGCGTTTTGCTGAATAAGCTAGCACGCACTATTCTGTTCTGACGTCTGCATGTCTGGCGGCCTAAACAGTGGGAAATTTTTACAAAAAACTCACGAATCTCTTCCGGTCATTGGCAAAAGATGATTAAATGAAAACTCACTTATTTTGCATAAACATGCAAAGAGAGCTGAAAGCGGTCTCTCATCAGTCAATCAAGCAGGGTTTTATTTTATGACGACGATTCTCAAGCATCTTCCGGTAGGACAACGTATAGGCATCGCTTTTTCTGGCGGCCTGGATACTAGCGCTGCACTCCTGTGGATGCGCCAAAAGGGAGCGGTTCCTTATGCATATACAGCGAACCTGGGTCAGCCGGATGAGGAAGACTATGATGCGATTCCTCGTCGCGCCATGGAATACGGTGCAGAGAACGCACGTCTGATTGACTGCCGTAAGCAACTGGTTGCTGAGGGCATCGCAGCCATTCAATGCGGCGCTTTCCACAACACGACGGGCGGTCTGACCTATTTCAACACCACGCCTCTGGGCCGCGCGGTTACCGGCACGATGCTGGTGGCGGCCATGAAAGATGATGGCGTGAATATTTGGGGCGACGGCAGTACCTATAAAGGCAACGATATTGAACGTTTCTATCGTTACGGCCTGCTGACCAACGCAGAGTTGCAGATTTATAAACCTTGGCTGGACACGGATTTCATTGATGAACTGGGTGGCCGCCAGGAAATGTCTGAGTTCATGGTGGCTTCCGGCTTTGACTACAAAATGTCTGCCGAGAAAGCCTACTCCACCGACTCCAACATGTTGGGCGCGACGCACGAAGCGAAGGATCTTGAGTTCCTGAACTCTAGCGTGAAAATCGTCAATCCCATCATGGGTGTGAAATTCTGGGATGAAAGCGTCAAGATTCAGGCTGAGGAAGTGACCGTCCGTTTCGAACGTGGTCATCCGGTAGCGCTGAACGGCCAGACCTTCTCTGATGATGTAGAGCTGATGCTGGAAGCAAATCGCATTGGTGGTCGTCACGGTTTAGGCATGAGCGATCAGATTGAAAACCGCATCATCGAAGCGAAAAGCCGCGGGATCTATGAAGCACCGGGAATGGCACTGCTGCACATTGCTTACGAGCGTCTGCTGACCGGTATTCACAACGAGGACACTATTGAGCAGTACCACTCTCATGGTCGCCAGTTGGGTAAATTGCTGTATCAGGGCCGTTGGTTCGATCCACAGGCGCTGATGCTGCGTGATGCGCTGCAACGCTGGGTCGCCAGCGCCATTACGGGTGAAGTGACGCTGGAGCTACGTCGCGGCAACGACTACTCCATCCTGAATACGGTGTCTGACAACCTGACGTATAAAGCTGAACGCCTGACCATGGAGAAAGGGGATTCTGTCTTCTCACCGGATGATCGTATCGGCCAATTAACGATGCGAAATCTGGATATCACCGACACGCGTGAGAAACTGTTTAATTACATTGAAACCGGTTTGCTCTCTGCGTCTTCCGGTAATGGCCTGCCGCAGGTTGAGAATCTGGAACACAGCGATAAAAAGTGATCGCGAATAAAAATACAAAAGGCGCCGAAGGGCGCCTTTTTTGTGTCTGTCAGATGTCGGCCGCTGATCCGACTATCATTTTCTGTCGATCATAATGGCAACGGTCATCACGCTGCGATTGTCTGGACACGCTCAAACCTACAGACGAAAAAAAGACACCTTTCGATGTCTTTCTTCTGGAATATTGGTACCGAGGATGGGACTCGAACCCACAAGCCCGTTAGGGCACTACCACCTCAAGGTAGCGTGTCTACCAATTCCACCACCTCGGTACTGAAACCTTACTGCGGGATATCGCTGGTCGGCTTAGCCGGTTCAGCTGGCTGAGTTTGCTCGGTTTTAGACGGAGCATTCAGGTTTTCCCACTCGCTTCCTTTGCTGGTCTTGTTGCTGTTGATGTTGCCAAGCGCCAGACTGATAATGAAGAATAGCGTAGCCAGAATCGCCGTTGTACGGGTCATGAAGTTCGAAGAACCACTTGAGCCAAACAGCGTACCGGAAGCGCCTGCTCCGAAGGAGGCTCCCATATCAGCGCCTTTACCTTGCTGCAGCATGATCAGCGCTACGAGAGCGATGGCTACAATAAGGAAAACAACTAAAAGAGCTTCGTACATAATCAACCTGTTCCTTGCGGATTTGCCGCATACCAATGCTTCGACCAATTTAGCAGGATTTTTATTTCCCACTGAAGCGGGTGTGAATACTAACCAAAGCGAATGGCCTTCGCAAGGGCAATTTTAGCGCATTGTATCAACTGCGGAAAAAAACAGCAAAAGCGCCTGTATTGGACAATCTTAAGGCGGCAAACGCCGCCTTTTTAAACACTTACTGCGAAGGATTATGCCGCTTTAACCGCATCGGCAATTCGATGAGCAAACTCAGTCACCTGCGCTTCTTCTTCGCCTTCAACCATCACGCGAATCAAAGGCTCTGTACCCGATTTGCGGAGCAGAACGCGACCGCGATTTCCCAGCGCTGCCTCTACTTCTGCCATGACCGCTTTCACATTTTCATTTTCCAGCGGATCGCCATTTCCGGCAGTAAAGCGAACGTTAACCAGAATCTGTGGGAACATTTTCATGCCACTGCACAGGTCATGCAAACTCATATGGTTACGCACCATCGCAGCAACAACCTGAAGACTTGCCACGATGCCGTCACCGGTCGTCGTTTTGTCCAGCAGAATCACATGGCCAGAGTTTTCTGCACCTATACGCCAGCCTTTCTCCTGGAGTTTCTCCAGCACGTAGCGGTCGCCCACTTTCGCTCGGGTAAACGGAATCCCCAGCTGTTTGAGAGCCAGTTCCAGCCCCATATTGCTCATCAAGGTGCCTACAGCGCCACCGCGCAACTGGCCCTGACGCAGACCTTCGCGGGCAATGATGTACAGAATCTGGTCGCCGTCGACTTTGTTTCCTTCGTGATCAACCATGATCACGCGGTCGCCGTCACCGTCAAACGCAATGCCCAGATCGGCTTTTTCAGCAAGCACGCGGGCCTGCAAAGCACGCACGTCCGTCGCGCCCACTTCCTCATTGATGTTGAGGCCATCAGGCTCACAGCCAATCGCGATAACTTTTGCGCCGAGTTCGCGAAAAACATTCGGGGCGATGTGATAGGTCGCGCCATTGGCACAATCGACCACAATTTTGAGATGACTCAGGCTCAGCTCATTAGGGAACGTGCCTTTGCAGAACTCAATGTAGCGGCCCGCTGCATCAACGATACGGCTTGCTTTGCCCAGCTCTGATGAATCGACGCAGGTCAGCTCTTTTTCCATTTCCGCTTCGATAGCTTCTTCAACTTCGTCAGGCAATTTTGTGCCATCAATGGAGAAAAATTTAATCCCGTTATCGTAGAACGGATTGTGCGAGGCCGAAATCACAATGCCTGCTTCTGCACGGAAGGTGCGTGTGAGATACGCGACAGCAGGCGTTGGCATTGGGCCGGTGAATGAAGCGGAAAGCCCTGCGGCTGAAAGACCAGCTTCTAATGCTGACTCCAGCATGTAGCCCGAAATACGGGTATCTTTCCCGATGATAATTTTACGCGAGCCGTGACGAGCCAGGACCTTACCTGCGGCCCAACCAAGTTTAAGAACAAATTCTGGGGTGATCGGTGCATCGCCCACGCGCCCACGAATGCCGTCGGTGCCAAAATATTTACGATTACTCATAGCGTTTGTTTTCCTTCGCTGACAATGTGGCTTCAACCACACGCATAGCTTCTACTGTCTCTTTGACGTCATGGACGCGAATAATGTGCGCGCCTTGCATCGCCGCAATAACTGCACACGCAAGACTTCCACTCAGACGTTCGCCAGGACCCACATTAAGCAATTGCCCTACCATCGTTTTTCGCGACATTCCGACCAGCAACGGCAGACCAAAATGGTGAAATGCTGATAAACGCGCAAGCAACTCATAGTTATGGGAGAGATTTTTACCGAATCCGAATCCCGGGTCGAGCAACAATTTCTCTTTTGCGATACCCGCACGCTCACAACGTGCGATTTGCTCATTAAAGTAGCGATTCACATCGGCAAAAACATCGTCATACTTCGGGGCTGATTGCATTGTTTTGGGTTGCCCCTGCATATGCATCAGACATACCGGCAAACCGGTTTCGGCAGCCGCTTCTAGTGCACCCGGCTCGGTAAGCGAGCGAATGTCGTTAATGATGTGAGCCCCTACTCGCGCGGATTCTCTGATTACTTCAGGTTTAGACGTATCCACAGAGATCCACACTTCAAAGCGTTGAGCTATCGCTTCCACCACCGGGATTACGCGCGCTAACTCTTCTTCCACACTCACATCCGATGCGCCAGGACGCGTCGACTCACCGCCGATATCAATAATCGTCGCACCCGCATTGATCATCAGATTGGCATGCTTCACCGCTTCAATCAGCGTATTGTGCGCGCCGCCGTCGGAGAACGAGTCAGGCGTAACGTTCAGGATCCCCATCACATGGGGATGTGAGAGATCGAGAGTCGAGTCCTGGGCGAAAAGTTTCATGGCTAAATCCCTGGTATTTAAATGAGCAGATAAGAAAAACCCCGGAGCAAGCTCCAGGGTTTGGGTACAGATTAACCTATTTCAGGCAGTGACTTATTTGTCGCCCAACTGCTCTGACATGGTATTACCCGGGTTTGGCGTACGGGGTTCATCAACCGGACGCGGCGCACGCGGGGTGCCATTGTTGTCAGAGTTATTGGAAGTGCCTGGATCTTCCCAACCGGCTGGCGGACGCACTTCGCGGCGCGCCATCAGGTCATCGATCTGCGGAGCATCGATCGTCTCATATTTCATGAGCGCATCTTTCATAGAGTGCAGAATATCCAGGTTTTCATTCAGGATTTCACGTGCGCGGCCATAGTTGCGTTCAACCAGCGCTTTGACTTCCTGATCGATGATACGTGCTGTTTCATCAGACATATGTTTCGCTTTCGCGACAGAGCGGCCCAGGAATACTTCGCCCTCTTCTTCCGCGTAAAGCAGCGGACCGAGTTTGTCGGAGAAGCCCCATTGGGTCACCATGTTACGTGCCAGGTTGGTCGCGACTTTAATGTCGTTCGACGCACCGGTAGAAACATGTTCCACACCGTAGATAATTTCTTCAGCAAGACGACCACCGTAAAGGGTCGAAATCTGGCTTTCCAGCTTCTGACGGCTGGCGCTGATGGCATCGCCTTCCGGCAGGAAGAACGTTACGCCCAGCGCACGGCCACGTGGGATAATGGTGACTTTGTGTACCGGATCGTGTTCCGGTACCAGACGACCGATAATCGCGTGACCTGCTTCGTGATATGCCGTGGATTCTTTCTGCGCTTCCGTCATCACCATGGAGCGACGTTCCGCACCCATCATGATTTTGTCTTTCGCTTTTTCGAATTCCACCATGGACACCACGCGCTTATTACCGCGAGCAGCAAACAACGCCGCTTCGTTGACCAGGTTTGCCAAGTCAGCACCGGAGAAGCCGGGAGTACCACGCGCAATGATTGCCGCATCAATATCTGGAGACAACGGTACGCGACGCATGTGGACTTTCAGAATCTGTTCACGACCACGAACATCCGGCAAACCAACCACAACCTGACGGTCGAAACGGCCTGGACGAAGCAATGCAGGATCAAGTACGTCTGGACGGTTCGTCGCAGCAATAACGATAATACCTTCGTTACCTTCGAAGCCATCCATCTCAACCAACATCTGGTTCAGAGTCTGTTCACGTTCATCGTGACCGCCGCCCAGACCCGCGCCACGCTGGCGGCCTACGGCGTCGATTTCATCGATGAAGATAATACACGGCGCTGCCTTCTTAGCCTGTTCGAACATGTCACGCACACGAGATGCGCCCACACCCACAAACATTTCGACGAAGTCAGAACCAGAAATAGTAAAGAATGGTACTTTCGCTTCACCCGCGATGGCTTTCGCCAACAGCGTTTTACCGGTACCTGGAGGGCCGACCATCAGAACGCCTTTCGGAATCTTACCGCCCAGTTTCTGGAAACGGCTTGGCTCACGCAGGTATTCAACAAGTTCCGCCACTTCGTCTTTTGCTTCGTCACAGCCTGCAACGTCAGCAAAAGTGGTCTTGATCTGGTCTTCCGTAAGCATACGCGCCTTGCTCTTACCGAACGACATGGCACCTTTGCCACCGCCGCCCTGCATTTGACGCATAAAGAAGATCCAGACACCGATAAGCAGCAGCATCGGGAACCAGGAAATGAAGATAGAAGCCAGCAGGCTCGGTTCTTCCGGCGGCTCACCTACCACCTTGACGTTTTTAGTCAGAAGGTTATCAAGCAGCTTAGGATCGTTCACCGGGATGTAAGTCGTGTAACGGTTACTATCTTTCTTGGTAACGTTGATCTCACGTCCGTTGATACGCGCTTCGCGAACCTGGTCCTGATTGACCTCTTGCAGGAAGGTAGAATAATCCACCTTGCGGCCATTCGACTCGCTGGGCCCAAAGCTCTGGAACACTGACATCAGCACAACGGCAATGACCAGCCAGAGTATTAGGTTTTTCGCCATGTCACTCAAGGGATGAACCTCATATTACAACTGTGTTAAAAACAGCGTCAGGATAGTCTGCACCTGGATTTTCCCAAACTCACGTTTGAAATCAACCGGTTATCATTTACGTCCTGTCGCTACAATATACACTTCTCGTGAACGAGCACGGGAAGAGTCCGGCTTACGAACTTTCACCTTCGCAAACAGGGAGCGAATTTCCTTAAGATACTCCTCGAAACCTTCGCCCTGGAACACCTTCACTACAAAACTACCACCAGGTGCTAGAACATCACGAGACATTTCTAACGCCAGTTCAACCAGATACATGGAACGGGGGATATCCACCGCTGGTGTTCCGCACATATTTGGCGCCATATCCGACATGACAACTTGAACCTTACTGTCACCGACTCGTTCAAGCAGCGCTTTCAGCACTAATTCATCACGAAAATCGCCCTGAAGGAAGTCAACACCGACGATTGGATCCATTGGTAAAAGATCGCAAGCGATGATTCGACCCTGGCCACCAATCTGCGTAACCGCATACTGAGACCATCCACCGGGTGCAGCACCGAGATCGACAATCGTCATTCCCGGTTTAAAGAGTTTGTCACTTTGCTGTATTTCATCAAGTTTAAACCAGGCGCGGGAACGTAATCCCTTTTTCTGCGCCTGTAGAACATATTTATCGCTAAAGTGTTCCTGGAGCCAGCGGCTGGAGCTGGCAGAACGCTTTTTACCTGTCATTTCACTTTCCGTCCTGGTTCATCGTAATTTGCCTGTGACGTAAATTTCTACGCAGCTATTTGGCGATATAAGGGAGATGGCGGTAGAATGAACCGTTTTCAATCCCAACGTAAGCAAAAATATACGATGAATCTGAGTACTAAACAAAAACAGCACCTTAAAGGTCTGGCACATCCACTCAAGCCTGTAGTCATGCTTGGCAACAATGGTTTGACCGAAGGGGTGCTTGCCGAGATCGAACTAGCGCTTGAGCACCACGAGTTAATCAAGGTGAAAATCGCCTCTGAAGACAGAGACTCTAAAACCTTAATCGTGGAAGCTATCGTGCGTGAAACCGGTGCCTGTAATGTACAGGTTATCGGTAAAACGCTGGTGCTCTATCGCCCGACTAAAGAGCGTAAAATCTCGCTACCACGCTAAGAATATCCTGAATCGAACACTTTTTCTGTGTAAAACGAGGGATTTCCATTCGTAGGTGAGCAAAATGCCATGCTCCGACAGTTGATAAAAGGCCGCTATGCGGCCTTTTTCCTTTCTTTACAATGTATCAACATCTGCGCTGAGATGCGAATCAGAGGTACTCGACCTTAATAATTTCGAATTCCACTTCGCCGCCGGGCGTACGGATGACAACGACGTCCTCTTCTTCCTTGCCAATCAGACCACGCGCAATAGGTGAGTTTACAGAGATTAAATTCTGTTTAAAGTCTGCTTCGTCATCACCCACGATGCGATAAGTCTGCTCTTCGTCATTGTCCAGGTTCAGTACTTTCACCGAAGAACCAAAGATCACGCGGCCCGTGTTTGGGATTTTGGTGATGTCGATGACTTGCGCATTAGACAGCTTAGCCTCGATATCTTTAATGCGCCCTTCACAAAAACCCTGCTGCTCACGCGCGGCGTGATATTCAGCGTTCTCTTTCAGATCCCGTGTTCACGCGCATCTGCGATAGCGGCAATGATCTCAGGACGGCGAACCGATTTCAGAAAATCCAGTTCTTCGCGCAGTTTTTCTGCGCCACGTAGGGTCATCGGAATAGCTTGCATTTGTTATACCTCTTAAACATTCCTGTTGGGAGCGACTCACTCACCCCGACTACCGGCCTCGCAGACTTCAATGCCTGTCTCAGGTCAGGAGCAAAAGAAAACTGACCCGGAAGCAAAGTTCCAGGTCAGCAGCAATTTTTCAATTTGATACGTATTTTACCGCGAAGTTCACTATGGGTCATCGTTTACTTTACAGGGCGTTGCACCGTAGTATGGCGGTTTGTTTACGGGTTGTTAGCGCGAGATTATGCGATTTTCCAGATTTATCATCGGATTGACTACCAGTATGGCATTCACTGCAAACGCAGCGAATGTTGATGAATATATCAACCAACTCCCTGCTGGCGCTAACCTTGCGCTCATGGTGCAAAAAGTGGGTGCCCAGGCACCGGAGATTGATTATCACAGCCAGCAAATGGCCCTGCCCGCCAGTACGCAGAAAGTGATTACAGCGCTGGCTGCACTGTTGCAACTCGGCCCAGACTTCCGCTTCACCACGACGCTTGAAACCAAGGGGAATGTGGATGGCGGCGTTCTGAAAGGTGACTTGATTGCTCGATTTGGCGGCGATCCGACGTTTAAACGTCAGGATATCCGCAATATGGTCGCCGTTCTGAAAAAGTCCGGGGTCCAAAAAATCGAGGGCAACGTGCTGATCGACACGTCTATTTTCGCCAGTCACGATAAAGCACCCGGCTGGCCCTGGAATGACATGACCCAATGCTTTAGCGCGCCGCCAGCCGCCGCTATTGTCGACCGCAACTGCTTCTCGGTTTCGCTGTACAGCGCACCAAAACCCGATGATTTAGCCTTTATTCGCGTGGCGTCCTATTATCCAGTGACCATGTTCAGTCAGGTCAGAACCCTGGCGAAAGGATCACCGGATGCGCAATATTGTGAACTCGATGTCGTTCCCGGCGATCTCAATCGTTTTACGTTGACGGGCTGCCTGACGCAACGCGCTGACCCGCTACCGTTGGCTTTCGCTATCCAGGATGGCGCAAGTTACGCGGGTGCGATTCTGAAAGATGAGCTAAAACAGGCTAATATCACGTATTCAGGCACGTTATTACGTCAGACGCAACCGAGTGAAGCCGGTACGGTGATTGCCAGCAAGCAATCCGCTCCCCTACACGACTTGCTTAAGATTATGCTGAAAAAATCGGACAATATGATTGCCGATACCGTGTTCCGCATGATTGGACATGCACGTTTTGGCGTTCCAGGAACCTGGCGCGCAGGTTCAGATGCTGTTCGTCAGATTTTGCGCCAGCAGGCGGGAATCGATCTTGGGAATACTATCGCTGTTGATGGTTCAGGCCTTTCAAGGCATAACTTGATCTCTCCAGCAACAATGATGCAAGTTCTTCAGTACATTGCCCAGCATGACACTGAGCTAAACTTTATTTCGATGCTTCCGTTGGCGGGCTACGATGGCTCTCTGCAGTATCGCGCAGGCCTGCACGCAGCCGGCGTCGATGGTAAAGTCTCCGCTAAAACTGGCTCGCTGCAGGGCGTGTATAATTTGGCTGGCTTTATTACCACGGCCAGCGGGCAGCGTATGGCGTTTGTACAGTATCTATCCGGCTATGCCGTCGAACCGGGTGACCAGCGTAATCGTCGTATTCCTCTGGTACGTTTCGAAAGCAGGCTTTACAAGGACATTTATCAGAATAACTAGCGATGAAATTACTCATTGTTGAAGACGATCTTCTTTTACAGGAAGGGCTGGCTCTGGGGCTGGCCAACGAAGGCTATGCGCTGGACTGTGCGGCTACCGCCGCAGAGGCTGACTCGCTCATTCAAAGTGGCGAGTACAGCCTTGTTATCCTCGACCTGGGCCTGCCTGACAAAGATGGCGCGACGCTGCTTAGCCAGTGGCGTCGTCGCGGCGTTGATAATCCGGTCCTCATCCTCACGGCCCGAGATGCTATCGAAGACAGAATTCATGGACTTGACTCGGGGGCAGATGATTACCTGGTCAAACCCTTTGCGCTTGCTGAATTACAGGCTCGGGCACGCGCGCTGATTCGCCGCTATCAAGGCCACAGCGATAATCTGGTGGCCGATGGCGATCTCACGCTCAATCTGCAAACCCAGCAGGTTCTGTGCAATTCTCACCCCGTCGAAGTCACGCCAAAAGAGTTTGCACTGCTCACGCGCCTGATTATGCGATCGGGGCAAACCGTACACCGCGAAACGCTGCAGCAGGATATCTACAGCTGGCAAGACGATCCGGGCTCAAACACCCTCGAAGTGCACATTCATAACCTTCGACGTAAACTCGGTAAGGATCGGATCAAAACCATTCGCGGCGTCGGCTATCGTCTTGAGAACCCACAATGAATAGCATGCGTCGGCGATTGATGGTTTTGCTGGCGGTCATTCTGTTATTTTTCCAGCTCATCAGCGTGATTTGGCTCTGGCATGAAAGCCGAGAGCAAATTAGCTTCCTGGTGAGCGAAACCCTATCAGCCAAAGCGCGTAACCAGCATGTCGAAAAGGAAATCCGCGAAGCCATTGCGTCGCTTTTGGTTCCTTCGTTGGTGATGGTTGGTTTCACACTATTTTTCTCTTTCTGGGCGATCACCTGGATAACGCGCCCCCTCAACAAGCTGCGCATTAGCCTGGCGAATCGATCTGCAGATAATCTCACTCCTCTTCCTGAATTTTCCGATATGGAAGAGATTGGTGCCGTCACAACGTCTCTGAATCAATTGCTGGCTCGCCTGGACCAAACCATTAAGCAAGAGCGTCTATTTACCGCTGACGCTGCTCACGAGCTCCGAACGCCGCTGGCTGGTATTCGGCTCCATCTTGAACTCATGGCGCAATCAGGCTCTCCACAGGCGTCTACGCTTATCAATCGTATCGATCAGCTCATGCATACGGTTGAACAGCTTTTGATGCTGGCGCGGGCGGGACAAGCCATGGCGAGTGGTCATTACGATACCGTCAGTTGGACAAATCATATTATTGCCCCGTTAAAGCTGGAGCATGAATTCAAAGATCATCCGGTGATTTGGCCCGCGTACAGCGAACTTACCGTTCAGGGCGATGCCATATTGCTGCGACTGATGCTGCGGAACCTACTGGAAAACGCGGCTCGATACAGTCCATCTGGCACCCCTATCGAAATCACACTGACTGAGCATGAAGACGGGACACAAGTTAGCGTTATCGATCATGGACCGGGAATTGATGAAGCCCACAGGCATTCAATTACCGAACCCTTCCGTCGACTCGATCAACGTTTTGGTGGGAGTGGTCTGGGGCTGAGTATTGTTCAGCGCATCGTGCAGCTTCATCGTGGCAATTTACGACTCGATAATGCACCTGAGGGCGGGTTAATCGCCAGTTGCTGGCTACCGTCGACGTTGAGCTAACATGCATAAAAAAAGCCCCCTTCAACAGGGGGCTTTTCACGGGATCAACGTTTGTAGATGAATTCGACACCTTCTTCGTCGTCTTCGTCCCAATCCTCATCCCACTCTTCGTCATCTTCGACTTCAACTTCTTGTTCTTCAAGCTGCTGGCGGTGATAGTCATCCCACATAAACTCAACTTTTTCAGGCTGCTTAGCTTCTTCTGCCTGAGTAATTGGGTTCTCGATGATGAAGGTCATCACATCCCAGCAAAGATCTTTGACGCCCATCTGGCTTGCAGCAGAGATCAGATAGTATTTATCTTCCCAGCCCATCGCGTCAGCAATGGCTTTCGCTTTGGCTTCAGCTTCCGCTTTGTCCATCAGGTCGATCTTGTTAAAGACCAGCCAACGCGGTTTAGCAGCCAGCTTATCGCTGTATTTTTCCAGCTCGCCAACGATGATACGGGCATTTTCAACCGGATCTGAACCGTCGATTGGATCGATATCGATGAGGTGCAACAGAACGCGGCAACGCTCAAGGTGTTTCAGGAAACGAATCCCCAGGCCAGCGCCTTCAGCAGCACCTTCGATCAGACCCGGGATATCAGCAACCACAAAGCTCTTTTCGTTATCCATGCGGACAACGCCGAGGCTTGGTACCAGCGTGGTAAACGGATAATCGGCGACTTTAGGTTTAGCAGCAGAAACAGAACGGATAAAGGTCGATTTACCCGCGTTTGGCATCCCCAGCATACCCACGTCTGCCAGCAGCATTAGCTCGAGCTGCAGATCGCGTTTATCACCAGGCGTACCCATTGTTTTCTGACGCGGAGAACGGTTAACAGAGGATTTAAAACGGCTGTTACCCAGACCATGCCAACCGCCCTTACCCACCATCAAGCGCTGACCATGCTTGGTCATATCGCCTAACGTCTCGCCAGTGCCCTGGTCGATAACGCGCGTCCCGACCGGGACTTTAACGGTCACGTCTTTGCCACGCTTACCGGTACAGTCGCGGCTCTGGCCATTCTGACCACGTTCGGCGCGGAAAGATTTTTCGAAACGGTAATCGATCAGCGTGTTGAGGTTTTCATCCGCCTCTAACCACACATCACCGCCATCACCGCCATCGCCGCCGTCAGGACCACCACGAGGAATATATTTTTCACGGCGGAAGCTTACGCAACCATTACCGCCATCACCTGCAACAACCAGGATTGTTGCTTCATCAACAAACTTCATTTTACTCTCCGTAAATCATTCGCCTGAGCGGGGGACAACTACAACCGCTTCATTTTTGCGCCAACGTCCCCAAAGACGATGACCAATGGCGGAATACATCGCGCCCGCAACCACGACAAACGCACCGAGATATCCCAAGAGGTTTAACATCGGTTTGACGAAGAAATCGGGCCAGGCCATTGATAATAAATCTGAAAATAACAGCGTAAACAGCGGCGTGAGTGTAATTAATGCACTCACTTGTGCTGCCTGCCAGCGCGCCATCGCTTCGGCCAACGCGCCATAACCGACCAGCGTGTTAAGCCCACAGAAAATGAGACACGCCAGTTGCCAGTCGCTGAGCTGGGTAATGACACCCGGTTTTGCTAACGGCAATAATGCTATTGTACACAAAGTGTACAATAAAAAGAGGATCTGCGGTGAGCCGAGCCTGCGCAATAACACCTTTTGCGCGACGCCATAGGTCACCCAGACCGTTGCTGCCCCAACCCCAAAAATCACACCCCAGGTGTAATCCGTCAGGCGGGTAAAAATCTCGATCAGGCTGGTGTTGAAAAACATCACCAGACCGCATAACAACATACTTGCACCCACTATCTGCGTGACACGCATCTTCTCCTTGAGGATAAAGACGCTGGCAACCATCATGCCCACAGGCGAAAGCTGGCCGATGACCTGTGATGCGGTGGGGCTTAAATATTGCAGAGAAGAACTGAACAGAATGAAGTTACCGAACAGGCCAGCCGTTGCGATAGCCAGGAGAATCAGCCAACGCGGTTTACGAAAAATCCGCAGCGGTGGAAGTTTTCTTTTTATCGCCAGAATCGCGCCAAGGCCAATACTGGCCATTAAAAAGCGATAAAACACTACCGTAGGCGGTTCCATGACTTCCAGAACCTGCTTCATGGCAATGGGCAACGCTCCCCAGCACACCGCCGTAGTGAGTGCCAAAAGAATACCGATGCCTGCCTGCTGTTTCATGCCCGTTTTTCCTGCAGAAAATTTTTCCGGGTTTTCAATGTAAAAAGCCCCGCAACACGTTGCGGGGCTTTAATCCGTTACCGGACCACGAAAAACTTACTCAGCAACGATGCTGATGTATTTACGGTTGTTCGGGCCTTTAACTTCAAATTTCACTTTACCGTCTGCTTTAGCAAACAGAGTGTGGTCACGACCGCAACCTACGTTGTTACCAGCGTGGAATTTGGTGCCACGTTGACGAACGATGATGCTACCCGCCAGAACGGTTTCGCCACCGAAACGCTTAACGCCAAGACGTTTAGCTTCTGAGTCGCGACCGTTACGAGTTGAGCCGCCAGCCTTTTTATGTGCCATTTAAATCTCTCCTCAGGTCTTAGGCGCTGATGCCAGTAATTTTCACATCAGTGAACCACTGACGGTGGCCCTGCTGCTTACGGTAGTGTTTACGACGACGAAACTTAACGATTTTAACTTTCTCGCCACGACCATGAGCAACAACTTCAGCTTTGATAACGCCGCCATCAACGAAAGGAACGCCGATTTTGACTTCTTCACCGTTTGCGATCATCAGAACTTCAGCGAACTCAACAGCTTCGCCAGTTGCGATGTCCAGCTTTTCCAGGCGAACGGTCTGACCTTCGCTTACTCGGTGTTGTTTACCACCACTTTGGAAAACCGCGTACATATAGAACTCCGCTTCCGCGCACATCCTCGTGTGATTCAGAGTGCGCTATAAATATTCACAATAGGGCGCGAATATTACGCAAAACGCGAGCCTTTGACAAGTGCTACCATCAATACATGCAGAAAAAAAACACAACACGTACGGTAACGTTTATCTGAGCCGTTTTTTCAGTACAATCAGGCATACTATTTGATAAACCAAACCCTTCGTTAGCCCATTTGATATGTGGTAAACAGGATAAGAAGCCCGGCTTTTGCGATGAATTTAGATAAAATCAACGAGTTAACCGCGCAAGATATGGCGGGTGTGAATGCAGTAATCCTGGAGCAACTCAACTCTGATGTTCAGCTCATCAATCAGTTGGGTTATTACATCGTCAGTGGCGGCGGTAAACGTATTCGTCCAATGATCGCCATTCTGGCTGCCAGAGCCGTTGGATATCAGGGAGACGCGCACGTCAATATTGCGGCACTCATCGAATTTATCCACACCGCGACACTTCTTCATGATGATGTGGTGGATGAATCCGATATGCGTCGCGGGAAAGCGACCGCAAACGCCGCATTTGGCAACGCAGCAAGCGTTCTGGTGGGGGATTTTATCTACACCCGCGCATTCCAGATGATGACGAGCCTTGGCTCGTTAAAGGTGCTGGAAGTCATGTCAGAGGCCGTAAACGTCATCGCCGAAGGTGAAGTGCTGCAGTTGATGAACGTCAACGATCCGGACATCACCGAAGAAAACTATATGCGTGTGATTTACAGCAAAACGGCGCGTCTGTTTGAAGCCGCAGCACAATGCTCCGGTATCCTTGCGGGCTGTACTGAAGCGCAAGAGCGTGGTTTGCAGGACTATGGTCGCTACCTTGGTACCGCATTCCAGCTGATCGACGATCTACTGGATTACAGTGCTGATGGCGAAACGCTGGGTAAAAACGTGGGTGATGACCTGAACGAAGGTAAACCCACCCTCCCGCTGCTGCATGCAATGCGCAATGGTTCACCGGATCAGGCGAAATTAATTCGTGAAGCGATCGAGCAAGGAAATGGTCGACATCTTCTGGAACCTGTACTGGAAACAATGGCAATCTGCGGATCGCTTGAATGGACACGCCAGCGCGCCGAAGAAGAAGCGGATAAGGCGATTACAGCCCTTCAGGTTATTCCAGATAGCCCATGGCGTGATGCGTTAATTGGCCTTGCCCACATCGCTGTTCAGCGCGATCGTTAAATGCTCTACGTCTCCCCGCACCCGTGCCGGGGAGACTCCAATAAATTCCAATAAACACTTCATTCCTGTTAATTCATCAGCTTACAGGCTGCATGAATAAAGCCCTGTCATATTCCGAATATTGCCTCCAGTTATGCGAACTTTTTAGAACAGCCCGTCTAAGAAGGTATAGTAACTCACGTCACTTCACCTGAATGACGTGGACGTACTTGAATCTAAGGACAGCATATGGAAAAGAAGTTTATCGACTGGCATTCGGCCGACATTATTGCCGCACTGCGCAAAAAAGGGACCTCACTTGCAGCAGAGTCCAGGCGCAATGGGCTCAGCTCTTCAACGCTTGCCAACGCGTTGACTCGCCCATGGCCAAAAGGAGAATTGATTATTGCGACGGCGCTGGAACCCAGCCCTGGATTATATGGCCTTCGCGTTACCACGACCCCATTACCCATGAATTTATCGACAGAACACGAATGATGCGTCAGAAAAAGCAGGAAGACGAGCACCAGGACTAGCGCTTGCAGAAGACTTGCAGGAGAAAAGAACAGCAACCCCCCCGGTCATTTGGCAGGGGGCTGCCGGAGCGATTACTCACCCTTCACACGCTCGATATTTGCACCCAGAGCGCGCAGTTTGTCCTCAATACACTCATAGCCACGATCGATGTGGTAAATGCGGTCCACAACGGTTGTGCCTTCCGCAATGCAACCCGCCAGCACCAGGCTCGCAGAAGCACGCAAATCCGTTGCCATCACCTGAGCGCCAGAAAGCATTTCTACACCATGACAAATCACCGTGTTGCTTTCGATTTCAGCGTGCGCACCCATACGAATAAGTTCAGGTACGTGCATAAAGCGGTTTTCGAAGATGGTTTCAGTAATGAAGCCCGTCCCTTCAGCCACCAGGTTCAGCAGCGTAAACTGTGCCTGCATATCGGTTGGGAACGCCGGATGCGGAGCAGTGCGTACGTTAACCGCTTTAGGGCGCTTACCGTGCATGTCCAGGCTAATCCAGTCTTCACCGGTTTCAATATCTGCACCGGCATCGCGCAGTTTTGCTAATACGGCATCCAGGGTGTCTGGTTGCGCATTACGACACAGAATTTTACCCCCTGAAATCGCTGCAGCGACCAGGAACGTGCCTGTTTCAATACGGTCTGGTAACACGCGATACACGCCGCCGCCAAGACGTTCAACACCTTCGATGGTGATGCGGTCGGTGCCCTGTCCGGTAATCTTCGCGCCAAGTGCGACGAGGAAATTCGCCGTATCGACAATTTCCGGCTCGCGGGCCGCGTTTTCGATAATGGTCGTGCCTTCCGCCAGCGTCGCAGCTGACATGATAGTGACCGTTGCACCGACGCTGACTTTATCCATCACAATGTGCGCGCCTTTCAGACGGCCATTGACGGAGGCTTTAACGTAGCCCTCTTCGAGCTTGATATCCGCACCGAGCTTTTCAAGGCCGAAGATATGCAAATCAACCGGACGCGCGCCAATCGCACAGCCGCCCGGCAGAGAAACCTGACCCTGACCAAAACGCGCCACCAGCGGGCCTAGCGCCCAGATGGACGCACGCATGGTTTTCACCAGATCGTACGGGGCAGAAAAGTTATTCACCTTGCTGGCATCAATCCAAACCGAACCGTTACGTTCCACTTTGGTGCCCAACTGGGTGAGCAGCTTCATCGTGGTGTCGATATCTTTCAGCTTCGGTACGTTCTGAATTTCTACCGGCTCTTCCGCAAGCAGTGCGGCAAACAGAATCGGCAGCGCGGCATTTTTCGCGCCGGAAATTGTGACTTCGCCCTGGAGACGCGTAGGCCCCTGTACACGAAATTTATCCATTATTGTGCTCTCTTATGAATTCAACCGTGCTGCGGGCAAACCACCCTCAGCTCAAAAACCGTTTAGTTTGCGATCGCGTTCCCACTCTTGCGGGGTATAAGCTTTGATCGACAGGGCGTGGATGCGGTTATCCGCAATGTATTCCATCAGCGGCGCGTAAACAGCCTGCTGTTTCTTCACACGGCTCATGCCGTCGAATATCTCACCCACAGTAATAACCTGAAAGTGACTGCCATCGCCGGTGACGTGGACTTCCTGAAGGGAGAGTGCGTTCATCAGCACCGACTGGATTTCATGATTTTCCATGGGTTCTAAATCATCTTTAGTGAAAACAAGCCCAACATCTTAGAGCAAAGTGACGCAGTCTTAAACAAGCAAAAAGCCCCGACCGTGAAACAGTCGAGGCTTTAAGAAGTAACGCACTGAAAAAATTAGCGAGGTAATACGTCTTCGGGCAAATTATAAAGTTTTTCCAGGGTGAGAACGTTTTCGCTGGCACCCGCCAGTTTTACAGCTACGCCCTGTTTTTTGCCTTCAGCCACGAGATGCACTAACAGTGCAACGCCTGCGGTATCCACGCGCGTCACGCGATGCAAATCAATCAGCGTGACGCCTTGCATAGCGGATTCACGCGAATCCCACAAGGGCATCAGCAGATCCTGATCAAGCTCGCCTGACAAGAACAGTGTGTCACTCTCACGCGTCCAGCTTAATGGCTGCGTCATTACTTTTTCTCATCCAACGAGATTTTCTGGCTGGAGATAGATTTCAGCTGTGCGGTAAGACCATCAATGCCTTTGGTGCGCAGGAGATCGCTCCACTCGTTTTGCTTAGTCGTAATCATGCTCACACCTTCGGCAATCATGTCATAAGCCTGCCAGTTCCCTGTCTGCGTATTTTTACGCCACTGGAAATCCAGACGCACCGGCGGGCGGCCATTTGGATCGATGATAGTGACGCGGATAGGTACGATGGTCGCATCGCCCAGCGGTTGCTCTGGTGCAATCTGATAGGTCTGGCCATGATACATCGCCAGCGCCTGACCATAAGCCTGCTTCAGGTATTCGCGGAACGCCGCAAAGTAAGCCTCACGCTGTGCTGGGGTGGCATCTTTGTAATAGCGACCCAGAACTAACGCGCCAGCATATTTCACCTGTACGTAAGGCAACAGCTCCTGATCAACCACATCGCGGAGATAATCCGGATTGGAACGAATTTTTGATTGCTCATTTTTGAGGCGGTCAAACGTCTTCTTCGCCGCTTCGTCCATCTGTTTATAAGGATTGGCCTGATCCGCTGCATAGGCGGCACTCAGAGGGGCAATCACCAGCATGGCAACCATCAATAGTCGTTTAATCATCAATTACTTCTCCTGAGATGAAGTGGTTGCGCCAGAGGTCGGTGCAACGTCAGTTTGGCCTTCGCTCTTTGCAGAGGCATCGTCAGTTTTTTTGTCGTCCCCTTTGTTGCTGTAAAGGAACTGACCAATCATATCTTCGAGCACCATCGCAGATTTGGTATCCTGGATCACGCCACCGTCTTTAAGGATAGACGTTCCCAGTTCCGGATCTTCAAAACCGACGTTTAACGCCAGATACTGTTCACCCAGCAGACCGGAAGTACGGATGGAGAGAGAGCTGGTGTCCGGAATGTGGTTGTAGCGCTCTTCGATATCCATTTCTACACGCGGTAGATAGGTTTTTTCATCGAGCGTAATGTCTGCCACTCGTCCAATCACCACGCCGCCGATACGAACCGGTGAACGCGCCTTCAGTCCCCCAATGTTATCGAATGTTGCATAGAGACGATAAGTGGGTTCAGTCCGAATTGAGGTGATGTCCGCCGCGCGAAGGCAAATAAACAGTGCGGCTAACAACGCCAGCACAAGAAACACACCTACCCAAATTTCACTTTTTCTTGTTTGCATGAACTCAATTCCCAAACATCAGTGCGGTGAGCACAAAATCCAGACCCAGTACGGCCAGCGACGAATGAACTACAGTGCGCGTTGTCGCGCGACTAATCCCTTCAGAGGTCGGTATCGCATCGTAACCATTGAACAACGCAATCCAGGTAACCGTAAACGCGAAGACCACGCTTTTAATCAGGCAGTTCACGAGATCCATACGCAGATCAACCGCATCCTGCATCGCGGACCAGAAGAAACCCGCGTCAATCCCTTTCCACTGCACTCCAACCAGCGAACCGCCCCATATGCCGACGGCCACAAAAAGAATCGTCAGCAGAGGTAGCGAAATTACACCCGCCCAAAAACGCGGAGAGATGACGCGCCGCAGGGGATCAACCGCCATCATTTCCATGCTGGAGAGCTGTTCCGTTGCGCGCATCAAACCGATTTCTGCGGTTAACGCAGAACCGGCACGCCCGGCAAAAAGCAGCGCCGCAACAACCGGTCCAAGCTCTCGTAACAGAGAAAGAGACACCAGCATACCCAGGCTGGTTTCAGCGCTGTACGTGGTTAAAACAAGGTAGCCTTGCAGCCCAAGAACCATGCCGATAAACAGACCGGAAACAATAATAATGAGCATCGACAGCACGCCGACATTATAGAGCTGGCGCACCAGCAATGGCGCATGTTTGCGGAATTCCGGCTTGCCAACCAGCGCATTGAACAACATCAACCCGGCACGCCCGAACGTCCTGATGGTTTTTATGCCACGGTGTCCCAGAGCGGCCAACGCATTTAACAGCATCAGTGGCTTAACTCCCTATTCCCAATAAATCTTGATGATAATCACACGCGGGATAACGGAACGGAACAGGACCGTCCGCAATACCGTCGAGGAACTGTCGAACCCGCGGATCGCTATTATTCTGCAATTCTTGAGCGCCGCCGTGCGCGACGATTTTTTTATCCGCCACAATATAGGCGTAATCCGCGATGCTCAGCACTTCGGGGACATCATGCGATACCACAACACAGGTGACGCCGAGTGCGCTGTTAAGCTCTGAGATCAGCTTGACCAGCACGCCCATGGTGATCGGATCCTGCCCGACAAAAGGTTCGTCGAACATGATCAAGTCCGGTTCCAGCGCGATAGCACGCGCCAACGCCGCACGCCGCGCCATTCCGCCAGACAATTCAGAAGGCATCAGCTTGGCAGCTCCACGTAGCCCCACCGCTTCAAGCTTCATCATGACCGTCGTTTTCAGCAGCTCAGGGGACAAACGCGTGTGCTCACGCAGCGGATAAGCCACGTTATCAAAGACGTTCATATCAGTGAATAACGCACCTGACTGAAACAACATGCTCATGCGCTTACGGACGGTATAGAGGCGAGTGCGGGACATTTCAGGCACATTTTCGCCATCAAAAAGAATTTCGCCGCTGTCTGGCGGGATCTGTCCACCAATCAGACGCAGCAGCGTTGTTTTGCCGATTCCGGATGGCCCCATGATCGCAGTGATCTTGCCACGCGGTACCGTCAATGTAATATCTTCGAAGATCAATCGGTTGCCGCGGGAGAAGCTGACGTCACGGACATCGACTAAATTCGCCATTGTTTGGCTCATTTAAAATTCCTTTCTTTCCCTTTGAGGTTAAGCATGGCGCTTAATTCAGCCTTAAACCCGACATTTTTGCAGAATATTGTCTGCACAGGTTAGCGAAAGCTGGCATTTGTTTTACTTTTCCGACGCATAAAGTCAAAATTAGAGAATCGTTACGTCTACAGACTGCATGCGGCGCCAGAGATTCATTCTCAGTGGACCGGCGAGTATACCTGAATAAAGGATTTTTGATGCTTTTAGCAACGGCCCTGTTAATAATCGGTTTACTGTTAGTGGTCTACAGTGCTGACCGTCTGGTTTTTGCAGCATCCATTCTTTGTCGGCTTTTTGGCATACCGCCCCTTATCATCGGGATGACCGTGGTGAGTGTCGGAACATCGCTTCCAGAAATTATCGTCTCTGCTTCAGCCTCTCTTCATGGGCAGGTTGACCTCGCGATTGGGACGGCAATTGGCTCTAACATCGTCAATATATTATTGATCCTTGGCCTCGCCGCGCTGATGCATCCATTTCGCGTGCATTCTGATGTTCTGCGCCGCGAATTGCCGCTAATGTTAATTGTTAGCCTGCTGGCAGGTTACGTGCTGTACGACGGGCAACTCACGCGGGATGACGGCATCCTGCTTATCGCGCTGGCGATCATCTGGCTGCTGTATATCGTTAAAATTGCTCGTCTGGCGGAAAAACAGGGAAATGACAGCCTGACGCGTGAGCAAGTCGCGGAATTGCCTCGTGAAGGGACTCTGCCCGTCGCTCTGCTGTGGCTGGGCGTCGCGCTCATTATCATGCCAATGGCCACGAGAATGGTCGTTGATAACGCCACCGTGCTCGCCAATTTCTACGCCATCAGTGAGCTGACTATCGGCCTGACGGTGATAGCGATTGGCACCAGCTTGCCAGAACTGGCGACCGCCGTTGCCGGCGCACGTAAAGGTGAAGGCGATATGGCGATTGGCAATATCATTGGCTCCAATATCTTTAACATCGCTATTGTGATGGGTTTACCGGCGCTGATTGCGCCAGGGGCATTTAATCCGCTGGCCTTCTCGCGCGATTACGGGGTGATGCTCCTTGTGAGTATTATTTTCGCCCTGCTGTGCTGGCGACGGAAACAACAGATTGGCAAAGGCGCGGGTGCCTTGCTGACGGGTGGTTTTATCGTATGGATGGCGATGCTGTATTGGCTGTCGCCTCTTCTCTCTGGGTAAACGGAACGCATTATGTCGCAAATAGAATTGCAACCGGGTTTTGACTTTCAGAAAGCAGGCAAAAAAGTTCTGGAGATTGAACGTGAAGGTCTGGCGCAGTTAGATCAATACATCAATCAGGATTTCAGCCTGGCATGCGAGAAAATATTCTCCTGCGCGGGCAAAGTCGTGGTGATGGGCATGGGAAAATCGGGTCATATTGGGCGCAAAATGGCCGCGACGTTTGCCAGTACCGGCACATCCTCATTCTTTGTTCATCCCGGTGAAGCCGCCCATGGCGATCTCGGCATGGTGACACCGCATGACATTGTTATCGCCCTGTCGAACTCGGGTGAGTCCAACGAGATTCTGGCGCTGATTCCCGTACTGAAGCGACTCCACGTCCCGCTCATTTGCATGACCAGCCGACCAGAAAGCACGATGGCGCGCGCCGCTGATGTTCATTTATGCGTAAAAGTGCCCAAAGAAGCTTGCCCACTCGGCCTTGCGCCAACCTCCAGCACGACCGCTGCGCTGGTTATGGGAGATGCCCTCGCCGTTGCGCTTCTTGAAGCCCGAGGCTTTACGCCAGAAGATTTCGCACTCTCGCATCCAGGGGGGGGCGCTCGGACGTAAGCTACTGCTGCGAGTAAATGATATTATGCATACGGGCGCGGAGATCCCTCGCGTCAGTAAAGATGCCCCGCTACGCGACGCATTGCTGGAAATTACGCGTAAAAATCTCGGCATGACGGTGATTTGCGACGACCAGATGAACATCGAAGGGATCTTCACGGATGGCGATTTACGCCGCGTGTTCGATATGGGCGTTGATGTCCGCACGCTGGGGATCGCTGACGTAATGACGCCAGGCGGCATCAGGGTCCGTCCCGCCACTCTGGCAGTCGACGTTTTGAACCTAATGCAGTCCCGTCATATTACCGCCGTCATGGTTGCCGATGGCGACCAACTGCTGGGTGTGGTACATATGCATGATCTTCTGCGCGCAGGCGTAGTGTAATAAAGGATAAGACAATGAGTAATGCGGGTGCATCCCTTGCAACCTGTTATGGTCCGGTAAGCACGCAAATGATGGCGCAGGCGGAAAAGATTCGTCTGTTGATTCTGGATGTGGATGGCGTCCTTTCCGATGGCTTGATTTTTATGGGCAATAACGGCGAAGAGCTGAAAGCATTTAACGTGCGCGACGGTTATGGCATTCGTTGTGCGCTCACATCCGGGATAGAAGTTGCCATCATCACCGGGCGTAAGGCTAAACTGGTAGAAGATCGCTGTGAGACATTGGGCATCACCCATCTGTATCAGGGCCAGTCTGACAAAATGGTCGCTTTCAGGGATTTACTGGCGAAACTTGCCATCGCACCTGAGAATGTGGCCTATGTCGGGGACGATCTGATCGACTGGCCTGTGATGGCGGAAGTGGGTTTAAGTATCGCCGTCGCCGATGCGCATCCTCTGCTGATCCCGCGCGCGGACTATGTCACCCGGATCAACGGGGGGCGTGGTGCCGTTCGCGAGGTGTGCGATTTGTTATTGCTGGCGCAGGGCAAGCTTGATGAGGCCAAAGGGCAATCGATATGAGTAAAACCAGACGTTGGGTTATCATTCTGCTTTCACTGGCCGTGTTGGTATTGATTGGCGTAAATCTCGCTGACAATGACGATGCACCAGCAGAAGTGATCGCCACCAGCGATCCGACCTATAAAAGCGATCATAGCGACACGGTGGTTTATAGTCCGGAAGGCGCGCTGAACTATCGCTTGATTGCCCAGCACGTTGAGTATTTTTCCGATGAAGGCATCTCGTGGTTTACTCAGCCGGTCATGACCACGTTTGACACTAATAAGGTGCCGACCTGGTCGATCAAATCTGACAGGGCAAAACTGACAAATGACCGTATGCTTTATCTGTATGGTCACGTCGAAGTGAACGCCCTGACCGCTGACTCACAACTACGCAAAATTACGACGGATAATGCGCAGATCAACCTGGTGACCCAGGATGTGACATCGCAGGATCTGGTGACGTTATACGGCACGACATTTAATTCCAGCGGTTTGAGAATGCGCGGGAACTTACGCAGCAAAAACGCCGAGCTGATTGAAAAGGTTAGAACCTCATATGAAATTCAAAATAAACAAACTCAGCCTTAATTTTGTTATCGCCAGCGCGCTGCTGGCCGCCAGTCTCCCTGCCCTTGCGGTGACAGGAGATACTGAGCAACCTATTCATATCGAATCTGACACGCAGTCACTTGATATGCAGGGGAACGTTGTGACCTTCACGGGCAACGTCGTGATGACGCAGGGCACCATCAAAATCAATGCCGACAAAGTGGTTGTTACCCGTCCTGGTGGTGAACAAGGCAAAGAAATTATTGATGGCTACGGTAATCCCGCAACGTTCTATCAGATGCAGGATAACGGTAAGCCGGTTAAAGGCCACGCCTCGCACATGCACTATGAGCTGGCGAAGGACCTTGTCATTCTGACCGGCAATGCTTATCTGGAGCAGTTGGACAGCAACATCACTGGCGATAAGATCACGTATCTTGTGAAAGAGCAGAAAATGCAGGCTTCCAGCGAGAAAGGTAAGCGCGTGACAACCGTACTGGTTCCGTCCCAGTTGCAGGACAAAGGTAAAACCCAGGCTCCCGCACAGCAAAAGAGTAACTAATTCGTTATGGCAACATTAACTGCAAAAAACCTCGCCAAAGCCTACAAAGGCCGCCGCGTCGTGGAAGATGTCAGTCTGACCGTTAACTCCGGCGAAATTGTTGGCCTGTTGGGTCCTAACGGTGCAGGTAAAACCACCACCTTTTACATGGTGGTCGGCATTGTTCCGCGCGACGCGGGCAACATCATCATTGATGATGAAGACATTAGCCTGCTGCCGCTGCACGCCCGCGCGCGTCGCGGAATTGGCTATCTGCCGCAGGAAGCGTCTATTTTCCGCCGTCTTAGCGTGTTCGACAATCTGATGGCCGTCCTGCAAATCCGTGACGATTTGACCTCTGAGCAGCGTCAGGATCGCGCCAACGAATTGATGGAAGAGTTCCATATTGAACACCTGCGCGACAGCCTCGGCCAGGCACTTTCGGGCGGTGAACGCCGTCGAGTAGAAATTGCCCGCGCACTGGCAGCCAATCCGAAATTTATCCTTTTGGATGAACCGTTTGCCGGCGTCGACCCTATCTCCGTTATCGACATTAAACGTATCATTGAACATCTGCGCGACAGCGGTCTTGGTGTGCTGATTACCGACCACAACGTGCGTGAAACGCTGGCAGTTTGTGAGCGTGCATATATCGTCAGCCAGGGCCATTTGATTGCTCACGGCACGCCACTCGAAATCCTCGAAGATGAACATGTTAAGCGCGTGTACCTTGGGGAAGACTTCAGACTCTGATAGGGTAGAGGTTAAGTCACGCAGGACCGGAGAAAAACGCCCTGAACATGAAGCAAGGTTTGCAATTACGGCTCAGCCAACAGTTGGCGATGACGCCACAGTTACAACAGGCAATCCGTCTGTTGCAACTGTCAACGTTAGAACTTCAGCAGGAACTGCAGCAAGCGCTGGACAGTAATCCACTGCTGGAGCAAACCGATCTTCATGATGAGGTAGATACCCAGGAAAAGCAGGACACCGAAACGCTCGATACGGCAGATGCCCTTGAGCAGAAAGAGATGCCTGACGAGTTACCGCTGGATGCCAGCTGGGATGAAATTTACACCGCTGGAACCCCATCCGGCACGCGCGCTGATTATCAGGATGATGAGCTACCGGTTTATCAGGGTGAAACTACGCAGTCGCTACAGGATTATCTGATGTGGCAGGTGGAGTTGACCCCTTTCACCGAAACCGATCGTGCGATTGCCACGTCCATTGTCGATGCCGTGGATGACACCGGGTATTTAACGGTAACCCTGGACGAGATTCTGGAAAGCATGGGTGATTGCGAAATCGAACTCGACGAGATCGAAGCCGTTCTCAAGCGCATTCAACGCTTTGACCCTGTCGGCGTCGCAGCAAAAGATCTGCGCGACTGCTTGCTGATCCAGCTTTCTCAGTTTGCAAAAGAGACGCCAAGACTCGACGAAGCGCGGCTGATTATCAGCGAACATTTGGATTTGCTGGCGAATCATGATTTCCGCAGTCTGATGCGCGTTACGCGACTCAAAGAAGACGTGCTGAAAGAAGCGGTGAGTCTGATCCAGTCGCTCGATCCCCGTCCGGGCCAATCGATTCAAACCGGCGAACCCGAATATGTGATTCCTGACGTTCTGGTCCGAAAGCACAACGGTCTCTGGACCGTAGAACTCAATTCCGACAGCATTCCCCGCCTGCAAATCAACCAGCAATACGCGTCTATGTGCACCAGTGCGCGGAACGACTCCGACAATCAATATATTCGTAGCAATCTTCAGGAAGCGCGATGGCTGATCAAAAGCCTCGAAAGCCGAAATGATACGCTGCTACGCGTGAGTCGATGCATTGTGGAACAGCAGCAAGGCTTTTTTGAGCAGGGCGAAGAATTTATGAAACCGATGGTCCTGGCAGATATTGCCCAGGCCGTTGAGATGCACGAATCGACCATTTCGCGTGTGACCACGCAGAAGTATCTGCACAGTCCGCGTGGTATTTTTGAGCTTAAGTATTTCTTCTCCAGTCATGTGAATACCGAAGGCGGTGGCGAAGCCTCGTCGACGGCCATTCGTGCTCTGGTGAAGAAGTTGATCGCCGCGGAAAACCCCGCGAAGCCACTGAGTGACAGTAAGTTAACCACCCTGCTGTCCGATCAGGGTATCATGGTGGCACGTCGTACTGTTGCGAAGTATCGAGAGTCTTTATCCATTCCGCCGTCTAACCAGCGTAAACAACTGGTTTGACACAACCGATAAGGAAGACACTATGCAGCTCAACATCACAGGACACAATGTCGAAATCACTGAGGCTTTACGCGATTTTTTAAACACTAAATTCGCGAAGCTGGAGCAGTATTTCGAGAGGATTAATCAGGTCTACATTGTGTTGAAAGTGGAGAAAGTGACTCATATCTCGGACGCAACCCTGCACATAAATGGGGGCGAAATCCATGCCAGTGCGGAAGGGCAAGACATGTACGCGGCTATCGACGGCTTGATTGACAAGCTTGCGCGACAGCTTAATAAACATAAAGATAAACTGAAACAACACTGATTGTCCGAGCAGTTAACGGGTGCAGGGCGGCCTGTTGTAAAACACAACAGGCCATATGTACAGTTAGCGCTTAGGTGAAATTATGATGAACAACGATTCCGGTCTTCAATTAAGTCATGTCCTTAACCAGGAATGTACCCGCAGTGGCGTTCACTGCCAGAGCAAAAAACGCGCTCTGGAAATCATCAGTGAACTGGCCGCAAAACAGTTAAGCCTGCCACCTCAGGTGGTGTTTGAGGCCATCCTGACCCGTGAAAAAATGGGCAGTACCGGTATCGGCAATGGTATTGCCATTCCGCATGGCAAGCTGGAGGAGGACACACTGCGCGCCGTTGGCGTGTTTGTCCAACTGGAAACGCCAATCGCATTTGACGCGATTGATAACCAGCCCGTCGATCTGCTTTTCGCGCTGCTGGTGCCTGCTGACCAGACCAAAACCCATTTGCACACGCTCTCGCTAGTGGCCAAGCGTCTGGCAGATAAAACAATTTGCCGCCGTCTGCGCGCAGCCCAAAGTGATGAAGAACTGTATCAAATTATCACCGAAGTGGAAGGCAATCAGGATGATGCGTAACCATAAGATGGCCTCCACATCTGCAGGCGCGAGGAGAAACGGAACATGGTGCTGATGATCGTCAGCGGTCGTTCGGGCTCGGGGAAATCCGTGGCCCTTCGGGCGCTCGAAGATATGGGTTTTTACTGCGTCGATAACCTTCCGGTCGTACTGTTACCAGAACTGGCGCGTACGCTGGCTGACAGACAAATTTCTGCGGCCGTCAGCATCGACGTCCGTAATATGCCGGAATCGCCGGAAGTCTTTGAGCAGGCGATGAGCAGCCTGCCAGAAACCTTCACTCCGCAATTGCTGTTCCTGGATGCCGATCGCAACACGCTGATTCGTCGCTACAGTGATACCCGACGTTTGCATCCGCTTTCCAGCAAAAATCTCTCTCTCGAGAGCGCTATCGACGAAGAGAGTGATTTACTGGAGCCGCTGCGTTCCCGTGCCGATCTGATTGTCGACACCTCCGAGATGTCGGTTCACGAACTGGCCGAGATGCTGCGCACCCGCTTGCTGGGTAAACGTGAGCGTGAACTCACCATGGTGTTCGAATCGTTTGGCTTCAAACATGGGATCCCTATCGATGCGGATTATGTGTTTGACGTACGCTTCCTGCCCAACCCGCACTGGGACCCTAAACTGCGTCCAATGACCGGTCTGGATAAGCCTGTTGCAGCATTCCTCGACAGACACACAGAAGTTCACAATTTTATATACCAGACGCGTAGCTACCTTGAGCTATGGTTACCTATGCTGGAAACCAACAACCGCAGCTACCTGACCGTAGCCATTGGTTGTACCGGCGGGAAACATCGTTCGGTGTATATTGCTGAACAGCTGGCCGACTATTTCCGCTCACGCGGTAAAAACGTACAGTCTCGTCATCGCACGCTGGAAAAACGCAAAACATGACCGTAAAACATACCGTTGAGATCACCAATAAGCTGGGCATGCACGCCCGTCCAGCGATGAAATTGTTTGAATTGATGCAGGGTTTTGACGCTGAAGTGTTGTTGCGTAACGACGAAGGCACCGAAGCTGAAGCCAACAGCGTTATCGCGCTGCTCATGCTCGATTCCGCCAAAGGTCGACAGATTGAAGTCGAAGCCACCGGCCCGCAAGAAGTTGAGGCGCTCGAAGCGGTGGTTGCCCTGTTTAACTCAGGCTTTGACGAGGACTGATTAAGCGGTTTGCCCTTCGCCCCTTTGCACGAGTTCAAGGGGCTTGAGTCTCACTCAGTACAGTTTATTCCCGGTCATAAACCCTTCCCCACCTAACTGACGCATCTGGCGCATAATCCACGCCTGGCGGTTGCGGACGTATCCCGATGGCGCATTCGCTTTATAGATGATGGGGTTCGGCAAAACGGCGGCCAGCAGCGCCGCCTCTGACTGGCTCAGGCGGCTGGCGGGCTTGTTGAAATAGCGTTGTGCAGCGGCCTCAACACCAAATACCCCATCGCCAAACTCGGCGATATTCAGGTACACCGTCAGAATGCGTTTTTTACTCCAGACCGTTTCCATTCCGACCGTCAACCCGGCCTCCAGCCCTTTTCGTACCCAGCTTCGACCATCCCACAAAAACAGATTTTTCGCCGTCTGCTGTGAAAGTGTTGATGCGCCGCGTACGCGTTTTTCATTGCGCTCATTGTGGGCCAGCGCCTTCTCGATGGCGGAAACGTCAAACCCCCAGTGTTCCGGGAACTTCTGATCTTCCGCCGCAATCACCGCCAGTCCCATCCATGGCGAAATCTCGTCCATGCTCACCCAGTCGGAATGTGCCACATAACTGAAATGGCCGGTTAGCCATGCGCTGATTTGACGCTCCAGCATCACCGCCGAAAAGGGCACGGGCATAATGCTAAATAACGCGATGCCGCCGCCCCAGAAAACGGCCAGCGCCAGCACCACGCGAATGAAGATTCGCTTCGCCCATGCGACGGGAGAACGTTTTTGACTCACTGGGTCAGAACCAACACGCGGTCAACCAGCTTATCAATACCGGTTGCGGCTTCTGCGATGTTTTGCGCCACCATGTAAGCTGGCGTGGTAACGATCTTATTGTCTTCGTCGACAACGATATCGTCGACCGGGCAAGGGACATGTTCACCGCCCATCTCTTCGATCGCTTCCGCCGTGTCAATATCGGTACCAATGGTCAAACGTAACGGGAAATCAAAAATCTTTGGCAGCATAGCGGGCGCGATACACATAAAGCCCAGTGGTTTTCCCAGAGCATGCATGCGCTGAGCCAACGCTTGCAACGCGCTATCGACGTGGCATTCACTCCCCTGGCTGGCAAAAGTGCTCAAATTTTTTGCCGCGCCAAACCCACCGGGAACGATCAGCGCGTCCAGTTCATCAGCATTTGCCTGCGCCAAAGGCAAGATATTGCCTCGCGCAATACGGGCAGCTTCAATGAGCACATTACGCGTTTCAGACATCGGTTCACCAGACAGATGGTTAATCACATCCACCTGATTTTTATCCGGCGCAAAGCAAACGGCTTCTGCGCCCTGTTTTGCCAGCGCAAGCAGCGTCAGAACGGATTCATGGATCTCCGCACCGTCGTAAACGCCGCACCCACTTAGCACTACACCCACTTTTTTCATCTTGCTGCTCCTTCTCTGCAACCGTCTGAAGCATATTAAAAATTCTGATTAAAACGCTATGCTTCACACATTTCACTGATTCATGTAACAAATCATTTAAGATTTGCTATCTTAACTGCGTGCGGCCTAATTCTTAAGGCAGCGTCCATGCGAAAACAACACAAAAAATCAGGCGCGGCCACGATTTCCCTGGTGTTGGCGCAGTATTTCGCGCACCCCGGTTTATCCGGGGTCATTTTTTTGTACTTTCCACCCACGCTTTCAGCACGGCAACATCGTTTTGCCATTCCTGCTTCATCTCTTCAACCCATTCACCCACGTTATCTGACCATGCGGGTAAATCGGGAGACTGGATCTGCTGACCCAACTGCTGCAAATGACGCAAGCCAATCGACCCGGCGGCACCTTTAATCTTGTGACCTTCTTCGACGATACCCTTCTGATCGCGAGCCGTCAGGTTGGATTCCAGCACGCTTAAATATCCTGGCATCATTTTTTCGAATACAGCCAGGCCATCGGTAATCAGCTTCGGTCCAACCAACTCGATATACTGTTCAAGCATGGCGATATCCAGAATCGTTTGTGCTTTTTCGCTATCAACGGACGTCATGGTGCTCTCCTCTTCATCACAGGTATCCCAGAATTTCTTGATCATGGCAGTCAGGGCGGGCACCGCCAGCGGCTTGCTGAGCACATCGTCCATACCGGCATCGAGGTACTCTTTTTTGTCCTTCAGCACGTTCGCCGTCAGCGCGACCAGCGGCGGAAGTTCATCACGAGCATAACGTTGCGTCAGCTCGCGAGAGATATCCAGCCCGGTCATGTCCGGAAGCTGGATATCCAGCAGCACAAGATCATATTCGCCGGGGGTAAACATCTCCAGCGCGGCGGTGCCGGTCATGGCCACATCGACGCTATTACCGAGTTTTTCCAGTACCGAACGGGCGACAATCACGTTCAACTCAATATCTTCAACCAACAGCACATGCAGCGCCGGTAATGGCAGTTCGTCATTTTCGAAGGTGTCTTCCACTTCTTCCGCTACCGCCGGGGCATGGACAGTCAGCGTAAACGTTGAGCCTTTACCCTGCTGGCTTGAAACCGTGATATCCCCCCCCATGCTTTTTGCCAGGCGGCGGGATACGGCCAGGCCAATCCCGGTTCCGGTGGCGGGTTTCCCGCCGTTGCTGTCTTTCACCTGATAATACATGGCGAAAATCTTGTCGTGCTCATCCTGCGGAATACCGATACCGGAATCTTGCACTTCAAAGTGCAGCATATCGCCCTGGTCAAAACGGATGCGAACCACCACTTCACCCTGCTGGGTAAATTTCACGGCGTTGCTGATAAGATTCCACAGGATCTGACGCAGCCGCGTCCCGTCAGTCACCACTTTATGCGGCAACGGCAATGTTGGCTCAAGCACAAAACGCAGCCCTTTTTGCTGGGCCTGTAAGCCAGAAAGATTTTCAAGATCGGCCAGGAAACCGGTGAAGTCTACCGGCTGGTTATCCAGTTGGACTTTGCGGCGCTCCATCTTATCCATGTCGATAATATCATTGAAAATATTACCCAGCGTCACCGCTGAAACATGAATGGTTTTGAGGTATTTCTCCTGTTCGCTGGTTAGTTCGGTATCCAGCAAAATACGGCTGAGACCCACGATGCCATTCAGCGGCGTACGCAACTCATGGCTGATGGTGGAGATAAAGGTGGTTTTGTCGCGGCTGGCACGCTCAAGCGCATCCTGATAGCGCTTACGCTCGGTAATATCGCGGCCAAAGCCCATCAGTCCGTGACGTTTACCGACGCGATCGTAATACGGCACTTTGCGGATTTCAAAACAGGCTTTGCGCCCATCCGGATAATCCAGCCACTGTTCGTAGGTCAACGAGACATTGTGACGGAAAACTTTCTCATCGGTTTCAATCACTTTGACCGCGGCTTCTTCTGAGTAAACGTCCTGCGGTTTAAGGTGTATCAGCTGCTTTTCGCTTTTTCCCGTCAACAACTCCATGGCCCGGTTGCAGCCGGAAAATTCTTTATCTTCATTGCGATAGAAAACGAGATCGGGTGAGGCATCAAGGAAAGAACGCAGGAATGAGGATTGCTGTTCGAGCTGAATTTGCGTCACTTCGCGCTCTTTCATCTCGATTTTCAGTTGCTCAAGCGTGGCCTGACGTTCCGCTTCCGCCTTCTCACGATCTGAAATCTCCTGGTTCAACTGCGCAATGTTGTCCTTCAACTGCACGTTGAGTTTGAGATCGCGATCGCGCATCTCCTCCAGCTTTTGCACCAGCCGGGAAAGACGCTGGCGTGACTCCTCCAGCTGCTCCACCACCACCGAGAGAAAATAGACAGCCCACGGCGTGATCAACAAACCAAAGAAGATTGAGCGGATAACGTCAATGCTCTCAACCTGACCGTGCAGCACCATGGTCACGGCCATCTGTACCACAATCGCCAGCACCACCAGTGCCAGCGCCAACAGTAGGGAGAAACGCACCAAGCCGAGCTTCATCATCAGATCGACGTAATACTGCGCCAGCATACGAATTTGCTTCATAGGGGATCCCTTCACAACATCATCGCTCAATCATACTCAAATTTGAGGCAAGACGTTGAAGGTTGTGTGAAAAAGTTCGGAGTGAAGCGGGTGGTGAGACTCACTCCCGGCGATGCGGGAGTGAGTCAGGTCATCAGGAGCGTCTGAGGAGCAACCAAAGGCTTATCAGGAGGAACGAAGCGCTTGGCAACAGCGCACCAATCAGCGGAGGAATGCCGTATACCAACGTCAACGGACCAAAGATCTGATCCAGCACGTAAAAGACGAAACCGAAGCTGATCCCCGTCACCACGCGCACGCCCATTGCCACGCTACGCAGCGGCCCGAAGATAAACGACAGGGCCATTAGCATCATCACCGCAACCGACATCGGCTGGAAAATTTTGCTCCACATGTTGAGCTGATAACGCCCTGCATCCTGGCCGCTCGACTTCAGATACTTCACGTAGTTATGTAAGCCGCTGATCGATAACGCATCGGGATCCAACGCCACTACACCCAGTTTGTCTGGGGTCAGGTTGGTCTTCCAGGTGCCTGATACCGTCTGAGAACCGGTGATTTGCTTAGGATCTTGCAGGTTAGATTCATCCACCTGCGACAAACGCCACACCCTTTTTGCAGAATCAAATTTTGCCGTCGCCGCATACCGGACGGACTGCAAACGACGATTATCATTGAAGGCGTAAATACTCACGCCGCCCAGTTCATCTTCGCCCTTCACGCGTTCGATATAGACAAAATTATTGCCGTCTTTTGCCCACAAGCCCTGCTGCGTGGACATCAGCGAGCCGCCGTACATGGCTTGCGCGCGGTAATTACGCGCCGTCTGCTCGCCCTGCGGTGCCACCCACTCGCCAATCGCCATGGTCAGTAACACCAGCGGAATCGCCGTTTTCATAACCGACAGCGCCACTTGCATACGGGTGAAACCCGACGCCTGCATCACCACCAACTCACTGCGCTGCGCCAGCATCCCCAGACCTAACAATGCGCCAAGCAGCGCGGCCATGGGGAAGAAAATCTGCACATCTTTCGGGATGCTCAGAAGGGTATACATCCCCGCACCCAGTGCGTCGTAACTGCCTTGCCCGGCCTTTTTCAACTGGTCAACAAACTTGATGATGCCGGAGAGCGACACCAGCATGAATAACGTCATCATGATGGTGGTGAAAATAGTTTTACCGATATAGCGGTCAAGAACGCCAAACGCCTGCATTACACCGCTCCTTTACGCATTAAACGGGAACGCATGCGACGCATCGGCACGGTATCCCACAGGTTCAATACTACCGCCAGTAGCAGGTAAAGACCGTTGACTGCCCATGTCCAAATCATGGGATCGATCTTACCCTTTCCACCGTTAGACTTGATGGACGTTTGCAGCAGGAAGAACACCAGATAGAGGAGCATGGCGGGTAACATTGACAGTACGCGGCCCTGACGCGGATTGACCACGCTCAGCGGCACGACCATCAGCGCCATCATAAATACGGTGAATACCAGCGTCAGACGCCAGTGCAATTCTGCGCGGGCGCGATTGGTATCGGTATTGATTAGCGTGCGCATGTCCATCTGCTCGGTATCCGTCGGGTCAAGCGCAACGTTTTGATGCCCGACAACCGCCTGATAGTTTTGGAAGTCCGTAATACGGAAATCGCGCAACAACGCTGTGCCTTCAAAACGCGTACCCTTATTCAACGTCACAACCTGAGAGCCGTCTTTACGTTGAGTGAGTTGACCGGAATCAGCCACCACCACCGACGGACGGGCGTTGCCTTTAGTCCGGATTTGCGCGAGGAACACATCATCGAAACGGCTACCGTCCACGCTCTCGATAAAGAGCACAGAACTGCCGTCAGAAGCTTGCTGGAACTGGCCTTGCGCCAATGCAGCCATGCCTGGGTTCGCTTTGGCCTCTGCGAGCACTTCGTCCTGATGTTTTGAAGACCAGGGACCAGCCCACATGACGTTCACTGCAGCCACGATACCCGTGAACAGCGCCAACACCATCGCCGCTTTGACCAACACGGCTTTGCTTAAGCCGCAGGCATGCATGACCGTGATTTCGCTTTCGGTATAGAGTTTGCCCAGCGTCATGAGCAGGCCGAGGAAAAGACTTAGCGGCAGAATAAGCTGCGCCATTTCAGGCACGCCTAATCCGAGCAGAGAAAGCACCAGATTTGTTGGGATTTCACCGTCAACAGCCGCACCGAGGATCCTGACCAGCTTCTGACAGAAAAAGATCAGAAGCAGGATGAAAAGGATGGCCAGTTGGCTCTTGAGCGTCTCCCGTACCAGATATCTTATGATTATCACTTTAAATACGCCCGTAAAAACCCGTCTCTTTGCTGGAATATTGCTTGTTTCATGGCTTAAAGGTCATTTATTCTCTTGAGTCGTCGAAATCATCGCTAAAATTAAAAAACCCGGCGGATTCGCGCTTCAGGAAATTTTTTGAACTGCCGAAACCGTAGTAACGTAAGATTAACACGAAGTCACCACAACAGCGGATGTGAGTTACGAAAGGTTTCAATTCTATCCGTAGCCGCCGTCGTTGTCTTTAAGATTCAGGAGCGTAGTGCATGGAGTTCAGTGTAAAAAGCGGTAGCCCGGAGAAACAGCGGAGTGCCTGTATCGTTGTGGGCGTCTTTGAACCACGCCGTCTCTCCCCGATCGCCGAACAACTCGATAAAATCAGTGACGGCTATATCAGCGCCCTGCTTCGCCGTGGCGAACTGGAAGGCAAACCTGGGCAGACGCTGTTGCTGCATCATGTTCCCAATGTGCTGTCCGAACGCATTCTGCTGATCGGCTGTGGTAAAGAGCGTGAGTTGGATGAACGTCAGTATAAACAAGTTATTCAGAAAACCATCAACACGCTGAATGATACTGGCTCGATGGAGGCCGTTTGCTTCCTGACCGAACTGCACGTTAAAGGCCGTAATACCTACTGGAAAGTGCGCCAGGCGGTTGAGACAGCGAAAGAAAGTCTCTACAGCTTTGATCAGCTGAAAACCACCAAAAGCGAACCGCGTCGTCCGCTGCGTAAGATGGTCTTTAATGTGCCCACTCGTCGCGAACTCACCAGCGGCGAACGCGCTATTCAGCACGGTCTGGCGATTGCTGCCGGTATCAAAGCGGCAAAAGATCTCGGCAATATGCCGCCGAATATCTGTAACGCGGGCTATCTGGCGTCTCAGGCGCGCCAGCTGGCGGATTCGTACAGCAAAAATATCGTCACTCGCGTCATCGGCGAACAGCAGATGAAAGAGCTGGGGATGCACTCGTACCTTGCGGTCGGCAACGGTTCCCAAAACGAATCGCTGATGTCGGTGATTGAGTACAAAGGCAACCCGTCGGAAGATGCACGCCCGATTGTGCTCGTCGGTAAAGGGCTTACCTTTGACTCCGGCGGTATCTCTATCAAGCCTGCTGAAGGCATGGATGAGATGAAGTACGACATGTGCGGCGCTGCGGCGGTGTACGGTGTGATGCGTATGGTGGCCGAACTGCAGCTACCGATTAACGTTATCGGCGTGCTGGCGGGCTGCGAAAACATGCCTGGCGGGCGAGCGTATCGTCCTGGCGATGTGCTGACCACCATGTCCGGCCAGACTGTCGAAGTTCTAAATACCGACGCCGAAGGCCGTCTGGTGCTGTGCGATGTGCTGACCTACGTTGAGCGCTTCGAGCCTGAAGCGGTTATCGATGTCGCTACGCTGACCGGTGCCTGTGTGATTGCCCTGGGCCATCACATCACCGGCCTGATGTCGAACCACAACCCGCTGGCGCATGAGCTGATCGGTGCCTCCGAACAGGCTGGCGATCGCGCGTGGCGTCTGCCGCTGGGCGATGAGTATCAGGAACAGCTGGAATCCAACTTTGCGGATATGGCGAACATCGGCGGTCGTCCGGGTGGCGCTATCACCGCAGGCTGCTTCCTGGCGCGCTTCACGCGTAAGTACAACTGGGCGCACCTCGATATCGCGGGCACCGCATGGCGTTCCGGTAAAGCCAAAGGCGCGACCGGTCGTCCTGTCGCCCTGCTGTCACAGTTCCTGCTCAACCGCGCCGGGTTTAACGGCGAAGAGTAAACTAATCGTATGCCCGACTGGCGCGTTGCCGTCGGGCACTACGTTTAAATTCACCACAAGAAGCCCCATATATGAAGAATGCAACGTTCTACCTTCTGGACAATGATACCCATCAGGATGGTCTCAGCGCCGTCGAACAGCTGGTGTGTGAAATTGCCGCAGAACGTTGGCGAAATGGAAAACGTGTACTGATTGCCTGCGAAGATGAACAGCAGGCTATTCGCCTCGACGAAGCGCTGTGGGCAAGACCGCCCGAGAGTTTTGTCCCGCACAATTTATCGGGTGAAGGACCACGCGGCGGCGCGCCGGTGGAAATTGCCTGGCCGCAAAAACGCAACAGCAGCGCACGCGATATCTTGATTAGCTTGCGTGCGGGCTTTGCAGATTTTGCCACCGCTTTCACAGAAGTGGTAGACTTTGTCCCTCACGAAGATTCTCTGAAACAACTGGCGCGCGAACGCTACAAAGCGTACCGCCTGGCTGGTTTTAACCTGAATACGGCAACCTGGAAATAATGGAAAAGACATACAACCCACGAGATATCGAACAGCCGCTTTACGAGCACTGGGAAGAGCAGGGCTATTTCAAGCCTAACGGCGATGAAAGCAAAGAGTCCTTCTGCATCATGATCCCGCCGCCGAACGTCACCGGCAGTTTGCATATGGGTCATGCTTTCCAGCAAACCATCATGGACACCATGATCCGCTACCAGCGCATGCAGGGTAAAAACACCCTGTGGCAGGCAGGTACTGACCACGCGGGTATTGCTACCCAGATGGTGGTTGAGCGTAAAATTGCCGCTGAAGAAGGTAAAACCCGCCACGACTACGGTCGCGACGCCTTTATCGACAAAATTTGGCAGTGGAAAGCAGAATCTGGCGGCACCATTACCCGTCAGATGCGCCGTCTCGGCAACTCCGTGGACTGGGAGCGCGAGCGCTTCACCATGGACGAAGGCCTTTCCAATGCCGTGAAAGAAGTGTTCGTCCGCCTGTACAAAGAAGATCTGATTTACCGTGGCAAACGCCTGGTAAACTGGGATCCAAAACTGCGCACAGCAATCTCCGATCTGGAAGTGGAAAACCGCGAGTCTAAAGGCTCGATGTGGCACATCCGCTATCCGCTGGCAGATGGCGCGAAAACCGCAGACGGTAAAGATTATCTGGTCGTAGCCACGACCCGTCCGGAAACCCTGCTGGGCGATACTGGTGTGGCCGTTAACCCGGAAGATCCACGCTATAAAGACCTGATCGGCAAGTTTGTAGAATTGCCGCTGGTGAATCGTCGCATCCCGATTCTGGGCGACGAACACGCCGACATGGAAAAAGGCACCGGCTGTGTGAAAATCACCCCGGCGCACGACTTCAACGACTATGAAGTGGGTCGTCGTCACGCTCTGCCGATGATCAATATTCTGACCTTTGACGGTGACATCCGCGAAAGCGCAGAAGTGTACGACACCAAAGGCGAAGAATCTGACGTTTACCCAAGCGATATTCCTGCGGAATTCCAGAAGCTGGAACGCTTTGCCGCGCGTAAAGCGGTGGTTGCCGCCATTGACGCGCTTGGCTTGCTTGAAGAGATCAAACCACACGATCTGACCGTTCCTTACGGCGACCGTGGCGGCGTGGTTATCGAACCAATGCTGACCGACCAGTGGTACGTACGTGCCGATGTGCTGGCAAAACCTGCGGTTGAAGCGGTTGAAAACGGCGACATTCAGTTCGTGCCGAAACAGTACGAAAACATGTACTTCTCCTGGATGCGTGATATTCAGGACTGGTGTATTTCTCGTCAGCTGTGGTGGGGTCACCGTATCCCAGCGTGGTACGACAACGAGGGCAACGTGTTTGTCGGCCGCACCGAAGACGAAGTGCGCCAGGAAAATAACCTCGGTGCCGATGTTGCGCTGCGTCAGGACGACGACGTTCTCGATACCTGGTTCTCTTCCGCACTGTGGACTTTCTCTACGCTCGGCTGGCCAGAGAACACCGACGCGCTGCGTCAGTTCCACCCAACCAGCGTGATGGTATCCGGCTTCGACATTATCTTCTTCTGGATCGCCCGCATGATCATGATGACCATGCACTTCATCAAAGATGAAAACGGCAAACCTCAGGTTCCGTTTAAAACCGTCTACATGACCGGTTTGATTCGTGACGATGAAGGCCAGAAAATGTCCAAATCCAAGGGCAACGTTATCGACCCGCTGGATATGGTTGACGGTATTTCGCTGGCAGACCTGCTGGAAAAACGTACCGGCAACATGATGCAGCCGCAGCTGGCGGAAAAAATCGCCAAGCGCACCGAGAAGCAATTCCCGGACGGCATCGAGCCGCACGGCACCGACGCCCTGCGTTTCACCCTGGCGGCGCTGGCCTCTACCGGTCGCGACATCAACTGGGACATGAAACGTCTGGAAGGTTACCGCAACTTCTGTAACAAACTGTGGAACGCCAGCCGCTTTGTGCTGATGAACACGGAAGATCAGGATTGTGGTTTCAACGGTGGCGAGATGACGCTGTCGCTGGCGGATCGCTGGATCCTCGCGGAATTCAACCAGACCATCAAAGCATACCGTGAAGCGCTGGACACTTACCGCTTTGATATCGCGGCAGGTATCCTGTACGAATTCACCTGGAACCAGTTCTGTGACTGGTATCTGGAGCTGACCAAGCCGGTGATGAACGGCGGCAATGAAGCTGAACTGCGCGGCACGCGCAACACGCTGATCACCGTTCTGGAAGGTTTACTGCGCCTGGCGCATCCGATCATTCCATTCATTACCGAAACCATCTGGCAGCGCGTGAAGGTTATCAAAGGCATTACTGCCGATACCATTATGCTCCAGCCGTTCCCGGAGTTTGATGCCACCCAAGTGGATGAAGCCGCGGCTTCCGATACCGAATGGCTAAAACAGGCGATCGTTGCCGTACGTAATATTCGTGCGGAAATGAACATCTCTCCGGGCAAACCGCTGGAACTGCTGCTGCGCGGTTGCAGTGATGCTGCGATTCGTCGTGTTAGCGAGAACCGTAACTTCCTGCAAAACATGGCGCGTCTGGAAAGCATCACCGTGCTGCCAGCCAATGATAAAGGTCCGGTTTCCGTGACCAAAATCATCGATGGTGCTGAGCTGCTGATCCCAATGGCTGGTCTTATCGACAAAGACACTGAGCTGGCGCGTCTGGCGAAAGAAGTGGCCAAAGTCGAGATCGAAATTGGCAAGATCGAAAGCAAGCTGTCCAACGAAGGTTTCGTGGCGCGTGCACCTGAAGCGGTTATCGCGAAAGAGCGTGAACGCCTGGTTGCATTCGCTGATGCAAAAGCGAAACTGATCGAACAGCAAGCGGTTATCGCTGCGCTGTAAGAGCTTAGCCCCTTACCTGTTCGCAGGTAAGGGGACTCCTCCCTGAAATATCCTCGCTTGCACTCCCTTTTCTGCGATGCTATTAACTGCAACTGTGTGTCAATTTTTGTCATGAGCCATGCTATGAGCGTAATTACCCCGACCGCCGCGACCACGATGCGTCGGATAACAGAGCTGGATAATTCCGGCATCGCCACCGTCATTCGTGCGGTTTCGGCTGAATATGGTCTGACGGCCGATAAGGGCTACACCGTTGCTGACCCGAATCTGGATGAGTTGTATCAGCTCTACAGTCAGCCAGGCCACGCCTACTGGGTCATTGAGCAAAATGGTAATGTCGTCGGCGGAGGCGGTGTTGCACCGCTGAGCTGCAGCGAACCCGACATCTGCGAACTGCAAAAAATGTACTTCCTGCCGTCCGTGCGCGGCCAAGGGCTGGCGAAAAAGCTGGCGCTGGTAGCACTCGATCACGCTCGCGGGCAGGGATTTAAGCGCTGTTATCTCGAAACCACCGCGTTCCTCAAAGACGCTATTGGGTTGTATGAACACCTCGGCTTTGAGCACATCTCAGAACCCCTCGGTTGTACCGGGCACGTCGACTGCGAAGTCAGAATGCTGAAAAATCTGTAAATTCCTTTCCCGCCCTCTTCTGTTAAGCGGCTGTAAACTGAATGCTCTACACTCTCAGTTCACACCAAAACGGGGGAAAGACGATGTCGAAGATAAAAAGCTACGCCGCACCGCAGGCAGGTGCAGAACTTGAACTGTACGAATATGATGCGGGCGAGCTGAAAGCAGAAGACGTCGAAGTACAGGTTGATTATTGCGGGATCTGCCACTCAGACCTGTCGATGATCGACAACGAATGGGGTTTCTCAAGCTATCCGCTGGTTGCTGGACACGAAGTTATTGGTCGCGTGGTCGCACTCGGGACGGCTGCCCAGGACAAAGGGCTTAAAATCGGTCAGCGTGTCGGTATCGGCTGGACTGCACGTAGCTGCGGACATTGTGATGCCTGTATTAGCGGCAACCAGATCAACTGCCTGGAAGGCGCTGTCCCGACAATCCTCAACAAAGGCGGTTTCGCCGACAAGCTCCGCGCCGACTGGCAATGGGTTATTCCACTGCCGGACAGCATTGATATCGAATCCGCAGGCCCACTGCTGTGCGGCGGTATCACCGTCTTCAAACCGCTCCTGATGCATCACGTGACGGCCACCAGCCGTGTAGGTGTTATCGGTATTGGCGGTCTGGGCCACATCGCCATCAAGCTGCTGCACGCCATGGGCTGCGAAGTCACCGCGTTCAGCTCTAACCCAGCAAAAGAGCAAGAAGTCCTGGCGATGGGTGCCGATAAAGTGGTTAACAGCCGCGATCCGGAATTGTTAAAAGCGTTGGCCGGTCAGTTTGATCTGATCATCAACACCGTTAACGTCGATCTCGACTGGCAGCCGTACTTTGAAGCGCTGGCCTATGGCGGTAACTTCCATACCGTCGGTGCGGTCCTGAAACCACTGCCGGTGCCTGCGTTCACGCTGATTGGCGGCGACCGTAGCGTGTCGGGTTCTGCGACCGGTACGCCTTACGAATTGCGCAAGCTGATGAAATTTGCGGGCCGTACGAAGGTTGCGCCAACGACCGAACTGTATCCGATGTCTAAAATCAATGAAGCTATTCAGCACGTTCGTGACGGCAAAGCCCGTTATCGTGTCGTGTTGAAAGCAGATTTCTGATTTACGTCACTCAGATATAGGGTGCGAGCTAATGCCCGCACCCAACCCTCTCCCACGGGAGAGGGTGCACGCACACGTGCTAACGTTTAGCTTTGGCCACTGCCGCAAACACCTCTGCAACCGCGACGGCCCCGGGATCCGTTACGCCCTCCAGGTTCTCTTTATTCACATACGACGAACGCCCGGCTCCGGCTTTTTGCATGCCAGCGGTGTCCTCAGCCCCCTTTTTCGCGGCCTGGGCAGCGGCCTGAATATCGCCGTTTTGCAGCGCTTCTAACGCAGGTTGTAGCGCGTCGATCAAGGTACGATCGCCAAGATCCGCTCCGCCGTATTGCTTCATTTGCGCAAGCCCGCTCAGCAATGCCTCCGGCAGTGATTCTCCGTCATGCATTTTCTGCCCGGCCGCTGTAAAGAAGATCGACATCAGAACGCCACTCGATCCGCCCATGACCGTCGCCAGCCGTTCGCCAATCAGCAACAGCAGCTGAGACACATCGTTCAGCGGAAGCTGTTTTTGCTCCAGAAGCTGCGCAATTTCCCGCGCCCCTAGCGCAAACGTTGATCCGGTATCGCCGTCACCCACTTTGGCGTCCAGCGCATTCAAACGGTTCTCCAGCACAAGCAACGTTTGCGTCGCTGCCGCCACTATCGCAGCGACCTCGGCATTCCCGGAAGGCGTAAATTCAACACGATCCTGAATCGCAGTATGTGAAAGCGTGCGTAATGGCGCGAACGCTACCGGCTTTTGCCAGCCGATAGTTTCGACTGGGGCGTTTATAGCGTTCTCAAAGGCGTCATTAAGCTGCAACAGTGACAGCGAAAAGCCTTTCATATCCAGCGAACTCACCAGCGGCGCAGGACCTATCAGATACGCAATATTGTCCTTCAGCGCAGAATCCGCCAGTTCTTTTGTGAGCAGCGCCATCTCCAGCGCCGATACACCGCCAAGATTATTAATCAGCACCGCAAATTTGCCCTCGCCGGCCTTCTCTTTTAGCGGCTTCACCAGGGTGTCGATAATCTCTTTGCTGTTGTGCGTATCAACGACCGACGCACCCGGCTCGCCGTGAATACCCAACCCAAGTTCGACATGCCCTTTCTTGATACGCCCCTCTTCATCGTCGCTGCCCGGCAGATTACAGGTTTGCATCGCCACGCCCAGGCTCCAGATATTCTCACAGGCCTGCTGCGCACTATCCCGTACCTCAGCCAGTGATTTCCCCTGTTCGGCGGCATGTCCGGCAATTTTGTGCACCAGCGCCGTACCCGCAATGCCACGCGGCTGTTTGTTGTCCGGCAGTGCGATGTCATCGGCAACAATCACCATCTCAACCTTCAGCCCATAGCGTTTGGCCTTTTCTGCCGCGAGGCCAAAGTTAAGCCGATCGCCGGTATAGTTTTTGACGATTAACAGGCAACCGTGATCGCCCGTTACCGCTACAATTGCGTTTAACACCGCATCCACGCTCGGTGAGGCAAACAGATCGCCACACACGGCAGCGGTCAACATCCCTTTGCCGACAAATCCGGCATGAGCGGGTTCGTGGCCCGAGCCACCACCAGAAATCACCGCTACACGGCTTTTATCCCAGTCGCCACGCGCAACCACTCGGATGGCCGGATCGATATCGAGTTTGACGAGATTCCCGTGCGGTGCGGAAATCAGTATGCCTTCAATGGCGTCGTTGACCAGCTGTTTGCGATCGTTAAAAAAGAATCTGGACATAGCTTCCCAAAATTTTGTGAACCGTATGCAAAAGCATAGCCTGCACTGGATAATGCGCCGCAAAGTCAGGAATTTACTGAGTCATTTTGCCGTCAGGTTGCCTATACTCCACGCAGGACAAAGAGAGGACGCGCACCATGAGTACACCATTGCTGATTGCCCGAACGCTGGAGAAAGAGCTTTTCCTGCTGCCCGGTATGGCGAACCGCCACGGGTTAATTACCGGTGCGACGGGGACGGGAAAAACCGTCACGCTGCAAAAGCTAGCGGAGTCTTTTTCTGAAATTGGCGTCCCAGTGTTTATGGCCGACGTGAAAGGCGACTTGACCGGCATCGCGCAGGAAGGCACTGCGTCTGAAAAACTGCTCGATCGCCTGAAAAATATCGGGGTGACCGACTGGCAACCGCAAGGTAGTCCGGTGGTGGTGTGGGATATTTTCGGTGAGAAAGGCCATCCGGTGCGCGCGACCGTATCCGACGTCGGCCCTTTACTGCTGGCGCGGCTCCTCAATCTGAACGATGTGCAATCCGGCGTGCTGAATATCATCTTTCGCATCGCGGACGATCAGGGCTTGCTGCTGCTCGATTTCAAAGATCTCCGCGCGATAACGCAGTATATCGGGGATAACGCAAAATCCTTCCAGAATCAGTACGGCAATATTAGCAGCGCCTCGGTGGGCGCAATTCAGCGTGGGCTTCTGACTCTTGAGCAACAGGGCGCCGAACATTTCTTTGGCGAACCGATGCTGGATATCAAAGACTGGATGCGCACCGACAGCAACGGCAAGGGCATCATCAACATCCTGAGCGCCGAAAAGCTCTACCAGATGCCTAAACTGTATGCCGCTAGCCTGCTGTGGATGCTCTCAGAACTTTATGAACAGCTGCCGGAAGCGGGCGATCTCGACAAACCCAAGCTGGTGTTTTTCTTTGACGAAGCGCATCTGCTATTTAGCGATGCTCCACAGGTCCTGCTGGATAAAATCGAACAGGTGATCCGCCTGATTCGCTCTAAAGGCGTGGGGGTGTATTTCGTCTCGCAAAACCCTTCTGATATTCCTGACAACGTTCTGGGGCAGTTGGGCAACCGCGTGCAGCACGCACTCCGCGCCTTCACACCGAAGGATCAGAAAGCCGTAAAAGCCGCCGCACAAACGATGCGCACCAACCCGGCATTTGATACCGAGCAAGCCATTCAGGCGCTCGGGACGGGTGAGGCGCTGATTTCTTTCCTGGACGCGAAAGGCAGCCCGTCCATCGTCGAGCGTGCAATGGTTATCGCGCCTTTCTCCCGCATGGGACCCGTGACGGAGGATGAGCGAAACGGACTGATAAATCATTCGCCGGTGTACGGAAAATACGAGGACGAGGTCGACAGAGAATCCGCCTTCGAAATGCTGCAAAAAGGCGTTCAGGCCAATACTGAGCAGCAAAATACGCCCGTAGCAAAAGGCGAGTCGGTTGCGGTGGATGACGGAATACTCGGCGGGCTGAAAGATATTCTCTTCGGCAGTACCGGGCCACGCGGCGGTAAGCGCGATGGCGTCGTTCAGACCATGGCGAAAAGCGCAGCGCGTCAGGTGACAAATCAGATTGTCCGCGGGATGCTGGGTAGCCTACTCGGCGGCCGACGACGTTAGCGGAGAAACCCAGGGTCTACCAATCGCAGAACCCTGTACACCGTGCGCGTTCAGGTAGCGGTCGAGCTCAACCATCCCTGTCCAGCGGTTCTCACACCAAAGCGGCGCGAGCAGTTCCGGGCGACGGGCGCTGGCGGAAATACGGTGATAAATCACGTCTGGCGGCGTGTGACGAATCATCTCACCCGCCGTAACGGTGTACTCATCCAGCTCAATACCGTTTAATCGCCCCGCTTCCCAGGACTTCGCCATAATGCTGCCTTTGACGATATGCAACGGATGGAGCTTGATGCCATCGACGCCAGTCTCAACCACCTTTTCCAGCGTCTCCAGGCCATGTTGCTGCCCCTCTCCCGGTAGACCCACAATCAGGTGCGAACACACTTTTAGCCCACGCTCGCGGGCAAGTCGCGTAGTGCGTTGGTAGCCAGCAAAATCGTGTCCACGGTTAATGCGGTGCAAGGTTTTGTCATGTGCGGTTTGTAGTCCCAGCTCCAGCCAAATTTCGTAACCCAAATCTTTATATTCGCTGAGCAGATCAAGCACGGCTTCTGGCACGCAGTCCGGACGCGTTCCGACGCATAACCCGACAATATTTGCCTGACTGATGGCCTGCTGATACATCGAGCGCAACACTTGTACTTCTGCCCAGGTGCTGGTGTAAGCCTGGAAATAAGCCAGATATTGCTTTGCACGGTTGACGAGACGGGCCTGATGGGCGAGCTGCACTGCAATAGAATGGTGCTGCTGCGTTTCGTCAGCAAACGAGGCCACATTACAGAAAGTACAGCCGCCACGCCCAATGGTGCCATCGCGATTGGGGCAGCTAAAGCCCCCGTGTAGCGTGAGCTTATGAACCTTTTCACCGTAACGACGCAAAAGATCCCCACCAAACATATTGACTAATTTCTGTAACTGCATAATCTGATAGACCGCCCCGAACAAAGGGGGTAAGCCTGCCATTTTTAGCTTCAGTCGGCGATGACCTGGATCAATCGCTCTGGACCGCTATTATTCATTTGAATAAAAACCCACTATTACTGCAATTTCATTCATCATTCTGGCAATTACTTTTGCTTATGCTCAGGCCCTTTTTTTCACTTATACCGTCAGAGCTGAAAAACAGTGCGATTATGCGGGTTGTTCAACAGTGCCAGTGTAATATCCTGCAATTATTCTGGTATTCAGCATGCTGCATTGATAATACCGCTTTCAGACAGTGAGTCAGATCACACTCTCTTATTGCTTCCTCTGCGTTAAGTTCGTCAAAAATACTCAAAATAACCTTTTAAATCAAAAATATAACCCCTCTTTAGCACACTTTTGTATAAATAAGATTGCCATTTGACCTGTGTATCAATTCCCGATAAGTTGGAAATCCGCTGGAAGCTTTCTGGATGAGCAGCCTGCTCATCATATTTATGCAGTAATTGAGATTCCCTCTGAAGCAAGTCCTCAAACTTGTTTGACCTGTGCGAAAAGGATATTAAGAGGGCGAATGCGAGGTACGCGTATGACACGCAAACCCCGTCGCCGCGCTCTTTCTGTGCCTGTGCGCCACGTCCAGATGGGAAGCCCGAAGAGCCTGGGGAGGTTCACTGATATGTTGTACGATAAATCCCTTGAGAAGGATAACTGTGGTTTCGGCCTGATCGCCCACATAGAAGGCGAACCTAGCCACAAGGTGGTGCGTACCGCTATACACGCACTGGCCCGCATGCAGCACCGTGGCGCGATCCTCGCTGATGGTAAAACCGGCGACGGTTGCGGTCTGCTGCTGCAAAAACCGGATCGTTTCTTCCGCATTGTTGCGCAAGAGCGCGGCTGGCGTTTAGCCAAAAACTACGCTGTCGGCATGCTGTTCCTGAATCAGGATCCTGAAAAAGCTGCCGCATCACGCCGCATCGTCGAAGAAGAACTTCAACGCGAAACCCCTGTCGATTGTCGGCTGGCGCAATGTGCCAACCAACGAAGGAGTACTCGGTGAAATCGCCCTCTCCTCGCTGCCTCGTATTGAACAAATTTTTGTGAATGCGCCTGCGGGCTGGCGTCCGCGTGATATGGAACGCCGACTGTTCATTGCCCGCCGTCGCATTGAAAAACGTTTGCTGGATGATAAAGAGTTCTACGTGTGTAGCCTCTCAAATCTGGTGAACATCTACAAAGGTCTGTGTATGCCGACGGACCTGCCGCGCTTTTATCTGGACCTCGCGGACCTGCGTCTGGAATCGGCCATTTGCCTGTTCCACCAGCGCTTCTCCACGAACACCGTTCCGCGCTGGCCGCTGGCTCAGCCTTTCCGCTACCTGGCACACAACGGTGAGATCAATACCATCACCGGTAATCGCCAGTGGGCGCGTGCACGTACTTATAAATTCCAGACCCCATTGATCCCCGATCTTCACGATGCCGCACCGTTCGTGAATGAAACCGGCTCGGATTCCAGCTCCATGGATAACATGCTGGAACTGCTGCTGGCAGGCGGGATGGATATCGTGCGTGCGATGCGTCTGCTTGTTCCGCCTGCCTGGCAGAGCAACCCGAATATGGATCCTGAGCTGCGCGCGTTCTTTGACTTTAACTCCATGCACATGGAGCCGTGGGACGGCCCGGCGGGCATCGTAATGTCCGATGGACGTTATGCAGCCTGTAACCTGGACCGTAACGGTCTGCGTCCGGCGCGCTACGTCATCACCAAAGATAAGCTGATCACCTGCGCATCAGAAGTGGGCATCTGGGATTACCAGCCTGACGAAGTGGTCGAAAAAGGCCGCGTCGGTCCGGGTGAGTTGATGGTTATCGACACCCGCAGTGGACGCATTCTGCACTCGGCAGAAACGGATGACGATCTGAAAAGCCGTCACCCGTACAAAGAGTGGATGGAGAAAAACGTCCGCCGTCTGGTGCCGTTCGAAGATCTGCAGGATGAAGAAGTGGGCAGTCGTGAACTGGATGACGACACGCTTGCCAGCTTCCAGAAACAGTTTAACTACAACGCCGAAGAGCTGGATTCAATTATCCGCGTGCTCGGTGAGAACGGCCAGGAAGCCGTCGGTTCAATGGGTGACGATACCCCGTTTGCCGTGCTTTCCAGCCAGCCACGCATCATTTACGACTACTTCCGTCAGCAGTTTGCGCAGGTAACCAACCCGCCAATCGATCCGCTGCGTGAAGCGCATGTGATGTCGTTGGCGACCAGCATCGGTCGCGAAATGAACGTCTTCTGTGAAGCCGAAGGCCAGGCGCACCGCCTGAGCTTTAAATCGCCGATCCTGCTGTACTCCGATTTCAAACAGCTCACCACCATGACAGAGGAGCATTACCGCGCCGACACGCTCGATATTACGTTCGACGTGACCGAAGCGAGCCTCGAAGAAACGGTGAAAGCCTTGTGTGATAAAGCAGAACAAATGGTGCGTGATGGCACCGTTCTGCTGGTGCTGTCAGACCGTAACATCGCTAAGAACCGCCTGCCGGTTCCTGCACCGATGGCGGTGGGCGCGATCCAGACCCGTCTGGTGGATAAGAGCCTGCGCTGCGACGCCAACATCATCGTTGAAACCGCCAGCGCGCGCGACCCGCACCACTTCGCCGTGCTGCTGGGCTTTGGCGCTACCGCCATCTATCCATATCTCGCCTACGAAACGCTGGCGAAACTGGTTGATGGGCGCGTCATCGAAAAAAATTACCGCACCGTGATGCTGAACTACCGTAACGGCATCAACAAAGGCCTGTACAAAATCATGTCCAAGATGGGCATCTCGACCATCGCCTCTTACCGTTGCTCCAAGCTGTTCGAAGCGGTCGGTTTGCACGATGACGTCGCCGATCTCTGTTTCCAGGGTGTGATCAGCCGTATCGGCGGAGCTGGATTCTCTGACTTCCAGCAGGACTTGCTGAACCTGTCGAAACGGGCCTGGCTGGCGCGTAAACCGCTGGATCAGGGTGGATTCCTGAAATACGTTCACGGTGGCGAATATCACGCCTACAACCCGGACGTGGTTCGCACGCTGCAACAGGCGGTTCAGAGCGGTGAATACAGCGATTATCAGCAGTATTCGAAGCTGGTGAACGAACGTCCTGCAGCTACCCTGCGCGATTTGCTGGCGGTCACGCCGGACGGCAAAACGGTCAATATTGATGACGTGGAACCGGCGAGCGAGCTGTACAAACGCTTTGATACCGCGGCCATGTCCATCGGTGCACTGAGCCCTGAGGCGCACGAAGCGCTGGCTGAAGCGATGAACAGCATCGGCGGCAACTCGAACTCCGGCGAAGGCGGCGAAGATCCTGCGCGCTACGGCACCAATAAAGTGTCACGCATCAAGCAGGTGGCTTCAGGTCGCTTCGGCGTCACTCCCGCATATCTGGTTAACGCCGATGTGATTCAGATTAAAGTCGCTCAGGGTGCAAAACCGGGCGAAGGCGGTCAGCTGCCGGGCGATAAAGTGACGCCGTACATCGCCAAACTGCGCTACTCAGTGCCGGGCGTGACGCTGATCTCCCCGCCGCCGCATCACGATATCTACTCTATCGAAGATTTGGCACAGCTGATTTTCGACCTGAAGCAGGTCAACCCGAAAGCGCTGATCTCCGTGAAGCTGGTTTCTGAACCGGGCGTGGGCACCATTGCGACTGGCGTGGCAAAAGCCTATGCGGATCTGATTACCATCGCGGGCTACGACGGCGGTACGGGTGCAAGCCCGCTTTCCTCCGTGAAATATGCGGGTTGTCCGTGGGAGCTGGGCTTGGTTGAAACGCAACAGGCACTGGTGGCCAACGGTCTGCGCCACAAGATCCGTCTGCAGGTTGACGGCGGTCTGAAAACCGGTCTCGACATCATTAAAGCCGCTATTCTGGGGGCTGAAAGCTTCGGCTTTGGTACGGGCCCAATGGTTGCGCTCGGCTGTAAATACCTGCGTATTTGTCACCTGAACAACTGTGCAACGGGCGTGGCAACTCAGGACGAAAAACTGCGTAAAAACCATTACCACGGTTTGCCGTTCAAAGTGACCAACTACTTTGAATTCATCGCCCGCGAAACCCGCGAGCTGATGGCGCAACTGGGCGTGACGCGTCTGGTAGATCTGATTGGCCGTACCGACCTGCTGAAAGAGCTGGAAGGTTTCACCGCCAAACAGCAGAAGCTGGAGCTGTCTAAGCTACTGGAAACTGCACAGCCGCATCCTGGCAAAGCCGTTTACTGGACCGAGACCAACCCGCCGTTTGATAACGGCGTGCTCAACGCCCAACTGTTGCAGCAGGCGAAACCGTTTGTTGATGACAAACAGAGCAAAACGTTCTGGTTTGATATTCGCAACACTGACCGTTCTGTTGGCGCGACGCTTTCTGGTTATATCGCGCAAACCCATGGCGATCAGGGCTTAGCTGCCGATCCGATTATCGCGCACTTCAGCGGTACTGCAGGTCAGAGCTTTGGCGTCTGGAATGCGGGCGGCGTTGAGCTGTATCTGACTGGCGATGCCAACGACTACGTCGGGAAAGGCATGGCAGGTGGATTGCTGGCGGTGCGTCCTCCGGTCGGTTCTGCGTTCCGCAGTCATGAAGCCAGCATTATCGGCAATACCTGTCTGTACGGTGCCACCGGTGGTCGTCTGTTTGCCGCAGGTCGCGCAGGTGAACGTTTCGCGGTGCGTAACTCGGGCGCCATCACGGTGGTTGAAGGCATCGGCGATAACGGCTGTGAATACATGACCGGCGGGATTGTCTGCGTATTGGGCAAAACCGGCGTGAACTTCGGCGCGGGCATGACGGGCGGTTTCGCCTACGTCCTGGATGAGGACGGTGAGTTCCGCAAACGCGTGAACCCAGAGCTGGTGGAAGTGCTGGACGTTGAAACACTGGCCATCCATGAAGAACATCTGCGCGGTTTGATTACCGAACACGTGCAGCATACCGGTTCTTCGCGCGGCGAAGAGATCCTGGCAAACTGGCCAGCATTCTCAGCGAAATTCGCGCTGGTCAAACCGAAGTCCAGCGATGTTAAAGCACTGTTGGGTCACCGTAGTCGTAGCGCAGCAGAGCTGCGTGTGCAGGCGCAGTAAGGGGTAGCAATGAGTCAGAACGTATACCAGTTTATCGATCTGCAGCGCGTTGATCCGCCGAAGAAACCGCTGAAGATCCGCAAAATTGAATTTGTAGAAATTTATGAGCCGTTTTCAGAAGGCCAGGCCAAGGCACAGGCAGATCGCTGCCTGTCCTGCGGCAACCCTTACTGTGAATGGAAATGCCCGGTACACAACTACATCCCGAACTGGCTGAAACTGGCTAATGAAGGGCGTATCTTCGAAGCCGCTGAGCTGTCTCACCAGACCAACACCCTGCCGGAAGTGTGTGGCCGCGTGTGCCCGCAGGACCGTCTGTGCGAAGGTTCTTGTACGCTGAACGACGAGTTTGGCGCGGTGACTATCGGTAACATCGAGCGCTATATCAACGATAAAGCGTTTGAGATGGGCTGGCGTCCAGACATGACCGGCGTGCGTCAGACCGACAAACGCGTCGCCATTATCGGCGCGGGTCCGGCTGGCCTGGCCTGTGCTGACGTGCTGACCCGCAACGGCGTCAAAGCTGTCGTGTTTGACCGTCACCCGGAAATCGGCGGCCTGCTGACACTTCGGTATTCCAGCCTTTAAGCTGGAAAAAGAGGTGATGACGCGTCGTCGTGAAATCTTCACTGACATGGGTATTGAGTTCAAACTGAACGTCGAAGTGGGTCGTGATATCCAGATCGACGATCTGCTGAAGGATTACGATGCCGTATTCCTCGGCGTCGGGACCTATCAGTCGATGCGCGGCGGTCTGGAAAACGAAGACGCTCCGGGCGTGTTTGACGCCCTGCCGTTCCTGATTGCCAACACCAAGCAGATGATGGGCTTCGGTGAAACCACCGCTGAGCCGTACGTCAGCATGGAAGGTAAACGCGTTGTCGTCCTTGGCGGCGGTGATACCGCGATGGACTGCGTGCGCACCTCTATTCGCCAGGATGCCACGCACGTGATTTGTGCTTATCGTCGTGACGAAGAGAACATGCCAGGTTCTAAACGCGAGGTAAAAAACGCGCGTGAAGAGGGCGTGGAGTTCCAGTTCAACGTCCAGCCTCTGGGCGTGGAAGTGAATGCGAACGGTAAAGTGAGCGGCGTGAAAATGGCGCGTACCGAAATGGGTCAGCCAGACGCGCAAGGTCGCCGTCGCGCGGAAATCGTGGCAGGTTCAGAGCATGTGGTTCCGGCTGATGCGGTGGTGATGGCGTTTGGTTTCCGTCCTCACAGCATGGAGTGGCTGGCGAAACACAGCGTTGAGCTGGACTCGCAGGGCCGCGTGATTGCCCCGGAAGGTAACGAAAACGCCTTCCAGACCAGCAACCCGAAAATCTTCGCCGGTGGCGATATCGTTCGCGGTTCAGACCTGGTGGTGACAGCGATTGCCGAAGGCCGTAAAGCGGCCGAAGGGATCATGAACTACCTGGAAGTGTAAAAACGAAAGCCGGATGGGTTAACCATCCGGCTTTTTTATGCGCTCAGTAAACTGGCGCGCACTTTAATCACCACTTTCTTTATCTCTTCAGATTCCGTCACCACGCAGCCGGGTTTATGCGGCTCACCGGGCATAAAAATCGCGTACATCCCCGGCTTCATATCGATCTGCTGCATACCATGAATCAGGCTACACAGCTGATAATCGTCTTCTGCGTGTTGCTCCTCGCACTGCCGCGCCGAACCTGACACGCCGAACTGAATCCGCTCTTCACCTGCCAATAAAAGCTGGATGTCGATGTAACATGCGTGTAATTCCGCTTTCTTCTGTTCCGGTAACTGGGTGGCAAATTCCATTACGTTCATGAAGATATCGTCGCCCTGTAATGCATAGCGACCCGGCGGTTTATCCTGCGGCCAGGCCGCAACGCCCAGCATCAACGCGTCTTGCAAGACCGGATGAATTCCCGATAAAAGACAGCGCTCTCACCTCACCCATCATCATGATTAACCTCCTCGACCCAGTAATGTCGCACCCAATAAACCGGCATCATGCCGGTAATGTGCCGGGCGCACGGCAACGTGATAGACCGGCGGGAGCTGCGCTAACGACTCAACGACCTGGGGTAAATACCCTTCGGCCAGCCCGATACTGCCACCCACAACGACCATCTGACAGTCGGTGACGGCTTTGACGTCGGCAATCAGTCGCGCCAGCGTCAGTGCGGAACGCGCAATAACGTCGCGGGCCTTGCTGATGGCCCTGCGCCGCATGGCTGAATATCGCTTTGGCATTCAACCCAGCCAGATCGCCCTGCGCCATCGCCGCAATACCCCGGCCAGAGGCGATAGCCTCCACGCACCCCGTCCGCCGCAACCACATACCGGCCCCTGCGGATCGGCAAGCGTGTGGCCCAGATGCCCGGCCAAACCACCCGATCCCGTTTGCAATAACCCGTTCAGCACCATGCCCCCGCCGACGCCGGTTGAGACGGTAATAAAAACATCTCTCTAAAGTCAATCTCCAGCGCGTGGTATTCCGCCCATGCCGCAGCCTGCGCATCGTTCACCGCCATGGCAGGCAGACCGGTGAGTGTTTCCAGCGTCTGTACCAGCGGGAAATGAAGCAGCCCGCCAAGATTAAGGGGGTTAATCGCCAGCAAAATACCTTCGCGAATAATGCCCGTCGAGGCGATGGCGACGTGCGTTGCCTGCTTCATCAGCGGGGTCACCAGCTCCGTTAACGCAGCGACTAGCGCATCGGGCGTTTTGCTGGCGGGCGTGGGCATTTCGCGTCGCTCACGAATTGTGCCAATGCGTTGTCGATCAGCGCGGCAGCGAGTTTTGTCCCGCCGATATCAATAGCCAGCGTCGTCATTTCACCGCCTCACGTTCGCTTTTGATGCTGCCTAAAGGAACAGCTCCGCTGAACGGTTTACCGTCAATCGCATCATGGGTGCGCAGTGCCTCAGGGCGGATCCAGCGCTGCACGCGAGACGGCATTATCCCAGGCCAATCAGCAGGATGACAACAAACGTTAAGCCGAACGAGAGCGAACCGAGCGCGGTGCCCAGCTCCAGACGTTGCGCCAGCAGCGCACCAATCACCGGCGCAATCGCCCCCACCCAACGCGCCGACGTTGTAGGTAAAGCCCAACCCCGCTGCACGCTGATCGGTATCGAAATAGCCGCCGATGAGCTTCGGCAGAATGCCGGAAATACCCTGCCCGAGCATCTGCTGGAAGAAGAGCAGAAAACCGAGTACCCAAATATTGGAACCGCCAATGGCGAAGACCGGAATGATAAGGAGCTGCGAGGCCAGCAGGCTGCAAACGTATGCTTTGCGCGTCCCCAGCCAGTCGCCCAGGAAACCACCAACACAGCAGCCAAACCGCTGCACCAAATCCGCTGAAGAACAGCACACGCGCCACCATCGCCGGATCGTAAGCCAGATCCGTTTTCAGATAGGTCGGCAGCAGCGCCTGAATCGGCCATGAATAGAGGAACGCAACAGCACGACCACCATCAGCGTCACGCCCGTTGGCCAGCGCTTACCGCTGCTTTGCACCATAAAGCTGATAAACACAAAGGCGCACAGCAGGCCGAGGATCATCACCAGACCGGCATTGTTTAGCTCTCCAGCAAAACAGAACCACAGCGCCGTGCCCGCGAAGAGCGTCATGACAATATTTATCACCCGATGTTTGCCACGATAGAGAATATCCACCATCGTGCGCACGGGCGCTTTGCCTTCGTGCTTCGCTTTCCAGTCTTCCGCTTCCGGAATATTTTTACGCAACCACAGAGCAAAAATGATCGGCAGAATGCCGATAAAGAACAGCGCGCGCCAGCCCCAGACGGGTACGACGAGGCTGTAGATCTGCGCCGCGATAACGGCCCCCACAGAGAAACCGGAGATCAAAAAGCCGCTGGCTTTGTTACGCAGATGCTTGGGCCAACTTTCGATCACGTAGGTGGCGCTCGAGCCATATTCGCCTGCCATTCCCATGCCGATCACCATGCGGGCAATAAACATCGTGATGTAGCCCGGCGCAAAACCGCACGCCAGCGTCCCACAGGAAAACAGCACGATACTGGTGATCATCGCCAGTTTTCGCCCGTAGCGATCGCCCATAGCGCCAAGCAGCAAGCCGCCAAACCATCGGGAGATAAAGGCGGCGGATATCAGGCTGGCCGCCTCGACCGTTGTCAGTCCGAACTCCGTTTTAACTTCCGTTAACACCAGCGCTATCAATACAAAATCGAAACCATCCAGCAGATATCCCAACCACGCGGCGGAGAAGGCACGCCACTGGGGGCGGCTGAGATGGCGGTACCACGGGATGCTTTGGGTAGGAATACGCATTTAACTCTCCCGACGCTCTGTTTTTGTCTGTTTAGCCCAGCGGCAATGCGCCGCCGGGCAACGCACTACGCCTTCTCAACCATCAATTGTTTCGCCAGCGCTTTTAGCTCAGGCAAATATTGTTCAGCCACCGGTGCAAAGGGTTTGCGACATAGCGGGACGGAGACCACATCCATGTAATGCAGAACCATTTTCAGGCCACGGAATACGCCGGTTTTTATCAGCAGATCGATAACTTTATTGCACTCACTTTGCAGGTGCTGGGCCGTCGCGTTGTCACCCTCGCGGACAGCTTTGGCGATGGCCTGGTAGCGCCAGCCCATAATGTTGTACGTGCTGCCGATACCGCCATCAGCGCCTGCCAGCAAACCTGAAGCGAAGATCTCGTCATAGCCGTTATAGAGCACCAGATCCGGATGCGCGCGGCGGATCTGTTCCATCTGGAAGAGATCGCCCGACGTTGCTTCAGCGCGCCAACGCCCGGCAGCGTCACCAGGGTGTTGATCTGATCAAGCGTCAGCTTCACGCCGCTCAGCGCCGGAATGTTGTACACCACCATCGGCAAACCATTCGAAGAATCAATAATTGCACGGTAGTGGTCGCAATGTTCTTCAAAGCTGAAGGGATAGTAAAACGGTGTGACGGCTGACACAGCGTCAAACCCAAAACGGCTGGCAGACGCCGCTAACTGCTGGCTTTCCGCCGTGCTTACGCAGCCGACATGCGCGATTAACGTGATTTTGCCTTTCGCCTCTTCCGCCACGATTTCGAGAACCTGTTCGCGCTCGGAAAGGCTTTGTACAAAGGCTTCGCCGGTTGAACCGCCGACGTACAGACCGTCGATCCCCTGCTGAATATTGAACTGCACCAGACGACGTAAGCTCTCTTTATCGAGTGCCTGCTGATTGTTGAATGGAGTCAGGAGTGCGGCCATCACGCCACGTAATTGCTTTGCCATAGATACCTCAGTGTGTTTTGGTCTACTTAATTGATATACCTTTATACCTGTTATACCAGAACAAATAAGCAGCACTGCATACAGAACGCTTATAATGCGATCTGCTTCACTAAAGGATCGTTATTTCTTCTTTTTGGATCCCTGGCCGAACGCGTGCCAGGTGGCGGAAACACTGTTGAGATGGGATTGAAGCGCCCGATCGGCTTCATCGGGATCGTGTCGGCGGATCGCATCGACAATCGCAATATGCTGGCGATAGCTGACGTTATTGTGCTCGTAGAGTTCGGCGTCGGAGACTTTTGGACGGGCCGCGATCAGCCAATCCAGCAGCGCTACGTGGATCGCCATAAAGATGGGATTACCGGGGATCTCCGCCAGCACGCGGTGAAAATCGACATCGGATCGGATAAATAGCGCATTGTCACTGAGTGACTGACTGTTGATTTCGAGCGCCTTTGACAAGCTTTCAACCTGCTCATCCGTGGCGTATTCCGCCGCATAGCGCACCAGGCTGGATTCAAAAAACAGCCGTAGCTGCTCAAAGTGGGTAATCCCGCCGGGTTGCGTGAGGAAATCTTTCGCCATGCCGGAGAGTTCACCGATGATGGTGTCGGCAGAAGGCATGGAAACGCGCGCGCGCTCCACCATTGTTAATCTGCACCAGCCCTTTGCGTTTTAAGGCGGCCAGCGCTTCACGCACGGATGGACGCCCAACGTTGAAGAACTCCATCAGTTCACGCTCTGACGGGAGTTGTTCTCCCTGCGCAAACTCCTGCCGGCGAATCATTTGCTCCAGTTCTTCTTCGACCATTTCGGAGAGTTTTTTACGCGCCAGCGGACGACGACGCAAACTGCGACCCACGGTTTCGGTTGAATTTTCCGCTTGAAGATCAGTTGGTTTCATAAAAACTCGGGTCAGAAGAGTGACAATCAGTGACAACGATTTATCATATCATAGGATTTTTAGCGTAGCGAAAATCCCTGGATAGCAAAACAGGCCCAAGGGGCCTGTTTGATTATTTCACAACACGTAACGCTGGGCGACCACCGCGCGGCGGCGGATCGTCATCCGGATCGTTGTCATTGTCATGATCGGGCTTATCGCCATCGATAACGGACATGACCGTTTCGCTTTCGCTACCGGTAGAGCCGTCTTCATCGTTGAGGCGGGCGACGTCTTCATCATAAGCCGCTTCCGGCTCAAACATCGTACCCGCGCCGTTTTCACGCGCATAGACCGCCAGTACGGCTGCCAGTGGCACAGAAACCTGACGCGGTACACCGCCGAAGCGGGCGTTGAAGCTCACTTCGTCGTTGGACAGCTCAAGATTACCGACCGCACGCGGAGCAATATTCAACACGATTTGCCCGTCGCGCGCGTATTCCATCGGAACTTGCACACCCGGCAACGTCACATCCACCACCAGGTGCGGCGTCAGCTGGTTGTCCAGCAGCCATTCATAGAAGGCGCGCAGCAGATACGGACGGCGTGGAGACAGCTGTGACATTTCCACAATCGTTAACCTCGGCCAAGACGCATTTCGCGTTCCGGCTCTGTCAGGGAGGCGAGGAAAGAATCACGCTCAAACACCCGAGTCATATAGCCTTTCAGCTCTTTCGCACCCGGACCGCTAAATTCTACGCCCAGAGACTGCAGGCGCCATAACAGCGGAGCCAGATAGCAATCGACCAGACTGAACTCATCGCTCAGGAAGAATGGTTTTTGACCAAACACCGGGGCGATCGCCAGCAGTTCTTCACGCAGTTGCTTACGAGCAGCATCCGCTTCAGAAGAGGAACCGTTGGCGATAACGTTCATCAGCGTGTACCAGTCTTTCTCGATACGCTGCATATACAGGCGGCTTTCGCCACGCGCAACCGGGTAAACCGGCATCAGCGGCGGATGAGGGAAACGCTCATCCAGATATTCCATAATGATGCGGGATTCCCACAGGGTCAGCTCGCGATCCACTAGCGTTGGTACGCTCTGGTTCGGGTTGAGATCGATCAGATCCTGAGGCGGGTTATCCTTTTCCACATGCTCGATCTCAAAACTGACACCCTTCTCGGCCAGCACGATACGAACCTGATGGCTATAAATGTCAGTAGGACCAGAAAACAGCGTCATTACCGAACGTTTGTTGGCAGCGACAGCCATGAAAACCTCCAGGTATATTCAGAATAGTACTGCTACTAGCCACGATGGCTAGCCAGATGATTTGTCACCCATCCCAGAGAACAACCGATTTGTGCATAAATTGAACAAAAATCGAGGGTTCGCCGACATTTGGGCAGAAAATTGGATGATAGTTTACCAGATTTTGCAGGGTTTGTGGTGAGGGGATTCTGGAAATGCTGAAAAAGAACTGAGAATCAAATAAATACTGTGGATAACATTAACATTATCCATAAAAAAAACCCGCCGAAGCGGGTTTTTCGCCAATCCTTCTGCCAAGGCAGAAAAAAGATTAACGCTTGGAGAACTGTGGACGACGACGTGCTTTACGCAGACCCACTTTCTTACGTTCAACCTGACGCGCGTCACGAGTGACGAAGCCAGCTTTACGCAGTTCAGAACGCAGGGATTCGTCGTACTCCATCAGAGCGCGTGTGATACCGTGACGGATCGCACCAGCCTGACCAGAGATACCACCACCTTTAACAGTGATGTACAGATCCAATTTTTCAACCATATCAACCAGTTCCAGCGGCTGGCGAACTACCATGCGGGCAGTTTCGCGACCGAAGTACTGTTCCAGAGAACGCTGGTTGATTACGATTTTACCACTGCCCGGTTTGATGAACACACGAGCGGCGGAGCTTTTGCGGCGACCAGTGCCGTAGTATTGATTTTCAGCCATTGCCTATAATCCCGATTAGATGTCAAGAACTTGCGGTTGCTGTGCCGCGTGGTTGTGCTCGTTGCCTGCGTAAACTTTCAGTTTACGGTACATAGCACGACCCAGCGGGCCCTTTGGCAACATGCCTTTAACCGCGATTTCAATCACACGCTCAGGACGGCGGGCAATCATCTCTTCAAAGGTCGCTTGTTTGATACCACCGATGAAACCGGTGTGATGGTAATAAATTTTGTCTTCGCGCTTGTTGCCGGTTACAGCAACTTTTTCTGCGTTCAGAACGATAATGTAATCACCAGTATCAACGTGCGGAGTGTATTCCGCTTTGTGCTTACCGCGCAGGCGAAGAGCCAGTTCGGAAGCCAGACGACCCAGAGTTTTACCGGTCGCGTCAACAACATACCAGTCGCGTTTTACGGTTTCTGGTTTAGCTGTAAAAGTTTTCATTAAAAGCTTACCCAAATAATAAGTTACACGTTGGTGAACACCCAAACGTTTAGTCAGTTGAGGCTCACACGACATTGTCCAGCAAACCTACCCCTTCGAATAGCCTATGCCGGCACATAGAAAGTTTTGGGAAAAAAACCTTCTCGTAACGTGGGGTCGCAAGATTATAGAGAAGTCAGGGTCAAAGATCGACCCCTAAATGTGATTAGTCGCAAGGTTTTCCGGTAAGCGGCCAGTTTTGTCGAATGCGTTCTCTGACAACACCTTTCACACCGTTAAAAACCATGCGCTAGGGCATGTGAGCACGCTTCAAATACTCTTCGCTTTGCATTTCCTGCAAACGTGACAAACAGCGCTGGAATTCAAATTTCAGCCGCTCGCCCTGGTAAATTTCATATAACGGCACTTCCGCGCTGACCACCAGTTTGACGTGGCGCTCGTAAAACTCATCCACCAGTGCAATGAAACGGCGGGCTTCGCTCTCCATCAGCGGCGTCATCACCGGAACATCAGATAGCATCACGGTGTGGAACAGACGCGAGAGTGCAATGTAATCGTGCTGGCTGCGGGCATCTACACACAGCGTCGCAAAGGACACGGCCAAAGTTTGGTTTTCCACCCCAAGGGTTTGCAATGGGCGGTGATTGATTTCCAGTTCAGGCGATGTATCACGCTTAGCACCCGCCAGCGCGAGCCACAGTTTATCCATTTGGCCCTGGGTCTGCTCGTTCAAAGGAGACAGCCAGAGATGCGCCTGGGTCAGCGTGCGCAGACGGTAATCCACACCCGCATCCACATTCATGATGTCGCAGTGTTCTTTAATCGCATCGATTGCAGGTAAGAAGCGCGCGCGTTGTAGACCGTTACGGTACAGATCGTCTGGCGGAATATTCGACGTCGCCACCAGCGTAATGCCACCCGCGAAAAGGGCTTTCATCAGGCCGCCAAGCAGCATGGCGTCGGTGATATCTGAGACAAAAAACTCATCAAAGCACAGGACGTCGGTTTCCGCTTTAAAACGGTCGGCGACAATTTCCAGCGGATCGCTGTGGCCTTGCAGCGCCGTGAGTTCTTCATGCACGCGCAGCATAAAGCGGTGGAAGTGCAAACGCTGCTTCCGCGTGCCGGGCAGGCTTTGATAAAACATATCCATTAGCCAGGTTTTGCCCCGCCCCACACCGCCCCACATATATAAGCCGCGAATCGGGGGAGCCGTCTGCGGCTCTTTTTTCCCCAACAGTCGCCCAAACGCGGCTTTCAGCCCGCTGGTTTGCGCCGTTTCAGTGGGTTCGGTCGTCAATTTTTGATAGATAGAATTCAGGCGATTTACCGCGTCGCGCTGCACATCATCTGGCTGGTGAGTGCCCTCGTCCAGGGCTTGTTGGTAACGCGATGTTGGAGACAGGCTTTGCATGATCTTGTTGTTATTCCTTCAATTAATCCTCGCCAGCATGCTCAACTGGTGAAAAAAAGGCCGTTCTACAGTACGCGATGATACGTCAGGATTCCACTTCTGAAGAAATAGCGGTTATAGTGGCATAATCAGGCACAGGCAGGAGCCGCGCCAATACCCTACGGAACCACAAGACAACGGGAGAAGTTCATGACCTGGGAATATGCGCTAATTGGTTTAGTCGTCGGCATCGCAATCGGTGCTGTAGCCATGCGTTTCGGTAATCGCAAATTGCGTCAGCAACAGTCGTTACAATACGAACTGGAAAAAAACAAAGCCGAACTGGAAGAGTATCGTGAAGAGCTGGTCAGCCACTTTGCCCGTAGCGCCGAGCTGCTGGACAACATGGCCGATGACTATCGCCAGCTGTACCAACATATGGCAAAAAGCTCCAGCAATCTGCTGCCGGAGATGGGCGCTGAAAGCAACCCGTTCCGCAACCGTCTGGCTGAGTCCGAAGCCAGCAACGACCAGGTTCCAGTGCAGATGCCGCGTGATTATTCAGACGGTGCTTCCGGCCTGCTGCGCGGTGGTGTAAAACGCGATTAATCGCACATCTCCAATATATTTTACGGGCGCAGCCCTTGCGCCCGTCCTTTCTTTCCCTTCCCAGCTATTATTTAGTCAATTACCTCATTGTTCAGTGGTTTAAAATTCAATAACATCAAACTGTTTTTGGGCCGTTTTTCCCTTTATTCCAGGTTATGAGAGCCAGCATCAATGAAGAAAAAAAACCAGCTGTTAAGCGCTATCGCGTTAAGTGTCGGGTTATCTCTCACGGCGTCATGGCCTGCGACTGCGGCCCTGCCTTCACAGGTGCCTGGTGAGGCAGCTATTCCAAGCCTTGCGCCAATGCTTGAAAAAGTGTTGCCGGCGGTGGTCAGCATCAAGGTTGAGGGCACGGCGGCGCAGAGCCAACGTATACCCGAAGAGCTTAAAAAATATTTTGGTGAAGAGGGGCCCGATCAGCCAACCCAGCCGTTTGAAGGGCTAGGCTCCGGAGTGGTGATTGACGCGGCGAAGGGCTACGTGCTGACGAACAATCACGTTATCAGCCAGGCCGATAAAATCAGTGTGCAGATGAACGATGGTCGCGAGTTTGATGCCAAACTGATTGGCAGCGACGATCAAAGTGATATCGCGCTACTGCAAATCCAAAATCCCAGCAAGCTGACGCAAATTGTTATCGCGGATTCCGACAAACTCCGCGTCGGTGATTTTGCTGTCGCCGTGGGTAACCCTTTCGGTCTGGGCCAGACGGCGACCTCCGGGATTATCTCCGCATTGGGTCGTAGCGGTCTGAATCTCGAAGGCCTGGAGAACTTCATCCAGACTGATGCCTCCATTAACCGCGGCAATTCCGGCGGCGCGTTGCTGAATCTCAACGGTGAGCTGATTGGTATCAACACCGCGATCCTCGCGCCCGGTGGCGGCAGCGTCGGGATCGGCTTTGCGATCCCCAGCAATATGGCCAAAATCCTGTCGCAGCAGCTGATTGAATCAGGCGAGGTGAAGCGCGGGCTGCTGGGAATTAAAGGCATGGAAATGAGCGCTGACATCGCAAAAGCCTTTAATCTCGACGTGCAGCGCGGTGCATTTGTCAGTGAAGTTCTGCCGAACTCCGGCTCCGCAAAAGCGGGGGTGAAATCGGGTGATATCATCGTTAGCCTCAACGGTAAACCGCTGAGCAGCTTCGCTGAATTACGCTCCCGTGTTGCCACCACGGAGCCCGGGACGAAGGTGAAACTTGGGCTGCTGCGCGATGGCAAGCCGCTGGAAGTCGAAGTCACACTGGATAAGAGCACCTCATCATCGGCCAGTGCTGAACTGATCGCCCCTGCACTGCAAGGCGCGGCGCTCAGCGATGGGCAGCTTAAAGACGGTACCAAAGGTATTTCTATCGAGAGCGTCGAAAAGAGCAGTCCCGCCGCACAGGCAGGCCTGCATCAGGATGACGTCATTATCGGTGTTAACCGTAACCGTGTTCAGTCGATCGCAGAGATGCGTAAGGTCCTGGAAAGCAAGCCAGCCGTGATTGCGCTGCAAATCGTCCGTGGCAACGATACGCTCTACATCCTGTTACGCTAAGCATTCGCTCATCCGGACATCACCGCTGCATGTGATGTCCGGATAAGTCATGCTATGCTGCATCCGTCCCTTAATTAATGACGCCCGCATCATGTTTCTTAAGCTATTTCGTTCAGTTGCTATCGGTTTAGTCGTTGGCGGCCTATTACTGGCTGCAATGCCCTCTTTACGTCAGTTAAATCAGCTGGCGGCACCGCGTTTCGACAGTGCTGATGAGACGCCTGTGAGCTACAACCAGGCGGTTCGCCGTGCTGCGCCTGCTGTGGTTAACGTCTATAACCGCGGCCTCAATAGCTCCGCGCATAATCAACTGGAGATTCGTACTCTCGGCTCAGGCGTGATCATGGATGAGCGCGGCTACATCATTACCAATAAACACGTTATCAACGACGCGGATCAGATTATCGTCGCCCTGCAGGATGGCCGTGTGTTTGAAGCCTTATTGGTTGGCTCGGACACGCTGACCGACCTCGCCGTCCTCAAAATCAATGCCACGGGCGGGCTGCCGGTGATTCCGATCAACCGTAAACGCACGCCGCATATTGGCGATGTGGTGATGGCGATTGGTAACCCTTATAACCTTGGGCAAACTATTACCCAGGGGATAATCAGCGCAACCGGTCGTATCGGTTTGAACCCCTCCGGGCGACAAAATTTCCTGCAAACGGACGCCTCTATTAACCACGGTAACTCCGGCGGCGCGCTGGTGAACTCGCTGGGAGAACTCATGGGCATCAATACCCTGTCGTTCGATAAAAGTAACGATGGCGAGACGCCTGAGGGCATCGGCTTTGCGATCCCGTTCCAGTTGGCAAACAAAATTATGGACAAGCTGATTCGCGATGGCCGCGTGATCCGTGGCTATATTGGCATCGGTGGCCGTGAAATTGCGCCAATGCACACCCAGGGCGGCGGCATCGATCAGATTCAGGGTATCGTGGTCAATGAAGTGACACCGGGCGGTCCGGCGGCTAACGCAGGGCTACAGGTGAATGACGTGATTGTTTCGGTCAACGGCACGCCTGCCGTATCCGCGCTGGAAACCATGGATCAGGTGGCGGAGATTCGTCCTGGCTCGATTATTCCAGTCGAAGTGATGCGTAATGACAAAAAAACTGACGCTTCAGGTGACGATTCAGGAATATCCCGCCACTAACTAAAAAGCATAAAAAACCGGAGCGCATGGCTCCGGTTTTTTTATAACTGGGGGTCGATCACTTGCTTACGAACTCTTCACCCAGAGTGATATCTTTCTTCAGCGTGTCCAGCATGCCTTCCATCGCTTGTTGTTCAAACGCGCTCAGCTTGCCGATTGACTGACGTTCTTCGATACCATTTTTTGCCCAGCAGCAGCGGCTGTGAGAAGAAGCGGGCATGCTCGCCATCCCCTTCAACATACGCACATTCTACTACGCCTTTCTCGCCTTGCAGCGCACGCACCAGAGACAGACCGAAACGTGCAGCCGCCTGGCCCATAGACAGTGTCGCTGAACCGCCACCCGCCTTCGCTTCGACCACTTCGGTGCCGGCGTTCTGAATACGTTTAGTCAGGTCAGCCACTTCCTGCTCGGAGAAACTCACGCCAGGGATCTGCGACAGCAATGGCAAAATCGTCACGCCAGAGTGACCACCGATAACCGGAACCTCGATATCAGATGGCGATTTGCCTTTCAGTTCCGCAACAAACGTGTTGGAACGGATGATGTCCAGCGTGGTCACGCCAAACAGTTTGTTCTTATCGTATACACCGGCTTTCTTCAGCACTTCTGCTGCGATAGCAACCGTGGTGTTTACTGGGTTAGTGATGATACCCACGCACGCTTTCGGGCAGGTTTCAGCAATCTGTTGAACCAGGTTTTTCACGATACCGGCGTTAACGTTGAACAGATCGGAACGATCCATCCCCGGTTTACGCGCGACACCTGCGGAGATCAGCACCACATCTGCGCCTTCAAGCGCCGGACGTGCGTTTTCACCGGAGAAGCCTTTGATTTTCACAGCTGTTGGGATGTGGCTCAAGTCAACTGCCACACCAGGTGTGACCGGAGCAATATCATACAGGGAGAGTTCTGAGCCGGAAGGCAGTTGGGTTTTCAGTAGTAGGGCAAGCGCCTGGCCGATACCACCAGCAGCGCCGAGGACTGCGACTTTCATCCTAAACTCCTTATTATGGTTAACTTAAATGTCTGTGACTCCGTTGCGGCGACCTTAATTCAGCAGATGAATAAAAACAATTTTCGTAGCTAAAGAATTTGAGGTCGCACTTCTTTCGCCTTCGCCTGAACGCTTACGGGCAATTTTCAGCAACAAAGCAACGAATCAAGAGGGGGTTACCATACACCCTGCCTCGTCATCAAAACAACATCATTTTGATAACATTTAATTACTTTTAAGGTTATTTGCGCGACGTGACCCAGGCATGTTTTCCGATAACAAAATTTGATAAAATCACTCCCTTTCATAACATTATCTCCCCCTCATCCTCGTCCGATAATTTGCATAAAAATTCATTTACATGCATAATGATGACATTCCATCGTCCTGAATAGGGTGACATATGCGAAGCTCGTCAAAACAAGAAGAATTAGTGAAAGCGTTTAAAGCGCTGCTTAAAGAAGAGAAATTTAGCTCTCAGGGAGAGATCGTCCTGGCCTTACAGGAACAGGGCTTCGAGAATATCAATCAGTCAAAAGTCTCCCGCATGTTAACCAAGTTTGGCGCGGTACGGACTCGCAACGCCAAAATGGAAATGGTCTATTGCTTGCCAGCAGAGTTAGGCGTGCCGACCACCTCCAGCCCTTTGAAGAATCTGGTTCTGGACATTGATTATAACGATGCCGTTGTCGTGATTCACACCAGCCCAGGCGCTGCACAGCTGATCGCTCGCCTGCTTGATTCATTGGGTAAATCTGAAGGTATTCTGGGAACAATTGCGGGTGACGATACAATCTTCACGACGCCTGCGAACGGTTTCTCGGTTAAAGATCTGTACGAAGCCATCCTGATGCTGTTCGAACAAGAGCTTTAAAGTCCTTCCCTGCTGTTAATGGCAGCGGGGAATCTTCTGCCCTTCCCCCTTTCACACCCTATTATTTTGCCCTTCTATTTTGCAATTAGTGCTTTCCCCTGCCTTTTCCTATTCATCCAGTGAATGTCACATCAACAAAACGCACAAAAAATCAAAAATACCTATCATGATGATTTTATTAAAATTAAAAATTTAAATGTCGATTTTTTAACCATTTTTATTCATTTTGGTTATATCTACTCAGCTCATTAACACCTAATTACATAGGAAACCATTAGTCTGGTATTAATTTTTAGCGTGATTAGTGTATACTTGATTTTGTGATGAGGGTCACGAAACAAAAGACCCCAATAAATTCGACGAGGTAAAGAATCATGAAAATCAAATCAACTGTAGCAGCACTGAGCATTCTATCCGTCCTGTCATTCGGTGCTTTCGCCGCCGACTCTATTAACGCGGATCAAGCACAGTCCCGTCAGGCAATGGGCACCGTATCAGTAGGCGCAATCGGTACTTCTCCGATGGATATGCATGAAATGCTGAACAAAAAAGCGCAAGAGCAAGGTGCATCCTCTTATCGCGTTATTGAAGCGCGTTCAGGCGATCATTGGCATGCGACTGCTGAGCTGTACAAATAAGTTAAGGCCACACCGAACACTGTAATTATCAACTCAGCGGCACCAGGCATAAAAAAAGCAGTTTAATCCTTCTGGCCGTTGAGAAAACGTTATTGAGGAAAATGACTATGAAAACCAAATTAATCATCGCAACCCTTGGCTTAGCTTCCGTTCTCTCCTTCGGTGCCAGCGCTGCTGCACACCTGGTGAATTCAGACGAAGCGCAGAATCTGCAATCAATGGGTAGCGTATCGGTCACCTCTATTGGGGGCGCACCAATGGATATCCGTCAGGAACTGGCGGCTAAAGCTGAGAAAGCAGGCGCCAGCAGCTATCGCGTGACTGAGTTAACTCAGGGCGATCACTGGCACGCAACGGCTGAGCTGTACAAATAAACCCTCGTCGTATCTCATCATACGACTTGCCCCTGACACGTTGTCAGGGGCTTTTTTATGCCTATCAGGAAGGCTGAACGTTAAAACGTAATTGCCCTTGCAGCTCTTCTTCCGCTTCATCAAACAGCAGAATCAAAGCGCCAAATCGCCGACGTAGTTTCTCCGGCAAATGGGTAAACTCGATCTCCAGCGGCATGGGCAATCCCCCGCTAATAATCACATCCCACAGCGAATCCAGATCGGTGACTTTTCCCCGTTCAAGTCCAAATGTACGTGAAAATTCATGCCAGAAGTCTTCCTGACTGTCGATTTCATCAAAATCAAACGTGTAGATATTCATTGCCGCCACCCCGTCCAGACAGACGACTTCCGCCGCCCTGACGCTGATTATAATCCCCCCGATATGCAGGGTTTTGACTTCCAGAAATTCCTCCAGCCCCAGGACCGATCCCTCGCGGCCCAGCCCTGACTCTTTCACACCGCCAAACGGCCCCAGCTCGGTGGATACAGCGCATTCATTGATGCCAATCATCCCGCTTTCAATCGCCTGCGAGACGCGGAAAACACGCTGCAGGTTCTGCGTATAAAAATAAGCCGCCAGACCAAACGGTGTATTATTCGCACGTTGAATAACTTCATCCTCCGAGGTAAATCGGAAGCACGCGGCAACGGGGCCAAACGTCTCTTCTTCGGCAAGCTTCATGCCCTCGTGACAATCGCCTAGCACGGTTGGGAGCCAGAAATTGCCGCCCAGTGCATGCGGTTTCCCCCCCGCCAGCACGGTCGCGCCTTTAGCAACAGCATCCTCGACGTGCTCGCGCACTTTTTTGACCGCGGAAGGTTCAATTAATGGGCCCACAATGACGCCCTCTTCCTGACCATTCCCCACTTTCAGCGCCTCAACCGCGTCGGCGAGTTTGTTCACGAAGGAGTCATAGACAGATTCCTGGATGTAGAAGCGGTTCACGCTGACGCACACCTGACCCGCGTTACGGAATTTATTGGCAATCGCACCTTTCACAGCCGCATCGATGTCCGCATCCTCAAAGACGATGTAAGGCGCATTGCCGCCCAGTTCCATCGACACCTTTTTCATGGTTTCCGCAGCGTTACGCATGAGCGTTTTACCCACTTCGGTAGAACCGGTAAACGAGATTTTGCGCACCTCGTGGCTGGCCATAATCGCATCGCTGATTTCATGGGTATTTCCCGCCACAGCGTTAAGCACGCCATCCGGGACGCCGGCTTTTTTAGCCAGCGTTAGCAGCGCGAACGCGCTCAGCGGAGTATTGTTAGCGGGTTTAATCACCCCGGTACAGCCTGCGGCGAGTGCCGGGCCGAGCTTGCGGGTCAGCATCGCCATCGGGAAATTCCACGGCGTGATTGCCGCTACGACACCGATCGGCTCACGGGTTGCCAGAATGCGGGAGCCGGGTTTTACGGGCGGGATGATCTCGCCGTTAGCGCGTTTTGCCTGTTCAGCAAACCACTGAATAAAGCTGGCGGCATATTCCACTTCACCTTCCGCTTCTTTCAAGGGTTTGCCTTGCTCCGTGGTCATCAGTTGCCCGAGCCAGCTTTTATTCTCGATAATTAATTCATACCAACGATACAGGATCGCTGAACGCGCTTTCGCCGTTTTGGCTCGCCATTCAGGAAAAGCACGGCTAGCCGCCGCGATGGCTTCTTCGGTCTCTTTTTTCCCCGCTTTAGCCACTTTCGCGACCACTTCACCCGTTGCCGGGTTGAGCACATCAAATGTGGTGTCCAGCGTTTTCCACACGCCGTCGACCAGATAGCCGGTCTGGAAAAGCGCATTATCCTGAAGAGTCTGGGTGGTCATGTGTCCTCCTGATCTGGGTTTAAGAACCTGCCAGATTAAGTATAGCCACAAAAAAACCGACGCTTTTTGGCGTCGGTTTTTTCGGTCTTTAGCTATCGGTCAGCGCATTTTGATAGCGATGGAGGACGTCCGTTAGCCCGTCGGACCGGTTCCGTCACCTGCAGTGGGGGCCTCCCAGACGCGCAGTTTCTCCTGATAAACGTTTAGCTCCTCCAGCAACTGGCTAAAGTAGAGACGGCGTTTGTCGTCGCTGGAGGCCGAAATAACGCGATCGGCGGTGTGGCGAAGCTGGCGGTGAAACGCTGACAAATCATCATTGATGGGCACCGGCGCATTTCGCAGCCGCTGGTGGGCGATGATCATGGTCAGCGCCAGGCGAAATTTAGCGACATCGCCGGGGAATTTCGTCAAGAGTAAAAACAGCTGCTGATACAGCGCGGGCAGATGATTTTCTTTGCGACGCGCGGTATTGGTCGTCATCGCCGAAACGGCCGCAGAGACAAACTGGTTCAGCAGCACACGTCCGGTACGCGCCTGAGAATTATCACGCACCAGCAGAATCACCATCATCGCCAGGAAGCAGCCCACCAGCTGGCCTAACGCACTGTCGAGGAACTGATTAAAGTGAAACGTCATCGGGTTATCTAACACCAGGATGTTGATGGTGCTGGCCAGCGCACCGGAGCGAGCCCAGCCGACGTTTCTGCACTTCAATCCCAATAAAGAACGCCAGCACCGCCAGGCTGATACACAGCAGTAACATGCTTTGCTGGGTCGACGGGAGGACCACCAGGAAGTAGAACGCACCGATGGGCAGTGCAGCGATAGCGCCGTAAAGGAAGTCAATCGCCACCATGCGTGGATTCGGCAGCCGCATCGCCAGCGATGTGACGACGGCAATCATCACCATCGCCCCTGTCCCGGATGTCCAGCCGGTCCAGAGCCAAAATAACGCGCCGAGCATGCAGGCCAGCGTAGTTCGCCAGAAGTTGACCATAGCATGGTGGCGTTCGGCCGATTCGGGTTTGATCACCACTTCACTCTGCAAAACGTCTTCTTCGATAGCGCTGATTTTGGTGTTACTCACCACGCCGCGCTTGAGCAGCAGAAAACGCGTCGCCGCGCCGACCCAGGTATAGATCGTCACCGGCGTATCGTGCTCACCGGTCCACGCCATCACCCGACGCATGCGTTTGAGCTGTCGATGCACATCCTGCACCGTTTCGACCGGCTCCTCGAACAGTTCGCGAAAAGTATCCGTGACCACTTCAGGGCGGGTGTTCTGGATAAGAAAGGTTTCGCACGCTTGGGTGATTAGCGTTAATGACACCGTATTAATGGCTTTCAGGCGTCGATTAGCACGCGACCAGCGTGAAGATTCCATATTCAGGTTGCTGCGCATTCCTTCCAGCGCAGCGGTACGGCGGACAAGCGCCCCCCCAGGCATTGTCCATCTCTTCGCTGTCGCCATGCTTAATGCACAGCTGCATGAGTTGGTACTGAGCGACAATAATGGCATCCAGCTCACGGTCGACTTCTTGTTTAATGGATCGCGGCGAGAACAGCAGATCGGCAACGATCGCGCAGACAATACCAATCACGATTTCGCTGCAACGCTCAACGGCAAACTGCGGTGCAAGTAAAGGCTCAGCCTGAATCGTAATCACAATAATCAGCGCGGTGTAACCGGACAGCCCCCAGGCATACGAGTTTTCCACTTTCACCAGCGAAGAAGCCCATGTGCAAAAACCGGCCCAGACGCAGCACACCATTAGCATCAGCAGCGGCGAGCGAATCATCGTAATAATGATAACCAGCGCGGCCACACTGCCGATAAAAGTCCCGACGATACGCAGCATACCGCGATAGCGGATAGCGCCGGAATAGGGTTCGCCCCCGGCGGCAAAAGCGGGACCGGCTGCAACAATCGCCGCTGTCAGCACTGCCCAGCGCGGTGTCTCCAGCTGAAAGTGGAAGCCTACAAACAGTGCCAGAACGATGGCAGACGCCAGCTTAACGGCGAAGCGCAGATGCTGGCTGGCAATGGTAAAAATGCCCATCGCGATTAACCAAACTCACGCAGGCGGTGCGCGATTTTACGGAACAGTGAGTCGTTGTTGGCGTTGCGATCTTTCTCGCCAGTAATGACAACCGTCGCCGTGGTGCCGGCGGGCCACAGGTTCCCCTGCTCGTCATCCAGGCGAATACGCACCGGCACACGCTGCGCCAGGCGTACCCACTCTAAATTGGAATCTACGGTGGCCATTCCTTTACTGTCGCGAGTGGCACTTGAGTTGGTGACGCCTGCGGCAATGCTGTCCACCGTGCCTTTCAGCACACGGTTGCTGCCAAGCGGGGTGATTTCGGCGCGATACCCTGGACGAACGCCCTCAAGCTTGGTCTCTTCCATATAAGCCAGAACGTAGAAGGAGTGCTGTTTGACGAGCGCCACTGCCGTTGAGCCGCGCGTAATAAACTCACCAGTGTAGACGTTGAGGTTTGTGACCCAGCCATCTGAGGGCGCGCGGATGACCGTACGCTCCAGATCCAGTTTCGCCAGATCGCGGGTAGCTTCTGCTTTTGCCAACTGATGAAGAACGGTTTGCAGCAGGTTGTTCGACTGATCAATTTCTTCGCGAGACATGGCCTGAATGCCTAACTTATTGCGACGCCCCGCCTCACGGCGTTTTTCCGTGGCGAGCGCCTGATAATAGGCCACGTCTGCTTCTGACTCTTCTAATGCTTTCTGATAGCGCGGCTGGTCAATCGTGAAGAGAACCTGATCTTTTTTGACCAGCTGATTATCACGCACATTGACCGCTGTAATAAGGCCCGCCACATCAGGCGCAATCGCCACGATATCCGCGCTAAAGCGCGCATCACGCGTCCAGGGTGATTCGGTATAAAATACCCATGCGCGTGAGATGGCGATAAAGGCCAGAATAACCAGCGCCACGGTAATGGCAGTACGGGAGATATTTCTTGTTAGTGTTTTCACATCTACCTCAGACAAACATGCGCGATATTAAGTAGAAAAGGCAGCAATACAGCGCGGTATTAAACAATGCAGGATGCCAGACAAAATCGTAGATACCGGTCGGGACCAGCACCTTACGCACCAGCCAGAAAATCGCCAGTGATAAAATCAGTTCGAAAAAAATCGGTGGGAAGGAGAGACCAAACACCACGAAAACGGGAAACAGACTCATGTTGACCTTGATTATAGAGCGAGCAGGCGACTGAATTTTTTACGCTCACGCCATCGCAGGAAGGCAAGAAAAGCCGGGCGGGAATGGCGAAGCCGTTAACTCATTAATAATATTTTAACGTAACTGTTATGCTGTTATCTATAATATGTGATCTAAATCACTTTTAAGCCAGAGTGAACAATGGAACGTTTAAAGCGCATGTCCGTCTTTGCCAAAGTCGTCGAATTTGGCTCTTTTACCGCCGCCGCAAGACAGCTGCACATGAGTGTGTCATCCATCAGCCAGACGGTGTCAAAACTGGAAGATGAACTCCAGGTCAAGCTGCTAAACCGCAGCACCCGTAGCATCGGGCTGACGGAGGCGGGTAAAATTTATTATCAGGGCTGTCGGCGCATGCTGCATGAAGTCCAGGATGTGCATGAACAACTTTATGCCTTTAATAACACGCCAATCGGCACACTTCGGATTGGCTGTTCTTCAACTATGGCACAAAATGTTCTTGCCGGTATGACCGCGGAAATGCTGAAAGAGTACCCAGGGCTAACGGTTAATTTAGTTACCGGGATCCCGGCACCGGACCTGATTGCTGACGGGCTGGACGTCGTGATCCGCGTCGGCGCGCTCCAGGACTCGAGCCTTTTCTCCCGTCGACTGGGCAGTATGCCCATGGTCGTCTGTGCCTCAAAAAACTATCTGGCGCAATTTGGCGTCCCGGAAAAACCTGCGGATCTAAGCAATCATTCATGGCTGGAATACAGCGTGCGGCCGGACAACGAGTTTGAGCTGATCGCACCTGAAGGCATTTCAACCAAATTGCTGCCGCAGGGGCGGTTTGTGACCAACGATCCGATGACCATTTCTCGCTGGCTGGTGGCCGGTGCGGGGATCGCATACGTACCGCTGATGTGGGTGATCAATGAGATCAACAGCGGTGAACTGGAGATCCTCTTCCCGCGCTATCAGTCCGATCCGCGCCCGGTCTACGCACTGTATACCGAGAAAGACAAGCTGCCGCTCAAGGTTCAGGTCTGTATTAACTATTTGACGGATTATTTTGTGGAAGTGGCAGAGTTGTATCAGGGGATGCGAGGAAGACGAAAAGAGTAATAAAATGCCCTCCGTAGAGGGCATTTTGAATCCACAATCAGGCTGTGCCGCCGACCGTCAAACTGTCGACTTTCAGCGTCGGCTGGCCTACGCCAACCGGCAGGCTCTGGCCTTCTTTACCGCAGACGCCAACACCTTTATCCAGTTTGAGATCGTTACCGACCATTGAATCTGCTGCATCGCTTCGATTCCAGAACCAATCAGCGTGGCACCTTTCACCGCTTTGGTGACTTTGCCTTTCTCGATCAGATAGGCCTCTGAGGTTGAGAAGACAAATTTACCGGAGGTGATATCTACCTGTCCGCCGCCAAAGTTTGGCGCGAAGATACCGTAATCAACGGATTCGATAATCTCCTGCGGCGTTGATTTACCCGCCAGCATATAGGTGTTGGTCATGCGCGGCATCGGTAAGTGCGCGTAGGATTCACGACGACCGTTGCCCGTTGGCGCAACGCCCATCAGACGTGCGTTCAGTTTGTCCTGCATGTAGCCTTTCAGCACGCCATTTTCGATCAGCACGTTGTACTGCCCAGGCGTCCCTTCATCATCGATGGAAATGGAGCCACGACGATCGGCCATGGTGCCGTCATCAATAATGGTGCACAGCTCAGACGCCACCAGCTCACCCATTTGACCGCTAAAGACGGACGTGCCGCGACGGTTAAAGTCGCCTTCAAGACCGTGACCGACCGCTTCATGGAGCAGAACGCCTGGCCAGCCCGCGCCCAATACCACTGGCAGCGTGCCCGCAGGTGCTGCGACCGCGTTCAGATTAACCATCGCCATACGGACAGCCTCTTTTGCCCATGCATCCGCACGCACGTCGCCGTCTTCGTCAGCCAGGAACCACTCGTAGCCAAAACGTCCACCGCCGCCGCTGGAGCCACGCTCACGTTTGCCGTCATCTTCCACTTGAACGCTCACCGACAGACGAACCAGCGGGCGCACATCTGCCGCCAGCGTACCGTCCGTTGCCGCAACCAGAATCAGTTCGTATACACCCGTTAAACTGGCCGACACTTCCTGCACGCGTTTGTCTGCCGCACGCGCCACTTTGTCCACGCGGCGCAGAATGTCCAGCTTCTCTTCACGACTCATGCTTTGCAGCGGATCGATGCTGGTATAACAGCGCGGTATGTTGTACTTCACCCAGCGTTTTGACGCGGCCATCACCGGTTTCACGGACAATCGTACGTGCCGCCTGGGCGCTCTGTTGCAGTGCCGACAGGCTAATCTGATCGGCATAGGCAAAACCGGTTTTTTCACCGCTCACGGCGCGAACGCCAACGCCCTGGTCGATATTATAAGAGCCATCTTTAATGATGCTGTCTTCTAAAACCCAGGACTCATGATAGCTCGACTGAAAATAGAGATCGCCGTAGTCGAGACGACGCTCGGTCAGTTGGGCAAGAATGGAGAACAGATCCTGATGACTCAGGCCGTTCGCTGCGAGCAAATGTTCACTTACCAGGTTCAGACTCATCGTTTTGCTACTCGTTCGTTGCCGCCCGGCGGGCGGTATAAAAGATCAATATAAATGAGAGTGAGGCAATATATCGCCCGCGTCAAATCATTGCTGTGCATCTTTGCGGGGCTGGCGAAGTACCTCATTAATCTGTGGCTTATCCATCGGGCCGGTAATTCGATAGCGCAAAATTGAGACTTTGCTCCACAGAGGCCCCAGCACCTTACTGGCAGCGAAGACCGCTGCCCCCACAATCGGGTTAACTACAAAGGCTGCCGCTACGCCAACGGTCGCGGAGATTTCAGGTGCGACCACCGCCTCCATATTCAGTTCACGGCGTACCAGATCGACAGAGCCTTTCATGGCGATATCCGCCTCCAGACCGTCCACCAGCGTGTCGTCCGTGTGCAGCACGCCGTCTTTAATCCACGAGGTGCTGCGAATGGAATCGTAGTAGAACCCTTCGCTGAAGGTGTCGCTAAAGTCAAAGCGCAGTTTACGCAGCAAGGCGTCAAAACTCAGCAGACGCAATATCTGTCCGGCATGCCCGGTACTGACATCGGCGATTTCACCTTTGCCAAGGTTAACTTTCAGGATACCGTTTAGCGACGCTTCATCCGGCTTCCACGGCTGCGCGCGCCAGTGCAAATCGTAATTAGCATCGAAAGAAGAGCCCCTCACCGGGGTACTGACGCCAAAGAAATCAAAGGCGCTATCCACTTTGCTTCCCTTGATTTGACCTTTCAATGACGTGCGCTGTTCGCCTGGGGCATTCACCCACTGACCATCGGCCGTTAAACGCCCAAAGCCCGTGTCGATAAGGCCACCGGAGAGACTCAGCGTATTGCCCGCGATCGCAAAGTCACCGTCAATGCGGCCATATTTTTGCCCCATCAACCAGCATTCAGCACAGCGGAATTGCAGATCCGGCCAACCACTGAAATCCACTTTTGTCACTTCCGCGAGTGGCGCAGGCGTGCTGGTTTCGCCTTTTGGCGAAGCCGTTGTCGGGTTGTAATAAAGATAACGAATCGCAGCCTGCCACGGCGCATTGTCGCGCATCGTCAGCGTACCGTTGATCTCACGCCCCTGCGCGTCAACTTTCGAGCCGTTCGCTGTCGGCTCAGAAACAATGCTGAGGTTATTCCACTGCTGTCCGCCTAGCGTTAGCGCCGGGGTACGCACGGTCACTTTCTGCGGGAACTGGGCCGTATCACCGACGTTTTGTCCGACGCCGCGATTGAACATCGCCAGCCACTCAGCGCCATCCAACGCCGGTAAATTCAGTTCTACGCCCGACTGCTCAGGCAGCGGCGGAATGGTGCGGCTGTCCGTCGTCCAGATGGCACGATCAAGCTTCAGCTTACGGCTCAGGAGCCAGCGGCTGTTAAAATGATTTTTAGCGCCAGCATTACCGTTCAGCGCAAAGCTGTTCAGATCGCCGTCGACGTTTATTTTCATTGGCAGCGCCTCACCTGCTCGCTTATCGAGCGGAGCCGGTAAGTGACTGCTTACATTCTTGAGATCGCCCGTGATATCGACCTTATAACGCGCGCCAGAATGATACGGCAGATCAATGCCCACTTTGCCATTCCAAGCAACGGACCCCGCAATGGACTCAGCGACAGGTTTTGGCAACACATCCATTTTTGACGGCTGCCAGTTAGCATCCATATTGACGGCCACCTGATACGCTTTCTCACCCTCTGTGGTTGAGAAATCCACATTCAGCGGCTGATTAAACCAGGTCGCCTTTAGCGGTTCACTTTTCAAATTGCCGTTCACAAAGCTGAATTTCCCGCTCAGGTTTTTCAGCGTGCTATTGAGCGGCTTGATGAACAAACTGTTGTTATTCAACACGACGTCGCCTTCAGCGGTCGTCATCTCACCGTCCAGCGGGATATCAAGGTGCAGGCGGGCATTCACATCGCCATCAATCTGCAACTCTTTCAGCGCCGCAGCCAAAGAATCGTCCAGCGGTGTGTCTTCAAAGTAAGGACCCACGGCTTTACCCGGCCCGTTGATGTCCGCGTCGATCAGCAGTTTCTCTTTGGAATAATCCGGGATCACAGCGGTTAAATTGCTGGCTGTCACACCGCCCAGCGCCACGCTGTCGGTTTTCATCCACAAGCCGTCATTCAGGAAGTTCAGCTCAATATCCAGGTTTTTGAGGGCTGGCCAGTCGGGCTGGAAGGCAAAAGTAGCGTTACGCAGCGGGACCAGAATCTGGAACTGGCCTTCGTTATGTTTGTAAGGGAAAAGATGCGGATTCCCGCCATACACCAGCGTGGCGTTATCGGCCTGTCCGCCCTGAATCGCGCCGCTCAGGTAGTCCACCAGCGCTTTCCCCATCAGGTTTTCCGGGAAATAACGCCAAGCCTGGCCACCGTCATCAGTACTGATCCCGGCGAGAATGCCGAGCCAGGGTTCATTGCCTTCTGGCTGCAAATAGCGGAAATTCCCCGCCGCCCGAACGCCAGTGGCTTTGACGTCGATGTCGCGCCCATCAAGCTGGAAACCTTTATCGTTTTTCAGCCAGTTGAGCGTAGCGGCACCTTTTTCAATCTCCAGAGGCGCACGGAAAACCGTTTCATAGGGCATTTTGGCATCATTCATTTGCACCGTGAGTCGGCCATTTTCAACGCCGCCCTCAAGCGTTCCAGAGAAGTGTTCTGCTCCGGGCAGCAGCTTCCATTGCTTCCAGGAGAGATTTTTCCAGGATGCCTGGAATCGGGTCTTTTCTGTCGCCTGCAGGGGAATATCGAGCGCCAACTTATCAATCTGCCCGCTCGGCTGCGTGGCTTGCCAGACATCGCCCAGTGAGGCAGATATTCGGTTTGCGATAGGGCGCAGGCCTTCGAGGTCGGCCAGCTCAAGATTGCTCGCGCGAATACGCAGTTCATCGCTGCGCTTATTGTCAGCGCCACCCACTTCCTGCTCAGGAATCCACGCCATCGTTAACGCGCCACGCGGCCAGGCTTTGCCATCCATCGTAATGCGCGTATCAGGAATAGAGAATTGCCAGTTTGCACCCTGACGAGTGACATGCGCGGTCAGATTATCGACAGACATATCATGGGACTGATTGTCACCTTTCCATGCCGCGCCACCCTGCTTGAGCCAGACATCGCCCGCCGCAATATCGCCATCCGTCAGGGTGAGCCAGCCTTCAAGGCTAAAACGCGCACGTTGCAGCGCAACGTTATCCTGCATCCATTTGCCCAACCACGGCTTGACGTCGACGTCATCCGCCTGCAGCCACACGCGGCCACTGTTCAGCAAACCATTATCATCACGCAGATCCATGCGCACCTGCATGATGCCGTGTTGCCCGGTCAGGCTGGAAAGATTGACCTGTCCTTCTGCGCGGTGGCGATCTTTACCGTTCAGCCAGGTGAGCTGCGGGATCGCCAGTTCTGCGCGTTGGCCAGAAAGCGTAATAAAGCTGATTTCACTGTCACGCAGATCGAAGTGATCGAACTGCCGCAGGAAAAGATCGCTGATACGGTTGGTTTCGATCCCTTTGCTGTCGCTGCTGCGCAGAGGCGTATTGGTCACAAACTGGAGTTGATAAAAGGTGAGATCGCGAAACTGCCAGCGCATATGCAGCAAACTTTGCCAGACATCCAGCGCCAGGGTAACACGTTTGATTTTAAGATAGCCGCCGTCTGGCAGCGCGGCGTTGATATCGCGCGCATCCAGCGTCGGGCCAAAATTTTGCCAGTTCGCGCTGAGCTGGCTGACATCCACCGGAACGCCGGTGGCACTTTCTATTTTTGCCAGCACCTGCGGGCGCCAGCTGTCCAGATGCGGCAGAACGAGGCGCAGCCCGCTCACGAGCAACGCCACAATGACGACAAGCGTTGCCCCTGTAAGCAGTAAAATTCCTGGCAATCGCCTCACGCATCTCTCCTTGTCAGCCGTTCTCTTGCAGCGTCGCTGCGTTGTTTTACATCATTACCACATCAAACTGCTGCTGATTATAGAGCGGCTCAATTTGCACTTTTACCTGTTTGCCGACAAAGATTTCCACTTCCGCAAGCGCATGCGACTCTTCGCCTTTCAGTGCTTCTGCCACTGCTGGGGAAGCATAGACCAGAAAACGATCGGAGTCGTAGGCGTGATGAACGCGAACGATTTCACGCATGATTTCATAACAGACAGTTTCGACGGATTTCACCGTGCCGCGCCCGTTACAGGACGGGCATACATTGCACAGCACATGCTCAACGCTTTCGCGCGTGCGTTTGCGGGTCATCTCCACCAGGCCAAGCTGCGAGAAACCATTAATACTGGTTTTCACACGATCTTTACTCAGCGCCTGCTCCAGAGAATGCAGGACGCGACGACGGTGATCTTCATTATTCATATCGATAAAGTCGATGATGATAATGCCGCCGAGATTGCGCAGACGCAGCTGGCGCGCAATCGCCTGGGTCGCTTCAATATTGGTGTTGAAAATAGTGTCGTCAAGATTGCGGTGACCAACAAACGCGCCGGTATTGATATCCACGGTGGTCATCGCTTCGGTCTGATCGATGATCAGATAGCCACCCGATTTCAGCTCGACTTTGCGCTCCAGGGCGCGCTGGATTTCATTTTCGACATCAAAGAGATCGAAAATCGGCTGACGACCAGAATAGTGTTCCAGCAGACCCGGCATCTCAGGAATGTATTCCGCGGTAAATTCCAGCAATGCGTCGTACGTCAGACGAGAATCCACGCGAATTCTGTCGAGCTGTGCATCGGCAAAATCGCGTAACACGCGTTGGGCCAGCGCCAGCTCGCCATACAACTGATAACGGGTCTGGTTGCGCTTTTTACGTTCCATCACTTTGGTCCAGACGCGTTTCAGATAGGCTGCATCTGAGGCGAGATCCTCTTCGCTGATCCCCTCTGCCGCCGTACGAATAATGAAACCGCCCTGCTCATCACAATACGCACCGACCACCTTTTTCAGGCGCTCGCGCTCGTCCTCACTCTCAATACGCTGAGAGACGCCTACGTGCGATGCGCCCGGCATAAAGACCAGATAGCGAGAAGGTAAAGTGATGTCTGTCGTGAGGCGCGCGCCTTTGGTGCCGAGCGGGTCTTTCACCACTTGCACCATTAAATCCTGGCCCTGACGGACCAGTTCGGAGATGTCACGAACGGTAAACTGTTTTTGCTCTTCGCCCGCCACGCATTCGGTATGGGGCATGATGTCTGAGGCATGCAGAAACGCCGCTTTATCAAGACCAATATCTACAAATGCCGCCTGCATACCCGGTAGTACACGACTGACACGACCTTTGTAGATATTGCCTACTATTCCGCGTCGCGCTTCGCGCTCAATATGAATTTCCTGAAGAATGCCGCCATCTATATAAGCCACCCGAGTTTCCGATGGCGTTACGTTCACCAACAGTTCAGCCGTCATAATTATCCCTTCCCTCACGCAGTGAGTTAAAATTGCTTAGCAACTCATACGTTTCCACCAGCGGTAAGCCGACTACGGCGTGATAGCTGCCATTGATCTTCCTGACAAAACAGCCACCCAGCCCTTGAATACCGTATGCACCTGCTTTATCCATAGGTTCACCGCTGGCGATATAACCGGCGATTTCCTCATCGGTAAGCACTCTGAATGTGACGTCCGTAACCACCAGACAATCGAGCACGTTTTGGCTGTCTGCCAGCGCAACGGCTGTCATCACCTGATGTGTTTGCCCGGATAGTTTACGCAGCATATGTGCCGCATGTTCTGCGTCACGCGGTTTCTCGAGAACTTCACCGTTGAAAATCACGATGGTATCCGCCCCCAGCACCGGTAAGTCTCGCGGCGTTTGTGCCACGCCAGCCTGTGCTTTTTCTCGCGCTAGACGGGACACATACTGCTGCGCGCTTTCGCCTTCGGCCCGTTTTTCTTCAATACCGGTGACGATACGTTCAAAAGAGACACCTAACTGCGTGAGGAGCTCCTGACGGCGCGGGGAACCAGAGGCAAGATATAAAGACGTCATAGAAACCTTTTATTGCACGGCAAACTGCTGGCGAATTTTACGCATCAGCAGGAACAACCACGGCCAGAGCACACCGTTAACTACACTACTCCAGAACACTTCCGGTCGGAAAGAGACGTTGATCACTAAAAACTCAGCCCAGAAAACAATGATATCCGCGGCAAGCGACAACAACATCACCACCAGCGCCTGTTGCCAGAGCGCGAGGTTTCGGAAAAGCTGGAATTTCAGTGCGACGAGGTACGCAATAATACTCATGGACAAGGCGCGCACGCCAAGCGTTGAGCCACTAATGAGATCCAGTATGGCACCCATCACAAAACCTGTGCCCACATTTACGCGGTGCGGTAGTGCGAGGGACCAGTAGAGTAAAATGAGCAGCACCCAGTTTGGCCGGAAAACGAGAAGGTCGTCCGGCCAGGGCATAACTTGCAGCAACAGTGCGATGAAGAACGAGAGCCAAATAACCCAACGACCCTGACTACGATAGCTTGCCACTACTGCCCTCCTGAGGAGAGCTGCGGCGGCGGTGGCGCATCAGACGTTGGCTGCGTTAATCCCGTCGCAGGGGCTGGTACAGGTGCAGGCGGTCCCATGGAATCAGGCGCAGGCAGTACCTGTGGCATCATTTGCATTAAACGTTCATTGGCCACGCGGTGGACATCTTCCGGCGTCATTGGGTTTGAGCCATTACGATCGGCCCCCCACAGCAGCAGAAGGTAACGCAAGCGCTGTAAACCCGCGGTCGGACGAGCCTGAATGACGGTGTAAGCGCGTTGTGTATCCAGCTTAACGGAGGAAACCACAGCCACCGGATAGCCTTCAGGGAAGCGACCACCCAGACCGGACGTCACGAGGACGTCACCGACGCGAATATCGGTGTTGGCAGGCAGATGTTCAAGCTGTAAGTCATCCGTGCATCCGTTACCGGCTGCGATGATACGAATATCGTTGCGCAGTACCTGAATTGGCAACGCATGCGTTGCATCACAGATAAGCAGAACGCGGCTGGTCAACTTCGCCACCGCCACGACCTGACCCACAACCCCTTTATCACTGATAACGGGCTGGCCTTCGTAAACACCATTCACGCTGCCTTTGTCGATCACCACCTGATCGCTATACGGATCGTTAACGGTGGAGATCACCTGCGTCACCATTTTCTGCTCATCCTGACGCAGCGGCGAACCCAGCAGTTCACGCAGTCGGGCGTTTTCCTGACGATACTGACCCAGCATCAGCAGTTCGCTGTTTTTGAGCAGCAGTTCCTGGCGTAAGGCCCGGTTTTCAAGCTCGAGTTGATCGCGCGAAGACAACGTTTGTGAAACGCTGTCGAGTAATTCACGGGGACCATTAGATACAAAGTAGAAAGGGCTGACGGCGGTATCCATGTATGTTCTGATTTGGCTGAACATACCAAGGCGGCTGTCGGCAATGATGATCCCAAGCGCTACCAGAACCCCCAGGATCAGGCGAAACTGCAGCGACGGGCCACGGCTAAAAATTGGCTTCATAGGCTATGCGTATTCTCGCGTCAGAGAGAAAGGGTAGCGATCGCTACCCTTTCACACCCGACTACTCTTCGCTGAACAAGTCGCCGCCGTGCATGTCGATCATTTCCAGCGCCTTGCCGCCGCCACGGGCTACGCAAGTCAGTGGATCTTCTGCAACTACGACAGGAATACCTGTCTCTTCCATTAACAGGCGGTCGAGGTTACGCAGCAGCGCACCACCACCGGTCAGAACCATACCGCGTTCGGAGATGTCGGAAGCCAGTTCTGGTGGGCACTGCTCCAGCGCAACCATCACCGCGCTAACGATACCGGTCAGCGGCTCTTGCAGCGCTTCCAGGATTTCGTTGGAGTTCAGGGTAAAGCCACGCGGAACACCTTCAGCCAGGTTACGACCACGAACTTCAATTTCGCGGACTTCGTCGCCAGGATAAGCGGAACCGATTTCGTGCTTAATTCGCTCTGCGGTGGCTTCACCAATCAGAGAGCCGTAATTACGGCGCACATAATTAATAATGGCTTCATCGAAACGGTCACCACCGATACGCACGGAGGAGGAATAAACCACGCCGTTCAGGGAGATAACCGCCACTTCTGTGGTACCGCCACCGATATCCACCACCATGGAACCCGTCGCTTCGGAAACCGGAAGACCCGCACCGATTGCAGCAGCCATTGGCTCTTCAATCAGGAAGACTTCACGCGCACCCGCACCCTGAGCAGACTCACGGATCGCACGACGCTCAACCTGAGTCGCACCCACCGGCACACAAACCAGCACGCGCGGACTTGGGCGCATGAAGCTATTGCTGTGAACCTGTTTGATGAAGTGCTGAAGCATTTTTTCGGTGACGAAGAAGTCAGCGATAACGCCATCTTTCATTGGGCGGATCGCGGCGATGTTACCTGGGGTACGACCCAGCATCTGCTTCGCATCATGTCCTACGGCTGCCACACTTTTAGGGGAGCCGGCACGATCCTGACGAATGGCCACAACGGAAGGCTCATTCAATACGATGCCTTGTCCTTTAACATAAATCAGGGTATTCGCAGTACCCAGGTCAATGGACAGGTCATTGGAAAACATGCCACGAAATTTTTTCAACATACTAGGGGATAATCCTGAAAGCTGGGGCGGAAAAATAAAATCCGCTTACTTTACCAACCACACGCAGCAGCGACAAGGCGCAAAAATCATCTGCTACGGTGAAAATTAGTGCAGCACGTTTCCTAATGTTACAAATGTATTACCTGATTCCATCAGGGCTGAGTCAACAGCTGCGTCCCTCACGTCTATTTGCAACATTCAAGGTCGTTCACTGGCGTTTTGCTCGTCATACTCAAAGCTACAGGCGCGATATTCTACGTGAAAACAAATTAAACGGCAGGTCAAACAGAGTATCTTTGCAAATATTTTTTCACATTGCTGTCAAGCGGCTGAGAGGACGCAATAAAATCCCCTTGACCACCCGCCACACCGCGCTCCGTCAACATCTGCCATTCACTCCGTGAACGTATGCCCGTGGCGAAGACTTGCGTCTGCGTACCCTTGCAGGCTTCGACCAGACTCTGAACCAAAAGTTGGTTTTCTGCGCGCTTTTCAATATTCCTGACCAGCCCCGGATGCAGCTTCAAAAGTTCGACATCCAGTTCTTTGATCCAGCTGGTACTGACCAGGGTTAAACCTGCCTGGGTCACCGCGATGCGTACGCCAAGCGCATTCAACAAACGGACCACAGGCTGTAAGCGGCTGATATGTTGACAGACATCTGCCTCTGCAAGTTCAAAAATAATGCGTTTACGTTGCGATTTTTCGCATTGCATTAAGACATCACGCAACCAGCGTTGAAAACGCGGGCGAATCAGCGACTCTACCGTAACCTGTAATGCCAGATTTTCTTCAGGCCAGAAAGATAAAAATGGGATAAGGCGCGAGATTTGTTGACGGTCGTATTCTTCAGAGAGACCAAACTGTAGCACCATCGGCAGATATTCGGCGGAAATGACCTCTTCGGTTCCGTCAAAGAGGCGACACATTAATTCACGATGATGAACCTGGCCGTTACGCAGGACCGCTGGCTTCTGATAAATCCGGGGTCCGCCTCGGCTCAGCATTTGCTCAATAAGCGTACGCCAACGTACGTTTCCGCGCCCCTTTTCTGGCAAAGAATCGTCATAAATCGCCCAGCTATTTGCGCCCTGCAACACAGCGTTGCGCGTTGCCGCTTCGGCATGCTCCATGACCTGTTGCGTCTGCTGCCCGCCACGCCAGGCGCAAATCCCGATATGGACCATGTCATCGCGATCGAGCATTTTGGTTTGCGGGAGTGCATCAACCGCTTTCAGTAACTGGCTGGCGATACTTTCTGACTCTTTCAGCGTGCGGTGCGGTAACAGTACGGCGAAATCACTGCGGTGATAGCGGGCCAGTAGCGCGCCGGGATAGCGCATAATAAATGTCGATAACAGATTAATCAGCGTGAAGAGGTGATCTTCTGCCACTGACCGACCCCAGGTATCGCGCAGCAAATCGAAATCGGGCAGGCGGATGATCATCACCACCCCGTGCGTCCCAACCTTTTCAGGATCTTCCAGCAGCGTTCCCAGTTGATTATCAAAGAAAAGGCGGTTGTTTAGACCGGTTTTATTATCCTGCGCGGCATACGATCGAATCAGCGTATCCATCCGGCTGCGCTGCTCGCTGGCAAACTGAATTTCAGAGAGTAAAACATCGAGCGCACTGCTGGTACGCGACGGCCACTCATAGACCGAGCCGCGCACTTTCGCGCCTCGCTCTCCGTTTAAAATGCGCAGGGAGCGTGATTCCAGCAGCTCCTGCCCGGAAAGCTGACGTCGCAGCCAGCGCACAGCCAGAAAAATCAGTATCACCATAAAGCCCACCGCGAAAGTCAGCGGCGCGGTAGTCATCAACGAACGGAAATAATTTGCCATCGGGTCCTGATAGACCAACCGGATAGACATGCCTGGGCTTTTTAATGATTGCACCGTGAGCTCGCGGTACTGAGGGAGCGTGCCCACCGGACGATAGCTGCTTTGCCGAGCATGGCTGAGGACGACGTTACTTCCCTGTAGGATGTCGATATGGACGATATCTACCGGCACCATGATTTCATCAAGCTGCTGCGAAAGCGCGGGAAGGGTTGATGTTACGAGTCGCGTGTCGATGACGGACGCGACAGACTGCACTCGATTCGTTAACTTGTCCTGAATGGCGTTATAAAAGCTGAGCGAACAGCCTATCAGGGTGACAAAGATGGTTAACCCCGTCAGCAACGTAATAAAAGCCGAAAATTTCGTCGATAATCGCATCCTTGAGATTACTCCGCTGGTTGATGGGGTGAGTGAGCGCTAACTTTCATGTTTCGTGGCGCATACTAGCAAACCTGATATATCTGGCAATTTATTGCGTTAAATCGGCATAGCGTTTCAATGAGCGAGTATAGTCTCCAGAAATTATTTTCCAATCACCATGCTTAGTGAGGACATCTGTATGCAGGCATTGATCTTAGAACAACAAGACGGCAAAACCCTGGCGTCGGTTCAATCCATCGAGGCGACCCGCTTGCCTGAAGGCGACGTCACCGTTGACATTGACTGGTCCAGCCTGAACTACAAGGACGCACTCGCCATTACCGGCAAAGGTAAAATCATCCGAAACTTTCCGATGGTGCCTGGAATCGACTTCTCGGGTCATGTTCACGCGAGTGAAGATCCGCGTTTCCACGTTGGACAGCAGGTGCTGTTAACGGGCTGGGGCGTGGGTGAAAACCATTGGGGCGGACTGGCCGCGCAAGCCCGCGTTAAAGGCGACTGGCTTGTGCCAATGCCAAAAGGCATGGACGGTCGCAAAGCGATGATCATCGGTACGGCTGGCTTTACGGCGATGCTGTGCGTAATGGCGCTGGAAGACGCGGGAATTCGTCCCGAATCAGGTGAAATCGTGGTAACCGGTGCAAGTGGCGGTGTAGGCAGTACCGCCATCACCCTGCTGCACAAATTAGGCTATCAGGTTGCCGCCGTTTCTGGTCGTGAAAGCACGCATGATTACCTGCGTTCACTGGGTGCAAACCGCATTCTGGGTCGTGAAGAGTTTGCTGAAACCCGTCCGCTGGAAAAACAAATCTGGGCAGGTGCGGTGGATACCGTGGGCGACAAAGTGCTGGCAAAATTACTGGCGCAGATGAATTACGGTGGATGCGTTGCCGCTTGCGGTCTGGCGGGGGGTTTTGCCCTACCAACCACCGTGATGCCGTTTATTCTGCGTAATGTGCGTCTGCAAGGTGTGGATTCCGTGATGACGCCTGCCGCACGCCGTACGCAGGCCTGGGAGCGACTGGTACGTGATTTACCGGAATCGTTCTATACCCAGAGCGCAACTGAAATCAGTCTTGGACAGGCACCTGAATTTGCTGAAAAAATCATGGACAACCAGTTCCATGGCCGCGCGCTGGTGAAGATTGCCTAATCTTCAAATTTTCGTGACATATTCGCGATAACTACACTCCTCCGTCATGCTTATAAAAAATGCATGACGGAGAGTGCCATGAAAAACCGAAAACTGACGGAAGCCGACGTAACGTCCGAATCTGTCTTTATGTTACAGCGCCGCCAGATCCTGAAGATGCTTGGTATCAGCGCCACCGCGCTTTCACTTTCCCCTGCCGCTCATGCCGACCTGCTTGACTGGTTTAAAGGCAATGACCGCCCCAAAGCGCCCTCCGGACAGCCGCTGGATTTTACCCAACCCGCACAATGGCAGAATAAACTGGCACTGACGCCGGAAGATAAAGTCACCGGTTACAATAATTTTTATGAGTTTGGCCTGGATAAAGCGGACCCTGCCGCCAACGCAGGCAGTATGAAAACCGATCCCTGGACGCTCAAAATTGAAGGTGAAGTGGCAAAACCACTGACGCTGGATCATCACGATTTGACCACTCGATTCCCGCTTGAAGAGCGCATCTACCGCATGCGCTGCGTCGAAGCCTGGTCGATGGTCGTGCCATGGGTTGGCTTCCCGCTGCATAAACTGCTGGCGTTGGTTGAACCCACCAGCAATGCAAAATATGTCTCTTTCCAGACGCTTTACTCGCCGGAGCAAATGCCAGGACAAAAGGACCGGTTTATCGGCGGTGGGCTGGCGTATCCCTACGTGGAAGGGCTTCGTCTGGATGAAGCCATGCACCCATTGACGCTGCTGACCGTTGGCGTGTATGGCAAGGCGCTGCCGCCGCAAAACGGTGCGCCTATCCGCTTAACCGTGCCGTGGAAATATGGTTTTAAGGGCATCAAATCGATTGTCAGCATCAAACTGACTCGCGAGCGCCCCCCTACAACCTGGAATTTGGCCGCCCCTGACGAATATGGATTTCTGGCGAACGTGAACCCACACGTCGATCACCCGCGCTGGTCTCAAGCCACGGAGCGTTTTATCGGCTCGGGCGGTGCGCTGGACGTCAAACGCCAGCCGACATTGCTGTTTAACGGCTATGCGGATCAAGTCGCGTCTCTTTATCGGGGCATCAACTTGCAGGAGAATTTCTAAGTGCGTTTAACCGCAAAGCAGATTACCGGGTTAAAGGTGATTTTACACCTTGCCGGTTTGCTTCCTTTTATATGGTTATTCTGGGCGGCCAGTCAGGGCTATTTCAGCGCCGATCCGGCCAAAGATATCCAACATTTTACCGGTAGGATGGCTCTGAAATTTTTGTTAGCCAGCTTGCTGATTTCACCCCTGGCACGCTACGCTAAACAGCCATTATTGATCCGCACTCGCCGCCTTTTAGGCTTGTGGTGTTTTGCCTGGGCAACGCTCCATTTGACCAGTTACGCGTTGCTGGAACTGGGGATTAACAATCTGGCATTGCTCGGAAGCGAGCTAATATCGCGCCCGTATTTAACGCTAGGTATTGTAAGCTGGGTAATACTGCTTGCGCTGACGTTAACCTCAACACAGTATGCGCAGCGAAAATTGGGCAGACGCTGGCAATTGCTGCATAACTTCGTTTATCTCGTTGCGATCCTGGCGCCGATACATTACCTGTGGTCGGTAAAGATTTTATCGCCGCAACCTGTCATCTATGCGTTGCTCGCACTCGGGCTTCTGGCATGGCGTTACAAGAAGTTCCGCCAGTGGTGGCGATAATCCGCTAAACTGTGCGTTTTCCCGCAGAATACCCATCAACCGCGAATCTTTTTGGCTTTGCGGTTGATAATCTTCCCTGATAAGACCAGTATTTAGCTGCCAAATGCTACGAAATCGTTATAATGTGCGACTTTGGTTTTCCTGACAGGGGTTTTGAGCCTCTGAAAAGGTGACAATTGCGCGTTGAAGGTATATTTTGTTTTTTTACCCGAGATTCGCAGGAGATAGCGGCACAATGGCTGATAAATTCCACATCTTAGTTCTGAACGGACCGAACCTTAACATGCTCGGAACCCGTGAGCCGGAGAAGTATGGCTCTCTGACATTAAGCGAAATTGTTAACCGTCTGAGTACGGAAGCAGCGTCACTCAATGTGGAACTGGATCATTTTCAGTCAAATGCGGAGTACGCAATCATCGACCGAATTCATCAGGCTAAAGACACTGTGGACTATATCCTGATTAATCCGGCCGCGTTTACGCACACCAGTGTAGCTATCCGCGACGCACTGCTTGCCGTGAGCATCCCGTTTATCGAGATCCACCTGAGCAATGTGCATGCCCGTGAACCGTTCCGCCACCATTCATATCTGTCTGATATCGCCACGGGCGTTATCTGCGGACTTGGTGCTGACGGTTATTCATACGCTTTACAGACAGCGGTAAAACGCTTGTCACAATCACACTAAACAAGAGTACGGAACCCACTCATGGATATTCGTAAGATTAAAAAGCTGATCGAGCTGGTTGAAGAATCAGGCATCTCCGAACTGGAAATTTCTGAAGGCGAAGAGTCTGTACGCATCAGTCGTGCCGCGCCAAATGTTGGCTACCCAGTCATGCAGCAAGCTTATGCTGCACCTGTGATGCAACAGCCTGCTCTGTCTAACGCAGTCGCTCCGGCAGCAGAAGCGCCGGTTGCTGCAGCAGCAGAAATCAGTGGTCACATCGTACGTTCCCCAATGGTTGGTACTTTCTACCGCACCCCGAGCCCGGACGCGAAGGCGTTCATCGAAGTGGGTCAGAAAGTCAATGTAGGCGATACCCTGTGCATCGTTGAAGCCATGAAAATGATGAACCAAATCGAAGCAGACAAGTCTGGTACTGTGAAAGCGATTCTGGTCGAAAGTGGTCAGCCGGTAGAATTTGACGAGCCGCTGGTCGTCATCGAGTAACGAGGCGAACATGCTGGATAAAATTGTTATCGCCAACCGTGGCGAGATCGCATTGCGAATCCTTCGTGCCTGTAAAGAATTGGGCATTAAGACTGTTGCTGTGCATTCAAGCGCGGACCGCGATTTAAAACACGTATTACTGGCGGATGAGACGGTCTGTATCGGTCCGGCTCCGTCCGTAAAAAGTTATCTGAATATCCCGGCAATCATCAGCGCCGCTGAAATCACCGGCGCGGTGGCAATCCATCCGGGTTATGGCTTCCTCTCTGAGAATGCCAACTTTGCCGAGCAGGTTGAACGTTCTGGCTTTATCTTTATCGGCCCGAAAGCAGACACGATTCGCCTGATGGGTGACAAAGTCTCTGCAATCACCGCAATGAAGAAAGCTGGCGTACCAACTGTTCCTGGTTCCGACGGCCCTCTGACCGACGATATGGATGCTAACCGTGCCCATGCTAAACGCATTGGCTATCCGGTTATCATCAAAGCGTCCGGCGGCGGCGGCGGTCGTGGTATGCGCGTTGTACGTAGCGATACCGACCTGGCTCAGTCCATTGCCATGACCAAAGCTGAAGCGAAAGCGGCTTTCAGCAATGACATGGTTTACATGGAAAAATACCTGGAAAACCCACGTCACATCGAAATTCAGGTGTTGGCTGACGGTCAGGGTAACGCTATCTATCTGGCTGAGCGCGACTGCTCCATGCAGCGCCGTCACCAGAAAGTCGTTGAAGAAGCACCAGCGCCAGGCATCACGCCGGAACTGCGTCGCTACATCGGCGAGCGTTGCTCTAAAGCGTGCGTGGATATCGGTTATCGCGGTGCAGGTACGTTCGAGTTCCTGTTCGAAAACGGCGAGTTCTATTTCATCGAGATGAACACCCGTATTCAGGTTGAACACCCTGTCACCGAAATGATTACCGGTGTTGACCTGATTAAAGAACAGCTGCGTATCGCTGCGGGTCAGCCACTGTCCATCAAGCAGGAAGAAGTGATCGTCAAAGGTCATGCGGTAGAGTGTCGTATCAACGCCGAAGACCCGAACACCTTCCTGCCAAGCCCGGGTAAAATCACGCGTTTCCACGCGCCGGGCGGTTTTGGCGTGCGTTGGGAATCTCATATCTACGCTGGCTATACTGTGCCACCGTACTATGACTCAATGATTGGCAAGCTTATCTGCTATGGCGAAAATCGTGATGTGGCAATTGCCCGCATGAAGAACGCCTTGCAGGAACTGATCATCGACGGTATCAAAACCAACATTGATCTGCAGGTTCGTATCATGAACGACGAGCATTTCCAGAACGGTGGAACGAACATCCACTATCTGGAGAAAAAACTCGGTCTTCACGAAAAATAAGACTGCATTCTCATTAAAAGGCCGGAGATTCCGGCCTTTTTTATTTGTGGGGATCGCTAAGACCCATCATGTACAATCCCCGCTTTCTTCATCCACAAGGGATATAAAATGGACAAGCGTTTTGTTCAAGCCCATAAAGAAGCGCGCTGGGCGCTGTGGCTGACCCTTCTCTACCTTGTTGCTTGGTTAGTGACTGCTTACTTACCTGATTCGACCGCGGGGTTTACCGGCCTTCCACACTGGTTCGAAATGGCCTGCCTTCTGATGCCGCTGGTTTTTATTGTGCTGTGCTGGCTGATGGTGCGTTTTATCTTCCGCGATATCTCTTTGGAGGATAGCGATGCAAACTGAAATCATCGCCGTTCTGATTATTTATCTCTTCGTGGTATTCGGCCTTTCGGCTTACGCCATGCGCAAACGCAGCACCGGCTCGTTTCTCAGTGAGTATTTCCTGGGCAGCCGCTCGATGGGCGGTTTCGTTCTGGCGATGACGCTGACGGCAACCTATGTGAGCGCCAGCTCGTTTATCGGTGGCCCGGGTGCGGCGTATAAATATGGGCTGGGCTGGGTGCTGCTGGCGATGATTCAGGTCCCGACCATCTGGTTATCGCTGGGCATTTTAGGTAAAAAATTCGCGATTCTTGCCCGACGATACAATGCAATCACGCTGAATGACATGTTGCAGGCGCGCTACCAAAACCGCGCAGTGGTTTGGATCGCCAGCGTCAGTCTGCTGGTGGCATTCGTCGGTGCAATTGCCGTGCAATTCATCGGTGGCGCGCGATTGCTGGAAACCGCTGCGGGCATTAAATACGAAAATGGCCTGTTGATTTTCGGCATTACCATCGCGCTGTACACCGCGTTTGGCGGTTTCCGTGCCAGCGTGTTGAACGACACCATGCAAGGCATGGTGATGCTGATAGGCACGCTGGTGCTGCTGGTTGGCGTGATTTACGCGGCCGGCGGTTTGGGCAATGCGGTAGAAACGCTGGAGAAGATCGATCCGAAGCTGGTGAGCCCCCACGGTGCGGACGACATTCTTACCCCGGCATTTATGACGTCATTCTGGGTGCTGGTGTGCTTTGGCGTGATCGGTCTGCCCCATACCGCCGTGCGCTGTATCTCTTATAAAGACAGCAAAGCGGTTCACCGCGGAATTATTATCGGCACTGTCGTGGTGTCGCTGCTGATGCTGGGAATGCACCTGGCAGGGCGCTAGGCCGCGCGATATTACCTAATCTGACGGTGCCGGATCAGGTGATCCCCACCTTAATGGTGCAAGTATTACCGCCGTGGGCCGCGGGTTTGTTCCTCGCCGCGCCAATGGCGGCCATAATGTCGAATGTGAATGCACATTTGTTGCAAGCCTCTGCCACGATCATTAAAGATCTGTGGCTCAGCGCACAACCCACTAAAATCCATAATGAGCATCGCCTGAAGCGTATCTCAACCTGGACAACGCTGGTGCTGGGCATTTTGATGATGCTTGCCGCATGGCGTCCACCGGAGATGATCATCTGGTTAAACCTGCTGGCATTCGGCGGACTGGAGGCGGTGTTCCTGTGGCCGCTGGTGCTCGGTCTGTACTGGGAACGCGCAAATGCGGCGGGTGCGCTCAGCGGAATGATTGTGGGTGGCGTACTGTACGCGGTGCTCGCCACGTTTAAAATTCAGTATCTGGGCTTCCATCCGATTGTGCCTTCGTTACTGTTAAGTTTGCTGGCGTTTGTGGTGGGGAACCGTTTCGGTCAACCCGTCCCACAGGCGGCCGTCATTTCTACTCATAAATAAAGAGTTTTGCCATGCCGTGGATCCAACTAAAACTGAATACAACCGGCGCGAACGCCGAAGAACTGAGTGATGCGTTAATGGAAGTCGGATCGGTTTCCATTACTTTCCAGGACACGCATGACACGCCGGTGTTTGAACCCTTGCCCGGCGAAACGCGCCTGTGGGGTGATACCGACGTCATCGGCCTGTTTGACGCAGAAACTGACATGAAAGACGTCGTGGCGATTCTGGAAAACCACCCGCTTCTGGGCGCAGGATTTGTGCATAAAATCGAGCAACTGGAAGACAAAGACTGGGAACGCGAGTGGATGGATAATTTCCACCCGATGCAGTTCGGCAAACGTCTGTGGATCTGCCCAAGCTGGCGCGATGTGCCGGATGCCAATGCCGTAAACGTGATGCTCGATCCGGGCCTGGCGTTTGGTACGGGTACCCATCCAACCACCTCTCTGTGCCTGCAATGGCTTGATGGACTGGATCTGGAAGGGAAAACGGTGATCGATTTCGGCTGTGGATCCGGGATCCTCGCCATTGCCGCACTGAAACTCGGCGCCGCCAAAGCGATCGGGATCGATATCGATCCGCAGGCAATTCAGGCCAGCCGCGATAATGCCGAGCGAAACGGGGTGTCCGATCGCCTTGAACTGTATTTACCTAATGACCAGCCAGAAGCCATGAGAGCGGATGTCGTGGTCGCAAATATCCTGGCAGGCCCGTTACGTGAGCTGGCACCGTTAATCAGCGTGCTGCCCGTTGAGGGCGGTTTACTGGGGCTTTCCGGTATTCTGGCCAGCCAGGCAGACAGCGTGTGTGAAGCCTACACTGAGCGCTTCGCTCTCGATCCGGTGGTTGAGAAAGAAGAGTGGTGTCGCATTACAGGTCGTAAGAAGTAATCCCTTCTGGCGTGATCGGTCGATCACGCCATTTTTACTGCAAAAATTCTCCACGCGCGTTATTTCCCTCCGGTATAATAACCTTGTAAATCATATGCCTATTATATGATTTAAATGACTAAATTCACCGGAAGAATATTATGACCCCATTTATTGGTAAGGCAGCAATCCTGGCGCTGAGCATCGTGTCTGCTTCAGCTTATGCATCTCACTGGAGCTATGAGGGCGAAGGTGCCCCGGAGCATTGGGGTGCGCTGGATGAGGCGTATAAAACCTGTCAAAGCGGAATGAACCAGTCCCCTGTTAATATTGACTCAACGATTAAAGCCCATCTCACACCGTTAAAAACCCATTACATCGATGGCCCTGTCACGCTGACCAATAACGGCCATACGATTCAGGCGGTCGAAAAGCCAGACACGGCAGATACGATCACGCTTGATAATCAGGCCTGGGCTTTGCAGCAATTCCACTTCCATGCGCCGAGTGAAAATACGATCCACGGTAAAAAATTCGACATGGAAATGCACCTTGTTCATAAAGATGCCGAGGGTGCACTGACCGTGGTTGCGGTGATGTTTGATAAAGGGGCCGCCAACGCAGAGCTTGATAAACTGTGGGGCATCATGCCAGGGCAAGCCGAACAATCCGCGACGCTGGAAACGAAACTTGACCTGAACAAACTGTTACCTAAAAACAAAACCTACTGGCGGTTTAGCGGTTCTCTGACGACGCCGCCTTGTTCAGAAGGGGTAACCTGGATTGTACTCAAAAATCCGATGACCCTCTCCGCCGCTCAGTTGGAAAAATTCACCCACACTATGCATCACGATAATAACCGCCCGGTACAGTCACTTCATGGGCGTGTTGTGGTTGAATAATGTTCACATTGCGCGCTGATATCATGTCCTGAAATGGGACCCAGATCGCAAAGAAGGGCAATAATCTGCTGCTAAAAACAGCAGATTATCCCGATTAAATGATTCATTCATCGAGAAATGATGAGAAGTTACGGGAATTTGTAAGCGTCTACAAAATAAATAAATCCACATAACACAATGATTTAATTAATGAATAATTCACTGACTTAACGTTGAGTAGCAATTCCTTGATCTGCAGCAGCAGATTGTTCAAAGTTTGGCCTTTCATCTCATGTAAAAAATGCGTAATATACGCCGCCTTGCAGTCACAGTATGGTCATTTCTTAACTCATGCGCATCGGACACTATCAGCTCAGAAATCGCCTGATCGCAGCGCCAATGGCAGGTATTACTGACCGGCCTTTTAGGACGCTGTGCTACGAGATGGGAGCCGGTTTAACCGTTTCCGAGATGATGTCGTCTAACCCGCAGGTTTGGGAAAGCGATAAATCCCGTCTACGGATGGTGCACGTTGATGAGCCAGGTATTCGCACCGTGCAAATTGCCGGAAGCGATCCTGAAGAAATGGCGCAAGCCGCGCGTATTAACGTTGAAAGTGGCGCCCAAATTATTGATATCAATATGGGTTGCCCGGCAAAAAAGGTGAATCGTAAGCTTGCAGGTTCAGCCCTTCTGCAATACCCCGATCAGGTGAAGTCGATCTTGTTGGGGGTGGTAAATGCAGTGGATGTTCCCGTTACGTTGAAAATTCGCACTGGTTGGGCGCCGGAACACCGTAACTGTGTAGAAATTGCCCAACTGGCCGAAGACTGTGGTATCCAGGCCCTGACCATTCATGGACGCACTCGCGCCTGTTTGTTCAACGGCAATGCGGAATACGACAGCATTCGGGCAGTTAAGCAGAAAGTTTCCATTCCGATTATCGCGAATGGCGACATAACTGACCCGCTAAAAGCCAGGGCTGTGCTCGACTATACAGGGGCAGATGCTCTGATGATAGGACGTGCCGCTCAGGGAAGACCCTGGATCTTTCGGGAAATCCAGCATTATCTGGACACTGGGGAGTTGCTTGCTCCACTGCCTCTGGCAGAGGTTAAGCGCTTGCTTTGTGCGCATATTCGGGAACTGCATGACTTTTACGGTCAGGCAAAAGGGTACCGAATTGCGCGGAAACACGTATCCTGGTATCTCCAGGAACACGCTCCAAATGACCAGTTTCGGCGCACATTCAACGCCATAGAGGATGCCAGCGTACAGCTGGAGGCGTTGGAGGCATACTTCGAAAATTTTGCGTAAACAGAAATAAAGAGCTGACAGAACTATGTTCGAACAACGCGTAAATTCTGACGTACTGACCGTTTCTACCGTTAACTCTCAGGATCAGGTGACTCAAAACCTCTCCGTGACTCGGTTAAACAAGCACTGAAGAACTATTTTGCTCAACTGAATGGTCAGGATGTGAGTGACCTGTATGAGTTGGTACTGGCTGAAGTTGAACAGCCACTGTTGGACATGGTGATGCAATACACCCGCGGTAACCAAACCCGCGCTGCCCTGATGATGGGTATCAACCGTGGTACCCTGCGTAAGAAACTCAAAAAATACGGCATGAACTAATTTCGATTAGCTAACTGCTTGTTTAAAAAGGCGCTACCTGGCATGGGGACGCGCCTTTTTTATTGCCTGCGTTCCGTACCGTCAACCATTTGTAAACCTTCAGTTATCCTCCTTTTAAACGCCCGCTTTTCGTGTATATTTCCACCACTTCTTTCGCTCCTCTACCCCGGAACGACACAATGATTCGTAAATACTGGTGGCTGGTTATCTTTGCCGTCTCGGTTTTCCTTTTTGATGCGCTGCTCATGCAGTGGATTGAGCTGCTGAGCACCGAAACCGACAAGTGCCGTAATATGAATTCCGTGAATCCCTTAAAATTAGTCAACTGTTCGGATCTCGATTAAGCCCAAACGTCGGCAAAAACACTCTTTTCACCTATTAAAAACAGGGATTTAAATCCCTTTTCGTCATTCCCGTACGGTGATAATGTCACTGCCCTTTCCAGATGCTATTCCCTAACGTCTCACTACGAATGAGTTATACAGACCATGCTGGTTAGCCAATACAACCAAATCCTTGTCGTCATCTCCTTTGTCGTCGCCATCCTTGCTGCTTATACCGCACTCAATATGGCCGGACGAGTCGTCGGGAGCCAGGGCATTGCTGCACGCATTTGGCTCACAGGCGGTGGCGTGGCGATGGGCATCGGCATCTGGGCCATGCACTTCATCGGTATGCTGGCGATGGATCTTGCCATGAGCATGAGCTATGACGTCGCAATCACTGCGCTTTCAATGGCGATTGCAATTGGCTCCTCCATGTTTGCCCTATGGTTGGTGAGTGGTGAACAACTTCGTTTGCGACGTCTGTTACCGGGCGCTTTCGTGATGGGGACTGGCATCGTCGCGATGCATTACACTGGCATGGCGGCACTTGAGGTGTCGCCGGGAATTGTGTGGGATAAAACCTGGGTCGCCATTTCCGTCGCTATCGCGCTAGCGGCATCGCTGGTGGCGCTGTGGCTGACCTTTCGATTACGTTATGAAGCCGCGCAAGTTGCGCTGATGCGTCTGGGCGCGGCGTTAACAATGGGCATTGCGATTGCCGGCATGCATTACGCAGGCATGAAAGCGGCACAGTTTCCAGCCACAACGCAGATGCATCATCACGGGATTAATGGCAGTTGGCTGGCCATTCTGGTTAGCGTGGTCGCACTCTCGATTCTGGCGATCACATTGCTGGTCTCAATGCTTGATGCCCGGCTTCAGGCACGGACCACGTTGTTGGCCTCATCGCTTGCTGAAGCTAACCGTGAACTGGCGCAACTGGCCCTTCCACGATACGCTGACACGATTGCCAAATCGTATTCTCTTTGAAGACCGACTCAGCCAGGCGATCAGCAAAGCTGACAGGGAAGGAACGCACTTCGCGCTGATGTTTATGGATCTTGATGGCTTTAAAGCCGTGAATGACGCCTACGGCCATGTCACTGGCGACAAGCTGTTGGTCGCAGTCACTAAGCGACTGCTGTTACCGCTGAAAGGGCAATACACACTTGCCCGCATCGGCGGTGATGAGTTTGTTCTGCTTATTGAAGCCAATGGACCTGATGATGCCGCCTCACTGGCCAACGCGCTGGTGCGCGCTATCGACAGTCCTTTCAGCGTTGACCCCTATGAACTGGTCGTGACCATTAGTATTGGCATTGCATTGTATCCGCACGATGGGAAAACCGATCGTGAAATGATGTTCAACGCCGATGCCGCGATGTATCACACCAAGCATGTTGGGCGGAATGGGTATCAATTTTTTCAGCCGTCGATGAACACACTGGCGCAAACGCATTTACAGTTGATGAACGATCTGTGGATGGCCGTTGAGCGCGATGAACTGCGCCTACACTATCAGCCGAAGTTTCATGCCCCCGCAGGTCCTGTTCTGGGCTTCGAAGCACTGCTGCGCTGGGAACATCCAAAACAAGGGTTGTTGACTCCTGATGTGTTTCTTAAGGTGGCAGAGAAAACCGGTTTGATTATTCCGATAGGTAACTGGGTGATCAATGAAGCGTGTCGACAACTGCGCGCGTGGCATATTCAGGGCCACACGGATTGGTCGGTGGCCGTTAATTTGTCGACCCTGCAGTTTGAGCAACCTTCGCTGGTAAATACCGTGCTCGATTGCCTGGCCCGGCATCTGCTTCCACCAGAATCGTTGATCCTGGAAGTGACAGAAACTACCGCGATGAATAATCCGGACGAAAGCGTAAGGATTCTTACAGAGCTGACGAATGCGGGAGTCAAAGCGTCTATTGATGATTTTGGAACAGGGTATTCCAGCCTGCTTTATCTCAAGCGACTTCCCGCCTGCGAATTGAAAATTGATCGCGCGTTTGTGAAAGATCTGAGCGGTGAAAGTGATGATGCCACTATCGTCTCTGCCATTGTCGCACTCGCAAAAACGTTAAATCTTAAAGTGGTTGCCGAAGGGGTAGAAACCGAGGCGCAGCAGGCATTCCTGACGGAGCTTGGCTGCAATATGCTTCAGGGATATCTGCTCGGCAAACCCGTATCGGCACAAGCCGTTGAGGAACTTTGTCATAGTCCCGAGATGATAAAAAATAACCTTTCTCATGACATCGCCCCTTAAGAGGCAACATAATATTTTACGGGTGGCTTACGCGTGATGTTTAACGTCGCCAGAATATTATCTACTAACGCTGGCGCTTGTTGATAAAGGTTAATACTCTCGCTATTCATCAACCAGTTTTTAATTAACCCGCTAAAAAAAACCGTGAAAAACAACCAGCGTCATATCAATATTAATCTGCGGATCAATAACGCCCTGAGCCAGACATTTCTCCAGTAACGCCCGTACATTGTCATAATTGAAACCAATTCTTTTTCTAATATCACATTCTGATGTCAATTCTTTATTAAATTCACACTTATGATACAGGATTTGCAGCAGGGATTTTTGGCGAGGTTCATGAGCGATGTATTGCAAGGCAACGATAAAACGCTCCCGAAGAGTGAATAACGGATCGTCTCTTGTATCCAGAGTAAGACGTTCATCAATCAAATCACTTAGCGGTAACTGTTGATCCCATATCGCATTAAACAATTCAGTTTTACTGGTGAAATGCCAGTATACCGCACCGCGCGTCAGGCCTGCCGCATCTGCGATATCCGTCAGTGTGGTGCTGGCTACGCCACGCGTAGAGAATTGTGTGATGGCCGCCTCAATCAACTGTTGCCGCGTTTTTTGTGCCTCTTCTTTTGTTTTGCGTGCCATAGACTCTTATCCATCACATAAATATTTGCACTCACTGTTGAATCCGTAGCGCTCACCGTCCAGGCAGTATTCACTAAATTCCCGTTTTGCTTTGAACAAAAAAAGTCAATTTGAGGAACCAATAATTTCCGCAAATGAATTCCGATAATTAAATTCATTAAACATATAAATAACCGAGAGTGAAAATAAAATCCCTCTTTGTTTATAGGCCACCACATCCTTCATTTACCACGTTTTAATCTGAATTATGTATTAATAGACCCTGTGCCGCACTTATAAATTAAAAAAAGCCAACGCACCTCATTATGATGTGCGCTGGATTTTTGACTTTTTGCCTTTCTCTTTTTTCATATCCCCACGGCAGATATCAGTTTATTGTTTTTAAAGGAACAGTAATGACGACACACTTCAGGCTTTTACCTCTATCCGTTTTTTTTGTCTACGCCACACTGCTGACAGGCTGTGATGGTTCTGACAACCCAAAGCAAAGCGCACAGGCTCCGCAGGTAACGGTTTATGTCGTGAAAAGTGCGCCTTTGGCAGTGACAACTGAATTGCCAGGGCGAACAGATGCATTTCGCGTCGCTGAGGTTCGCCCGCAGGTAAGCGGCATTGTTTTACGTCGTAATTTCACTGAAGGCAGCGACGTCAGCGCTGGTGATTCTCTTTATCAAATCGATCCTGCAACGTATAAAGCTGCCTATGACAGCGCTAAAGGGGAGATGGCAAAAGCCGAGGCGGCAGCAAACATTGCTCACTTGACGGTGAAACGTTACGAGCCATTGGTAGGGACACAATATATTAGTCGGCAAGAGTACGATCAGGCCGTAGCCAATGCCAGGCAAGCCGACGCCAGCGTTATTGCAGCGCAAGCGAGTGTCGAAACCGCACGTATTAATCTCGCCTATACCAAAGTGTCATCCCCTATTAATGGACGTATTGGTAAATCCAGCGTAACCGAAGGCGCGTTGGTCACGAACGGGCAGGCGTCTGCCCTGGCGACCGTCCAGCAGCTTGATCCGATCTATGTTGATGTTACGCAGTCCAGCAATGATTTTATGCATCTGAAGCAGTCCAATTTACAGAAAAACAACGCTACCAGCAGCGTCCAGCTGTTAATGGAAAATGGTCAGCCTTACCCACTCAAAGGCTCGCTGCAATTTTCGGATGTCACTGTCGACGAAAGTACAGGTTCCATCACGCTTCGCGCCGTATTTCCCAATCCTCAACACAGACTGTTGCCGGGTATGTTCGTGCGCGCCCGTATTGATGAAGGCATACAGCCTGACGCCATTTTAGTGCCTCAGCAGGGCGTGACCCGCACCCCACGTGGCGATGCAACCGTTCTGGTGGTGAATGATAAAGACCAGGTTGAATTGCGTAACGTTATTGCGCCTCAGGCCATTGGAGAACGCTGGTTGATCGCTGAAGGACTCAAAGATGGCGATCGCGTGGTCGTCAGTGGCCTGCAGAAAATCCATCCTGGCGCCACCGTGGTTGCGGTGCCTGATTCCGCTTCCAAAACAGCCAGTTAAGGGATTACGAAATGGCTAATTTCTTTATTCAAAGGCCGATTTTCGCCTGGGTACTTGCCATCATTCTGATGATTGCGGGCGGGCTGGCTATTCTTCAATTGCCCGTGGCGCAATATCCAACTATTGCACCTCCCGCCGTTGCCGTCACCGCAACGTATCCCGGCGCGGATGCACAAACGGTGCAAGATACCGTGACGCAGGTTATCGAACAGAATATGAATGGTATCGATAACCTGATGTACATGTCTTCCACCAGCGATTCAGCGGGTAACGTCACGATCACGTTGACCTTTCAGTCCGGTACCGATCCTGATATCGCGCAGGTGCAGGTTCAGAACAAACTGCAGCTCGCCATGCCGCTGCTGCCACAAGAAGTTCAGCAGCAAGGTATTGGCGTGGAGAAATCCAGCAGCAGCTTCCTTCTGGTAGCCGGTTTTGTCTCCGATAATAAAACGCTGACGCAGGACGATATCTCAGACTACGTGGCGTCGAACGTCAAAGACGCGATCAGTCGTACGTCGGGCGTGGGTGACGTTCAGCTATTTGGCGCGCAGTACGCCATGCGTATTTGGCTCGACAGCAATGCATTAAACAAATTTCAGCTAACGCCACTGGATGTCATCAACCAACTAAAAATCCAGAATAACCAAATCGCTGCTGGTCAGTTAGGTGGAACGCCATCGATTCCGGGGCAACAGTTAAATGCCTCTATCATCGCGCAAACCCGCCTAAAAACCCCGGAAGAGTTTGGAAACGTCACGCTGAAAGTGAATCAAGATGGCTCAATGGTGCATCTGAAAGATGTGGCTCGCGTTGAGCTTGGTGGCGAAAACTATAATATGGTGACCAAGATTAATGGTCAGGCTGCGACGGGTCTTGGGATTAAGCTGGCAACGGGGGCAAACGCGCTTGATACTGCAGCGGCGATCAAATCAAAGCTCGCGGAATTACAGTCCTTTTTCCCGCAAGGAGTGAAAGTCGTCTATCCCTACGACACGACCCCTTTCGTCAAAATCTCCATTCATGAAGTGATTAAAACGCTGTTCGAGGCGATTGTCCTCGTTTTCCTGGTGATGTATTTGTTCCTGCAAAACCTGCGCGCCACGCTCATTCCCACCATCGCAGTGCCGGTTGTCTTGCTCGGTACTTTTGCCATTTTGTCGGCATTTGGGTTTTCCATCAACACGCTCACCATGTTTGGCATGGTGTTGGCCATAGGGTTGTTGGTCGACGATGCTATCGTGGTCGTTGAAAACGTCGAACGCGTCATGGTAGAAGACAAGCTACCGCCTAAAGAGGCGACGCAAAAATCAATGGAGCAAATTCAGGGCGCGTTAGTTGGCATCGCAATGGTGCTTTCAGCGGTGTTTATACCGATGGCCTTTTTTGGTGGTTCTACCGGAGCTATTTACCGCCAGTTCTCACTGACCATCGTTTCTGCAATGGCGCTTTCCGTTTTAGTCGCACTGATTCTGACACCTGCCCTCTGCGCGACGCTGCTGAAACCGGCCTCTGAAGAGCACCATGCAAAAGGCGGTTTCTTTGCCTGGTTTAATACACTCTTTGATAAAAGCGTCGACCATTACAGTAACAGCGTCAGCGGGATCCTTCGTAAAACGGGACGCTACCTTGTGATTTATATGCTGATCGTTGGCGGCATGGCGGTGCTCTTTTTGCGTCTCCCCACCTCTTTCCTGCCAGAAGAGGATCAGGGCGTGTTCATGACAATGGTTCAGCTACCCGCCGGTGCGACGCAAACCCGCACGCAGCAAATTCTGGATCAGGTTCAGCAATACTATTTGACCGAAGAAAAAGCGAACGTTGAGTCGGTCTTTACGGTTAATGGTTTTAGTTTCAGCGGTCAGGGACAAAACTCAGGTATCGCGTTTGTCAGCCTCAAACCGTGGGAAGACCGTCCTGGGGAAAAAAATGGCGTCGAAGCGATAGTGGGCCGTGCAACAAAAGCCTTTAGTCAGATTAAAGATGGTCTTGTTTTTCCCTTTAATCTCCCTGCCATTATCGAGTTGGGTACCGCAACGGGATTCGACTTTGAGTTAATCGATCAGGCAAACCTGGGACATACCTCCCTCACGCAGGCCCGAAATCAACTCCTGGGAATGGTCAAAGACCACCCTGACCTGCTGGTGCGTGTACGTCCTAATGGATTGGAAGACACGCCGCAGTTCAAGCTCGATATTGATCAGGAGAAAGCCCAGGCGCTAGGCGTCAGCGTATCTGATATCAACCAGACGATTTCTACTGCGCTGGGAGGAACATACGTTAATGACTTCATCGATCACGGCCGTGTCAAAAAAGTCTACGCGCAAGCAGCTGCGCAGTTCCGCATGTTACCGGGTGATATCAATAATCTTTATGTACGCAGTGCAAACGGCGAGATGGTCCCGTTCTCCGCCTTCAGCACTTCACGCTGGGTTTCCGGTTCACCGCGACTTGAGCGCTACAACGGCATGCCCTCAATGGAAATACTTGGGGAGTCTGCGCCCGGCAAGAGTACAGGTGAAGCCATGGCCATGCTGGAAAGCCTGGCGAAGAAACTGCCTTCAGGAATTGGCTACGACTGGACGGGAATGTCGTACCAGGAGCGACTGTCTGGAAATCAGGCACCCGCGCTTTATGCTATCTCACTTATCATCGTGTTCTTGTGTTTGGCTGCACTTTACGAGAGCTGGTCGATTCCATTTTCGGTGATGTTAGTGGTGCCATTAGGCGTTATTGGCGCACTCCTCGGTGCATCCCTGCGCGGACTGAACAACGATGTCTATTTCCAGGTAGGTCTTCTCACCACCATTGGGCTTTCTGCTAAGAATGCCATTCTGATTGTTGAGTTTGCTAAAGACCTGATGGAAAAAGAAGGCAAAGGGGTTGTTGAAGCTACGTTAGACGCTTCGCGTATGCGGCTTCGCCCCATTCTGATGACTTCTCTGGCGTTCATTCTGGGCGTAATGCCGTTAGTGATCAGTAACGGCGCAGGGAGCGGCGCACAAAATGCGGTAGGCACAGGTGTCATGGGCGGGATGTTGTCCGCGACGCTGCTGGCTATCTTTTTTGTTCCCGTCTTTTTTGTTGTCGTAAGACGGCGATTTAATCATCAACATCATTAAAAAAAGCAGTAGGCGCTGAATGGCGCCTACTGCTTTATGTTTAAACAAGTATTAGCCCCTTTTAAACGAAGCCGATAAGATAATGAAACATTTTAATATTTTTAATTAAGTTCATTCTGTTCGATATTACTTTTAAATCTTCATTCATGCGCTCAGCTGTCCCTCTCCATCATTTTTACAAACCACATACTTTGAGATTATTCATCTAGCTTCGGTAGCCCTGAGTAGTGATAAAATAGCGCTCAGCTCGGTAAATACCCTATTGGATTTATGGCGAGTCAGTTTTTATTCTGAGGTAACATCATGAAAAGATTCATTTGCGTTGCAACGCTCGCTGCGCTTCTGGCTGGTTGTGCCCACGATTCTCCGTGTGTACCGGTTTACGACGATCAAGGCCGCCTTGTCCATACCAATACGTGTATGAAAGGTACCACTCAGGATAACTGGGAAACAGCTGGCGCGATTGCTGGCGGGGCTGCGGCTATTGCCGGTCTGACGTTGGGTATCGTTGCGTTAACCAAATAAAGCTCTCTGACAAAAGCGCGGTATCTCCGCGCTTTTGCTTCATACCAGTGCAGTTATTTCTCTCTCTGTTAAAAATCTTCCCTGTAACAATTCTGTGCCTCTTTTCATCTTTGATTGTTCTCACGTTTTTATTTACTCGAAATCTAAGTTGCACTGTAATACGTGATATTTTTCACAGATTAATAACATTCAGTATCCTGCCAATATTCACGTCTGAAACCATCTCAATAATTCCAGTTTCGTCTCATCAACTTTTGCTCTGATTTGTGGCGTAGGTTGTCATTTCGCACCATTTCAGGGCGCTTGATTTAAATATCCCTGTCTACACTCAGCATTACGCGTTCAGATAACTCTCTTTTTAGCTGAATACGAAAACTGGCATTACGTTTGCTTTATAAACGTCGGCCAACGCCACAGACAGGTAAAAGCGTTTTAAAACGACTTTCTATAACAATAATTTTCGCCACACAGGATGCATATGAAAAAGACGATGATAGCCAGCCTGGCCGCAGCCGGCATGTTGTTTGCAGTTGCGGGTCAGGCGCATGCAGGCGCAACTCTGGATGCCGTGAAAAAGAAAGGCTTTGTACAGTGCGGTATTAGCGATGGGTTACCGGGTTTCTCCTACGCGGATGCCAACGGGAAATTCTCTGGGATCGACGTTGACGTTTGCCGGGGCGTTGCAGCGGCTCTCTTCGGTGATGATACCAAAGTAAAATACACCCCACTGACGGCGAAAGAACGCTTCACCGCTTTGCAATCTGGTGAAGTTGATGTGCTCTCTCGTAATACGACCTGGACCTCGTCTCGCGATACTGGCATGGGAATGACGTTTACGGGCGTCACCTATTATGACGGTATCGGCTTCCTGACTCACAATAAAGCGGGCCTTAAGAGTGCAAAAGAACTCGACGGTGCGACTGTCTGTATCCAGGCCGGTACTGATACCGAGTTGAACGTCGCGGATTATTTCAAAGCGAATAAGATGAAATACACCCCAGTGACGTTCGATCGTTCTGATGAGTCAGCAAAAGCACTGGAATCAGGCCGCTGCGATACCCTGGCATCTGACCAGTCTCAGCTGTATGCCCTGCGCATTAAGCTCAGCAATCCTGCCGAGTGGATTGTTCTGCCTGAAGTTATCTCTAAAGAACCTCTTGGTCCCGTCGTACGTCGCGGTGATGAAGAGTGGACTTCGATTGTTAAATGGACTCTCTTCGCCATGCTGAATGCCGAAGAAATGGGGATTAATTCGAAGAACGTCGATGAGAAAGCGGCGGCGCCATCCACTCCGGATATGGCTCATCTTCTGGGTAAAGAAGGTGATTACGGCAAGGATCTCAAGCTCGATAACAAGTGGGCTTACAACATCATTAAACACGTTGGCAACTACGGAGAGATCTTCGAGCGTAACGTGGGATCGGAAAGCCCTCTGAAAATCAAACGTGGCCAGAACAACCTCTGGAACAACGGCGGCATCCAGTACGCGCCACCAGTACGCTAGTTTTTAGCTGTAACGGGCACTGCATGAGCGGTGCCCAGCCCAGAGTCATGGTTACCGAGGTTTCTTTATGTCCCATCGCCGCTTAGCCTTAAAAGGAAAACTTTCCTTTTCGCATCCCGCGGTCCGCGCCTGGCTATTTCAGATCATTGCCATTGTCGTCGTCGTGGTCGTTGCGATTTATTTGATTCATAACACCGTAACTAACCTGAGCAATCGCGGCATTACTTCGGGCTTTGCCTTTCTGGATCGCACTGCTGGATTTGGAATTGTGCAGCACCTGATTGATTATCAGGAGAGCGATACGTATGGCAGAGTATTTCTGGTTGGCCTGCTGAATACGCTTCTGGTCTCTGCACTGTGTATCGTCTTTGCTTCATTCCTCGGATTTTTCCTCGGCCTCGCCCGATTATCTGAAAACTGGCTCCTGCGTAAACTTTCTACGGTTTATATCGAGACGTTTCGCAACATTCCGCCCCTGTTGCAGATCTTTTTCTGGTATTTCGCCGTCCTGCGTAATCTGCCGGGGCCACGCCAGGCCATTGATGCTTTTGAGTTATTTTTTCTCAGCAATCGCGGGTTGTATATTCCCTCGCCAATGGCTGGCGAAGGATTATGGGCTGCTATTGCCGCTATTATTATCGCTGTTGCAGTATCCGTTGGGCTGTTTCGCTATAACCGCATGCATCAGATTAAAACCGGGCAGCTTCGCAAAACCTGGCCCGTCGGATTACTTTTGATCGTGGGTTTACCTTTACTGGCCCAAGGGATATTTGGTTCAGCACTGCATTGGGATATTCCGGAACTGCGTGGATTTAACTTCCGTGGTGGGATGGTATTGATTCCTGAGCTGGCTGCTCTTACGTTGGCACTTTCCATTTATACGTCTGCATTTATTGCAGAAATTATTCGCTCTGGTATTCAGGCTGTTCCACACGGGCAGCATGAAGCAGCGCGATCGCTCGGACTCCCAAACCCGGTCACACTCCGTCAGGTGATCATTCCTCAGGCTTTACGCGTGATCATCCCGCCGCTGACCAGTCAGTATCTGAATATTGCTAAAAACTCTTCGTTGGCTGCCGCTATCGGTTATCCCGATATGGTTTCACTGTTCGCCGGGACAGTGCTTAACCAGACGGGACAAGCTATCGAAACGATCGCCATCACCATGTCGGTTTATCTGGTTATTAGCCTGACAATCTCTCTGTTGATGAATATCTATAACCGTCGCATCGCACTGGTCGAGCGTTAAGGAGCCATGATGACAAAAGCCGTACTGTCTCACGCCCCGCGCCCTTCTAGCGCTGGGGGCTGGCGTTTTATCGCCTGGGCACGTAAAAATCTGTTCTCCTCCTGGAGTAACAGTCTTCTCACCATCATCTGTCTTTGGCTGATGTGGGAACTTATCCCGCCGCTTATAAACTGGGCATTTCTACAGGCAAACTGGGTTGGCTCCACACGGGCTGACTGCACCAAAGCGGGCGCATGTTGGGTATTCATTCATGAGCGTTTTGGCCAGTTCATGTATGGCTTGTATCCACACGATCAACGCTGGCGTATCAACGTGGCCCTGATCGTTGGGTTGTTGTCGATCGTTCCGATGTTCTGGAAACATTTGCCACGCCGTGGGCGCTACATTGCTTGCTGGGCAGTGGTTTATCCGCTGATTGTTTGGTTGTTGCTATACGGGGGAGTTCTGGGGCTTGAGCGGGTCGAAACTCGCCAGTGGGGTGGGCTGACATTAACCTTGATCATCGCTTCAGTCGGGATCGCAGGCGCGCTGCCGCTGGGTATTTTGTTGGCGCTTGGCCGTCGTTCAACGATGCCGGTAGTGCGTGTGCTTTCAGTGATCTTTATCGAGTTCTGGCGCGGCGTGCCGCTGATTACCGTGCTGTTTATGTCGTCGGTGATGTTGCCATTATTCATGGCGGAAGGTACTACGATCGACAAGCTGATCCGCGCACTCGTAGGCGTTATTTTATTTCAGTCCGCTTATGTCGCAGAAGTCGTTCGCGGTGGGTTACAGGCTCTGCCAAAAGGACAATACGAAGCGGCTGAATCACTGGCACTCGGATACTGGAAAACGCAGGGGTTAGTGATTTTACCGCAGGCCCTCAAACTGGTTATTCCAGGGCTTGTGAATACGATTATTGCCCTCTTTAAAGATACGAGCCTGGTGATCATTATTGGGTTATTCGATCTTTTCAGCAGTGTTCAACAGGCTACCGTAGACCCTGTATGGCTTGGCATGTCGACCGAAGGCTATGTCTTTGCCGCACTGATTTACTGGATTTTTTGTTTCAGCATGTCGCGCTATAGCCAGCATCTTGAGAAACGTTTTAACACCGGGCGGACACCGCACTGAGGAACTTATGAGCAAAATTATTATGACCCCTGTGACCCCTGCTGACGCGATGATTACCCTGGAAAACGTCAATAAATGGTACGGACAGTTTCACGTACTGAAAAATATCAACCTGAAGGTAACGCAAGGCGAACGTATCGTCCTGTGTGGCCCATCGGGTTCTGGAAAGTCGACAACTATTCGTTGTATTAATCATCTCGAAGAACATCAGCAAGGACGCATCGTCGTTGATGGGATCGAGTTGGATGAAGATATTCGCAATATTGAACGCGTGCGCCAGGAAGTGGGCATGGTATTCCAACACTTCAATTTGTTCCCGCATCTAACGGTATTGCAGAACTGTACGCTGGCCCCTATTTGGGTCAAGAAGATGTCTAAAAAGGATGCCGAAGTCTTAGGGATGCATTATCTGGAACGTGTTCGTATTGCCGAGCATGCGCATAAATTCCCTGGGCAAATTTCAGGAGGGCAGCAGCAGCGCGTTGCGATTGCGCGTTCCCTGTGTATGAAGCCCAAAATTATGCTGTTTGATGAGCCTACGTCAGCCCTTGACCCGGAGATGGTTAAAGAGGTGTTGGATACGATGATTGGTCTGGCTCAGTCGGGAATGACCATGCTCTGCGTGACACATGAAATGGGATTTGCGAGAACGGTGGCAGATAGAGTGATCTTTATGGACCGAGGTGAAATTGTGGAACAGGCACCGCCGGAAGAGTTTTTCGCCAATCCGAAATCTGAACGTACAAGAGCGTTCTTATCGCAGGTTATCCATTAACTGATTGAATAAACAGGATATTACGCCTGGGGGAATATCATCCTCGGGCGTAGTAATGCAGAAGTTAGCGTAAGACTCATGAGATCGCCCAATGCAAAAAGGCCATCCTTTCGGATGGCCTTTTCACTTAATTGATGTCTGGCAGTTCCCTACTCTCACATGGGGAGACCCCACACTACCATCGGCGCTACGGCGTTTCACTTCTGAGTTCGGCATGGGGTCAGGTGGGACCACCGCGCTAAAGCCGCCAGACAAATTCTTTTACTTAGTGCCAAACTTAAACCCGTGTTAAGTGGTGCTGATACCCAGAGTCGAACTGGGGACCTCACCCTTACCAAGGGTGCGCTCTACCAACTGAGCCATATCAGCACGCTAAATTTGATGCCTGGCAGTTCCCTACTCTCACATGGGGAGACCCCACACTACCATCGGCGCTACGGCGTTTCACTTCTGAGTTCGGCATGGGGTCAGGTGGGACCACCGCGCTAAAGCCGCCAGGCAAATTCTGTTATCAACATGCATCTCTGCACGTCAATTAATCTGTTATCAAGCTGAATATCGTCTCTTTCCGCCAAAACAGCTTCGGCGTTGTAAGGTTAAGCCTCACGGTTCATTAGTATCGGTTAGCTCAACGTATCGCTACGCTTACACACCCGACCTATCAACGTCGTAGTCTTCAACGTTCCTTCAGGACTCTCAAGGAGTCAGGGAGAACTCATCTCGGGGCAAGTTTCGTGCTTAGATGCTTTCAGCACTTATCTTTTCCGCATTTAAGCTACCGGGCAATGCCATTGGCATGACAACCCGAACACCAGTGATGCGTCCACTCCGGTCCTCTCGTACTAGGAGCAGCCCCCCTCAATTCTCCAGCGCCCACGGCAGATAGGGACCGAACTGTCTCACGACGTTCTAAACCCAGCTCGCGTACCACTTTAAACGGCGAACAGCCGTACCCTTGGGACCTACTTCAGCCCCAGGATGTGATGAGCCGACATCGAGGTGCCAAACACCGCCGTCGATATGAACTCTTGGGCGGTATCAGCCTGTTATCCCCGGAGTACCTTTTATCCGTTGAGCGATGGCCCTTCCATTCAGAACCACCGGATCACTATGACCTGCTTTCGCACCTGCTCGAGCCGTCACTCTCGCAGTCAAGCTAGCTTATGCCATTGCACTAACCTCCTGATGTCCGACCAGGATTAGCTAACCTTCGTGCTCCTCCGTTACTCTTTAGGAGGAGACCGCCCCAGTCAAACTACCCACCAGACACTGTCCGCAACCCGGATTACGGGTCTACGTTAGAACACCAGCCATTAAAGGGTGGTATTTCAAGGTTGGCTCCACGCAGACTGGCGTCCACGCTTCAAAGCCTCCCACCTATCCTACACATCAAGGACCAGTGTTCAGTGTCAAGCTATAGTAAAGGTTCACGGGGTCTTTCCGTCTTGCCGCGGGTACACTGCATCTTCACAGCGAGTTCAATTTCACTGAGTCTCGGGTGGAGACAGCCTGGCCATCATTACGCCATTCGTGCAGGTCGGAACTTACCCGACAAGGAATTTCGCTACCTTAGGACCGTTATAGTTACGGCCGCCGTTTACCGGGGCTTCGATCAAGAGCTTCGCGTTACCGCTAACCCCATCAATTAACCTTCCGGCACCGGGCAGGCGTCACACCGTATACGTCCACTTTCGTGTTTGCACAGTGCTGTGTTTTTAATAAACAGTTGCAGCCAGCTGGTATCTTCGACTGATTTCAGCTCCACGAGCAAGTCGCTTCACTTACCATCAGCGTGCCTTCTCCCGAAGTTACGGCACCATTTTGCCTAGTTCCTTCACCCGAGTTCTCTCAAGCGCCTTGGTATTCTCTACCTGACCACCTGTGTCGGTTTGGGGTACGATTTGATGTTACCTGATGCTTAGAGGCTTTTCCTGGAAGCAGGGCATTTGTTACTTCAGCACCGTAGTGCCTCGTCATCACACCTCAGCGTTAATAAGCGTCCGGATTTACCTAAACGCTCCGCCTACATGCTTAAACCGGGACAACCGTCGCCCGGCTAACATAGCCTTCTCCGTCCCCCCTTCGCAGTAACACCGAGTACAGGAATATTAACCTGTTTCCCATCGACTACGCCTTTCGGCCTCGCCTTAGGGGTCGACTCACCCTGCCCCCGATTAACGTTGGACAGGAACCCTTGGTCTTCCGGCGAGCGGGCTTTTCACCCGCTTTATCGTTACTTATGTCAGCATTCGCACTTCTGATACCTCCAGCATCCCTCACAGGACACCTTCGACGGCTTACAGAACGCTCCCCTACCCAACAACGCATAAGCGTCGCTGCCGCAGCTTCGGTGCACAGTTTAGCCCCGTTACATCTTCCGCGCAGGCCGACTCGACCAGTGAGCTATTACGCTTTCTTTAAATGATGGCTGCTTCTAAGCCAACATCCTGGCTGTCTGTGCCTTCCCACATCGTTTCCCACTTAACTGTGACTTTGGGACCTTAGCTGGCGGTCTGGGTTGTTTCCCTCTTCACGACGGACGTTAGCACCCGCCGTGTGTCTCCCGTGATAACATTCTTCGGTATTCGTAGTTTGCATCGGGTTGGTAAGCCGGGATGGCCCCCTAGCCGAAACAGTGCTCTACCCCCGAAGATGAGTTCACGAGGCGCTACCTAAATAGCTTTCGGGGAGAACCAGCTATCTCCCGGTTTGATTGGCCTTTCACCCCCAGCCACAAGTCATCCGCTAATTTTTCAACATTAGTCGGTTCGGTCCTCCAGTTAGTGTTACCCAACCTTCAACCTGCCCATGGCTAGATCACCGGGTTTCGGGTCTATACCCTGCAACTTAACGCCCAGTTAAGACTCGGTTTCCCTTCGGCTCCCCTATACGGTTAACCTTGCTACAGAATATAAGTCGCTGACCCATTATACAAAAGGTACGCAGTCACCCTGATAAATCAAGGCTCCCACTGCTTGTACGTACACGGTTTCAGGTTCTGTTTCACTCCCCTCGCCGGGGTTCTTTTCGCCTTTCCCTCACGGTACTGGTTCACTATCGGTCAGTCAGGAGTATTTAGCCTTGGAGGATGGTCCCCCCCATATTCAGACAGGATACCACGTGTCCCGCCCTACTCTTCGAACTCACAGTATGTGCATTTTTGTGTACGGGAGTATCACCCTGTACCCTGCGACTTTCCAGACGCTTCCACTAACACACAAACTGATTCAGGTTCTGGGCTGTTCCCCGTTCGCTCGCCGCTACTGGGGGAATCTCGGTTGATTTCTTTTCCTCAGGGTACTTAGATGTTTCAGTTCCCCTGGTTCGCTTCGTTAAGCTATGTATTCACTTAACGATAGTGCAACGGATTGCACTGGGTTTCCCCATTCGGAAATCGTCGGTTATAACGGTTCATATCACCTTACCGACGCTTATCGCAGATTAGCACGTCCTTCATCGCCTCTGACTGCCTAGGCATCCACCGTGTACGCTTAGTCGCTTAACCTCACAACCCGAAGATGTTTCGTAAAACACCCGCAGTGTTGCGAAAATTTGAGAGACTCGAACACACCGCTTATCTGCTCTTATTACGGAGAGCAGACACAGTGTGTCGTTTCAATTTTCAGCTTGATCCAGATTTTTAAAGAGCAAATATCTCAAACATGACTTACTGTTTACACAGTGCAATCAGTTTTGAGATACAGAGGTCGGCGACTTTCACTCACAAACCAGCAAGTGGCGTCCCCTAGGGGATTCGAACCCCTGTTACCGCCGTGAAAGGGCGGTGTCCTGGGCCTCTAGACGAAGGGGACGTGTAAGTCTCAATCGCAAGACGCCTTGCTATTTACTTTTCATCAGACAATCTGTGTGGACACTACAAAGGCAGGTTCTTCAGGTAAGGAGGTGATCCAACCGCAGGTTCCCCTACGGTTACCTTGTTACGACTTCACCCCAGTCATGAATCACAAAGTGGTAAGCGCCCTCCCGAAGGTTAAGCTACCTACTTCTTTTGCAACCCACTCCCATGGTGTGACGGGCGGTGTGTACAAGGCCCGGGAACGTATTCACCGTAGCATTCTGATCTACGATTACTAGCGATTCCGACTTCACGGAGTCGAGTTGCAGACTCCGATCCGGACTACGACATACTTTGTGAGGTCCGCTTGCTCTCGCGAGGTCGCTTCTCTTTGTATATGCCATTGTAGCACGTGTGTAGCCCTACTCGTAAGGGCCATGATGACTTGACGTCATCCCCACCTTCCTCCAGTTTATCACTGGCAGTCTCCTTTGAGTTCCCGGCCGAACCGCTGGCAACAAAGGATAAGGGTTGCGCTCGTTGCGGGACTTAACCCAACATTTCACAACACGAGCTGACGACAGCCATGCAGCACCTGTCTCAGAGTTCCCGAAGGCACCAAAGCATCTCTGCTAAGTTCTCTGGATGTCAAGAGTAGGTAAGGTTCTTCGCGTTGCATCGAATTAAACCACATGCTCCACCGCTTGTGCGGGCCCCCGTCAATTCATTTGAGTTTTAACCTTGCGGCCGTACTCCCCAGGCGGTCGACTTAACGCGTTAGCTCCGGAAGCCACTCCTCAAGGGAACAACCTCCAAGTCGACATCGTTTACGGCGTGGACTACCAGGGTATCTAATCCTGTTTGCTCCCCACGCTTTCGCACCTGAGCGTCAGTCTTTGTCCAGGGGGCCGCCTTCGCCACCGGTATTCCTCCAGATCTCTACGCATTTCACCGCTACACCTGGAATTCTACCCCCCTCTACAAGACTCTAGCCTGCCAGTTTCGAATGCAGTTCCCAGGTTGAGCCCGGGGATTTCACATCCGACTTGACAGACCGCCTGCGTGCGCTTTACGCCCAGTAATTCCGATTAACGCTTGCACCCTCCGTATTACCGCGGCTGCTGGCACGGAGTTAGCCGGTGCTTCTTCTGCGAGTAACGTCAATCACTGTGGTTATTAACCACAATGCCTTCCTCCTCGCTGAAAGTACTTTACAACCCGAAGGCCTTCTTCATACACGCGGCATGGCTGCATCAGGCTTGCGCCCATTGTGCAATATTCCCCACTGCTGCCTCCCGTAGGAGTCTGGACCGTGTCTCAGTTCCAGTGTGGCTGGTCATCCTCTCAGACCAGCTAGGGATCGTCGCCTAGGTGAGCCATTACCCCACCTACTAGCTAATCCCATCTGGGCACATCTGATGGCAAGAGGCCCGAAGGTCCCCCTCTTTGGTCTTGCGACATTATGCGGTATTAGCTACCGTTTCCAGTAGTTATCCCCCTCCATCAGGCAGTTTCCCAGACATTACTCACCCGTCCGCCGCTCGTCACCCGAGAGCAAGCTCTCTGTGCTACCGCTCGACTTGCATGTGTTAGGCCTGCCGCCAGCGTTCAATCTGAGCCATGATCAAACTCTTCAATTTAAGTTTGATGCTCTTGAATTAAACTTCGTAATGAATTACGTATGTTCACTCAGAGACTTTGGTATTCATTTAGCGTCCGAAGACGTTTAGAATCCATGTCACTTTGAGTGCCCACACAGATTGTCTGATAAATTGTTAAAGAGCAGTGCAACGCGGCTTTCGCTCACCGTTGCGAGGTGGCGTATATTACGCTTTCCTCTTTCAGAGTCAATCCTTTATTTCAGGATTTTTCTCTTCAACCGAACCGGCTGTTTGTGTGAAGTGATTCACATCCGCCGTGTCGATGGAGGCGCATTATAGGGATCCCAGCTTTTAGCACAAGGTTTTTTTGGATCTTTTTTTCTGACTGCTGCTTTTCCACTCTTTTCGCTGAAATCCCACCCGATCTGCTTAAATATTGATGCACTTATCTCTTGCCCCAGCCGGATAATGCGATCAAAGTCTTCTATATAGTGTTAATCAGTCGAGGTAGATATGTCCGCCGTATTGCGTCCCTTCAAAGATCTGTTCCCTCAGAAAGGCGATCGCGTGATGATCGATAGTAGTAGCGTCGTCGTTGGCGATGTCAGGATGGCCGATGATGTAAGCATCTGGCCGTTAGTCGCCATTAGGGGCGATGTGAACCATGTCATGATTGGTTCACGCACCAATATTCAAGATGGCAGCGTTCTGCATGTCACTCACAAGTCGACCCATAACCCCGAGGGGTGTCCTCTGATCGTTGGTGAAGATGTCACTATTGGTCATAAAGTGATGCTGCACGGCTGCACCATCGGTAATCGCGTGTTGGTTGGTATGGGATCGATTCTATTAGATGGGGTAATAGTAGAAGACGATATTATGATAGGGGCCGGAAGCCTGGTACCACAAAACAAACGCCTGGAAAGCGGCTATCTCTATTTAGGCCGCCCAGTAAAACAAATCCGCCCCTTAAATGAAGCGGAAATCGCAGGCCTACAATACTCAGCGAATAATTACGTGAAATGGAAGGACGAATACCTGGCTCAGGAAAACCAAATCCAGCCCTGATCGTCTTCCTGCTGATCCCGAATCAAATCGCTGGCTTCTTCTTCCAGATCCCAGCGATTATCTTTGAACACTTCAAGCGGCACAGCGCCACCAAAACGACGGAGTAATACTTCGCTTTTGATCGCGCAGATCAATTGCACACCATTTACCAATACTGGAAAACAGACGGCCTGTTTATCTTCATCCCAGGTTTCTCTATCGGGAAAGTGGATCGCCTGATTCACGCCAGTAATTCCTGTTTCAGTTTTTCAATAACAGGTTCCACTGCAGGTAATACGCCATGCCAAAGTAGCACCGCATGCGCGGCCTGGCCCACCAGCATTCCCAGTCCATCCGAAAAATGTTTTGCCCCATGCCCTTCGCACCAACTCAGGAAAGGCGTACTTCCTTTTTGATAGAACATGTCATAGAAGTAAACGTGTGGTTTCACCAGAGAGGCTGGAATGGCGGGTACATCACCGGCAATACCGCTGGATGTGGCATTAATAATAAGGTCGAACTCATGCCCTTCCAAATCCCTCATCGCCACGACATTGATACTCCCCGTGTGAGCAAACAGCGTTGCCAGGTCTTTCGCACGGGAATATGTACGATTGGTAATCGTCACAGCACAATCCAACGATAGAAGCGGAAGCAAAACTCCACGAGATGCCCCGCCGGCTCCAATCAGCAAAATGCGCGACCCTGGTTTAATGAAAGAGAGTCTTTCCAGATCGCTCAATAAACCGATGCCGTCGGTGTTATCACCAAGCAGACGTCCATCGTCCAAACGTTTAAGTGTATTCACCGCACCCGCAAGCGATGCACGCTCTGTCAACTCATCCGCTCGCTCAAAAGCTTCTTCTTTAAATGGCACGGTAATATTTGCGCCTCTCGCCCCCTCGCAGAAAAAAGCATTGAGCGTAGCGAGGAAATCATCAACAGGCGCCAGGACACGATCATATGAATAGTTGATGTGCAGTTGCTGGGCAAATTGCTGATGAATAAATGGCGATTTACTGTGCGCAATTGGGTTACCAAATACAGCGTACTTATCCATCATATTACCCCTGGCGAAAACGCTCGCCGGTCAACGCATCTCGGATTTCTGAAGGATTCAGTCGGCCACCGGTTTCACCGACGACCACTGGAAAATCGTCACCAAACTGGGTCAGCACTTCTTGCGATGTACGGCAAGGCGGCAATCCCGTTAGGTTGGCACTGGTTGAAACGAGCGGCTTCCCAAAAGTCTCGCACAGTTCAATAACCAACGGATGGTCTGTTACGCGAACAGCAAGTGAGTCAAAGCGCCCTGTCAACCAGCTCGGCGTGGTGGGTCGAGCCGGGAAAACAAAGGTGACCGGACCAGGCCAGGCGGCAAAAATGGTATTGCGCTGCTGCTCTGTCAACATTGAATCATCGATATAGGGTTTGAGCTGCTCAAAGTTTGCAGCAATCAAAATTAACCCTTTTTCGACCGGGCGCTGTTTGAGTTTTAGTAAACGAGTCACTGCCGTTTCACTATCAGGATCGCATCCAACCCCAAACACAGCTTCAGTGGGATAAGCGATGACTTCTTCATTTTTTAGTACGTCCACCGCCTGTGCGATAGAGCCTAATGGAAAATTATTATTCACAGGTTTAATCCGCCGAATCCGGCTTTCCACATTGTTTACTGGCGCAAAAGCGTTTGATGCCTTGTGCAGTTTTCTTCTCTATAAGGAGCGGATAATCGCAATGAGAGCATATACCCGCAACTGGCTTAAAATTGATAACGAACTGGCATTCAGGATAGCGATCGCAGGAATGAAAAGTTTTACCGAAACGGGAACGTCGTTGGACTAACTGCCCCTGTTGACACTGTGGACAGGCTATCGCTGTTTCATCTGGCTTATCGATCTGTTCAGTATGTTCACATTCAGGGTAATGGCTGCATCCGATAAACATGCCAAAACGCCCCTGACGCAGCGCGAGATTCGCACCACAGACTGGGCACGTTTGCCCTTCCAGAATTTTTACGATATGCCCGTCCGCCTGATTTTTCAGGGGACGGACATAATCACATTCCGGATAGTGTGAACAACCGAGAAACGGACCGTGTTTCCCGGACCGAATGACAAGTTCAGCCCCACATTGTGGGCAGGGCTCTTGATTACGCACCGTAAACAGTGCTGATTTGGCCATAACAACTCTTGGAGCAATGTAATGAATTAATGAAGCATACCTTCATTCACTTCAAAGAGTAATTCTTCCATTTGCTGATAGGCGTTTTCACAACCAGGGATGTTGAACAGAACCATCAGAATGACCCATTTCAGGTCTTCCAGTTCAAATTCTGCAGTATCCAGCGCCATGACACGCTCTATCACCATTTCTCGCGTTTCGAGGTTTAGCACCTGAATTTGCTCCAGGAATAAAACGAATCCCCGGCAGTTGGCATCCAGCCTTTCACACTCTTCAGCCGTGTAAATACGCACGGACAGAGGATCGGAAGCAAGCTGCATGGGTTCGACAAGCCCTTCCTGATAATCAGCCAGTTTTTCTAGCCACAACAATGCGTTATAAATATCTTCCCGTTCAAATCCCGCATCGGTAAGATCCCGCGTCAGTCGGTCCTGGTCCACGCGCATTTCTGCTTCGTTATGGATGTAAGTCTCAAACAAATACATCAGTACGTCGAACATGGCATGCCCTCCTTAATCGGACATAGCCGCCGGGTACAGCTGCGATCCATCCTGCTAACTCCAGTTCCAGTAGCTGTGCTACCGTGACTGGCACAGATTGGCCGGCACGTTCAGCGACAACGTCAACAGGTGTTACCTCATCTCCTACGTTAGCCAGGAGCTCAGGAAATGGCAATGCTACCTCCTCCTGATCTGATGAATAAAGTGCCATTTCTGATTCCTTGGGAATCCAATTCAATCCATATCGCAAATTTTCAAGAATTTCCTCGGCACTTGTGACAGGCGTTGCCCCCTGCTTAATCAGCCAATGAGGGCCTTCACATCCAGGATTGCCTATCGGCCCCGGCAACGCAAAAACTTCACGCCCTTGCTCAAGCGCGCATTTGGCTGTCACTAGCGATCCGCTTCGCAATGCCGCCTCGATGACTAATACTCCGTGGCTCAAACCACTAATAATGCGATTGCGGCGAGGAAAATTACCGGGCCAGGGTGGGGTGGCGAGAGGAAACTCAGAAATAACCGCTCCTCCCGTTTCAATAATTTTGTCCGAAAGAGGAACATGCCGTTTAGGGTAAATACTGGACAGACCACTACCCAGCACCGCGACAGTTTTGCCCTGCCCAGAAATCGCAGCCCGATGAGCGACACCATCAATGCCACACGCTAACCCACTGGTAATCGTGACGCCATTTCGCGCCAGATATTCGCAGAATAGGTTCCCCCACCTTTCGCCGTACCAGGAAGGAGAGCGGCTGCCGACGACGGCAAGTTGAAAGTGACTTAACACATCGATACTGCCATTCACAAATAACGCGCCGGGATAGTCGGATAGGCTTCGCAACCGTGGCGGATAGAGAGGGCTGTCAGCAGGAAGCAGATAATGCCCCGGTCGTTCTAGCCAGTTAAAAGAACGTTCGAGTTCGGCTTCTTTTACACACAAAAAGTTGCGGGCCTGCTTGCTCGTTAGGCCAACATTCTTCAACGTCGTGTCGTCGATATTTTCGCGAGCGGCCAGATTTTGTGCAGCCCCCAGCATCGTGTCACCACATAAATCCCCGACGTGCATCAGACGTAACCATATCTCTGTGGAAGTCATCCTTTTCCCTGCCATAAGCAGCCTCAGCAATCTTTGCGATTGGTTAGGGATGCTGTCAATCAGCAGGGGATTTGTCTAGAATAGAGGTAATAATCTTTTCAACTCCTGAACACGACTCTGGAAATTTATGGCAGTTTTGCAAGTGTTACATATCCCGGACGAGCGCCTTCGCATCGTTGCTGAACCGGTAAAAGAAGTGAATGCAGAAATTCAGCGTATCGTTGATGATATGTTCGATACGATGTACGCAGAAGAAGGCATTGGTCTCGCGGCAACGCAGGTTGACATTCATAAACGCATCATCGTTATCGATGTATCTGAAAACCGCGAAGATCGCCTGGTATTGATTAATCCAGAACTGCTCGAGCAGAGCGGTGAAACCGGAATTGAGGAAGGCTGCCTGTCTATTCCAGAACAGCGCGCGCTGGTTCCTCGTGCCGAGAAGGTCAAAATCCGTGCGCTGGATCGTGACGGTAAGTCATTTGAACTGGAAGCCGACGATTTACTCGCAATCTGTATTCAGCATGAGATGGACCACTTAGTCGGTAAACTGTTTATCGATTATCTCTCTCCCCTGAAACAACAGCGTATTCGTCAGAAGGTCGAGAAACTGGATCGTATGCGCGCACGCGCATAACGTGCCCCTCGGATACAAGGAATAACGTGTCTAAAAAGCTACGCATAATTTTCGCGGGAACACCTGACTTCGCAGCGCGTCATCTCGATGCGCTGCTCTCTTCTGGCCACCAGATTGTTGGTGTGTTTACCCAACCAGACCGCCCTGCTGGTCGTGGCAAAAAACTGATGCCTGGCCCGGTTAAAGTCCTCGCTGAAAAACATAACTTACCGGTATTTCAGCCAGTATCCTTACGTCCTCAAGAAAATCAGCAGCTTGTCTATGAGCTCAATGCTGATGTCATGGTTGTCGTGGCATACGGATTAATTTTGCCAAAAGCCGTACTTGATATGCCACGTCTCGGCTGTATCAATGTGCACGGTTCTCTGCTTCCTCGCTGGCGCGGCGCGGCGCCTATCCAGCGTTCACTGTGGGCGGGTGATAGCGAAACGGGTGTCACCATCATGCGGATGGATGTCGGGCTGGATACAGGTGACATGCTTTACAAACTGGCGTGCCCCATCACGGCAGAAGATACCAGCGCAACGTTGTATGACAAACTGGCGGATCTCGGCCCGCAAGGCTTAATCGAAACATTGCAGCAACTTGCCGACGGTAAAGTGCAGCCAGAAGTACAGGATGAAGCCTTCGTAACTTACGCTGAGAAGCTCAGTAAAGAAGAAGCTCAACTCGACTGGTCACTTTCTGCAGCACAGCTGGAACGTTGTATCCGCGCATTTAATCCCTGGCCAATGAGCTGGATGACCATTGACGAGCAGCCAGTGAAAATCTGGAAAGCTTCCGTTATCAGTGGGGAAGCTAAAGCGGAGCCAGGCACTATTATTGAAGCAACCCGAGAAGGTATTCAGGTTGCAACCGCAGACGGCATTCTCAATCTGGAATCGCTACAACCTGCGGGTAAAAAAGCCATGAGCGCGCAAGATTTGCTGAATTCACGTCGCGAGTGGTTTACCCCAGGCACGCGTCTCGCCTGATTATATTTAATCTAAGGCCCGGTTTTTCCGGGCATTTTTATTTTTGCGGTTATGAAAAAACAAAATCTTCGTAGCATGGCAGCAAGTGCCATCGAGAAAGTGGTCGAACAGGGTCAATCTCTGAGTAATATCCTGCCACCGCTTCAACAAAAAGTTTCCGATAAAGATAAAGCCCTGCTCCAGGAGCTGTGCTTTGGTGTCCTACGCACGCTCCCACAACAGGAATGGCTCATCAGCAAGCTGATGTCCAGGCCAATGACAGGCAAGCAGCGCACCATCCATTATTTAATAATGGTGGGTTTCTACCAGCTGCTTCATACCCGAATTCCGCCTCATGCGGCATTGGCCGAGACCGTTGAAGGAGCGGTTGTGATCAAGCGACCGCAATTAAAGGGCTTGATAAACGGCGTGTTACGTCAATTCCAGCGTCAACAGGAAGAGCTGCTGGCTGAGTTTGCAGATTCTGATAAGCGTTTTCTACATCCTGAGTGGCTACTGAAGCGCCTGCAGAAAGCTTACCCATCACAGTGGCAGGCAATAGTTGAGGCAAATAATCAACGTCCTCCTATGTGGCTGCGCGTAAATCGAAACCATCATACTCGCGATGAATGGCTGGCTTTGCTGGAAACAGCGGAGATGAACGGCTTTACGCATGATGCCTATCCTGATGCAATACGCCTTGCCTCTCCAGCTCCGGTGCAATCATTGCCAGGTTTCGAGCAAGGATGGGTGACAGTCCAGGACGCTTCAGCACAGGGCTGTATGACGTATCTCGAGCCGCAAAACGGCGATCGTATTCTTGATCTCTGTGCAGCACCTGGCGGTAAAACGACACATATTCTTGAAGTTGCTCCTAAAGCCAGCGTCATGGCTGTCGATATTGATGAGCAACGACTTTCTCGCGTGTACGACAACTTAAAACGCCTGGGCATGAAAGCAGAAGTCAAACAGGGTGACGGACGGACGCCTGCGCAGTGGTGCGGGGATGAACAGTTTGATCGTATTTTGGTTGATGCTCCCTGCTCTGCGACCGGCGTTATTCGCCGACATCCAGACATCAAATGGCTACGCCGGGATCGTGATATTAACGAACTGGCGCAACTTCAAAGCGAAATTCTTGACGCCGTTTGGCCGCATCTTAAGCCTGGCGGTACGTTGGTTTACGCAACCTGCTCAGTCCTTCCGGAAGAAAATAGCCAACAGATTGCTGCATTCCTGAAACGCACGTCTAATGCCACTCTGCGGGCTACCGGTACTCCCGATAAACCAGGCATACAAAACCTCCCTGGAGCAGAAGACGGTGACGGCTTCTTTTACGCTAAGCTAATCAAAGAGTGATATTTAAAACAGGTCGCAATCTATGAAGATTATCATTCTGGGTGCTGGGCAAGTCGGCGGAACGCTGGCCGAAAACCTCGTGGGTGAGAATAACGATATCACCATCGTTGACGTCAATGGAGATCGCCTTCGCGAGCTGCAGGATAAATTCGATCTGCGTGTTGTTCAGGGACATGGCTCCCATCCTCGTGTACTCCGTGAGGCAGGTGCGGATGACGCTGACATGCTGGTTGCGGTCACCAGTTCTGATGAAACGAACATGATTGCCTGTCAGGTCGCTTTTTCGCTGTTCAATACCCCGAATCGTATTGCGCGTATACGATCCCCAGATTACGTCCGTGATGCGGATAAACTATTCAATTCAGAAGCCGTTCCCATCGATCATCTCATCGCTCCGGAACAGCTGGTTATCGACAGTATTTATCGATTAATAGAATATCCGGGTGCGCTGCAGGTTGTGAACTTCGCTGAAGGCAAAGTTAGCCTGGCGGTAGTTAAAGCCTATTATGGCGGGCCTCTGATTGGTAACGCATTGTCTACTATGCGTGAACACATGCCGCATATTGATACTCGCGTGGTAGCAATATTTCGTCATGACAGACCGATTCGACCGCAGGGTTCAACCATTGTTGAAGCGGGTGATGAGGTGTTCTTTATTGCAGCATCTCAGCATATTCGCGCCGTAATGAGTGAACTCCAACGTCTGGAAAAACCTTACAAGCGTATCATGCTGGTTGGCGGCGGTAATATTGGCGCAGGTCTTGCCCACCGACTGGAGAAAGATTACAGCGTAAAATTGATCGAGCGCGATCAACAACGTGCCGCTGAATTAGCAGAGAAACTGCAAAACACGATCGTTTTTTATGGCGATGCTTCGGATCAAGAGTTGCTGGCGGAAGAACATATCGATCAAGTTGATCTCTTTATTGCCGTCACCAATGATGATGAAGCGAACATCATGTCTGCGATGCTGGCTAAACGTATGGGCGCTAAAAAAGTGATGGTGCTCATTCAGCGCCGTGCTTACGTCGATCTTGTGCAAGGCAGTGTTATTGATATCGCAATCTCTCCACAGCAGGCAACCATTTCGGCTTTGTTAAGCCATGTGCGTAAAGCTGATATTGTGGGCGTTTCCTCTCTTCGCCGTGGCGTAGCAGAAGCGATAGAAGCGGTGGCGCATGGGGATGAAACTACGTCTCGCGTTGTGGGTCGTGCCATCGATGAAATCAAGTTGCCGCCAGGCACAATTATCGGCGCCGTCGTTCGAGGTAATGACGTCATGATCGCGAATGATAATCTTCGTATCGAACAGGGCGATCATGTCATTATGTTCCTGACAGACAAAAAATTTATTAGCGACGTTGAACGTTTATTCCAGCCCAGTCCTTTCTTCCTTTAGCGATAAGCGGTGCTTTTCAAGAGCACCTCTTTCATTAACTATTTATTTTATAATGATTAACTTTCGTAGCGATTATTTATCCTCAATGGAAATTGGCTAATCATTTGTTAGACTTAACTTTATCTGTTGGCTTAAGGAGAAAGAAAATGAGTATTGTTAAAGAGTTTCGCGAATTTGCGATGCGTGGGAATGTAGTAGACCTTGCTGTGGGTGTGATTATTGGTGCAGCATTCGGCAAGATTGTTTCATCTTTGGTTGCCGACATCATTATGCCGCCGTTAGGTCTTTTAATTGGTGGGATTGATTTCAAACAGTTCGCCGTCACTTTGAGGGATGCGCAAGGCGATATTCCTGCAGTAGTGATGCACTACGGCGTGTTTATTCAAAACGTTTTTGATTTTGTCATTGTTGCGTTTGCAATCTTTATGGCCATTAAGCTTATTAACAGATTGAATCGCAAGAAAGAAGAACCGGCAGCGGTGCCTCCGGCCCCTTCCAAGGAAGAGGTCTTGTTGACTCAAATTCGCGATCTGTTAAAAGAACAGAACAACCGTATTTAATCGGCCGCGTAAAGTCAGAAGGCCAGCGGTAAAAAAGAGATTCTCTTTCTTACCGCTGGCCTCCCACTTACCTTTCTTAGCATGCTTCCCTTTGCGCAAGAAACTCCCTTTCCCTTTTTTGTTCTTTTCGACTCGTTGTCTAAATAAAGGATCATGAAGTAATGCCTCTATGGCGTTATCTCTGATTTGCCCTTTCTTATGTTGATAATGGCTCATGAAATCTCCAGATGGTGGATAAAAACGGCGTGAGTGTAGATCCTCAGTGTTAAGAAATCAACAACCATGGTGTATACCGCTAGCACCTTGCTCCAGCGTTTCGAGAATGGAGCAATAAACGCTACTGTGCGCGCTACCACAACATGCGTCGTTCAGGCGCTGCAATGAACGCTGCATAATCTGCAACTCCTCAATACGTAACTCGACTTCATTCAACCTGGCCTGCACGATGCTTTTTGATTCCTGACAAGTGTGGTGTGCAGGATCGATGCGGATCGAAAGTAACTCACGAATAGAATCCAGTGTAAAACCAAGCTGTCTTCCATAACGGATAAACTTGAGTCGCTGAAGATCTGTTTCGGTATAAAGACGGAACCCACCTTCAGTACGAACTTTGTGTTCCATCATCTGCTGTTTTTCGTAATATCGAATAGTGTCTGGCGTAACGTCAGCCAATTTTGCGAGTTCACCGATGCGGTACATAGTTTGCCCTCATTAATTTTTCAACAGCCCTAATCGTCATCATACAAGAAAGCGCAGCAATATGGGGTCTAATGGTGCTTATCTCAGTCAGCGCCAAAAGCCTCAAAATCATCATATCTAAGTGGATTTGTTAAGTTTGAGCCAGATAACTGTACAGGTCACAGAATCCTGCGAGACAATTATTGCGAATTAACTTGCCAGAATAAACAAGCGATACCACTTAACCAATTGAAAATGAAAGAAGAATATTACGGCGACTAGAGAGAGAGGCGGGGATCTTCAAGATATAAAAAAACCCGCCGAAGCGGGTCTTTTTACGTTACTACAGATTACTCTGCAGTAGCTTCTGCTTTAGATTCAGAACGATCAACCAGCTCGATGTAAGCCATCGGAGCGTTGTCGCCTGCACGGAAGCCACACTTCAGAATACGAGTGTAACCACCGGCACGGCTCGCGAAACGCGGGCCCAGTTCGTTAAACAGTTTTGCCACGATCTCGTTATCACGAGTGCGGGCGAATGCCAGACGACGATTTGCAACGCTGTCAGTCTTGGCAAGAGTAATCAGTGGCTCAACTACACGACGCAGCTCTTTCGCTTTAGGCAGGGTCGTCTTGATGATCTCATGACGAACCAGTGAACCTGCCATGTTGCGGAACATAGCCTGGCGATGGCTGCTGTTACGGTTCAGTTGACGACCACTCTTACGATGGCGCATGACCTTATCCTTCTCAGTAAAACCTTAACCTGTGATCCGGTTACTCGTCAGCAATGCTTGCTGGTGGCCAGTTTTCCAGGCGCATGCCCAGAGACAAACCACGGGAAGCTAGCACGTCTTTAATCTCAGTAAGAGATTTTTTACCCAGGTTCGGCGTTTTCAGCAACTCAACCTCGGTACGCTGTACCAGATCACCGATATAGTGGATAGCTTCTGCCTTGAGGCAGTTAGCAGAGCGGACAGTCAATTCCAGATCGTCAACAGGGCGCAGCAGGATCGGATCGAACTCTGGTTTCTCTTCTTTAACTTCTGGCTGACGAACATCACGTAGGTCAACAAAAGCTTCAAGTTGTTCTGCCAGAATGGTTGCCGCACGACGAATCGCCTCTTCAGGATCGATTGTGCCGTTGGTTTCCATTTCGATGACCAGCTTGTCCAGGTCGGTACGCTGTTCGACACGTGCTGCTTCAACATTGTAGGCGATACGCTCTACAGGGCTGTAACATGCGTCGACGAGCAGACGGCCGATTGGGCGCTCATCTTCTTCCGAATGAATTCGGGCAGAAGCCGGCACATAACCACGACCGCGCTGAACTTTGATACGCATGCTAATCGCTGCGTTCTCATCGGTCAGGTGGCAGATCACGTGCTGCGGCTTGACGATTTCGACATCACCGTCGTGGGTGATATCGGCTGCAGTCACAGGGCCAATGCCAGATTTATTCAGAGTAAGGATAACTTCATCTTTCCCCTGAACTCTCACCGCCAGCCCTTTCAGGTTGAGCAGGATTTCAAGGATATCTTCCTGAACGCCTTCTTTGGTGCTGTACTCATGGAGCACACCATCAATCTCAACTTCGGTTACCGCACAACCCGGCATCGACGAGAGCAGAATACGGCGCAGTGCGTTACCCAGAGTATGGCCAAAGCCACGCTCTAAAGGCTCAAGGGTCACCTTGGCGTGCGTCGAACTCACTTGCTCGATATCTACCAGGCGCGGTTTTAGAAACTCTGTCACAGAACCCTGCATTGTGTCCTCTCTTTGGTACTAAGCTTTACTTGGAGTAAAGCTCAACGATCAGGTGTTCGTTAATGTCCGCAGACAGATCAGAACGTTCCGGCTGACGCTTGAACGTACCTTCCATCTTGCTAGCATCAACTTCCAGCCAGGTTGGCTTTTCACGCTGCTCAGCCAGCTCGAGAGCTGCTTTCACGCGAGATTGCTTTTTCGCTTTCTCACGAATGCAAACAACGTCATTCGCTTTAACCTGATAAGAAGCGATGTTAACAACACGACCGTTTACCATGATTGCTTTATGGCTAACCAGCTGACGAGATTCAGCACGAGTAGCACCGAAGCCCATACGGTAAACAACGTTGTCCAGACGACCTTCCAGCAGAGCCAACAGGTTTTCACCGGTATTGCCTTTAAGACGCGCTGCTTCTTTATAGTAGTTACGGAACTGACGCTCCAGCACACCGTAGGTACGGCGAACTTTCTGCTTCTCACGTAACTGTACACCATAGTCAGACAGACGCGGTTTACGCGCACCGTGCTGGCCAGGAGCTTGTTCAATTTTACACTTGGTATCGATCGCGCGAACGCCAGACTTAAGGAATAAGTCGGTGCCCTCACGACGGCTCAGCTTGAGCTTAGGACCCAAATATCTTGCCATTTTCTATCTCCAACAATCCTAGAAAACGTAAGCGTTATACGCGACGTTTTTTCGGCGGACGACAACCGTTATGAGGGATCGGAGTCACATCAGTAATATTAGTGATGCGGAAACCAGCGGCGTTCAGAGCACGAACAGTTGATTCGCGACCCGGACCCGGACCTTTGACCATAACTTCCAGATTCTTGATACCGTATTCTTTTACGGCTTCTGCACAACGCTCTGCTGCAACCTGGGCTGCGAACGGAGTCGATTTGCGAGAACCACGGAAACCGGAACCACCGGCTGTTGCCCAACCCAATGCGTTACCCTGACGATCAGTAATAGTAACGATGGTGTTGTTAAAAGAAGCATGGATATGAGCCACGCCGTCAGAGACTTGTTTTCTTACACGCTTACGTGCACGAACTGGTGCCTTTGCCATTATTCAATCACCCCGATTATTTCTTGATCGGTTTGCGCGGACCCTTACGGGTACGTGCGTTGGTCTTGGTGCGCTGGCCGCGAACCGGGAGACCACGACGATGACGCAAACCGCGATAGCAACCAAGGTCCATAAGGCGCTTGATGCTCATGCTAACTTCACGGCGCAGATCACCTTCAACGACAAATTTGGCAACTTCGTCACGCAGCGTGTCGATTTGTTCTTCAGACAGCTCACTGATCTTAACATCTTCAGCGATACCCGCTGCAGCCAAAATGGCTTTGGAACGGGTCTTGCCGACGCCATAGATCGAAGTTAATGCGATCACAGCATGTTTTTGATCAGGAATGTTAATGCCTGCTATACGGGCCACTATGCACTCCTACTATTTAATATGTACGTACCATGCTGAAAAGCCCGTTTTCAGGATACTCAAATGGATACGTACAGACATACAAAAGATTGGCTGGCTAATCTAGCCAGCTCAACCCAACTTTGCAAGAAAAATATGCGAAATAATCAGCCTTGACGCTGTTTATGTTTCGGCTCGGCACTGCAAATCACGCGAATAACACCTTCACGCTTAACGATTTTGCAGTTACGGCATAATTTCTTGACGGAAGCACGAACTTTCATTTTTACTCTCCGTAACTTCTCGGGCGACCAATTAACGGCCGTAGCCTTTCAGGTTCGCCTTCTTCAAGGCAGACTCATACTGACTTGACATCATAAGAGTTTGCACTTGAGCCATAAAGTCCATAATCACGACGACAACGATAAGCAGTGAAGTCCCACCGAAATAGAACGGTACTTTCATCGCATCACGCATGAACTCCGGGATCAGGCAGATAAATGTAATGTAAAGTGCACCAACCAAGGTCAGGCGCGTCATTACTTTATCAATATACTTCGCCGTTTGCTCTCCCGGACGAATTCCTGGTACAAATGCACCGGACTTCTTCAGGTTATCTGCTGTCTCACGCGGATTGAAAACCAACGCCGTGTAAAAGAAACAGAAGAATATGATTGCAGACGCATAGAGTAACACATAAAGCGGTTGCCCAGGCTGCAAATACAGCGAAATTGTTGTCAGCCAGTTCCAACCGGTTCCGCCCCCAAACCAGGACGCGATGGTCGCCGGGAACAGAATAATACTGGAAGCAAAGATTGCCGGGATTACACCCGCCATATTTACTTTCAGCGGTAAATGTGTGCTCTGTGCAGCATAGACACGACGTCCTTGTTGACGTTTAGCATAGTTCACCACAATGCGGCGTTGACCACGTTCAACGAAGACAACAAAGAAGGTCACTGCGAATACTAATACTGCAACCAACAGCAACAGGAGGAAGTGCAGTTCGCCTTGACGCGCTTGCTCGATAGTATGGGCAATGGCTGGCGGGAGTCCCGCAACGATACCAGCGAAGATAATGATCGAGATACCGTTGCCGATACCTCGTTCAGTAATCTGTTCGCCGAGCCACATCAAGAACATTGTTCCTGTGACCAGACTTACAACAGCGGTGAAATAGAATGCAAAGCCAGGATTAATTACCAAGCCTTGCATACCAGGCATATTCGGTAAACCGGTAGCAATACCGATTGACTGGAATATTGCCAGCACCAGAGTGCCGTAACGGGTGTACTGGCTGATCTTACGACGACCAGACTCCCCTTCTTTCTTCAGCTCTGCGAGGGCCGGATGAACGACCGTTAACAGCTGTATGATAATCGATGCCGAAATATACGGCATGATACCCAGTGCAAAGATAGAAGCGCGGCTGAGAGCACCACCAGAGAACATGTTAAACATTTCAATGATGGTGCCTCGCTGTTGCTCAAGCAGTTTGGCAAGTACAGCGGCATCGATACCAGGGATCGGAATAAAAGAGCCAATACGGAAAACGATTAGCGCACCAACAACAAACAAAAGTCTGCGTTTCAGTTCGCCAAATCCACCCTTGGCACTTTGAAAATCTAATCCCGGTTGCTTAGCCATCTGCTACTTATTCCTCAATTGTACCGCCAGCAGCTTCGATAGCAGCACGAGCGCCTTTAGAAACACGCAGACCACGCACAGTTACCGGAGTAGAAACTTCACCAGCCAGGATCACTTTCGCGAACTCGATCTGGATACCGATAATGTTTGCAGCTTTCAGCGTGTTCAGGTCTACAACGCCGCCTTCAACTTTCGCCAGGTCAGACAGACGAATTTCGGCTGTGATCGCTGATTTGCGAGAAGTGAAACCGAATTTCGGCAGACGACGGTACAGTGGCATCTGGCCACCCTCGAAACCGCGACGTACGCCACCGCCAGAACGAGAGTTCTGACCTTTGTGACCACGACCACCGGTTTTACCGAGGCCAGAACCGATACCACGACCAAGGCGTTTACCCGCCTTTTTAGAGCCTTCGGCTGGAGACAGAGTATTTAAACGCATCTCTTACTCCTCAACTTTAACCATGAAGTAAACCGCGTTGACCATACCACGAACAGCGGGAGTATCCTCACGCTCAACGGTATGACCAATACGACGCAGACCCAGGCCAAGCAGCGTTGCCTTGTGTTTCGGCAGACGACCGATTGCACTGCGGGTTTGAGTGATTTTAATAGTCTTTGCCATGGTCAATTACCCCAGAATTTCTTCAACGGATTTACCACGCTTGGCAGCGACCATTTCTGGAGAATTCATATTTTCCAGGCCATCAATAGTTGCACGAACCACGTTAATCGGGTTGGTGGAACCATATGCTTTGGCCAGAACGTTATGAACTCCAGCGACTTCCAGGACGGCGCGCATTGCACCACCGGCAATAATACCGGTACCTTCAGAAGCCGGCTGCATGAAGACACGAGAACCCGTGTGAACACCTTTTACAGGGTGTTGCAGGGTGCCGTGGTTCAGCGCGACGTTAATCATATTGCGACGGGCTTTTTCCATCGCTTTCTGGATCGCTGCTGGAACTTCACGCGCTTTACCGTAACCAAAACCAACGCGACCATTACCATCACCAACAACAGTCAGAGCTGTGAAGGAGAAAATACGACCACCTTTAACGGTTTTAGATACGCGGTTAACCGCGATCAGCTTTTCCTGCAGTTCGCCAGCCTGTTTTTCGATGTGAGCCATCTTACACCTCTACCTTAGAACTGAAGGCCAGCTTCACGGGCAGCATCTGCCAGTGCCTGGACACGACCATGATATTGGAACCCGGAACGGTCAAAGGACACAACTTTGATGCCTTTTTCCAGAGCGCGTTCAGCAACAGCTTTACCAACAGCTGCGGCAGCGTCTTTGTTACCGGTGTACTTCAATTGTTCTGTAATAGCTTTTTCTACAGTAGAAGCAGCTACCAGAACTTCAGAACCGTTCGGTGCAATTACCTGTGCGTAAATATGACGCGGGGTACGATGTACCACCAGGCGAGTTGCACCCAGCTCTTTGAGCTTGCGGCGTGCGCGGGTCGCACGACGGATACGAGCAGATTTCTTATCCATAGTGTTACCTTACTTCTTCTTAGCCTCTTTGGTACGCACGACTTCGTCGGCGTAACGAACACCCTTGCCTTTATAAGGCTCAGGACGACGGTAGGCGCGCAGATCTGCTGCAACCTGACCGATCAGCTGTTTATCCGCGCCTTTCAGCACGATTTCAGTCTGGGTCGGACATTCTGCAGTGATACCGGCCGGCAGCGGATGCTCAACAGGGTGTGAGAAGCCCAGAGACAGGCCTACTGCATTCCCTTTGATAGCTGCACGATAACCTACACCAACTAGTTGAAGCTTTTTAGTGAAGCCTTCGGTAACACCAACAACCATTGAGTTCAGCAGTGCACGCGCGGTGCCAGCCTGAGCCCATCCGTCTACGAAACCATCTCGCGGACCGAAGGTCAGAGCATTATCTGCATGTTTAACTTCAACAGCATTGTTGAGGGTACGAGTCAGCTCGCCATTTTTACCTTTGATCGTAATAACCTGACCGTCGATTTTTACATCAACGCCGGCAGGAATAACGACCGGTGCTTTAGCAACACGAGACATTGTTTCCTCCGATTAGGCTACGTAGCAGATAATTTCGCCACCAAGACCAGCTTGGCGCGCTGCACGATCAGTCATAACACCTTTAGAGGTAGAAACAACTGCGATACCCAGACCAGCCATAACTTTAGGCAGCTCATCTTTTTTCTTATAGATGCGCAGGCCTGGGCGGCTGACACGCTGAATGCTTTCTACAACAGCTTTACCCTGGAAATACTTGAGAGTAAGTTCCAGTTCCGGCTTGGTGTCGCCTTCAACTTTAAAATCTTCGATAAAACCTTCTTCCTTCAGCACATTGGCAATTGCCACTTTCAGCTTGGCGGAAGGCATGGTGACCGCAACTTTGTTCGCGGCCTGACCGTTACGGATACGGGTCAGCATATCCGCGATCGGATCTTGCATGCTCATCTGTCTTTACTCCCGTGATTCAATTGGTGACAATTACCAGCTAGCCTTTTTCAGACCCGGGATTTCACCGCGCATAGCGGCTTCACGGACCTTAATACGGCTCAACCCGAACTTCCGCAGGAAAGCGTGCGGACGACCAGTTTGACGACAGCGGTTACGCTGACGAGACGGGCTGGAATCACGCGGCAGAGACTGCAGCTTCAGAACTGCATTCCAACGGTCTTCGTCGGAAGCGTTCACATCAGAGATGATCGCTTTCAGTTCAGCGCGTTTAGCGAAGAATTTATCAGCTAAAGCTACGCGCTTTACTTCGCGTGCTTTCATTGATTGCTTAGCCATTCAGTAACCCTACCTTACTTGCGGAACGGGAAGTCAAAGGCAGCCAGCAGAGCACGGCCTTCTTCATCAGAGTTCGCAGTAGTGGTAATGGTAATATCCAAACCACGCACGCGGTCGACTTTATCGTAGTCGATCTCTGGGAAGATGATCTGCTCACGGACACCCATGCTGTAGTTACCACGACCATCGAATGACTTAGCGGACAAGCCACGGAAGTCACGGATACGTGGAACAGCAATAGAGATCAGGCGCTCAAGGAACTCCCACATGCGTTCGCCACGCAGAGTTACTTTACAGCCGATCGGATAGCCCTGACGGATTTTGAAGCCTGCAACAGATTTGCGTGCTTTGGTGATCAACGGCTTTTGACCGGAGATTGCTGTCAAATCAGCTGCTGCATTATCCAGCAGTTTCTTGTCAGCGATCGCTTCACCAACACCCATGTTCAGGGTGATCTTCTCGACCCGAGGGACTTGCATGACAGAATTGTAGTTAAACTCAGTCATGAGTTTGCTAACTACTTCGTCTTTGTAGTAATCATGCAGTTTCGCCATCGTACTACTCCAAATTACTTGATAGTTTCGCTATTAGATTTGAAGAAACGGACTTTTTTGCCGTCTTCGAATCTAAAGCCTACACGGTCAGCCTTGCCAGTTACCGTGTTGAAGAGCGCAACGTTAGAAACCTGAATTGCAGCTTCTTTTTCAACGATGCCACCTGGTTGGTTCAGGGCCGGAACCGGCTTCTGATGTTTCTTAACCAGATTGATACCTTCAACAATGATCTTGCCGGAAGACAGAACATTTTTTACTTTACCGCGTTTACCTTTATCTTTACCGGTTAACACGATAACTTCGTCATCACGACGGATTTTCGCTGCCATGATTCGCTCCTTAGAGTACTTCTGGTGCCAGAGAGATAATTTTCATGAACTTTTCAGTACGAAGTTCACGAGTTACCGGCCCAAAGATACGCGTGCCGATAGGCTGCTCGCTGTTATTGTTTAAAATAACGCATGCATTACCATCGAAGCGAATGACAGAACCGTCAGGGCGACGAACACCCTTCCTGGTGCGCACCACTACCGCTTTCAGCACATCACCTTTTTTGACCTTACCACGTGGAATTGCTTCCTTGATGGTGATCTTGATGATGTCGCCTACGCCTGCGTAGCGACGGTGCGAGCCACCCAGAACCTTGATACACATTACGCGACGTGCACCGGAGTTGTCGGCGACGGTCAGCATAGTCTGTTCTTGGATCATTTCAGTGCTCCGCTAATGTCAACTACTACCTGAGACCCTAAAAATCAGAGTCGTCGAAAAGCCCCATATTGAGGGCGCGGCATTATAACACCGGTTCTACAATATGGGTAGAAAAAATAAACGGCTCATTGCTGAGCCGTTTATTCGTATTGAGAAGGCTAGTCTATTACAGAACTGCTTTCTCTACAACGCGAACCAGCGTCCAGGACTTAGTCTTGGACAGCGGACGGCATTCGTGGATTTCTACCACGTCACCGATACCGCATTCATTGTTCTCGTCATGTACGTGCAGTTTGGTCGTACGCTTGATGAATTTACCGTAGATCGGGTGTTTCACAATACGTTCGATAGCAACAACGATGGATTTCTCCATTTTGTCACTAACAACACGACCTTGCAGAGTACGGATTTTATCGGTCATTACGCACCCGCCTTCTGAGTCAGTAAAGTCTTAACGCGTGCAACATTGCGACGCACTTGCTTCAGCAGGTGAGTCTGTTGCAGCTGGCCACTTGCAGCCTGCATACGCAGGTTAAACTGCTCACGCAGCAGGTTCAGCAGCTCAGCGTTCAGCTCTTCAACGCTTTTTTCACGCAGCTCATTTGCTTTCATTACATCACCGTCTTAGTTACAAAGGTGGTTTTAATCGGCAGTTTCGCTGCTGCCAGTCCGAATGCTTCACGGGCCAGCTCTTCCGGTACACCGTCCATTTCATACAGGACTTTGCCCGGCTGAATCAAGGCAACCCAATACTCCACGTTACCTTTACCTTTACCCATACGAACTTCCAGCGGCTTCTCGGTAATTGGTTTGTCCGGGAATACACGGATCCAGATTTTACCTTGACGCTTAACTGCACGGGTCATTGCACGACGTGCTGCTTCGATCTGACGTGCAGTCAGACGACCACGGCCAACAGCTTTCAGACCGAAAGTGCCGAAGCTAACATCCGTACCCTGCGCCAGACCACGGTTGCGGCCTTTGTGCACTTTACGGAATTTTGTACGCTTTGGTTGTAACATCAGCGACGCTCCTTATTTACGGCCTTTACGCTGCTGCTTTTTAGGTTGAGCAGCCGGTTTTTCCGGTTGTTCAACAGCAGCCATGCCACCCAGGATCTCACCTTTGAAGATCCATACCTTAACACCGATTACACCGTAAGTGGTGTGCGCTTCAGAGGTGTTATAGTCGATGTCAGCGCGCAGAGTATGCAACGGTACACGACCTTCGCGGTACCATTCGGTACGTGCGATTTCCGCGCCGCCCAAACGGCCGCTAACTTCAACTTTAATGCCTTTAGCGCCCAGACGCATTGCGTTCTGTACTGCACGCTTCATAGCACGACGGAACATAACGCGACGTTCCAGCTGTGAAGTGATGCTGTCAGCAACCAATTTAGCGTCCAGTTCAGGCTTACGAACTTCAGCGATGTTGATCTGTGCAGGAACGCCAGCGATATCCGCAACGACCTTGCGCAGTTTTTCTACGTCTTCGCCTTTCTTACCGATAACGATACCCGGGCGAGCAGTGTGAATAGTCACACGAATGCTTTTAGCCGGACGCTCGATAACGATACGAGATACAGACGCTTTAGCCAGTTCCTTAGTAAGGTACTGACGTACTTTAAAATCGCTGTCTAGGTTGTCAGCGAATTCTTTGGTGTTCGCAAACCAGGTTGAATTCCATGGTTTTACAATACCCAGGCGAATACCATTAGGATGTACTTTCTGACCCATTGCTAGTCTCCAGAGTCTCAGCGATCGGACACAACCACAGTAATGTGGCTGGTGCGCTTCAGGATGCGATCTGCACGACCTTTCGCACGCGGCATAATGCGCTTCATGCTTGGGCCTTCATCTACGAAAATTTTCGCAACTTTCAGATCGTCAATGTCAGCGCCATCGTTGTGTTCAGCGTTAGCAATGGCAGATTCCAGTACTTTCTTGACGAATACCGCAGCTTTCTTGTTGGTATAAGTCAGGATGTCCAGGGCCTGCGACACTTTCTTACCGCGAATCAGGTCAGCAACAAGGCGAACCTTCTGAGCAGAAGAACGAGCATGGCGATGTTGAGCTAAAGTTTCCATCTCTTCCTCCTACCTTATTTCTTCTTCGCTTTTTTATCAGCAGCATGGCCGCGATAAGTACGAGTCGGTGCGAATTCACCCAGTTTATGACCGACCATTTCGTCGGAAACAAAGACTGGAACGTGCTGACGACCATTATGGACAGCGATGGTCAAACCGATCATGTTAGGAAAGATCGTTGAACGACGGGACCAAGTGCGCAGGGGCTTCTTGTCTCCGCTTTCCACCGCTTTCTCTACCTTCTTCAGCAAGTGCAGGTCAATAAAAGGACCTTTCTTGAGAGAACGTGGCATGGCTTATCCTCTAAAATTATTTGCTACGGCGACGTACGATAAATTTATCAGTACGCTTGTTGCTGCGGGTCTTCTTACCTTTGGTCTGAACGCCCCATGGTGTTACAGGGTGCTTACCAAAGTTACGACCTTCACCACCACCATGTGGGTGGTCGACTGGGTTCATCGCAGTACCGCGAACGGTAGGGCGAATACCACGCCAGCGTGCAGCACCTGCTTTACCCAGAACGCGCAGCATATGCTCAGCATTGCCAACTTCGCCCAGAGTAGCGCGGCAGTCTGCTTCGACTTTACGCATTTCACCAGAACGCAAACGCAGGGTGACATAAGCACCATCACGAGCAACGATCTGAACGTAAGTACCAGCGGAACGTGCCAGCTGACCGCCTTTACCTGGTTTCATTTCTACGTTATGAACGGTAGAACCAACCGGGATATTGCGCATCGGCAGGGTGTTGCCTGCTTTGATTGCAGCATCAACGCCAGATTGAATCTGGTCGCCAGCTTTCAGGCCTTTAGGGGCCAGGATGTAACGGCGTTCGCCATCTTTGTACAGAACCAGCGCGATATTCGCGGAACGGTTCGGATCGTACTCAAGACGTTCAACAGTAGCTGGGATACCGTCTTTGTTGCGTTTGAAGTCAACAATACGATAAGCCTGCTTATGACCACCACCGATGTGACGCGTAGTGATGCGGCCATTGTTGTTACGACCACCGGATTTGCTGTTTTTTTCAACCAGCGGAGCAAAAGGCTTGCCCTTGTGCAGCTCAGGGTTGACCACTTTAACTACGTGGCGACGACCCGGAGATGTCGGTTTACATTTAACAACTGCCATTGTATTACTCCTCCGACTTACTCAGCGCCGCCAACGAAGTCCAGATTCTGGCCTTCCTTCAGGGTGACGTAAGCTTTTTTCCAGTCGCTACGACGACCGATACGCTGTCCGTGACGTTTAACTTTCCCTTTAACAACCAGGGTGTTAACGACTTCGACTTCGACTTCAAACAGTTTCTGCACAGCAGCTTTGATTTCTGCTTTGGTCGCGTCTTTAGCAACTTTGAGAACGATGGTATTGGTTTTTTCCATCGCAGCAGACGCTTTTTCAGAAACGTGCGGCGCACGAAGCACCTTCAGCAGACGTTCTTCACGAATCATGCCAGCATCTCCTCAACTTGCTTAACAGCATCAGCAGTCATTACGACTTTGTCGAAGGCGATCAGGCTAACCGGGTCGATACCAGTTGCATCGCGTACGTCAACTTTATGCAAGTTGCGCGCAGCTAAGAACAGGTTCTCGTCCAGCTCACCGGTGATGATCAGCACATCTTCCAGAGCCATGTCTTTCAGTTTCTGGGCCAGCAGCTTAGTTTTAGGCGCTTCTACAGAGAACGTTTCGACAACGATCAGACGATCCTGACGTACCAGTTCGGACAGAATGCTTTTCAGCGCGCCGCGGTACATCTTTTTGTTTACTTTTTGACTGTGGTCCTGTGGGCGAGCAGCGAAGGTCACGCCACCGGAACGCCAGATCGGGCTCTTAATAGAACCTGAACGCGCACGGCCGGTACCTTTCTGGCGCCACGGCTTTTTGCCGGAACCAGTTACTTCAGCACGAGTCTTCTGAGCACGAGTACCCTGACGAGCACCAGCTGCATAAGCAACAACAACCTGGTGAACCAGCGCTTCGTTGAAATCACGACCGAAGGTAGTTTCGGAAACAGTCAGCGCGCTCTGCGCGTCTTTCAATACTAATTCCATTGCTATCTCCTCACGCCTTCACAGCTGGTTTAACGATCAGGTTGCTACCGGTTGCACCCGGAACAGCACCCTTAACCAGCAGCAGGTTGCGCTCAGCGTCAACACGTACCACATCCAGGCTCTGGACAGTTACGCGTTCGTTGCCCATCTGACCTGCCATCTTCTTGCCTTTGAACACTTTGCCCGGAGTCTGGTTCTGACCGATAGAACCCGGAACGCGGTGAGACAAGGAGTTACCGTGCGTGGCATCCTGAGTACGGAAGTTCCAGCGCTTAACGGTACCAGCAAAACCTTTACCTTTAGAGGTACCGGTTACGTCAACTTTTTTAACTTCAGCAAACAGCTCAACGCTAATGTCCTGACCTACAGTGAACTCTTCGCCTTCAGCAAGACGGAATTCCCACAGACCACGGCCAGCTTCAACGCCAGCTTTAGCGAAGTGACCAGCTTCCGGCTTAGTTACACGACTTGCTTTTTTAGAGCCAGTGGTAACCTGAACTGCACGGTAGCCATCGTTAGCCAGGTCTTTAACCTGAGTAACGCGGTTTGCTTCAACTTCGATAACGGTTACTGGGATAGATACGCCATCTTCAGTGAAGATGCGGGTCATTCCCACTTTTTTACCGACTAAACCAATCATTGTTTCAACCTCTCAATCGCTCGATGACCTGATTAACCCAGGCTGATCTGCACGTCTACACCGGCAGCCAGGTCCAGACGCATCAGAGCATCAACGGTTTTTTCAGTTGGCTCAACGATGTCAACCAGACGCTTGTGAGTGCGAATTTCATACTGATCACGCGCGTCTTTGTTGACGTGTGGAGAGATCAGAATGGTAAAGCGCTCTTTGCGGGTCGGCAGCGGGATCGGACCACGGACTTGCGCACCAGTGCGCTTAGCAGTCTCGACGATTTCCGCGGTTGATTGATCGATTAGACGATGATCAAACGCTTTAAGGCGGATACGGATTCTTTGGTTCTGCATGAGACCAGAGCTCCAATTATTTTATAAGCGAAAATGATTACTACTCATACCCATTACGATTGATGGGTGAGTGTAACCGTTCTTACGTAGCCCCCCAATTGGGAGCATTGTTAGGTAACAAAAAACTGTTACCCAGGTTCAGATTGAACCAGCTGTCAATTACGACAAGCCCGCGCATTATACGCAAAATAGGACATAACGCAAGTGCAGTTTAGAAAACAACCTGGAAGCCCAGATTTACGAGCCTGTTCGCAATTCGCATGTCGTACTCAGAGGTTCAGTCGATCCGTTGGAATGCTCTACGCAAAAGCTGATTTTACTGTTTGTTTGAACGTACGCTAAGAAAGAAGATGTCGCAGCGATCACCTTAGAGATTTTAATCATGCTTGCTGCGTTTCCCTTTTTCGTTATCTATGCCAATGTTGACCTACTTTCTCGTGCGTGAAGACACGCGTTCAGGTCTGTTACCGGATAAATATGTCTGCCCGCTTCTCTGGTCAGGACTTCTGTTTCATCTCATTAATGATCGTGCATTTCTGGCCAGTGCTGTTGGCGGGGCCATTGCAGGTTACATCGGCTTTGCGTGCTTATATTGGGGGTTTTATTTGATGTATAAACGCGAGGGCTTGGCTATGGAGATGTAAAATATCTTGCTGCTTTGGGAGCATGGCACGGCTGGCTTGCATTGCCAGCGTTGGCGCTAGTAGCCGCGCTTCTTGGCGCGACATATGTGCTGATCCTGGTGCTTTTGAAACCTGGAATGCAGATACATAAAAACCCGCTACCGTTTGGACCTTTTATGGCGGCAGCAGGTTTATTAACGGGTTGGCAAAGTTTAATCACCCTTCCACTTTGATTTGAGACTGGAGATAATTTTGCAGACCAATTTTGCCAATCAGATCCAGCTCTGTCTCAAGCCAATCAATGTGGCCCTCTTCGTCTGCCAGGATCTTAATCATCATATCCCGGCTAACGTAGTCATGGACACTATCAGCATAGGCGATAGCTTCCCGGAGATCTTTTGCACCATCAAGCTCAAGCGTGAGATCTGAACGAAGCATCTCTTCCACGTCTTCACCGATGCCGAGTTTGCCAAGATCCTGCAGGTTAGGAATGCCTTCAAGAAAGAGAATACGCTCGATGTATTGATCAGCGTGTTTCATTTCGTCGATGGATTCATGATATTCAACATCGTTGAGGCGCGTCAGCCCCCAGTTCTTGAACATTCTTGCATGAAGAAAATACTGGTTTATCGCGACAAGCTCATTTCCCAATAATTTATTGAGATAACGTATGATTTTAACATCACCTTTCATTATATAGTCCCTCCGCTTCCACTTATTGAAGCGTAGATGGGGCTACAGGGATGTCAAAAAAAAGATACAGCCTTAAGCGATCTCTTTGTATTCCGGGATCTGCATCAATTCGTCCTGCATAATCTCACGTGCCGCGCGTACGCACTTACCGCATTGATTTCCTACCGGAACAAATTTACGAAGCTGTTGGAAAGATTGAGGATGAAACTGTCGAACGGCTTGACGTATTTTTTTGTCACTCACGCCATTACACAAACAAACGTACATAGAAACTCCCGTTCAATTTATGCACAAAGTGTAAGTGAGAATAATTATGATTTCAATAGCAGATACGTCTGGACAGACATTATCAGGAGGCAAAAAATGCGAAAAAATGTGACAAGTCATAAACCATAGATAGCAAAAAGGGCATCATCTGATGCCCTTTAAATACGCATTGCTTAAATGTTATCAGCGATTAGCTGATAACTTTAGCTACAACGCCAGCGCCTACAGTACGGCCGCCTTCACGGATTGCGAAACGCAGACCGTCATCCATCGCGATTGGGTGGATCAGGGTAACAACCATCTGAATGTTGTCGCCTGGCATTACCATCTCTACGCCTTCTGGCAGTTCGATGGTGCCGGTCACGTCAGTTGTACGGAAGTAGAACTGTGGACGGTAGCCTTTGAAGAACGGAGTATGACGGCCGCCTTCATCTTTGGACAGAATATAAACTTCAGATTCGAATTTGGTGTGCGGCTTGATTGAGCCTGGCTTAGCCAGTACCTGACCACGTTCGATTTCTTCACGTTTGATACCACGCAGCAGAACACCAACGTTCTCACCAGCACGGCCTTCGTCCAGCAGTTTGCGGAACATTTCAACGCCAGTACAGGTAGACTTAGCAGTCTCTTTGATACCAACGATTTCAACTTCTTCGCCAACTTTAACGATACCGCGCTCTACACGACCGGTTACAACAGTACCACGGCCGGAGATAGAGAATACGTCTTCGATTGGCAGCAGGAATGGCTTATCGATAGCACGTTCTGGTTCCGGGATGTAAGAATCCAGGTAGCCAGCCAGCTCAACGATTTTAGCTTCCCACTCTGCTTCGCCTTCCAGCGCTTTCAGAGCAGAACCACGGATGATTGGAGTGTCATCACCTGGGAAATCGTACTGAGACAGAAGTTCACGAACTTCCATTTCTACCAGTTCCAGCAGCTCTTCGTCATCAACCATGTCGCATTTGTTCAGGAACACGATGATGTAAGGAACGCCTACCTGACGACCCAGCAGGATGTGCTCACGCGTCTGTGGCATAGGGCCATCAGTTGCAGCAACAACCAGGATCGCGCCATCCATCTGAGCAGCACCGGTGATCATGTTTTTAACATAGTCGGCGTGGCCCGGGCAGTCTACGTGTGCGTAGTGGCGAGTCGGGGTGTCATATTCAACGTGGGAAGTGTTGATGGTGATACCACGAGCTTTTTCTTCTGGTGCGTTATCGATCTGGTCGAATGCACGCGCAGAACCACCGTAGGTTTTTGCCAGAACGGTAGTGATTGCAGCAGTCAGGGTAGTTTTACCGTGGTCAACGTGGCCGATAGTACCAACGTTAACGTGCGGTTTTGTACGTTCAAATTTTTCTTTAGACACGGCTATATTCCTTACTATAGTGCCCTCTCACCGAGAGGGCACGGGATTTTGGTTTTTAACCTATGGCTTATTTGCCACGGGCTTCGATTACGGCCTGAGCAACGTTGTTCGGCGCGTCATCATACTTCAGGAACTCCATGGAGTAAGAAGCACGACCTTTAGTCAGTGAGCGCAGCTGAGTTGCGTATCCGAACATTTCAGACAACGGTACTTCAGCATGAATCTGAACGCCAGTAGCGTTAGATTCCTGACCTTTCAGCTGGCCACGACGACGGCTAAGGTCACCGATAACGTCACCAGTGTTCTCTTCTGGAGTTTCTACTTCAACCTTCATGATTGGTTCAAGCAGAACTGGTTTCGCTTTCTTAAAGCCATCTTTGAAGGCAATAGAAGCGGCCAGTTTAAACGCCAGCTCGGAGGAGTCAACGTCGTGGTAAGAACCGAAGTGCAGACGCACGCCGAGATCTACTACTGGGTAACCCGCCAGAGGACCAGACTTCAGCTGTTCCTGAATACCTTTATCAACGGCAGGGATGTATTCACCAGGAATCACACCACCTTTGATGTCGTTGATGAACTCATAACCTTTCGGATTAGAGCCCGGCTCCAGTGGGTACATGTCGATAACAACATGACCAAACTGACCACGACCACCAGACTGCTTAGCGTGTTTACCTTCAACATCGGTAACTTTCGCACGAATCGCTTCGCGGTAAGCAACCTGAGGTTTACCCACGTTAGCTTCAACGTTGAATTCACGCTTCATACGGTCAACGATGATGTCGAGGTGCAGTTCACCCATACCAGCGATGATAGTCTGGTTAGATTCTTCATCAGTCCATACGCGGAATGATGGATCTTCTTTAGCCAGACGACCCAGAGCCAGACCCATTTTTTCCTGGTCAGCTTTGGTTTTTGGTTCTACAGCGATAGAAATTACCGGTTCAGGGAATTCCATACGCTCCAGAATGATCACGTGGTCCGGATCACAGATGGTGTCACCTGTGGTCACGTCTTTCAGGCCGATTGCCGCAGCAATGTCACCCGCACGAACTTCTTTGATCTCTTCACGCTTGTTAGCGTGCATCTGAACGATACGACCAAAGCGCTCACGTGCTGCTTTCACTGGGTTATATACAGTATCACCAGAGTTAACCACGCCAGAGTACACGCGGAAGAACGTCAGGTTACCCACGAATGGGTCGGTAGCGATTTTGAATGCCAGTGCAGCAAACGGCTCATCATCAGTAGCATGACGTTCAGCTGGAGTGTCTTTACCGTCGTCCAGCATACCGTTGATTGCTGGTACGTCAGTTGGTGCTGGCAGGTAATCAATTACCGCATCCAGCATTGCCTGAACACCTTTGTTCTTGAACGCAGAACCGCAAGTAACGAGAATGATCTCGTTGCTCAGTACGCGTGCACGCAGCGCGGTTTTGATTTCTTCTTCGGTCAGCTCTTCGCCGCCCAAATATTTATCCATCAGCTCGTCAGAAGCTTCAGCTGCGGATTCAACCAGGTTCTGGCGCCATTCGTTTGCCAGCTCAACCATGTCAGCAGGGATGTCTTCGTATTCGAAGGTCACGCCCTGATCGGCATCGTTCCAGTTGATGGCTTTCATTTTCACCAGGTCAACAACACCGGTGAAACCTTCTTCAGCACCAATCGCCAACTGAAGCGGAACAGCTGTCGCGCCCAGACGGGTTTTGATCTGACCAACAACTTTCAGGAAGTTTGCACCCATGCGGTCCATTTTGTTAACGAACGCAATGCGTGGAACTTTGTATTTGTTTGCCTGACGCCATACGGTTTCAGACTGTGGCTGAACACCACCAACTGCGCAGTAAACCATTACCGCACCATCGAGAACACGCATAGAACGTTCAACTTCGATAGTGAAGTCAACGTGGCCTGGGGTGTCGATGATATTTACGCGATGCGGTTCGTACTGCTTAGCCATACCTGACCAGAATGCAGTAGTCGCTGCGGAGGTGATAGTAATACCACGCTCCTGCTCCTGTTCCATCCAGTCCATGGTAGCTGCGCCGTCATGAACTTCACCGATTTTATGGTTTACACCGGTGTAGAACAGAATACGTTCGGTAGTAGTGGTTTTACCGGCGTCGATGTGCGCACTGATACCGATGTTACGGTAGCGTGCGATGGGTGTTGTACGAGCCATTTGATTCCTCGTTTATTTCTTTAGGCGTTCAATTAAGTAACCCAGAGCGGACAGCTTCTGGGAAGTGTCCGCCTGGTGACTATGACTCCGAAGGGATTACCAACGGTAGTGTGCGAACGCCTTGTTGGCTTCTGCCATACGGTGAACGTCTTCACGTTTCTTAACTGCAGTACCTTTGTTGTCTGCAGCGTCAGAAAGTTCGTTCGCCAGACGCAGAGCCATGGATTTATCACCGCGTTTACGAGCAGCTTCAACGATCCAACGCATTGCCAGGGCATTACGACGAACCGGACGAACTTCAACTGGAACCTGATAAGTAGAACCACCAACGCGGCGAGACTTAACTTCTACAGTCGGGCGCACGTTGTCGAGAGCGACTTCGAAAGCTTCCAGTGCATTTTTGTCAGAGCGTTGAGCCAGGGTCTCAAGCGCGCTGTATACGATTGCTTCTGCAGTAGATTTTTTACCATCTACCATCAGGATATTTACAAATTTTGCCAGCAGTTCTGATCCGAACTTAGGATCTGGAAGAATTTTACGCTGACCAATGACGCGACGACGTGGCATGGGAATACTCCGTTGTTAATTCAGGATTGTCCAAAACTCAAAGAGTTTATTTTGACATTAAGTTAAAACAGTTTGGCCTTACTTAACGGAGAACCATTAAGCCTTAGGACGTTTCACGCCATACTTGGAACGAGCCTGCTTACGGTCTTTAACGCCGGAACAGTCAAGTGCACCACGAACGGTGTGATAACGAACACCCGGAAGGTCTTTTACACGACCGCCACGGATCAGGATCACGGAGTGTTCCTGCAGGTTGTGACCTTCACCACCGATGTAGGAAGTCACTTCAAAACCGTTGGTCAAACGCACACGGCATACTTTACGCAGTGCGGAGTTTGGTTTCTTAGGAGTGGTGGTATATACACGGGTACATACACCACGTTTCTGCGGGCAGGCTTCCAGCGCAGGCACGTTGCTTTTTGCAACTTTGCGAGCGCGTGGTTTGCGTACCAGCTGGTTAACTGTTGCCATTAAATAGCTCCTGGTTTTAGCTTTTGCTTCGTAAACACGTAATAAATCGACCTCATACAATATGAGGACGCGAAATTCTAGGGCTACGCCGAAAAGGTGTCAAGAAATATACAGTGATCTCGGATCACCAACTCATTTGAGTCGAGTGCTTAATCGCGAGTTTGACGAAGTCAGTATAGCCAACAACGTCAATTTTGGTGGAAATTTGACCAACAAGACCGCGGGCATCAATGTCATCTTTCAGCGCTAAGACCTTTATGGGGGCATTATTGAGAATTTCAATGAAGCGCCCACCGTCAATGGCAGCAAAAACGCCGTCCTGGATCAGCAATAATTCATCGCCATCGCCCAGCATTCTTAGCAATCCTTCAATATCAGCTTGCCACGGTGAATGACGTAGAGTGTGAAGCATGACGACCTCAGAATGTCAGAACGACATGATAATGGGAGAGTTTTTCGCGCAGATCGTTCGGTGAAATCACGTCTGCATCCAGGACCAACGGGACATTTTCGTCAATCCCTCGCTCTTTTAACGATGCAGCGCACACCCAAAACGTGTCGATGTCATACAAAGGCAAGACCTTAAACGTCGAAATATAATCGCGCGCCAGTATCCGTTGCGGCTGTTGTCCGTTGAGAATCTGAAATACGCCGTCGCCGACAAAGAAAACACCAATATCTTCTGTCAGGGCAGAGGTCGCCAGAAGCGCATCAAGCCCTTCCCGACCCGCTGAGCTGCCGTGAGGAGCAGAAGTAAACACAAACGCAATGCGGTTCATCAGAATTGCACCATCCGATCGCATGTCAGCGCCGCCTGCGCCAATGCGCCCAGGCCGCTGAGCGTAAACCCAGGCTGCAGATTGGCGCCAGAAAGCCCCAAACGCTTAGCCTCGGTTTCGTCCACGACGCCACGACGCAGCGCCGCCGCCACACAGATGTGCAGCTCAACGCCCTGTTTTTCGTTAAGCGCCTGCCAGCCACGCACCAGATCATATTCATCAGAAGCAGGAGACGTTAACTGATTGGCATTGAAGACGCCTTCTCGATAGAAAAACACGCTGCTCAGCTCGTGCCCTTCAGCCAATACCGCTTGCGCAAACTGCAACGCGCTGCTGGCCTGCTGCGTGCCGTAAGCTGGCCCCGTCACCATTAAGGCAAAACGCATTACTTCTCTTGCCCCACAAAATCACCGCTTTTGAACTGACGAATGTAGAGATACACCGTGTGTTTGGAAATATTCAGTCGGTCGGCAACCTGGTTAATCGCATCTTTGATATCGAAAATGCCTTTCTCATAGAGGTTCAGCACGATTTGACGATTCTTGGCGTTGTTCGATACGTTGCGATCGGCATTCACCTCTTCAATGGTGAATTCCAGAGTCTGCGTGACAAGGTCTTCCACAGAGGAGGCAAAGTTAACGGAGGAGTTCACTTCCGGTGTTTCAGGTGGAATAAAAGTGCTCATGATTTGTGAGAACGGCACATCAAGGTTCATGTTGATGCACAGCAATCCAATCACCCGATGATCGCGATTACGGATGGCGATGGTCTCTGACTTCATCAGTACGCCGCTTTTGGCACGGGTGAAATAACATTTGGAGACGCTGCTATCGGCGCCGGTCATGTCGTGGAGCATACGCAGTGCAAGGTCGGTAATTGGCGATCCAATTTTGCGGCCAGTATGCTCACCATTGGCAATACGGATGGCGGAACATTTCAGATCTTGCAGGGAGTGCAATACGATTTCGCAGTGAGAGCCAATGAGCATCGCTAACCCGTCCACTACCGCTTCGTAGGATTTCAGAATATCGAAGTCAGTCTGATCGAAAGGACGTTGATCCAGCAAATCAAGTTCACTGGTTTCGTTGGTTAAAAGCGACCTGGACATGAAAAAAACACTCCTTTTCAGGAGCCTGTCGTTAGGTTGTCAGGGCAGGCTCATATTTACACGGACAACTAAATTAATACAGCGTAGGCAAGGCTTTCCAGTGTTTATTATATCTGGCCTGCAATAAAAAAACCGCCGCCTTGAAGGCGGCGGTTTTCAGCGTTTTACTTCTTCGCTGCGTCTGCAGCTTTATCATCTTCTGCAGCGGCAGGTTTAGCATCTGCCTTCGGTGCTGGTTTGATGTCCAGCAGCTCTACATCAAAGACCAGAGTGGAGTTAGCCGGAATACCCGGAACGCCGGTTTTGCCGTAAGCCAGATCCGGTGGAATAACCAGCTGGATTTTGCCGCCTTTCTTGATGTTTTTCAGGCCTTCAGTCCAACCTGGGATAACACCGTCAAGACGGAAGGACAGTGGCTCGCCGCGCGTGTAAGAGTTATCAAACTCTTTACCGTCGATCAGTGTACCTTTGTAGTTCACTACAACGGTGTCGCTGTCTTTTGGCGCATCGCCAGTACCGGCTTTCTCAACTTTGTAAAGCAGACCGGTAGAAGAGGTTTTCACACCTTTTTCTTTCGCAAAAGTATCGCGGTAGGCTTTGCCCTTCGCTTCGTTGTCTTTTGCGTCTTTTTCCATCTTGCCCTGAGCAGCACCCTTCACGCGAGCTTCGAAAGCTTGCAGAGTCTGTTCGATTTCCTGGTCAGACAGTTTGCTCTTATCTGCAAATGCATCCTGAACACCGGCGATCAGCTGATCTTTATCCAGTTTGATGCCCAGTTTTTCCTGCTCTTTGAGAGAGTTTTCCATGTAACGACCCAGAGAAGCGCCCAGCGCATAGGCTGATTTCTGGTCGTCATTTTTGAACGCAGCTTTGCTGTCTGCGCTTGCAGCAGGTTTCGCAGCAGTATCAGCAGCGAAAGACAGCGGCGCATTCAGTGCGACAGCCATAGTGGTCGCCAGCAGCGTTACTTTAAACAGTGATTTCATCCATTTCTCCAGGACCAGGGCCTCTCACCCCAGCGTTAAACGTAAATGAGAAGCGTACTATAGAACGTTGCGGAGGAAATCTATAGACAGACTCCCCCTATTATCGTCTCTTTTGAGACTATTTTTGTTTAAATTAGTTTCGTGCCAAAGGGATGGATACTGCACATTGGGACAAACTCGGGTAAAATTTGTCTTTGCTAACGCCCGGTGGCGCAGAACACACAACGAGGTCAATCATGCAAGATACATCTATGGAAGTGCGGCTGGCCGAGCTGGAAAGCCGTCTCGCTTTTCAGGAAGTAACTATCGACGAACTCAACCAGACCGTGACAGCTCATGAACTGGAAATGGCGAAACTTCGCGATCTGCTGCGTTTACTGACAGAGAAAGTGAAAGCGACACAATCGTCACATATGGCTTCACCGTCCGAAGAGACCCCACCGCCGCATTATTGAGGCTAACAACGCTGAGGCGTAAAAAAAGCGGGAATATTTCCCGCTTTTTTGTGCGTGCGATACAGCGAATACCGAAGTATTAGTGGCAGCCGCAACCGCCGTTACCGCCACAACCGCCTTTACCGTGCTCATGACCATGGTCATGATCGTGGCCGTGACCACCGCAGCAACCGTCATGGTCGTGATCGTGGTCGTGACCGTTCGCACCGTGAACGTGGCCATGAGCCAGTTCTTCTTCGGTTGCTTCACGGATCGCAATCACTTCAACGTTGAATTTCAGGTTCTGGCCAGCCAGCATGTGGTTACCGTCAACCACAACGTGCTCGTCTTCAACTTCGGTGATTTCAACCGGTACTGGACCCTGGTCAGTTTCAGCCAGGAAACGCATGCCAACCTGCAGCTCGTCAACGCCCATGAACACGTCTTTAGGAACGCGCTGAACCAGGTTGTCATCATACTGACCGTAAGCGTCGTTCGCGCCTACAGCAACGTCAAATTTATCGCCAACATCGTGGCCTTCCAGCGCGTTTTCCAGGCCGGAAATCAGGGAGCCGTGACCATGCAGGTAGTCCAGCGGCGCACTCACCGGAGACTCATCAACCAACACACCGTCTTCTGTACGTACCTGATAGGCCAGGCTGACCACCAGGTCTTTTGCTACTTTCATGATATCTCCTGAGCGTGGGAAAATTGCTGGCGCAGATTGTAGCGGAAATCTGCACCCGTGTACCCTTTAGCTTAAAAAAACTGAGGGCATATCGCTAGTCCGGATGAAAAATACCGATCACCTGCTCTTCTTTGCGAACATGCTCGCGCGCTTCTTTATCCGCCTCTCGCATCTGATGACCGCACTTAACACACTCAACAATATCAATATTATTTTCACGCCACATCGCCAGCGAATCTTGCGCCTGGCAGGACGGGCATTTTGCACCTGCAATAAAACGTTTACGAATTGCCATACTTTTGCCCCTATTCAAATTCATCCCAGCCGTCAAACTGCCGTCGCTCTTGCTGCATCTCCCGCTGGAAAATCTCTTCAAGCTCGCGCCGCGCTTCCCGTACGCGAGATATCTGCGCCGTGTCCGAATGCACGGGCATTAACTCCCGGAGCATACGCATATCGAGACGCCGAAAATGCATTTGTGCCCGTTGCGCCTGATGCGGATGCATACCCAGCGAAACCAGCGCTTTGCGCCCTAATTCAAGGGCACTGGAAAACGTCTCGCGTGAAAAATTGGTCACGCCCGCCTGCAACAATTCATGTGCCTCAACGCGTCCCCGCGCTCGCGCCAGAATATGCAGATGCGGGAAATGTTGCTGGCACAGTTCCACCAGCTTCATCGTATCTTCCGGCTCGTTACAGGTGATGATGATAGATTCCGCAGCCTCCGCGCCCGCAGAACGCAGCAACTCAAGCTGCGTGGCATCACCGTAATACACTTTATAGCCATATTTGCGCATCAGATTCACCGCGCTGATATCACGCTCAAGCACCGTAATACGCATCTTGTTCGCCATCAGCAGACGGCCAATGACCTGCCCAAAACGGCCAAAGCCCACCACGATCACCTGCGGTTTATCGTCTTCGACCCACGGCGCTTCGTCCTCGTCGTCAGGTTGATTGAAGCGGCGCGAAAGCAATTTATCGATAAGCTTCATCAGCAACGGCGTGGTCATCATCGACAGCGTCACCGTCACCAGCAGCAGCGCCATTTGATCATCCTGGAATAAACGCTGGGACGCTGCTGTGGAGAAGAGCACAAAAGCAAACTCGCCACCCTGGCTCAACACACCGGCAAACTGCATTCGCTCTGAACTGCGCAGGCCGTAGATCCGCGCCAGCGTGTAAAGCACACCTGTTTTCACAGCCACCAGCACCGCAACGCTGACCGCCACCCACAGCAGATGGGTATAAAGCACACCCAGATTCAGCGCCATACCCACGGAGATAAAGAACAACCCGAGCAGCAACCCTTTGAAAGGGTCAATCGCAATCTCCAGCTCGTGGCGGTACTCACTTTCGGCCAGCAGAATCCCGGCGATAAAGGTCCCAAGCGCCATCGACAGCCCCAGCGCATCCATAAACAACGCCGAACCTAACACCAGCAGCAGCGTCGCCGCGGTAAACACTTCGCGCACACCGGAGGCCGCAATAAAGCGGAATACCGGGCGCAGCAGATAGCGACCGCCAATTAGCATTCCCACAAAAGCCAGCACCTTCATGCCAACTTTCATCCAGTCAAAATGATCGTCACCCGAACCGGCGAGCAACGGCACCAGGGCTAATGCCGGGATAACCGCGAGATCCTGGAACAGCAGCACCGAGAAACCCAGTTGTCCTGATTCGTTGCGATTCATCCCTTTATCGCGCATCAGCTGCAACGCCATTGCCGTCGACGACATGGCAAGGCCAATCCCACCAATCACCGCCGCCTGCCATTTGAACTGCGTCAGCATCAGCAATCCACCGAGGATGACCGCGCTAAACAACACCTGCGCCGCACCCACGCCGAAAATCGATCGCCGCAATTGCCACAGCTTAGCGGGATTCAGCTCCAGCCCGATAATGAACATCAGGAAGACCACGCCAAGCTCCGAGAAGTGCAGGATCTCGTCTACATCGCTAATAAATCCAAGGCCCCACGGCCCGATAGCGATGCCCGCCAGCAAATACCCCAGCACCGCGCCGATGCCAAGCCGCGCGGCCAACGGCACCGCCACCACGGCGGCAAACAAAAACAGCACTCCGGCTAATAAAAGATCGGTACCTTCCATCAGTGACCTCCCGTCGGAATCGGGGAGGCCAGCCATTCACCGTAAGCTTTGGCGTGACTTGCCAGCGCCTGAGGTTGTTGGCGGCGCGCCCAGTAAACAATCATCGGGCTCATCCAGTGCATACGACACATCGCCGCCGTCAGTTCAAAAGGGCGCAAAATATCGCTCATGGGGTAGCGGTTCAGGCTGTCGTGGCGGTAAGCACTTTCTGGTTCACCGGTCGTAATGACACTCCGCCAGTACTTTCCCGCCAGTTGGTTCCCCCCAGGCCCGCTGGAAAACCCGCGGCTCAGCACCCGGTCCAGCCACTCTTTCAGCAACGCGGGGCAACTGTAGGTGTAAAGCGGATGCTGGAACACAATCACGTCATGCTGACGCAACAGCTCCTGCTCGCGAGGAATATCAATAAAAAAATCAGGATAGTGCGCGTAAAGGTCGTGCACCGTCACATTGCTCAGCTGTTGAGCCGGTTTAAGCAAAACCCGGTTTGCGACCGAGTCCTGGGATTCCGGATGGGCATACAACAGCAGCACTTTTGCTGTCTGAGACATCATTCCCCTCCCGGGTCGTCATCATTGCCATTTTCGGCTACCATGGCACACCCGCGCCATGCGCGGCATTATTCAGTCTGGCCCCTCACGCCTCATTGTTGAAAAAACAGCCTGGCGGGACAGATTTTTAACCTGATTATAATGACAACCTAACATAGTCGGAATACACGGCGCTCTATGATTGTTTTCTCCTCCTTACAAATTCGTCGCGGCGTACGCGTCCTGCTGGACAACGCTACTGCCACCATTAATCCTGGCCAAAAAGTCGGCCTGGTGGGCAAAAACGGCTGCGGCAAATCCACTCTGCTTTCGCTTCTGAAAAACGAAATGAGCGCCGATGCGGGCAGCTTTACCTATCCGGGCAACTGGCAACTGGCCTGGGTCAACCAGGAAACGCCTGCCCTGAGCGTACCGGCGCTTGAATACGTGATTGACGGCGACCGCGAATACCGCAAGCTGGAAGCCGAGCTGAACGCCGCCAACGAGCGTAACGACGGCCACGCCATCGCCACCGTTCACGGCAAGCTGGACGCCATCGACGCGTGGACTATTCGCTCTCGCGCCTCCAGCCTGCTACACGGCTTGGGCTTTAGCAACGAACAGCTCGAACGCCCCGTGAGTGACTTCTCCGGTGGCTGGCGTATGCGCCTGAACCTGGCGCAGGCGCTGGTGTGTCGTTCCGATTTGCTGCTGCTCGATGAACCAACGAACCACCTCGATCTCGATGCCGTTATCTGGCTGGAAAAATGGCTGAAAAGCTATCAGGGCACGCTGATTCTGATCTCCCATGACCGTGATTTTCTTGATCCGGTGGTGGATAAAATCATTCACATCGAACAAGAGTCGATGTTCGAATACACCGGCAACTACAGCTCTTTCGAGCGCCAGCGCGCCACGCGCCTGTCGCAGCAACAGTCGATGTACGAAAGCCAGCAGCAGCGCGTCGCGCATCTGCAAAGCTTTGTTGACCGTTTCAAAGCCAAAGCCTCCAAAGCCAAGCAGGCGCAGAGCCGCATTAAAATGCTGGAACGCATGGAGATGATCGCGCCTGCGCACGTCGACAACCCGTTCCACTTCAGCTTCCGCGCGCCTGAGAGCCTGCCCAATCCACTGTTAAAAATGGAAAAGGTCAGCGCGGGCTATGGCGATCGCATTATTCTGGATTCCATCAAGCTCAACCTGGTGCCGGGTTCTCGTATCGGTCTGCTCGGGCGTAACGGTGCCGGTAAGTCCACGTTGATTAAACTGCTGGCGGGCGAGCTTAATCCGGTCAGCGGTGATATCGGTCTGGCGAAGGGCATTAAGCTTGGCTACTTCGCGCAGCATCAGCTGGAGTTTTTACGCGCTGACGAATCCCCCATTCAGCATATGGCGCGCCTTGCTCCACAGGAAATGGAACAGAAGCTGCGTGATTATCTCGGCGGTTTTGGCTTCCAGGGCGATAAAGTCACCGAAATCACCGAGCGCTTCTCCGGCGGCGAAAAAGCCCGTCTGGTGCTGGCGCTGATCGTCTGGCAGCGTCCAAATCTGCTGCTGCTCGATGAACCTACCAACCACCTGGATCTTGACATGCGTCAGGCACTGACCGAAGCGCTCATCGAGTTTGAAGGCGCGCTGGTCGTCGTCTCGCACGATCGCCACCTGATCCGCTCCACCACTGACGATCTGTACCTGGTTCACGACGGTAAAGTTGAGCCATTCGATGGCGATCTGGAAGATTATCAGCAGTGGCTGACCGATGTGCAGAAGCAAGAAAATCAGCCCTCTGACGATGCGAAAGACAACGCCAACAGCGCCCAGTCGCGCAAAGATCAAAAGCGTCGCGAAGCAGAGCTGCGCACCCAAACGCAGCCGTTGCGTAAAGAGATCGCCCGTCTGGAAAAAGAGCTGGAAAAGCTTCACGCAACACTGGCTACCGTCGAAGAAAAACTGGGTGACAGCGGGTTGTACGATCAAAGCCGCAAAGCCGAGCTGACCGAGTGTTTGCAAATTCAGGCAAAAACCAAATCGGGTCTTGAGGATTGCGAAATGGCGTGGCTGGATGCACAGGAACAGCTGGAAGCAATGCTGCAAAGCGACTAACGCAACCGGAGGGTTATGAGTATCGACATCACCAGCGAAATCACTTTTCGCAAGCTAAGCATATTCATGACCTTTATGGAAAAGGGCAACATCGCACGCACCGCAGAAGCGCTTGGTCTTAGCGGGGTGAGCGTTCATCGCGCGCTGCACACGCTGGAAGAGAACGTGCGCTGCCCGCTGTTCACCCATAAGGGCCGTAATCTGATTGCGCTGCCCTCCGCGTGGACGCTGCTGGAATATTGCCAGGAAGTGATGCAGGTGATGGATCGCGGGCTGGACGAAGCGCGTAAAATCGCCGGTATCGGCCAGGGCCGTTTGCGCGTGGGCACGCTCTATTCGCTGACAATGGAAACCGTGCCGCGCCTGATTATGGGCATGAAGCTGCGCCGTCCGGATCTGGAAATGGATCTGACGATGGGTTCTAACGAAATGCTGCTGCATTTGCTGGATGAAGGCGCGCTGGACGCGATTCTGATCTCCATCTCCGAAAGCGATATCGATCGCAACAGCCTCGAAGTCTTGCCCCTGTTCCACGACGACATCTTCCTGGCCGCACCCGCGACAGCAAAACTGATCGGCAACGGCCTGGCCGACTTGCGCGACTATAAAGATCAGAAGTTTGTCTCGCTGGCGGAAGGCTTTGCAACTTACGCCGGCTTTCAGGAGGCGTTCCACATCGCCGGTTTTGAGCCGGAGATCGTGACGCGCGTTAACGACATTTTCTCGATGTTAAGTCTGGTGCAGGCGGGTGTCGGCTTTACGCTGATGCCGGGCAGAATGAAAAAGGTGTACGAGAATTCCGTGCAACTGCTCAAGCTGGCGCAGCCGTATCAAATGCAGCAGCTCATCGCCATTGTCTTCGCGCGCAACCGCGAGCAAGACCCCAGCCTGCGCGCGCTGGCCGCAGAGGGCCGAATGTACGCCCGCAGCCGGGAGCAAAACGCTACGCGCTAAGGCGTTGCGCCAGATGCACCGCCACATCAATGCCGCTGCGTTCCAGCGAAATCGATTCGCCTTCCCACGCAGCCTGTCGCGTAAGACAGGTCAACACGCCACCCGGCGGCATCTCAATCGCCAGTCGTGCCTCGCGTTCGTTGGCGGAAATCACCGCTTCCTGCCAGCGCACCGTCCGCGCCATGTTCATCGCCAGATCGTCGGCAATCTTTTCAGGCGTCCACAGCACGCGTCCGGTGCTGCCGCTGAGATACGCGCAGCGCGGGCGAGAGAGCCTTACGTTTTCAAATGCCGCTACCAGCTTTTGCGCAGGCGGAGCCAACAGTTCACAATGTGATGGCACGCTGACGGCCAGCCGGTGCGCTTTGCTCGCCCCTTTCTCCAGCGCGCGTTTCGCAACCTCCGCCATGGCGTCGTCAGAACCCGCAATCACAATCTGCGTTTCAGCATTCAGGTTAGCGATATAGGTTCCGCTCCCCTCAATAAGCTTTTCAACCTGCGGTAGCGTCAGCCCCATAATCGCCGTCAGGCCATAGCCGTGCGGATACGCCTTTTCCATTAGATCGCCGCGCAGCGCCACCAGCCTAAGCGCATCGGTAAACTCCAGCGCGCCGGCAATCACCACTGCCGGATACGCGCCGATGGACAAACCGCTCACGATATCGGGCGAAACGCCGCGACGCTGTACTTCACGCGCCCACGCCACGCCTGCGATAAGCAGCGCGAGCTGAACCGCGCGGGTGTGCTGCAAGGCGTCGGGTGAATCCAGTGAATCCACTTCTGCGCCCAGCACCTCTCGCGCCAGCGCCATTTCCGTTCCCGGCAGCGCTTTCAGCATGCCAGGATACTGCGTCCCCTGTCCCGGAAAGGTAAACAGAATTTTCATCATTCCTCCCTGTGCCATGGATCGGTCATCAGGCGCGGCCCATGACGTGTTTTCAGCAGCGCTTTACCGTCGCGCAGCCATTCGTTCAGCGCGAAGCCGCCAAGCGGCGTTTCCACCTGCGTATCGGCGCGACAAAGGGCACTGCTGAGCTGAGACTGCCAGCGTTCGAAAGCCGCCGGTGGCAAGGGCTGCGGCGCACGGATCAGCAGATCGAGATCGCTGTCGGCGTGGATAACCGGAATGCCGGTCGCCAGCGCGTAGCCCGTACTGCCGGTGATGCCCCACGTCCACGGCCACGACTGCTGCGCCAGTTGCAGCGCTACCTGAACCGGCGGCTGGGTAATAAAAGGTGAGCGCAGCAGATCGTTGAGCACGCAAAGATCGTCGGGAGAAACCACGCGCGCAATACGCTGAGCGTTCACCCATCCCGCCGCGCGCTGGTCGCGCTTCAGCCCACGTACGCCGACGGGAATTCGTCCTGCATCATCAACATCACGCCGCACCACCACAGGCAAACCGGTATGCCACACGCTATCCACCCAGGATTCGGTGATACCTTCCAGCGCGTCACGCGCGGTAAGCCAGATAAGATCGTGCGGGCGTAATGTTGCGGTCATGATTACATTCCTGAAGTCAGTGAGATAAACAGCGGCAGCGACAGGATACACAGGACCGAGCTTAACAGCAGCACCGCTTCTGCATCAGGAGACTGCACGCCAAAGCGGTTGCCGAAGACCACGCCAAAGAAACCGGCGGACAGGGCAATCATCAGAATCGCAGTAATAGCCACGGAACCGTGCAGACCGAAAATCAGCACGATACCCCAGGCAATTGCAGGCTGAATCAGCAGCTTGGTGATAGTGGCGCTAATCACCATGGTGTTGATCTGCAGCTTACGGGCAGACAAGATCACGCCCGTCAGGAACAGCGCGGCGGCCGTTGCGGCCAGACCCAGCGGTTTAATCGCGGCCAGCACCAGCTCCGGCATTTTGATGCCAATCGCAGACAAAATCACACCCAGCAGCGGCCCCATCACAATCGGTTTTTTAATTGAACGCCACATCAGCACGGGCAGCATCGACAGCGTTGAACCGGTGTTCGCGCCTTCGGCACGCGCTTTTTCACGTTCCAGAATCAGCAGGCAGAACGGCGTCATCAGTACGGAACCGCAGGCGATAGAGACCGCCACGGAGAGCGACGTCGCAGACCCTTCGCCCAGCACGCTGCCCAGAATCGGTAAACCCAATGCGGCGTAGTTCGGCAACGCAACCGTCAGCGTGAGCACCGCGGCATCCTGCGGGGATTTTTTGAAGACGCCGGTGGCGAGGAAATAGATGCCCGCGTAGGTCACCCACATCGCCAGCGTCAGCACCACAATTAGCGGCGACTGGGCCACAATGCCGGCCCACGGCGTTTGTACCGTCGCACTGAACAGCGCGGCGGGCAGCGCAAAATCCATGACGAAAATATTGAGCAGGGAAACATTTTTGTTATCGACCATCTTTGCCTTACCGGCCCAGAATCCCAGCAACATGATGATGAAAATCGGTGCAAGAGCATGAACAATTACGTAAGTCATAAATCACCTGTAGTAAAAAAGTTTTAGCACTGGCGCGATGATTATTATTTTCAGAATGCACGCTCCCGCACGGGCGCAATCGCTACGCCCGCGGGGAAATGCCTCTGGCAGGTCTCTTTTTTCTACTTACCAGCTTGCTCGCATGCGCTCACGAACAAGAGCAGAGCTGCGGCGATTGTCAGCACCCAAACGGCTTTTTAGCGTGGTGTCCTGACGTGCGTCGTTGATGGCCTGTTGCAGGGTGGATTTCACCAGCGCCACATCGCTTTCCGATGGCGCATCCGGGTTGCTGATATCCAGCAAGTTTTCAAGCAGCCCCAGCGTGGCGTAATTGCTGATGTCGTATGCCATTGGCGGAATGGTGGCCGCCAGTTTTTCCAGCGCCTCGACGGTGCGCAGAGTGATCCGCGCGGCGGACTCTTTGCCCATCGCATGGATCAGCACGCCTTTGTCGTTGAAAGCAATCAGACGGTTAGCCTGATAGCCGTGCGCCAGAAACGCGCCCGACATCGCTTTGCCGACGATCAATCCAATGACCGGGTGACCGGCCAGACGCGCGTTGGCATAGGCCGCAGCCGCACCGGCCAGCGCCTGGTGGATCCCAAACGCCTCTTCGCGACGGCCATACGCCTGGCTTGGCACATCAATCACCGCCACAATCGGGCGCTTCACATCGTTATCCGCATCGGCGGCAACGGTTTCGCTGACCACTTTCGCCAACGTCCAGCCTTCCATCAGACCCACTTCACCCAGCGCAGCACGCGGGAAATGGTTATGGACATCCGGCACCACGGAAATAAAACGTACCGCTTCGCCGTTGATGTCAGCGTCTGCCGCCTGCACGGACGGGCACAGGCCTGACAGACGTTTGGCATGAGGCGCGAGCGTTTGCAGCCATAATTCGCCGCGGCTGATTGTATTAGTCATCATTTCACCTCCCGGGCAAAAAGCGCATGGATCTGTTCGGTATCCGCCTGTTTGCGGGTGTCAAAATTCGACAGACGCGCGAGATAGTCGTCGTAGTTATCGGTGCGATGTTTCGCCGGAACGCCTTTCGCAAGCGCGTCGTTCATCGCCTGTTTCACCGCGTTCACCCCGTCGCCCACCAGCGCATCCACCAGACCACTCTGGTAGCGAATTTCGCCGCCGGTCATGCTCCAGATAAACGGACGATCGCGGGAGTCGTACTCTTCAATCCCGGCTTCCTGCTCAATAACCTGCGGGCCATTCAGGCCGAGACGCGCTTCCCGGGTCACGATCAGATAGCTGCACAGCGCCGCCGCGATAGACATCCCGCCGAAGCAGCCGACGGTTCCCGCGACAATGCCGACAACCGGCGTGTAGCGACGTAAATCGACAATGGCCGCGTGGATATCGGCAATCGCCGCCAGGCCAAGGTTGGCTTCCTGTAAACGCACGCCGCCGGTTTCAAGGCTTAATACTGCCTGCGTCGGAATGCCGTTGCGGTTATCTTCCGCCGCCAGCTCCAGCGCTGCCGCCATTTTGGCACCGGACACTTCGCCCATGCTGCCGCCCTGGAATGCGCCTTCAATCGCCACAACCACTGCTGGTTTGCCGTTAATGGTGCCTTTCGCAACCACCATGCCGTCATCCGCCTGCGGGACTATGCCCTGCGCGGCCAGCCACGGAGAGGTGATGCCTTCAAACGGGTCCAGCAGTTCGCGGTAGCTGCCGTCGTCCAGCAGCGCATGCGCGCGCTGACGCGCTTTTAATTCGATAAAACTGCGATCGTCACGCATAGCTCACCTCTTCAAAAACCTGTTCGATACGGATGCGCGCCACGCCGGGTGTGGCGCCAAAATCGTGGATCGTCAGCGTCCCGGCAGGCAGGCTGCTCACAGTTTGCAGACGGTTGAACAGCGCCTCCCAGCGGCTGCGGCTGTTATCGACAGATGTGGTGATTTCGATGGTTAACGTCTGGCTCTGGTCGGCGGTGAACAACACCTCCATATCCCCGGAGCCGACAACTCCTGCCAGCGCCCTGCCGCTCACTACGCGGCTGGCCGGCACGGTCAATGTAATTTTTTCCATAACATCCTCTTAATGCTGTGAATTAGGCGTTTCGACGCGATCAAGAAACAGCGTGGCGGCAAGCAGATCGGCCGCGCCCCCGGGCGACGCGTTGAGCGCCAGCATGTGGCGATCTAACGCAGCCAGCGCGCGCTGTCCGTCAAGCTGAGCCGTTCCGCCCGCGCTCAGCACCGCACGGGCACCGTCCTGCATGGCGTCCAGCCCTTCCATTCCGGCACGAGACAACACGCAGGTGTCGGTGAGGGTGGTCATGATCGCCATCAGCGCATCAAGCCGGCTGTGCGTTTCACTGCTGCCGTTGAGTCGGCTGAGCCGAAGCTGCGGCAATGCCCGCTGGATAATGTGCGGAAACGCCTGCTGCGCCTCTTCGCGCGCGCCCGGTACACGGTAACGGTGCGTGACGCGAAGCCCTTTGCTGAAGACTTTCGGTGCGGCGTCGTCAGGCAATTTCGCCAGCTCCGCGGCGGTTGCTGCGACGGTCTGCGGTTGGGTATCGCCGCCAAGCATGGCGACCGCGCTGACCAGCAAACCCAGCGCCCAAATCGCCCCGCGATGGGTATTGACGCCGTTTGTCGCCGCCATCATTTGCTGTTCGCCTTCGCGTCCGAGCCGCCCTATGGTTTGTCGAAGCGAAATATCTGCCGGACGCTGCCAGCTTTGCAGCGCCAGCGCCTGGAACGTTGGGGTCAAACTTTGCGCTGAGCGCTCCATCAAGGCGAGCGTGAGATCGCGGTGCGCGCCGCTCCCCCGACTGTCCACCAGACCGGGTTTCGGGCTTAATCGTGCTTCGTCAATCAGACACTGCGTGGCGGTTTGCGCCAGCCATTCGGCACCGCCTTCAACCTGAATCTGGGGCAGAAGTTTCATTACCAGCTCCGGAATTTCGCAGGTGGGTTGTAGAGACCGCCGGACCATTCGACCAGATCCGACACGCTACCCGCCGCCAGCAGAGAACGCGTGGCGTCCGTACGGCGAATGCCCATATCTTCCGGATAGACCACTTTGCCACTTTGGCGCAGCGCCGCGACGCGTTTGGCGTCAACACCCAGACCGACATCGGTGATCCCGGCCACCGCCGCAACCATTGCGCGACGCTCTTCCAGACTTTCGGCGCGATACAGGTAAGCGATCCCTTCTTCGGTCAATACGTGGGTGACGTCATCGCCATAAATCATCACCGGCGCAAGCGGCATCCCGGAGGATTTCGCCACGTCGATGGCATCGAGTTTTTCGACAAAGGTTGGTTTCACACCCGCCTGGAATGTTTCGACCATCTGCACCACCAGCTTTTTACCGCGCTGCATGAGGTCCGGTTCGGTTTTCATATTCAGCCAGGCTGGCGTCGCATGGCGACGACCGTGCGGATCGTGGCCCATGTTTGGCGCACCGCCGAAACCGGAGAGACGTCCACGGGTCACCGTTGAGGAGTTAGCATCGCCATCCACCTGCAGCGTCGAGCCGATAAACATATCCACCGCGTACTGACCTGCCAGCTGGCAGAGCGCGCGGTTAGAACGCATCGACCCGTCGGCGCCAGTAAAGAACACGTCAGGGCGCGCGCGGATGTACTCTTCCATACCCAGCTCACCGCCGAAGCAGTGCACGCTTTCGACCCAGCCGCTTTCAATCGCTGGAATCAGCGTCGGATGCGGATTCAACGTCCAGTGCTTACAGATTTTGCCTTTCAGCCCGAGCTGCTCGCCGTAGGTGGGCAGCAGGAGTTCAATCGCGGCGGTATTAAAACCGATCCCGTGGTTCAGGGACTGGACCTGATGTTCGGCGTAGATGCCTTTAATCGCCATCATCGCCATCAGGATGTGTTCTTGCTTGATCAGGCGCGGATCGCGGGTGAACAGCGGTTCGATAAAGAACGGTTTGTCCGCCACTACCACGTAGTCAATCCAGGAACCGGGGATATCCACACGCGGCAGGTCACTTTCGTCGTCGACCAGCTCGTTCACCTGCGCAATGACGATACCGTCATGGAACGCGGCGGCTTCAACCAGCGCGGGCGTGTCTTCAGTGCTTGCGCCGGTGTACAGATTGCCTTTGCGGTCCGCTTTGAAACCGGCAATCAGCGCCACGTTTGGCGAGAGATCAACGTAAAGACGAGAATAAAGTTCGATGTAGGTGTGGATAGCGCCGATTTCGAGAAGACCGTCTTCCAGCAGCTGCGAAATGCGCAGGCTTTGCGTGCCGGAGAAGGAGAAATCAAGCTTGCGGGCGATGCCCTTTTCAAAGATATCGAGATGTTCGCTGCGCCCGACGCTTGGCATAATCATATGCAGGTCATGGACGAGTTGCGGGTTCACTTCAGCAAGTGAGCGGGACAGAAAATCTGCCTGCTTCTGGTTGTTGCCTTCCAGCACCACTTTGTCGCCCGGGGCGATCAGTTTTTCCAGCATGGCGACGAAATCGTCGGTTGGCAGTACTTTGCCCTGCACCGGAACGGAAGCCAGACGGCGCGCTTTCTCTGTGCGGCGTGTGTTCCAGACCCGGGGTGGCGTTTGCCCAGATAACATTATTAACCTCCTGATTCAGCACATCATTTTGATTTGCTTAACGCTGAGTAAAGTGTGCGCTCTGGTGAGAAAGGCATCAATTAAGCGTAGAGGTGAATCATTAGCCTGAGAGTAATAATCAGAATGAATATTTATGATCAAGATCAGATAACGTTTCGGAAAAAAACGCTAGCTCAGACAGGAAATAGCTGAATCGGAGGTCAACACCGCCTCATTTTCGTAAACAGGATCCGCTTCGACAGGTATAGTAAAGGCTGACAAGAGTGAACATCGCATCGTTATGACCCAAATTATTCCATCTGACTTTGATATCACGTGTGAAGAGAGCGCCGCATTTGTGCCAATGCGTGGCGTCGCTAACCCGCATCTGCAAACCATGCTGCCAAGGCTCCTGCGCCGTAAACTGCAGTTTGATCCGCACTGGCAACGCCTCGACCTGCCGGACGGTGATTTCGTCGATTTAGCGTGGAGCGAAGATCCCGACCAGGCCAGGCATAAACCTCGGCTGGTGGTGTTCCACGGGCTGGAAGGCAGCCTGCACAGCCCGTATGCGCACGGCTTGATCCACGCGGCAAAAGCGCGCGGCTGGCTCGGTGTGGTGATGCATTTTCGCGGATGCAGCGGCGAGCCAAACCGTCGCGAGCGGATTTATCATTCCGGCGAAACCGAAGACGGCACCTGGTTTTTACACTGGCTGGCGAAGACCTACGGCGCGGCACCTACCGCGGCGGTTGGCTATTCGCTGGGTGGCAATATGCTGGCCTGCCTGCTGGCGAAAGAGAGCGACGCCGTGCCGCTGGACGCTGCGGTGATCGTCTCTGCGCCGTTTATGCTTGAGCAGTGCAGCTATCATATGGAAAAGGGCTTTTCGCGCGTTTATCAGCGCTATCTGCTGAATTTGCTGAAAGCCAACGCGGCACGCAAATTGAAAGCCTATCCCGATACGCTGCCGATCAACCTGCAACAGCTCAAGCGCATGCGCCGTCTGCGGGAGTTTGACGATCTGATCACCTCGAAGATCCACGGTTTCGCCGACGCGCTAGACTATTATCGTCAGTGCAGCGCCATGCCGTTGCTGAATCAGATAACCAAACCGACGCTGATTATCCACGCGAAAGACGATCCCTTTATGGATCACCATTCGATTCCGGCACCGGGCTATTTGCCGGCTAACGTGCAGTATCAGCTGACCGAACATGGCGGCCACGTTGGCTTTATCGGCGGCACGTTACGGCGTCCGAAAATGTGGCTGGAAACGCGTATCCCCGACTGGTTAACCCCCTGGCTGGAAAAAACACGATGATGATTCCCTGGCAAGATCTGGCTCCCGAAACGCTGGACAGTCTGATTGAAAGCTTTGTATTACGCGAAGGCACCGATTATGGTGAACATGAACGCTCGCTTGAACAAAAGGTCGCCGATGTGAAACGGCAGCTACAAAATGGCGAGGTGTTGCTGGTGTGGTCTGAACTGCACGAAACCGTCAACATCATGCCGCGCAATCAGTTTCGCGGCTGATCGCTTCATCATTCCAGTCAGGGAGTTGCTATGTCCGCCAGACATCCGGTTATTGCCGTTACGGGGTCAAGTGGTGCGGGAACCACGACCACCAGCCTCGCGTTTCGTAAGATTTTCGCGCAGCTCAACTTGCGCGCCGCCGAGGTAGAAGGAGACAGTTTTCATCGCTATACCCGCCCCGAAATGGACATGGCGATCCGCAAGGCGCGCGATCTCGGCAAACACATCAGCTACTTCGGACCAGACGCCAACGACTTCAGTTTGCTGGAGCAAACCTTTGCCGAGTACGGCCATACCGGCACAGGGCAATCGCGTAAATATCTGCACACCTATGACGAAGCGGTGCCGTGGAACCAGGTGCCCGGCACGTTTACGCCGTGGCAGCCGCTCCCGGAACCGACCGATGTGCTGTTTTACGAAGGATTGCACGGCGGTGTGGTGACGCCGCAGCATGACGTGGCGCAGCACGTCGATCTGCTGGTTGGCGTGGTGCCTATCGTCAACCTGGAGTGGATCCAGAAGCTCACCCGCGACACCAGCGAGCGCGGCCATTCGCGTGAAGCGGTCATGGACTCGGTGGTGCGCTCAATGGAAGATTACATTAACTTCCTGACGCCGCAGTTTTCCCGCACGCACATTAACTTCCAGCGCGTCCCGACGGTGGATACCTCGAATCCCTTTGCGGCAAAAACGATTCCGTCTCTGGACGAAAGCTTTGTGGTGATCCACTTCCGTAATCTGGACGATATTGATTATCCGTGGCTGCTGGCGATGCTGCAGGGCTCGTTTATTTCGCACATTAATACGCTGGTGGTGCCGGGCGGGAAGATGGGACTGGCGATGGAGCTGATCATGATGCCGCTGGTGCAACGGCTGATGGAAGGCAAAAAGATCGAATGATCCTTTTCCCTCTCCTTGTGGGAGAGGGTCTGACTCTCGTCAACGCTTACGCGTCGATCACCTCGTAGGAGTGCGTGATTTTCACCGCTTTCTCCAGCATCAACGCCACCGAGCAGTACTTCTCCGCAGAAAGATCCACCGCACGGGAAACCGCGGCATCTTTCAACGCTTTGCCAGTCACAATGAAGTGCAGATTGATATGCGTAAACAGACGCGGCGCTTCTTCGCGACGCTCAGATGTCAGCTTCACTTCACAATCGGTGACGTCATGACGCCCTTTTTGCAGAATCGAGACGACGTCAATGGCGCTGCATCCGCCCGCCGCCATCAGCACCACTTCCATCGGGCTTGGCGCTTTATCGCCGGAGTTACCATCCATCAAAATCTGGTGTCCTGAAGCGGATTCGCCGAGGAACGTTAAACCTTCAACCCATTTCACACGCGCTTGCATTTTATTCACTCCGACGTTGCATTTTTCCGGACAGATTACCCGCGCGTTACAATTCTCGCAACGGAAGACGACCTGCGTCATGCTGAAGCGAGACACCAGGAGACACGCGGCAAAAGCTATGCTAAAACACTCTGGATGCTACAGTAATACATTGACGTTACACATGTATGCAGAGGACATCAAACATTACAGGCTGCAAACATTTATGACAGCCTAGTTCCCAGGTACGGGGAAGAATTCGATTGCAACCCCAGAGTCAGGATGCGATTTATGACTCTGGTGACAGCTTATAACAGAGGATAACAGCGCATGGTGCTTGGCAAACCGCAAACAGACCCGACTCTCGAATGGTTCTTGTCTCATTGCCATATTCATAAGTACCCATCGAAGAGCACGCTGATTCACCAGGGTGAAAAAGCGGAAACGTTGTATTACATCGTCAAAGGCTCGGTGGCAGTGCTTATCAAAGATGAAGAAGGAAAAGAGATGATCCTTTCTTATCTGAACCAGGGCGATTTCATCGGCGAACTGGGCCTGTTTGAAGAAGGCCAGGAACGTAGCGCCTGGGTACGTGCAAAATCAGCCTGTGAAGTGGCTGAGATCTCCTACAAAAAATTCCGTCAGTTGATTCAGGTTAACCCGGATATTCTGTTGCGCCTGTCTTCGCAGATGGCTCGCCGCCTGCAAATCACCTCCGAGAAAGTGGGTAACCTCGCCTTCCTGGATGTAACGGGTCGCATCGCGCAAACGCTGTTGAACCTGGCGAAACAGCCTGACGCTATGACCCACCCTGACGGCATGCAAATTAAAATTACCCGTCAGGAAATTGGTCAGATCGTGGGTTGCTCCCGTGAAACCGTTGGCCGTATCCTGAAAATGCTGGAAGATCAGAACCTGATCTCCGCTCACGGTAAAACCATCGTGGTTTACGGAACGCGTTAATTCCGGTCGAACGGCGTGCCATCGCAAGGTGTCACGCCGTTTTTGTCTCTGGCATCTATGTGGCGCAGGCTGATCTATCACCCGGAAGTTAACTACGCACTTCGGCAAACGCTGGTGTTATGTCTCCCCGTGGCCGTCGGTTTGATTCTGGGTCATCTGCAACACGGTCTGCTTTTTTCTCTCGTTCCTGCCTGCTGTAATATTGCCGGTCTCGATACCCCGCATAAACGCTTTTTCAAGCGCCTGATTATTGGCGGCTCGCTGTTTGCCGGATGCAGTCTCGCGGTACAGCTATTACTGGCGCGCGATATCCCCCTGCCGTTGATTTTGACCGTACTGGCACTCACGCTCGGCGTGACGGCGGAAATCAGTTCTCTGCATGCCCGCTTGCTTCCCGCCTCACTGATTGCATCGATCTTTACGCTCAGCCTCGCCGGGAATATGCCCGTCTGGGAACCGCTGCTGATCTACGCGTTTGGCACGCTGTGGTACGGATTATTCAACTGGTTCTGGTTCTGGATGTGGCGCGAGCAGCCGTTGCGCGAATCCTTAAGCCTGCTCTACGTTCAGCTCGCTGATTACTGCGAAGCAAAATACACCCTGCTGACGCAGCACACCGATCCGGAAAAGGCGCTGCCGCCGCTGCTGACGCGTCAGCAAAAAGTGGTCGATTTAATCAGCCAGTGTTATCAGCAGCTACACATGCTGGCGGCCAATAAAAATCATGAATACAAACGGCTACTGCGCACGTTTCAGGTAGGGCTGGATTTACAGGAACATATTTCCGTCAGCCTGCATCATCCACAGGAAGTGCAAAAGCTGGTGGAGCGCAGTCACGCCGAAGCGGTGATCCGCTGGAATGCCCAGACGGTCGCGGCGCGACTGCGCGTGCTGGCTGACGATATTCTCTATCACCGCTATCCCACACGCTTTACCATGGATAAACAGTTGGGCGCGCTGGAGAAAATTGCCCGTCAGCATCCCGACAACCCGGTCGGGCAGTTCTGCGCCTGGCACTTCAGCCGTATCGCACGCGTGCTGCGCACTCAGCGTCCGCTCTATTCCCGTGATCTGATGGCGGATAAGCAGAAACGTTTGCCACTGCTGCCGGCGCTCAAAAGCTATCTGTCATTTAAATCCCCTGCTTTGCGTAATGCGGCGCGCATTAGCGTGATGCTCAGTATCGCCAGCCTGATGGGCGTGGCGCTGCATTTACCCAAGCCCTACTGGATTTTAATGACCGTGCTGTTCGTGACGCAGAACGGCTATGGCGCGACGCGGGTGCGGATCCTGCACCGGGCGGGCGGGACCCTTGCCGGTCTGGTGATTGCGGGCGTCACGCTGCACTTCCACGTCCCGGACGGTTACACCCTGGCGGGCATGCTGTTTATTACGCTGGTCAGCTATCTGTTTATCCGTAAAAACTACGGCTGGGCGATGGTCGGCTTTACGGTCACCGCGGTATATACCCTGCAACTGCTTACCCTGAATGGCGAACAGTTTATTGTCGCCCGACTGGTGGATACGCTGATTGGCTGTCTGATTGCGTTTGGCGGTATGGTCTGGCTGTGGCCACAGTGGCAAAGCGGCCTGTTGCGCCAGAATGCGCATGATGCGCTCGAGGCCGACCAGCAGGCTATTCGCCTGATTCTCAGCGCCGATCCGCAGCCGTCGCCGCTGGCGTACCAACGCATGAAGGTCAATCAGGCTCATAACGCGCTGTTTAACTCGCTGAATCAGGCCATGCAAGAGCCGGGCTTTAATTCGCACTATCTGGCCGATATGAAACTGTGGGTCACCCACAGCCAGTTCATTGTCGAGCATATCAACGCGATGACCACGCTGGCGCGCGAGCATACGATGCTGACGCCGGACCTGGCGCAGCGTTATTTGCAGTCGTGTGAAATTGCATTGCAGCGGTGTCAGCAGCGCCTGGAATATGACGCGCCGGGTGAATCAGGGGATATGAATATTCTTGAAGGACCAGAAACGCTCACCTACGGTCCGATGAGCACGCTGGAACAGCACTTGCAGCGCATACTCGGGCATCTGAACACCATGCACACCATTTCATCGGTAGCCTGGCGGCAACGCCCGCATCACGGAATTTGGTTAACGCGCCTGCTGCGGCGCGAATCCCATTAACCCTTAACGATTTTCCCTACCGCTGCGGCAAAGCGCGCCATACCGTCGTCGATATCCTGTGCTTCAACCACCAGCGACGGTGCAAAGCGCATCACGTCCGGTCCAGCATTCAGCACCATCACCCCTTCGTGCGCGGCAGCATGGAGGAAATCACGCGCGCGGCCCTGGTATTGTGGCTTCAGTTCTGCACCAACCAGCAGTCCCATTCCACGAATATCGCTGAACACATCGTACTGGGCATCAATCTGCTGAAGATGTTTCACAAACTGTTCGCGTTTCGTACTCACACCGTTCAGCACGTCTGGCGTATTGATAATATCAAACGCCGCACCCGCGATAGCACAAGCCAGCGGATTCCCGCCGTAGGTCGACCCATGAGATCCCACATGGAATGCCGACGCGATCTCCTGGGTTGTCAGCACAGCACTGACCGGGAAGCCGCCCCCGAGCGCTTTGGCGCTTGTCAGAATGTCCGGCGTCACGCCGTAATGCATGTAGGCAAACAGGGAGCCGGTACGCCCCATACCGCTCTGCACTTCATCAAACACCAGCAGCGCCTGATGTTCGTCGCACAGTTCACGCAGGCCTTTCAGGAACTCTGGCGTCGCCGCCATTACACCGCCTTCACCCTGAATCGGCTCAACCACAATCGCGCAGGTGTGATCGTCCATCACCGCTTTTACGGCGTGAAGATCGTTAAACGGCACATGAACGATATCGGCAGGTTTTGGGCCAAAACCATCGGAATACTTCGGCTGTCCGCCGACGGAAACCGTAAACAGCGACCGCCCGTGGAAGGCGTTATGGAAGGCAATAATTTTGGATTTGTACGGGCTGTGACGCGTTGAGGCGTAATAACGCGCCAGCTTGAACGCGGTTTCGTTAGCTTCGGTGCCTGAGTTCATGAAAAGAACGCGCTCGGCAAACGTGGCGTCGATGATTTTGCGCCCCAGACGCAGCGCGGGTTCATTGGTGAATACGTTGCTGGTGTGCCACAGGGTTTCGCCCTGCGTTTTTAACGCCTCGACCAGAGCAGGATGGCAATGCCCCAGCGCCGTCACTGCAATACCACCCGCAAAATCAACGTACTCTTTGCCCTGCTGATCCCACACGCGACTGCCTTTCCCTTTTACCGGGATAAACTCAGCCGGTGCATAAATCGGCAGGATCACTTCATCGAAAGTTGCGCGCGTAATTGCAGATTGTTCAGTTGCCATGTCATGCCCATCCATTTTATGTCACATTAACCGTGAAAATATAATCACAAAATATGCATAAAAAATCACAACAAAGCAATAACCAATCAACGATGGAGGAAATTAGCCAGCAGTTGATGCCCCTGTTCGCTCAGGATACTTTCCGGATGGAACTGCACGCCTTCGAGATCCCATTCGCGATGACGAATGCCCATGATCTCCTGAGTGTCGCTCCAGGCCGTCACCTCAAAGCAATCGGGCAGCGTGGGCGGGTCAATCACCAGCGAATGATAGCGCGTCACCGTGAGCGGATTGTTCAGACCGAGAAACACGCCGGTTCCGGTATGCGTCACCGGAGACGTTTTGCCGTGCATCACTTTTGCGGCACGAACGATGGTCGCGCCAAAGACCTGGCCGATCGCCTGATGCCCCAGGCAGACGCCCAGAATCGGCAGTTTGCCAGCAAAATCGCGGATCACATCCAGCGAAATACCCGATTCAGAAGGGGTACAAGGCCCTGGTGAAATGACAATTTTCTGCGGTGCCAGCGCGTTGATATCTCCCAGCGTGATGTCATCATTGCGCCGGACAACCACCTCAGCACCCAGTTCACAAAAGTACTGGTACAGGTTCCAGGTAAATGAATCGTAATTATCAATCAGCAGAATCATGGCGGCTCCAAAAAATTAGCCGCCCTATTCTACTCAGTTTCCCGCGCTTCGCTCACAACTTTGGCGAAGATGGTTGTCAGGTCGGTTAAATCCCCCATAGCCCCGCTCTGATTGGCGGCAGACCAATAATCAGGTTCAATATCCCGCCAGCTCAGTTGATAACCCGCGTGAATGGCCAGTTGCTCGAAAAAGACGCGTTGCGCGATCCCGTTACCAATCCGGAACGGATGCAGGACGTTGATTTCGCAATAGTAATGGCTGAGGCGGGCGATAAACTCACTTTTCTCGAGTCCGACAAGATAGCCCTCTTCCTCAAGATCCTGCATCAGGCCGTTGCCTTCTTTTTCGATATAGGCGAAATGGCAGAATCGCGTATCGCCCTGATAAATATCGACTTCACGGATATCACCTGCCCAGTCGAAAATATCCTGATAAAGATGGCGATGAATGGCGCACAGGTGCGGCAAACCGCGTGCGGGCGGCCCAAGCGGTAAGGTTGCGGCACGCAATGCCGTGAGTTCATATGAAGCCTGCGCAAGGCGATCCGCCTGACGAATATTGAGCTTATTGCGCATCACGTTCAGGCCGGGATAGAGGTACGGATCGCGATCGTCACCGATTTTATCGCTCATAGTGCCTCCTGAGTTCCTCAAGACGGTGTTGAGCGTCTGCTGCATTTAGCGTGACGAGCGGGCTGTCGACGCCTTCCAGACGCCGACTGGCCTGAAAGTTAACGTTGCGCTGCTGTTCCCAGAGACGGGATTTTTGCCTGTCGGTGAGTTTTTTCACTTAACGCCTCCCTGATATGTCCGTTTGCCACAAGTATAAGCAGCAAAACGCGCTTTCGCAGGGAGACGCAAGTGTTACGGGCGAGAACCGCCCGTAGAGAAAAGGGTTACGGCAGAACTTTTGCGGACAGAATAACAACCGGTTTTGTCGGTACATTCTGGTAAGGACCGACGTCATGCGTCTGTACCTGCGAGATCTTATCAGCCACATCCATACCTTTCACAACTTTACCAAACACCGCGTATCCGAAGTCGCGCTGGCCGTGATCGAGGAAAGCGTTATCCGCAACGTTCAGGAAGAACTGGCTGGTGGCGCTGTCTTTATCCGCTGTACGAGCCATCGAAATGGTGCCGCGCGTGTTACGCAGACCGTTGTCGGCTTCGTTTTTGATTGGCGCATTCGGCTGCTTTTGCTGCATTTGCTCGTTAAAACCGCCGCCCTGGAGCATGAACCCCGGGATCACGCGGTGAAACGTGGTGTTGTTATAGAAACCATTGTTCACGTAATCGAGGAAGTTTTTCACCGATACCGGAGCTTTCTGGCTATTCAGTTCCAGCTCAATATTTCCGGCAGACGTTGTCAGCAAGACATGGGGATCGCCTTTCGCTGCCAGAACAGCAGGAGAAACAGCAGAGAGGGCAAACACAGCCGCGACAGCCGCCAGAGTTGATTTGAGCATGAGAATTCCTTAACAAAGCGCAGTAAAAAAGGCAAGTGGCTTGATTCTAAAGAGCAGTATGGATGGAGGCTAGCCTTTTACCTAATTTTACGAATTTGAAACAGTTGTAACCGTAAAAAGGGTAGGAACCGACGCACAATTAAGCGACCTAAATCACACTAATTAATGCAATTCAGATCTTAATTTTCATAAAAGATTTATATGGATCACTTTAATGATTAAAATCCCTGCGCACACGGCGCGGTCAACGCGTTTTACTTTTCATTACCCTTATTAATTCGTGATGCAGGCAGGCGGCAAACGCCTTTGCAGCGTGAAGGACACGGGGTAAATTCACAGGCCAGACATGACTAACAGCAATCGCATTAAGCTCACATGGATCAGCTTCTTCTCGTACGCCCTGACCGGCGCACTGGTGATCGTCACCGGAATGGTGATGGGTGATATCGCCAACTATTTCCAGCTCCCCGTTTCCAGCATGAGCAACACCTTTACCTTCCTTAACGCCGGTATTCTGATCTCCATTTTCCTGAATGCCTGGCTGATGGAAATCGTGCCGCTGAAAACGCAGCTGCGCTTCGGCTTTGTCCTGATGGTCGCGGCCGTAGCGGGACTGATGGTCAGCCACAGTATCGCGCTGTTCTCCGCCTCAATGTTTGTGTTGGGCCTGGTCAGCGGGATCACCATGTCCATCGGTACGTTCCTGATTACCCACATGTATGAAGGCCGTCAGCGCGGCGCACGCCTGCTGTTCACCGACTCCTTCTTCAGCATGGCGGGGATGATTTTCCCTATGGTGGCCGCCGTTCTGCTGGCTCGCAGCATCGAGTGGTATTGGGTGTACGCCTGTATCGGCCTGGTCTACGTGGCTATTTTTGTGCTGACCTTTGGCTGTGAATTCCCGGTTCTGGGTCAAAAAGCGGATCAGAGCGAGCAGCCTGCCGCAAAAGAAAAATGGGGGATCGGCGTACTGTTTCTGTCCGTTGCGGCGCTGTGCTATATCCTCGGCCAGTTGGGCTTTATCTCCTGGGTTCCGGAATACGCGAAAGGCCTGGGCATGAGCCTCAACGACGCGGGCAAACTGGTGAGCGATTTCTGGATGTCTTACATGTTCGGCATGTGGGCATTTAGCTTCATTCTGCGTTTCTTCGATTTGCAGCGCATTTTGACGGTGCTGGCGGGTCTGGCAACCGTGCTGATGTATCTGTTTATCAACGGTGCGCCGGAGCATATGGCGTGGTTTATTCTGACGCTCGGTTTCTTCTCCAGCGCGATTTACACCTCAATCATCACCCTCGGCTCACTGCAAACCAAAGTGGCGTCACCTAAGCTTGTGAACTTTGTTCTGACCTGCGGGACCATTGGCACCATGTTGACCTTCGTGGTCACAGGGCCGATTGTGGCACACAGCGGCCCGCTGGCGGCGCTGCAAACGGCTAACGGTCTGTATGCCGTGGTGTTTGTCATGTGTCTGATTCTGGGCTTTGTAACCCGCCACCGTCAGCACAACACGGCAGCGGCTTCGCACTAACCCTTACGCCCCTTTGCGCTCAGCGAAGGGGCTGTTATTCGTAAAGCTCACCTCTTCACCCCCGCTATCCGTTTGAATCCACGTTTGCGCCAGTTGCGTCGTCGCAATCACTCTACCCTGACGAATCGACCAGCGCACCGGCACCTGACAGCGCACCGCATCAAAACCACTTTCCGCAGGCAAAATGATCAGATTCGCCGGGTTGCCCGTCTTAATACCGTAATCCGTCAGCCCAAACGTGCGTGCGCTGTTGTGGGTAATCAAATCGAGGCCGCTGTCGATTTGCGGATAACCCATCATCTGACAGACGTGTAGCCCCATGTGCAGCACTTGCAGCATATTGCCCGTCCCCAGCGGATACCACGGATCGAAAACGTCGTCATGACCGAAGCAGACGTTGATACCCGCTTCCTGAAGCTCTTTAACGCGGGTAATTCCGCGACGTTTCGGGTAATCGTCAAATCGCCCCTGCAAATGAATGTTGACCAGCGGGTTAGCGACAAAGTTAATGCCAGACATTTTCAGCAAGTGGAACAGCCGCGAGGTGTATGCCCCGTTGTAGGAGTGCATTGCGGTGGTGTGGCTGGCGGTGACACGCGATCCAATCCCGGCCTCATACGCCAGCGTGGCAACCGTTTCAACGAAACGAGACTGTTCATCGTCGATTTCGTCGCAGTGAATATCCAGCGGACGATCGTATTTTTTTGCCAGTTCAAACGCGATGTGCAGCGACTGCACGCCATATTCGCGCGTGAATTCAAAATGCGGGATGGCGCCGACCACGTCAGCGCCGAGCTGTAACGCTTCTTCAAGCAGCGCCGCACCGTTGGGATAGGATAGAATCCCCTCCTGCGGGAAAGCGACGATTTGCAGGGTGATCCACGGCGCAACTTCCTGCTTCACTTCCAGCATCGCTTTTAGCGCCGTGAGCGTAGGGTCAGAGACGTCAACGTGGGTGCGAACAAACTGAATGCCGTTAGCCATTTGCCATTTCAACGTCTTCCACGCACGCGCTTTGACATCGTCATGGCTGAGGAACGCTTTACGTTCCGCCCAACGTTCGATGCCCTCGAACAGGGTTCCAGACTGGTTCCAGCTCGGCTCTCCGGCCGTCTGGGTGGTATCGAGATGAATATGCGGTTCAATAAACGGCGGAATCGCCAGGCCACCACGGGCGTTGAGGACTTCGTGGCTTTCATCGGGCGCATCACCTATTGGGGTAATTTCGCCAAAACGGCCATTCTGAATGGCAATTTGCCATAGCCCTTCTTGCTGCGGTAACCGAACGTTCTGAACCAGCCAAAGCGGTGATGTAGACATACCTTTCCCCTGAAAAACAGTGCTGAAATTTGGGAGTACGAACTTTTGCAGATTAACCTCAAATTTTGTACACAAATTCATCGCTTATGAAAAGCGAGTTATTTCCGCCACTTAGAAAATTCCTGACAAATCAGTCATCTACCCACTAAGGAGTAGTTGAAGGCGTATTTGATTTGCATCAATAAGCGCCTGTGCTGAATCGTTAAGGTAGGCAGTAATATAAAAGAAATCGAGGCAAAAATGAGCAAAGTCAGACTCGCTATCATTGGTAACGGCATGGTCGGCCATCGCTTTATTGAGGATCTTCTCGATAAAGCAGACGCTACCCAGTTTGATATTACCGTCTTCTGTGAAGAACCCCGTAAGGCGTACGATCGTGTGCACCTGTCCTCCTACTTCTCCCACCACACCGCTGAAGAACTTTCTCTGGTTCGTGAAGGTTTCTATGAGAAGCATGGCGTGAATGTGTTGGTTGGCGAACGCGCCATCACCATTAACCGCCAGGAAAAAGTGATTCACTCCAGTGCCGGACGCACGGTTTTTTACGACAAGCTGATTATGGCGACTGGCTCATACCCGTGGATCCCGCCGATCAAAGGGTCGGAAACACAGGATTGCTTCGTTTATCGTACCATTGAAGACCTGAAAGCGATCGAATCCTGCGCACGCCGCAGTAAACGTGGTGCGGTAGTCGGTGGCGGTCTGCTTGGCCTCGAAGCGGCAGGCGCACTGAAAAACTTAGGCGTCGAAACCCACGTCATCGAATTTGCCCCGATGCTGATGGCTGAACAACTCGACCACATGGGTGGCGACCAGCTCCGCCGTAAAATCGAAAGCATGGGTGTGAAAGTTCACACCAGCAAAAACACCAAAGAGATCGTTCAGGAAGGCACCGAAGCGCGCAAAACCATGCGCTTTGCCGATGGCAGCGAGCTGGAAGTAGATTTTATCGTCTTCTCAACTGGTATTCGTCCGCGCGACAAAATGGCGACCCAGTGCGGTCTGGCCGTGGCGCAGCGTGGCGGTATCATGATTAACGATGCCTGCCAGACGTCCGACCCGGATATCTACGCGATCGGCGAATGTGCAAGCTGGAACAATCGCGTGTACGGTCTGGTCGCTCCAGGTTACAAAATGGCGCAGGTCGCCGTTGACCACATCCTGGGTAACGAAAATGCCTTCGTCGGCGCAGATATGAGCGCCAAGCTGAAGCTGCTCGGCGTGGACGTCGGTGGTATCGGCGATGCACATGGCCGCACTCCGAACTCCCGCAGCTACGTTTATCTCGATGAAAGCAAAGAAGTCTACAAACGTCTGATTGTCAGCCCGGATAATAAGACCCTGCTGGGTGCGGTGCTGGTGGGCGACACCACCGATTTTGGCAATCTGCTGCAACTGGTTCTGAACGCCATCGAGCTGCCAGAAAACCCGGATGCGCTGATTCTGCCTGCGCATGCCTCCAACGGTAAGCCGTCAATTGGCGTGGATAAACTGCCGGACAGCGCGCAAATTTGTTCCTGCTTCGACGTCACCAAAGGCATGCTGATCTCCGCGATCAATAAGGGCTGCCACACCGTTGCGGCGCTGAAAGCCGAAACCAAAGCCGGTACCGGCTGCGGCGGTTGTATCCCGCTGGTCACTCAGGTGCTGAACGCCGAACTGGCGAAACAGGGTATCGAAGTTAACAACAACCTGTGTGAGCACTTCTCTTACTCACGCCAGGAGATTTACCATCTCATCCGCGTTGAAGGCATTAAGACCTTTGACGAACTGCTGGAAAAACACGGTCAGGGTTATGGCTGCGAAGTGTGTAAACCGACGGTCGGTTCTCTGCTGGCGTCTTGCTGGAACGAATACGTTCTGAAACCAGAACATACGCCGCTGCAGGATACCAACGACAACTTCCTGGCGAACATCCAGAAAGACGGGACGTACTCCGTCATACCGCGTTCTGCCGGTGGCGAAATTACGCCGGAAGGACTGGTGGCAGTTGGCCGAGTGGCGCGTGAATTCAACCTGTACACCAAAATCACCGGTTCCCAGCGTATCGGCCTGTTTGGTGCGCAGAAAGACGACCTGCCAGAAATCTGGCGTCAGCTTATCGAAGCGGGCTTCGAAACCGGTCACGCGTACGCCAAAGCGTTGCGTATGGCGAAAACCTGCGTGGGCAGCACCTGGTGCCGCTACGGTGTTGGCGACAGCGTGGGCTTCGGCGTGGAGCTGGAAAACCGCTACAAAGGCATCCGTACGCCGCACAAAATGAAGTTTGGCGTCTCCGGCTGTACCCGTGAATGTGCGGAAGCCCAGGGCAAAGACGTCGGCATCATCGCGACCGAGAAAGGCTGGAACCTGTACGTTTGCGGTAACGGCGGGATGAAACCCCGTCACGCAGACCTGCTGGCCGCGGATCTGGATCGTGAAACCCTGCTGAATTACCTCGACCGCTTCATGATGTTCTACATCCGCACCGCCGATAAGCTGACGCGTACAGCGTCCTGGCTGGACAATCTGGAAGGCGGCATTGAGTATCTGAAATCGGTCATCATCGACGACAAACTGGGTCTGAACGATGCGCTGGAAGCCGAAATGGCCCGTCTGCGCGACGCCGTGATTTGCGAGTGGACTGAAACCGTGAATTCCCCGGCGGCGCAGGTTCGCTTCAAACACTTTATCAACAGCGCCCAGCGCGATCCGAACGTACAGATTGTTCCTGAGCGTGAGCAGCATCGTCCGGCGACGCCATACGAGCGCATTCCGGTGACTCTGGTGGAGGAAAACGTATGAGCCAGTGGGTAAACATCTGCAAAGTTAACGACATCATTCCAGCGACCGGCGTTTGCGCACTGCTGGGTACGGAACAGGTCGCCATTTTCCGCCCTCGTCATGACGAACAGGTCTTTGCGATCAGCAATATCGACCCGTTCTTTCAGGCCAGCGTGCTGTCTCGCGGTTTGATTGCGGAGCATCAGGGCGAACTGTGGGTGGCGAGTCCACTGAAAAAACAGCGTTTCCGTTTAAGCGACGGACACTGCATGGAAGATGAAAGTCACTCAGTGAAGCACTATGACGTCCGCGTAAAAGACGGCAACGTGCAGCTGAGGGGCTGATTGTTATCGGGGGCGCAATGCCCCCTTTTTTGTACTTTTCTCCCGTTCGGGAGCTTTTCAACTTTTTTGCACAACCCCGTCGCATTGCCTCTTGTCGGCAGCATAGAGGGGGCGTGTACAAGGATAATCACATGTTTGCAGACACCATTAATAAGTGTGCGGCTAACGCTGCGCGCATTGCCCGCCTCAGTCAAAATAACCCTCTCGGCTTCTGGATCAGTTCCGCCATGGCCGGGGCTTATGTCGGTCTCGGTATTATTCTCATCTTCACGCTGGGGAATTTACTTGAACCCTCCATTCGTCCATTAGTGATGGGCGCAACGTTTGGGCTCGCGTTAACCCTGGTCATTATCGCCGGTTCAGAGCTGTTCACCGGCCATACCATGTTCCTGGCGCTGGGCGTCAAAGCGGGGACAATTAGCCAGGGACAAATGTGGGCGATTCTGCCGCAAACCTGGGTCGGCAACCTGTTGGGTTCCGTCTTCGTGGCCTTGCTGTACAGCTGGGGTGGCGGCAGTTTGTTACCGGTGGATACCAGCATTGTACACACCGTTGCGCTCGCCAAAACCACGCAGCCAGCCATGACGCTGTTCTTCAAGGGCGTGCTCTGTAACTGGCTGGTGTGCCTGGCGATCTGGATGGCAATCCGCACGGAAGGTGCCGCGAAATTCATCGCAATCTGGTGGTGTTTGCTGGCGTTTATTGCCTCCGGCTACGAACACTCCGTGGCAAACATGACGCTTTTCGCACTCTCCTGGTTTGGCCATCACAACGACGCGTTCACCCTTTCGGGCATCGGTCATAACCTGTTGTGGGTAACTCTGGGCAATACCCTTTCGGGTGCAGTGTTTATGGGCTTAGGATACTGGTATGCTACTCCTAAAGCGGAGCGTCCGACTCCCGTCACCATCGCAACTGCACAGGCGAAAGCCAATTCCTAAGAGGTAATGTCGTGGATCACCTGCCGATTTTCTGTCAATTACGTCATCGAGACTGCCTGTTAGTGGGCGGTGGCGATGTCGCTGAGCGTAAAGCGCGTTTGCTATTAGAAGCAGGTGCACAACTTACCGTTAATGCGTTGGCCTTCGATCCGCAATTTCACGTGTGGGCGCAGGAAGGCATGCTGACGCTGGTGCAGGGCGAGTTTGACGAGTCCCTGCTCGATACTTGCTGGTTAACGATCGCCGCAACTGATGACGACGAAGTGAACCAGCGCGTCAGCGATGCCTGCGAAACCCGTCGTATTTTCTGCAACGTGGTCGATGCGCCAAAAGAAGCCAGCTTTATTATGCCGTCGATTATTGACCGTTCCCCGCTGATGGTGGCGGTGTCATCCGGCGGCACGTCACCGGTGCTGGCGCGTTTATTGCGCGAAAAACTCGAATCGATTTTACCTCAGCATTTAGGGAAGGTGGCGCGCTATGCCGGCCAGCTTCGCGCCCGGGTGAAAACGACGTTTGCAACCGTCGGCGAGCGCCGCCGCTTCTGGGAAAAATTCTTCGTCAATGACCGCCTGGCGCAGTCGCTGGCGAATCAGGATCATCAGGCCGTCGAAGAGACGACCGAGCGCCTGCTGACTGAACCGCTGAATCACCGCGGCGAAGTGGTGCTGGTGGGTGCAGGGCCTGGAGATGCGGGTCTTTTAACACTGAAAGGATTACAGCAGATTCAGCAGGCGGATATCGTGGTGTATGACCGTCTGGTGTCTGATGACATTATGAATCTGGTCCGTCGTGACGCCGACCGCGTATTCGTGGGCAAACGCGCGGGCTATCACTGCGTTCCGCAGGAAGAAATTAACCAGATCCTGCTGCGTGAAGCGCTCAAAGGCAAACGCGTGGTGCGCCTGAAGGGCGGCGATCCGTTTATCTTTGGTCGTGGCGGTGAAGAGCTGGAAACGCTCTGCAACGCGGGTGTGCCGTTCTCAGTGGTGCCTGGAATCACTGCGGCTTCTGGCTGCTCTGCCTATTCCGGTATCCCGCTTACCCATCGCGATTATGCTCAATGCGTGCGCCTGGTGACGGGCCATCTCAAAACGGGAAGTGAGCTGGACTGGCACAACCTGGCCGCTGAAAAGCAGACGCTGGTGTTCTACATGGGGCTGAATCAGGCGGCGACCATTCAGGAAAAACTGCTGGAACACGGCATGCAGCACGATATGCCGGTGGCGCTGGTCGAAAATGGCACGGCGATTACCCAGCGCGTCGTGAGCGGCGTGCTCACACAGCTCGGCGAGCTGGCGAAACAGGTTGAAAGCCCGGCGCTGATCGTCGTCGGGCGCGTGGTTGAACTTCGCGAAAAGCTCAACTGGTTTTCAAACCACTAAACCCTCGCTGCACAACTGACCTTAATTGAGTAGTCCTTATATGGACTACTCCCCTCTTACCCCAGCCGCTAACATACCTTCCGCGAAATGGAATCTCTCCATTTATTCCCTCGTGGTCATTTCAGCTCATTTTGTCACTGACAAGGAAAGTGTATGTTTAACCTGGCAAAAGCCGCGCTCGTCGTCGGCATCTTATCCACCCTGACGGCTTGCACCGGTCACGTTCAAAATACCAAAAATAATTGCAGCTACGATTACTTGCTTCATCCGGCGATCTCAATTTCTAAAATAATTGGCGGTTGCGGACCCGCGGCAGAACAATAAGCATTGTTCAGGCAATAAAAAAACCGGGAATTTCCCGGTTTTTTATTGCAGCGAGTACGGTCTGAGGCACTCGCGCTGCCCTCTCCCCACAGGGGGAGAGTACAAAGACTCGAAACGATAATGCGATTACCGTTTTGCTTTTACCTAGGGTTTTGCCACAAAGCCAATCGCCTGGTAAACCGCTTTCAGGGTTTCAGCGGCACGCGCGCTGGCTTTGTCGGCACCGTCTCGCATTACCTGATTCAGCAGCGCTTCGTCATTGCGGAAACGGTTATAACGCTCCTGCAGTTCAGTCAACATGCCGGAAACCGCATCCGCCACTTCGCCTTTGAGATGGCCGTACATTTTGCCTTCAAAGTGCTGTTCAAGCTCAGGAATACTCTGCCCGGTGACGCCAGAGAGAATATCCAGCAGGTTTGAAACGCCCGCTTTGTTCTGCACATCGTAACGCACAACAGGTGGCTCGTCGGAATCTGTGACTGCGCGTTTCAGCTTTTTCACTACCGCTTTCGGATCTTCCAGCAGGCCGATAACGTTGTTGCGGTTATCGTCAGACTTGGACATCTTTTTGGTCGGCTCAAGCAGTGACATCACGCGCGCGCCCGATTTCGGGATAAACGGCTCTGGCACTTTAAAGACATCACCGTAGATCGCATTGAAGCGCTGCGCGATATCACGGCTCAGTTCGAGGTGCTGTTTCTGGTCTTCGCCAACCGGTACCTGGTTGGTTTGATACAGCAGAATGTCAGCGGCCATCAGCACGGGATAGTCAAACAAACCGGCGTTGATGTTCTCGGAGTAGCGTGCAGATTTGTCTTTGAACTGGGTCATGCGGCTCAGTTCGCCGAAATAGGTGTAGCAGTTCAGCGCCCAACCAAGCTGTGCGTGCTCTGGCACGTGCGATTGTACGAAAATGGTGCTTTTTTGCGGATCGATACCGCAAGCCAGATACAGTGCCAGCGTATCCAGCGTGGCTTTACGCAGTTTCTCAGGATCCTGGCGCGCGGTAATCGCATGCAAATCCACGATGCAGTAAATGCAGTGGTAATCATCCTGCATACCCACCCACTGACGCAACGCACCCATGTAGTTGCCAATGGTCAATTCGCCTGAAGGCTGCGCGCCACTAAATACGATGGGCTTAGTCATTTTTTGATTCCTGATGTTCACTGTGCGAAAGCCCGAGTGCGGGCAGTAAATCTTTGAAGTGATCGAACACGGCGTCCGGTTCACTCAGCGTGATGGATTCACCGTAGTTATAGCCGTAGGTGAGACCCACAGACGGCGAACCTGCGGCTTTGGCGGCCAGAATATCATTGCGCGAATCGCCGACAAAAAGCAGCTGCTCAGGCGCCAAGGATAATTTTCCTGCCACCAGCAAAATCGGTTCCGGATGCGGTTTTTTATTCTGCACGTCGTCACCGCCGACAATCACCGAGAAATATTTTGCGATGTCGAGCGCTTCCAGCAACGGCGCCACAAACGGCGTTGGCTTGTTGGTGACCAGCGCCAACGGCATGCCATTGGCATGCAACGCGCTCAGGGTATCGACGACGTCAGGGAATAGAAAACTGCCCTCTTCCACGGTCTCTTCGTAAAAGCGATTGAACAGTTTACGCAGAACGCGTAGCTGTTCATCCTGCGGGATATCAGCATGATCAACGCCGGGTTTACCCTGCGCCGAACGTTGAAAGGCGCGTTCCTGACGGGACCACGTCAACGCGCGTTCCATCAGCACATCAGCACCGTTACCAATCCAGGTTATCACCCGATCTTCACCCGCAACGGGCAGCTCAAGCGCATACAGCGCCTGATCGACGGCGCTGGTTAAACCCGGCGCGCTGTCGACCAGCGTGCCATCAAGGTCAAACGCGACACCGCGAATTGCCTGTAATTTATTCATGACTTACCTTTGCCAGTTCACTGCGCATCTCATCGATGACTTTTTTGTAATCCGGTTGGTCAAAAATGGCGGAGCCTGCCACGAACATATCCGCACCCGCTGCAGCGATTTCGCCAATGTTGTTGACCTTCACGCCGCCATCCACTTCAAGACGAATGTCATAGCCAGACTCGTCGATGCGACGGCGCACTTCACGTAGCTTATCCAGCGTTTGCGGAATAAAGGATTGGCCACCAAAACCTGGATTGACGGACATCAGCAGAATCACGTCCAGCTTGTCCATGACGTAATCAAGATAGCTCAGCGACGTCGCCGGGTTAAACACTAGCCCCGCCTTACAGCCGTTCTCTTTGATGAGCTGCAACGTGCGATCGACATGCTCGGAGGCTTCAGGGTGGAAGGTGATAATGCTCGCGCCCGCTGCGGCAAAATCCGGCACGATGCGATCAACCGGTTTGACCATCAGGTGAACATCAATCGGGGCGGTGATTCCGTAGTTACGTAGCGCTTTCAGCACCATCGGGCCGATGGTCAGATTAGGTACGTAGTGGTTATCCATCACATCAAAATGCACCACATCCGCACCGGCGGCCAGCGCGTTGGCCGTGTCTTCACCCAGGCGGGCAAAATCGGCCGACAGAATTGAGGGAGCAATCAAAAACTGTTTCATCCGCATCTCCTTGAAATGTGTTTACCGGCGGGCGAAACGGCTCAGGGGCGATAAAGAGCCAGCAGTTCGTCCACCTTTTTACGTGTGCCACCGTTACTGCTGATGCTGCGCCGCACCTGAACGACGTATCGGTGAGTCGCTAACTGATACCATTCGCGCGTCATTTCCGTATCGTGATTTGAAATCAGCACGGGAATACGCTTTTTCACCAGGCCCTCGGCGATCTCCGCCAGATGCACCTGCTCTTTCAAATTGAAACTGTTGGTGTGGTACGCCGTAAAGTTGGCCGTCGCCGTCAGCGGCGCATACGGCGGATCGCAATACACGACCGACTGATGATCCGCGCGCGCCATGCTGTCTGCGTACGACTCGCAGATAAAGAGTGCATTCTGTGCTTTCTCAGCAAAGTGATACAACTCAACCTGCGGGAAATAAGGGCGCTTGTAGCGGCCAAACGGCACGTTGAATTCCCCGCGCAGATTATACCGGCACAGGCCGTTGTAGCCATGTCGGTTAAGATACAGGAATAATAACGCCCGCCGGAAAGGATCGCGGCTTTGGTTAAATTCTACGCGAAGCTGATAGTAAACTTCAGATTGATTCGTCTCAGGCGTAAACAACTTACGCGCCTCGTCAACGTACTCGTCGGTACGATCTTTAACGATGTTATAGAGGCTAATCAGATCGCTGTTGATATCCGCCAGGATATAACGAGAGAAGTCGGTGTTGAGAAACACGGACCCGGCACCCACAAAGGGCTCGATAAGGCACTCGCCCTTCGGCAGGTGTTTTTTAATATCGTCAAGCAGGGGGAATTTTCCCCCTGCCCATTTTAGAAAAGCGCGATTTTTTTTCATGCTGACTAACTGATTACACCTTTTCCAGCTGTGGAAAAGCTCCGACAGCATTCTGCGCTTTAAACATTACTTCAAGTCGGCCTGAACCTGATGAATCGGTTTCGCCCATGGGTTTTTCGCCTGAACGTCAGCAGGTAACGTTGCCACAGCGCGTTTCGCTTCGTCTTTAGAGGCGTAAACGCCACTAACCAGCGTGTACCATGGCTGCCCGTTGCGAGTCGACTGATAAACCACATAGTTTTTCAGGTTCGATTTTTTCGCCCAGTTATTCAGATTGTCGTAGTTAGACGAACTGCTCAACTGAAGCGTGTAATTGTTGGACGGTGCGGCCTTCATTGCCCCAACATTACCCGAAGACTTACCGGATGCAGAGCCAGACGTTGATGCAGTCGCGGCAGGAGCCGGTGTTGCTGCGGTGACTTTCGGTGCCGCTGTCGCTACAGGTGTTTTCACCGGCCGTGCTGGTAGCGGTTTCCGTTGGCTTGGGCTGGGCAACCGGTTTGGCTTCCGTGGCTTTAGCAACGGTCTGCGGTTTCGTTTCGCGCTTCGGCTCAATCACCGCTTTTTGACGCTCTGGACGCGAAGTGGCAGCCTGAGTTTGACGCGGTTTGGTTTCGGTTGCTGCGGTTTGCGGTTGTGCATTCCCGCCACGAATTGGCGCGACGGTTGCAGGCTCGGTTGGCAGCGTGGAGTTAGCCACCACGTTATTCACCTGATCCTGGTTCTGCGTGAGCGCGTTGTTCAGATCGCCCTGAACTTCAACACGCTGCTGGCCTTCAGGTGCCGCACTTGCCTGGCCCTGAGTTGGCGTAGCCGAAACAGGAGGCAGTGAGACATCCTGCGGAGCATTGGTTGGATTGCCCGCGGTCTGTTCAGCAGACGTCGTGCCTGGCGCAGGTTGCACACCATTGGCCTGATCTGCTGCATCATTATTATTGCCCGAAAGATTGATGCTCTTTTCGGTTGAAGCGGTCTGCTCATTTGAGGGGGTAGACGGTGCTTTCAGCGCAGAACCGATGCCGATAATCAGCAGCAGCAGGACAAAAACGCCAAGACCCATCATAACGTACTGACGTGAAGCGGGTTTCGCCGCCACTTTTTTACGTTTACGCGGGCGACGCTCTACAGACTCTTCGTCCAGTGATTCATCATCAGACTCATAATCCTCTTCTTCACGCTCATCGCGCGCGTTGCGGCTACGTGACGGACGACGATCGTCTGCATCCAAATCAACATCATCGAAGTTGATTTGCGGCTCATTATCATCGCGATCTGAAGATTGACGAGAACGACCAGTACGACGATCGCTGGGATCGGGTTTCAGCTCGTCTTCTGGTTTGAATTCATCCATTTAACACCCCACTCAAAGGCTCATGCTTACGACGTTGCATTTCACCTGAAGCTAAATAGCTACCTGTAACAGTAGCCTGACCTTTCTAGTTGTTACGCCTGCTGGCAATCAGCAATAGCGCCAAGAACCACATCATGCGACACTCCGCCGCGCACTTCACTCTTCCCTATTGCCAGTGGGAGCACTAAGCGCATCTCACCCGCCAAAACTTTTTTATCGCGCATCATGTGGGGTAAATACGCGTGCGAAGACATCTCGCGCGGCCCCGTTACCGGTAAGCCAGCACGCTCAAGCAGCGTGATGATGCGTTGAGTCTCTTCTTGCTTAAATTGACCCAGACGTTCAGAGGTACGCGCGGCCATCACCATGCCCGCTGCAACCGCTTCGCCATGAAGCCAATTGCCGTAACCCATCTCCGCCTCAATCGCGTGACCGAACGTGTGCCCCAGATTCAGTAAAGCACGTAAGCCCGTTTCACGCTCGTCTGCTGCAACGACTTCTGCTTTTAGCTCACAACAACGGCGGATGCAGTAAGCCAGCGCTTTACCGTCAAGGTTAAGCAATGCATCCATGTTCTCTTCCAGCCAGCTAAAGAACTCGCCGTCCAGAATAATGCCGTATTTGATCACTTCAGCCAGGCCTGATGCCAATTCGCGCTGGGGCAATGTGTTCAGACAGTCGAGATCCACAACCACCGATGCGGGCTGATAGAACGCGCCAATCATGTTTTTGCCAAGCGGATGGTTAACCGCTGTTTTGCCGCCAACCGAAGAATCGACCTGTGATAAAAGCGTGGTAGGAATTTGAATAAAACGAACACCACGTTGATAACTTGCCGCAGCAAAACCCGTTAGATCGCCAACAACACCACCGCCGAGGGCAAGTAGTGTCGTATCGCGACCATGCGGTTTTTGCAGTAATGCGGTAAAGACGGTCTCAAGGACCGCCAGGCTTTTATACTGCTCGCCATCAGGCAAAATCACACTGTCGACGTTCACACCTGCCTGTTCCAGCAGATGACGAATTTTGTCGAGATAAAGCGGAGCCAGCGTCTCGTTGGTGACAAGCATAGCTTGATCACCCGCTTTCAGTGGTAAGAAGGAAGCTGGGTCGTTAAACAAACCAGCCGCGATGGTGATAGGGTAACTACGTTCCCCGAGAGTAACTGTAATCCTCTCCATGACGCGACATCCACCTTAAATGCTATTACCCGTGGGCGAGTGTATATAAAGCCAGAATCAGTTGCTTTCCAGCATATGAATAATCTGGTTTGCAACGACTTTTGCGCTCTGATCGTCGGTACGAATCGTTACGTCAGCAATTTCTTCGTACAGTGGATTGCGTTCACCAGCCAGTGCTTCAAGAACTTCACGTGGAGGCGTTTCAACCTGCAGTAACGGGCGCTTTTTATCACGCTGCGTACGTGCGAGTTGTTTCTCGATAGTCGTCTCAAGATAAACCACAACGCCGCGGGCCGAGAGACGGTTACGCGTTTCACGAGATTTTACAGAACCGCCGCCAGTAGCCAGCACAATGCCCTGTTTTTCCGTAAGTTCATTGATAACTTTTTCTTCACGGTCACGGAAACCTTCTTCGCCTTCTACATCGAAGACCCAGCCCACATCAGCTCCGGTTCGTTTCTCAATCTCGTGATCAGAATCGTAAAATTCCATATTGAGTTGTTGAGCTAACTGGCGCCCAATAGTGCTTTTGCCGGCACCCATAGGCCCAACCAGAAAGATATTGCGTTTCTCTGCCATTTTTTCGGTACTACTAAGACTATTCGTTAATGGTAATTCCGGCTTCGCGAGTACTCAACGTAGCAGGACATGAACTGAAACCTCATATGCGATAGTGCGAGAGTCAGACTAAAAATTATCTCAGTAGTCCTGCTTGTTTGGCAACTGATTAAATCACCATGCCAAATGCTTAGGGGCAACAAGAGGTAAGATTAGAGAAGCTGAAACTCAAATCGGTACTCCTTGTATGCTAATTCATGCCTCACGTCAAACATCTGCAACAAACTGGGTGCAAAATCCTCGCGGTGATCGTTTCGGTTACTGAATATCAATCAGGCGTGGCGTAATAAACACCACCAGCTCGCGACGCTCGTTATCTTTGCCGTCATGGCGGAAAAACTGGCCCAGCAAGGGAACATGTCCGAGACCCGGGACGCTATCACTGGCCGTTTTATTCTTTTGAGAGAAAATACCGCCCAGTGCCAGCGTTTCTCCACTTTTCACTTCGACCTGAGTTTCGATCTCCTGCTTATCAATCGCCAGCGTTTCACCATCAGCCTGCTGTAAAACTTGCCCCGGCATATTTTCGCTAATACGCAGCTTCAAACGCACCCGTCCGTTGGGAAGCACGACTGGCGTCACTTCCATGCCCAAAACCGCCTCTTTAAATTCCACCGAGGTCGCTCCGCTCTCACCGCTGGAAACCTGGTAAGGAATTTCGCTGCCCTGTTTAATACTGGCGGGCTGCATATGCGAAGCCAAAAGCCGGGGACTGGCAATAATCTCCAACTGTTGCTTTTGCTCAAGGGCGGAAAGCTCCAGATCCAAAAGTCTGCCGTCAATTCGACCAATGTTGAATCCGACATGGGTAGTGGCATTGGCAACGGAAAGATCGACGCCCATCGTGGTGACTTGCCCCGGTGCCCCTGCACCTTGCGCCTCGGCAAGATTCCATTTCACGCCAAGCTCACGCAGGCTTTTTTCATTTATCGTGACGATATGCGCTTCCAGCTCCACCTGAGCGATGGGCAGATCCATCTCTTTTACCCAGTGTTGAAAGTTATCAAGCACTGAAGGAATATCGCGCACCAGTAATCGATTCGTGCGTTTGTCGACGGATAAACTCCCTTTTGGGCTGAGCTGTTTCTCGGCGGATTTCTGTAGTTCGCCGCCGTCTGCATAGGCCAGAGCATAGCTGCGCGACGCAAGCGGGACATCCAGTTTGAGCCTGGTCTTCTCCTCTTCATTACGCGCCTGCTGGTCACGTTGCCATGCGGCAGTGTTAACATAAAAAATACCGCGCTCCTCGCGTAACACCAGCCCAGCGCTGGTGACTACGGTTTGCAGCGCCTGCCGCCAGGGCACACGCGTTAAATGCAGCGATAGCGTACCGGTAACATCGGGTGAAACGATAAGGTTACGGTTCTCCAGCTCGACCAACGACTGCAAAACCTGAACAACCGGTACGTCATCAACCACCAGGGTCACTGGCTTTTGAGCGATGCTCCATGCCGACGTGCTGAACAGCGCTAGCAGGGCGACTATCCTTGTTATTTTCATTTTTCGTTCCTTCTCGTTTCCATTGCCATTCCTTCGGGTCACATCCGTCACCAACCTCGATGACCATTTCCGTATCATTTATCGCCAGAACTCGCCAGCCTGATGGCAGGTGATCTTCCTGATGGGCACGATGCCAGCGATCCTGCTCATCTTTCATAATGCCCACAACACCTGCGCTGCGGATGAGTCCCTGGTAGTGCCATTTGTTGAGCTTCCCGACCTCACAGCGATCCACGGGCGGTCGAAACGGATCGCGCATCCCAGTGAGAAAAACCAGTGAGCACAGGATCAACCCGCGTAGCTCAGTTCGCATGTAGACTCTCCACCTGCACGATTAGCTTTAGCCGTGATTCGCCGGGTTCGACGGAAAAGGCCGTCACCCCCATTCCACGCTGCGCGATCGCGTCAAACAGATCGGGAATCTGCATCCAGTCTGCGTCTAAAGAGAGTTCACCGCCTTTCGCATTGGGCAGCCAGCGAACTAACCGCGCACCATGCGTTTGAAAATCCAGAGGCGAAAAGGCCTGCCGCCCAGAAATATCTGGTTGTTCCTCAGCATGGCCTCGCTGAACTTCGCTCGTCCAAAGTGCTTTCACCACTGTGGTGATGGGCTCTCGTTTTGTTTCAAGTTGAGAAACGTGCTGTATCGCCGGGCGCGTGAGTATCAAATACGCCGTCAGCAGCACGCAGCCTGAAATCAGGCCCCAGATCAGAATGCGCGTGCGCGAACGAAACGCATACCACCGTTCGAATAAGCTGTGCACGTCTCACTCCTGGCGCTGGAGTGTGAGGCTGTACGTCCAGCGCCCCTGATTATCCTGCTGCAGCTCCCCCGCAGGCCCAAGCGTGAAGCCACCGAAGTGCTTCAATGATTCAGTGAGTTTTTGAAGGGATAAAAGCGTCGTGGCATAACCTTTCAACACCAGGCTGGACTGCTGAAATGACATTTGCGTGAGCCATACCTGCTCCGGAATCGCCAACGCCAGCGCCACGAGCGTTGGCTGCCAGGCTTGCGTTTTAGTCAGCAAAACAGCCGCTTGTTGGGTGAGTTGCTGTTGCTCGTGTTGCGCTCGCCAGCGCGCACGATGGGCCTCGAGCTTTTGTTGAATCGCCATATCGCCCACCAGATACACCTCCAGCACGTGCGAACGTATCGCGAAGCGCGATCGCAGACTCATCATCACGGTGAGGGAAAGCAGTAACGACCCAACAAAGAGTAACGTCCAGAAACGCCAGCAACGCTGTTGTCGCCATTGCCGCCACGGCAAAAAGTTAGTGGTTTTCATTCAACGATGTCCCCCATCGCAAGGGCCAGAGCGACGGTAAAGTCCGCTCCACAGTCAGGCAATGGCGGCAAATTACGTGAGACCAGAGTGAAAGGATCAAGATTATCAGCCGCGAAAAGAGCCATATCTTCAGGCTTAAGCGCCAAAAGCGCCGCCAGATCTCCCACCGCTGCTGCCTCGGTCAGTGGCTTACGGCCCCACTGGTGACGCGTTGCCCATAGCCAGTGGCGATCGTCGCGCCAGACCGCGCAGTGGAAAGGAGGCTGAAGAAGTAGCAGTAAATTCACCAGCGCACCCGCATCCGGCGTAATCGCCGCAACATGCAGACGGAGCGTGTTTGCCAGCGTTAACAATGCCGCGACCTCTTTGTTTTGTGCAGCGGTTACCTGGAACGAACGGGTCAGCGTATCCTGCACATAATCGAAGCACAGCGCATCGGGTGCCATTTCAAGCTCGCGTGACATGGCTGAAGCAATCCACGAGGCTTGCTCACTGTCGCGTAAGTTGAGTGCCGGACAAGGAAGCGCTTTTTTGCAACGTTCGTGCAGCGGGGAATGCGAGGAAAATCCGGTGATGGTGCGGCAAGACCTTGCTCCAGGTACGTAGCGCAGCAACCAATTGTTCTGGCTCAATAATTTGTCCATCACGGATAATTCCCCGCTCCAGCGGAATTTGCCACCAACGGCGCAGATTCCATCCGGTTCGCTCCTTTGTAAGACAGACAGCTAAAACCCTATCTTGTTGAATATGAACACCTGTTCGCCACGTTTTGAAAGCCATGCTTCACGATCTCCTTATCGCCCGTCCTTTTGACGGCTATATCAATGATTCAGGCTTGCCTTTATACTACCGGCCGATTGTTTAGAAACTGCCCAAGTGAAACTAAATGGGAAATCTCCAGTGAAGTTCGTAAAGTATTTATTGATCCTTGCAGTCTGTTGCATTCTGCTGGGAGCAGGCTCGATTTATGGTTTGTACAAATATATTGAGCCGCAACTGCCTGATGTCGCCACGCTACGCGATGTGCGACTGCAAATCCCGATGCAGGTCTACAGTGCCGACGGTGAATTGATCGCTCAATATGGCGAAAAGCGCCGTATTCCGCTGACCTTAAATGAAATTCCTCCGGTGATGGTGAAGGCCTTTATCGCCACGGAAGACAGCCGTTTTTATGAACACCATGGCGTCGATCCTGTGGGGATTTTCCGTGCCGCAAGCGTGGCATTGTTCTCCGGTCACGCTTCCCAGGGGGCAAGTACGATTACGCAGCAGCTGGCGCGTAACTTCTTCCTGAGCCCGGAAAAAACGCTGACGCGTAAGATCAAGGAAGTGTTTCTTGCTATTCGCATCGAGCAATTGCTGAGCAAAGACGAAATCCTCGAGCTTTATCTCAACAAGATCTATCTGGGATATCGCGCGTACGGCGTGGGCGCGGCGGCGCAGGTCTATTTCGGTAAGCCTGTCCAGGAGCTGACCTTAAGCGAAATGGCGACCATTGCGGGTCTGCCTAAAGCACCGTCGACGTTTAACCCGCTCTACTCACTCGATCGTGCCACTGCGCGCCGTAACGTAGTGCTGTCACGCATGCTAAGCGAAGGCTATATCAGCCAGACACAGTACGATCAGGCGCGCAATGATGTGATTGACGCTAACTATCACGCGCCCAAAATCGCCTTCTCGGCCCCGTATCTCACGGAAATGGTCCGTCAGGAGATGGTGAGTCGCTACGGTGAACAGGCGTATGAAGACGGGTACCGCATCACCACCACCATCACGCGTAAAGTTCAGCAGGCGGCGCAGCAGGCGGTGCGTAACAACGTGATGGATTACGACATGCGTCACGGCTACCGTGGCCCGTCTAATGTGCTGTGGAAAGTGGGCGAAAGCGCATGGGACAGCAAAAAAATCACGGATTCGCTGAAAGCACTGCCGACTTACGGCCCGCTCCTTCCTGCCGTTGTCACGGCGGCCGATCCGCAGGAAGCGACCGCTACGCTTGGAGACGGGACCTCGGTTTCTCTGCGCATGGATGGCATTCGCTGGGCTCGCCCGTATCGCTCCGATACATCGCAAGGCCCAACGCCGCGTAAAGTCACGGATGTGGTCCAGACCGGGCAGCAAATCTGGGTTCGTAAAGTCAACGACGCCTGGTGGCTGGCGCAGGTTCCGGATGTGAACTCGGCGTTAGTCTCCATCAACCCGCAGAATGGCGCGGTGATGGCGCTGGTCGGTGGTTTTGATTTTAATCAGAGCAAATTTAACCGTGTAACGCAGGCTCTGCGTCAGGTCGGCTCCAACATCAAGCCTTTCCTGTACACCGCGGCGATGGATAAAGGGCTGACGCTCGCCAGTATCCTCAACGATGTGCCGATCTCTCGCTGGGATGCGGGCGCAGGTTCCGACTGGCAGCCGAAAAACTCTCCGCCGGAGTATTCCGGTCCAATCCGTTTACGTCAGGGTCTGGGGCAGTCTAAAAACGTGGTCATGGTTCGCGCGATGCGTGCAATGGGCGTCGATTACGCTGCGGAATATCTCCAACGTTTCGGTTTCCCGGCACAAAATATCGTGCATACCGAATCGCTGGCGCTGGGCTCCGCATCCTTTACGCCATTGCAGGTCGCTCGCGGTTACTCGGTGATGGCGAACGGCGGTTTCCTGGTCGATCCGTATTTCATCAGTAAAATTGAAAACGATCAGGGCGGCGTGATTTTTGAAGCTAAGCCAAAAATCGCCTGCCCGGAATGTGATATCCCGGTGATTTACGGCGACACGCCGAAATCGAACGTACTGGAAAATAAAGACATGGAAGATGTCGCCCTGTCGCAGGAGCGACAGAATTCCACCGTTCCGCAGCCGCAACTGGAGCAGGCAAACCAGGCGCTTGTCGCGCAAAGCGGTGCGCAGGAATATGCTCCGCATGTGATCAATACGCCGCTCTCCTTCCTGATTAAGAGCGCCCTGAATACCAATATCTTTGGTGAACCGGGCTGGCAAGGCACGGGCTGGCGTGCGGGCCGTGATTTACAGCGGCGCGACATCGGCGGCAAAACCGGGACGACCAACAGTTCTAAAGACGCCTGGTTCTCCGGTTTCGGTCCGGGCGTGGTGACGTCCGTGTGGATCGGCTTTGACGATCACCGTCGCGATTTGGGCCGAACGTCGGCATCGGGTGCGATTAAAGATCAGATTTCTGGTTACGAAGGCGGCGCGAAGAGCGCACAGCCGGCCTGGGATGCTTATATGAAAGCGGTTCTGGAGGGCGTTCCTGAACAGCCACTCACGCCGCCGCCAGGTATTGTGACAGTCAATATCGACCGTAGCACCGGCCAGTTAGCCAACGGCGGAAACAGCCGTGAAGAGTTCTTCATTGAGGGCACGCAGCCGACAACGCAGGCGGTGCATGAGGTAGGGACTGAGCTGATTGATAACGGCGAGACGCACGAGTTGTTCTGACGAACAGCCCCCACTGAAACTCATAGTAAAAACGGTAACCCAAGGGTTACCGTTTTTTTGTGTACTTTCGCCTGAGACGAGCGAGACGAGGCATAGCCGTCGAAGAGCTACAGCCGCCCTTGCCCTTTGAGCCATTCACGCACCAGGAACAGCGCACTCACGTTGCGAGCCTCATGGAAATCAGGTTCTTCCAGCAAATCCATCAAATGTGCCAGCGGCCAGCGAACCTGCGGTAACGGCTCTGGCTCGTCACCTTCCAGTTTTTCTGGATAGAGATCTTCGGCGAGCACAATATTCATTTTGCTGGAGAAATAGGACGGCGCCATGGAGAGCTTTTTCAGGAAGGTCAGATCGTTCGCACCAAAACCCACCTCTTCCTTCAGCTCACGATTGGCTGCTTCAAAAACGGATTCACCCGGATCGATCAGTCCTTTAGAGAAACCCAGTTCGTAAGATTCTGTGCCCACCGCATATTCACGAATCAGGATAAGATGGTCATCAACAATCGGAACGATCATTACCGCTTCGCGCGTTGATGGGCGCATACGTTCATACACGCGTCGCACGCCGTTGCTGAACTCCAGATCCACACTTTCCACATTAAACAGCCGCGATTTGGCGATTGTTTCAACATTCAGAATAATGGGCTTTTGTAAGGGTTTGCTCATCTTGACGGGTCTTTGCTGGGTAAACTGAGTGCATTGTGCGATATGACGCACGGTTTCGGCAATGTCATTTGCCCTAAATTTACATTTTTGCAACTTATCCTAAACCAGTTATTATTTCAAATTAAAAGTCAAGAGGTTGAAATAACTCCAGGAATTTGCTGATATTCCGCTTTGGTTGCCTTTGCTATCATTTTTGATCACTGGGATGCGCTTCAGATTGCTCAAGTTCGACTCCATGCTTGCCGATAGCCAACCACAGAGACACATTCACGGTAATAGGTGCGACTGACTACACCTGAAATAAGTAAGATGGGGAAAGCATGAGCACCATTTTGATATTTTTCGCTGCTATGCTGGCCTGCGTATTCATTGCAGGATGGTTACTCAGACGCCGGGCGCAACGTCGACTTCGACTGCCCTTTTTAAACGCTTTCGCCGGTGCGACCACGCGTACGCTGGCCGCCGATGAACGCAGCGCCATTGAAAATTATCTCGATACGCTGAACCGCATCCTTCAGACGCCAGGGCCGACCGGCGCCACTGCAGCGCCTGTATCTCTGAATCTCAACGCGCACAGCGACACCGTGTTGTGCGTGACGCGCTCGATCACCCGCTATGGCATCACCACCGATGACCCTAATAAGTGGCGCTACTATCTCGACTCCGTCGAAGTGCATTTGCCACCGTTCTGGGAGCAATACATCAATGATGAAAATAGCGTCGAGCTCATCCATACCGATTCCATTCCGCTGGTTATCGCCCTGAATGGCCATACCCTGAGTGAATATGTTCAGGAAGCGCCGCGCTTTGCGCTCGAACGAGCAAACTCTACGCAAGCGTCCATCCGTGGCGAAGAGACCGAACAGATTGAACTGCTCAATATTCGCCAGGAAACGTACGAAGAGTACGCGCTGAGCCGCCCGGATGGCATCCGTGAAGCAATTTTAATTGTCGCCGCTTTCCTGCTGTTTTTCCTGTGCCTGATGACGCCCGACGTTTTTGCCCCGTGGCTCGCAGGCGGCGCTGTCCTGTTGATCGCCGCAGGGTTGTGGGGGCTTTTTGCTTCTCCGGCTAAAACGGCCTTGCGCGAAATCCACTGCTTACGTGGTACGCCAAAACGCTGGGGTCTGTTCGGTGAGAACGATCAGGAGCACATCAACAATATTTCGCTCGGCATTATCGATCTTATTTACCCGCGTCACTGGCAGCCGTGGATTGCTCAGGATTTAGGGCAAAAAACCGATATTGATATCTATCTCGATCGCCAGGTGGTCCGTCAGGGGCGTTTTTTATCGCTGCATGATGAGGTGAAAAACTTCCCGCTCCAGCACTGGCTGCGCAGCAGCATTATTGCAGGTGGCGCGGCGCTCGTTCTGGCGTTACTGATTTTCCTTGTTCCCCTTGATATGCCAATTAAATTCACCGTGTCGTGGATTAAAGGCGCGCAAACTATCGAAGCGACAAGCGTTCATCAGTTGGAAGAGGCTGGCGTTCGCGTGGGGGACACCCTGAAGCTGAAAGGTACGGGTATGTGTAATATTCATGCGCCGGGAACCTGGAATACACGCCAAAATTCGCCCTTCACCCCCTTCGATTGCTCACAGATCATCTGGAATGACGCGCCGCCGTTGCCGCTGCCGGAATCCGATACCGTCAGTAAAGCGACGGCTTTGACGCAGGCGCTTAATCGCCAGCTACACCCAAAACCCGACGAGAATTCGCGCGTCAGTCAGTCTTTGCGCTCTGCCATTCAAAAATCCGGAATGGTTTTGCTGGATGATTTTGGCGACATCGTGATGAAAACACAGGACTTATGTTCTGCAGAGGATGAGTGTGTTCGTCTCAAAAATGCCCTCGTCAACCTCGGGAACAGCAAAGACTGGGAAGCACTGGTCAAACGCGCTGAGGCAGGCCGACTGGACGGCGTGAATGTGTTGTTACGTCCGGTGAGTGCGGAGTCCCTGGAAAATCTGGTCGCCACGTCAACCGCGCCGTTTGTGATGCGTGAAACCTCCCGTGCGGCTCAGGCGCTTAACAGCCCGGCACCCGGCGGTTTTGTGATTGCCAGTGAAGAGGGTAGCGACTTGGTTGATCAGCCGTATCCGCCTGTAGCGCTCTATGATTATCCGGCCCAGGAACAGTGGGGCGAGTTCCAGCGCCTGGCGCAAATGCTGATGCAAACGCCATTTAGCGCAGAAGGGATCGTCACCGGAACCTTTACCGATGCGAACGGCACGCGGCATGTCGATCTGCATCGCATGCCGGACAGCGCCGGATTGTGGCGTTATATCGGGACGACACTGCTCATGATGGCCATGTTGATTTGCATCATCTGGAACGGTTTTGCTGCCCTGCGCCGCTATCAGCGCTCACGTACTCGTCTGGCCGAGATCCAGCAATATTACGATAATTGCCTCAATCCTAAACTTATCTCCGCGCCTGAGAGCCTGATCGGATAACGCCTCTGCGCGACAAGTTGTGCTAACCTGTCGCGCACGTTTCTTCTGGCTGGAGAGTTCCCCCTCATGCATCTTGATATCGCCTGGCAGGACGTTGATACCGTTCTGCTGGATATGGACGGCACGCTGCTCGATCTCGCATTTGACACCCATTTCTGGCAAAAGCTGGTGCCCGAAACCTACGGTGCGCAGCAGGGTATCACTCCGTCAGAAGCGCAGGATTACATTCGTCAGCAGTATCACGCCGTGCAACATACGCTAAACTGGTACTGCCTGGATTACTGGAGCGACCGCCTCGGTCTGGATATTTGTGCCATGACCACCGCTCAAGGGCCGCACGCAGTTTTGCGTGAAGATACGGTGCCGTTTTTGGATGCCCTGAAGGCGAGCGGCAAACGACGTATTTTGCTGACCAACGCGCATCCGCATAATCTGGCCGTGAAGCTGGAACATACTGGATTAGCGTCACACCTTGATTTATTACTTTCCACCCACACATTTGGGTATCCGAAAGAGGATCAGCGGTTATGGCAGGCCGTCGCGGAGAAAACCGGTTTGCAGCCAGACAGAACCTTGTTCATTGATGACAGTGAACCGATCCTGGATGCCGCAGCAAAATTTGGGGTTCGGTATTGCCTGGGCGTGACCAATCCCGATTCTGGACAGGCTGAAAAAAGCTATCAGCGGCATCCGGCGTTGAACGATTACCGTCGAATGATCCCCTCACTCAGCGTGAAGGAGAAGCCATGAAAGAAAAACCCTCTGATGGGGTAAGGCTCGACAAATGGCTATGGGCGGCCCGTTTTTATAAAACGCGCGCCCTCGCCCGTGAAATGGTTGACGGTGGCAAAGTGCATTACAACGGGCAGCGCAGCAAGCCGAGTAAGCTTGTTGAACTGAACGCCACTCTGACGTTACGTCAGGGAAACGATGAAAAAACGGTCGTGATAAAATCCATTACCGAACAGCGTCGTCCGGCGACCGAAGCGACCGCAATGTATGAAGAAACGACAGAAAGCGTCGAGAAGCGCGAGAAAGTGGCGCTGGCGCGCAAGATGAATGCGCTAACCATGCCGCACCCGGACAGACGACCGGACAAAAAAGAACGTCGCGATCTGATGAAATTTAAGCACGGCGAAATTGAATAATCGTCGTTTGATGAGAGAAAATTATGGCCCAACACGACCAATTACACCGCTATCTGTTTGAGCAATTTGCCGTTCGCGGTGAGCTGGTAACCGTCTCCGAAACCTGGAAACAGATTCTGGAGAACCACAATTATCCGCAGCCTGTTAAAAAAGTGCTGGGCGAACTGCTGGTGGCGACAAGCCTGCTAACCGCAACGCTGAAATTTGCTGGCGATATCACCGTGCAGTTGCAGGGTGACGGCCCGATGAACATGGCGGTTATCAACGGTAATAATCAGCAGCAGATGCGCGGTGTGGCTCGCGTGCAGGGCGACGTGCCAGAAGGCGCTGACCTGAAAACGCTGGTGGGCAACGGTTTCCTCGTGATTACCATCACACCAGACGAAGGCGAGCGCTATCAGGGCGTGGTAGGCCTTGAAGGCGATACGCTGGCAGAGTGTCTGGAAGATTACTTCCTGCGTTCTGAGCAGTTGCCGACACGCCTGTTTATTCGCACCGGCGAGGTTGAAGGTCAACTGGCGGCGGGCGGCATGCTGCTGCAGGTTCTGCCTGCGCAAAATGCCCAGGGCAATGATTTTGAGCATCTGGCGACGCTGACCGAAACCATCAAAACCGAAGAGCTCTTCACTCTGCCTGCCAACGAAGTGCTGTGGCGTCTGTACCACGAAGAAGAAGTGACGCTTTACGATCCGCAGGATGTTGAGTTCAAATGCACCTGTTCTCGTGAACGCTGTGCGGGTGCGCTGAGAACGCTGCCGGACGAAGAGATCGACAGCATCATGGCCGAAGACGGTGAAATCGACATGAACTGCGATTACTGTGGTTCTCACTACGTCTTCAACGCCATGGACATCGCCGAGATCCGCAATAACGCTTCTCCGGCCGATCCGCAGGTCCATTAATTTTTGTCAGAACGGCTCCCAAGGGAGCCGTTCTTTTTGCTAATAATCGTAGTCCACCTTTACGCGTTCCCCGAAAATAGTGATATCCGCCCAAGGCTTAACCGCCGTACCCACCTTGCCTTGCTCAAGAGCACGATCAAATTCAGCCCGCGATAACGCTTCCGGCATTTTCCAGGACTCTCCCGCAAGAGCCCAGTTTTTACCGTGCCCGGTAAACACCAGAATCGCCCGATCAACGAACTGATACACAACCGCTTCCGGTTGACCGTCACCGTTCAGATCCTGTGATACTAGCAGACAAGCGCCATTTTCAGTCGTGCAGGTCTCGAAACGATATTTGTATTTCATCATCTCTTGCCATAGCCCGTTGTCCAGAGGCGGCGTTCCAGGCGCGCGTTGTATAACATTCGCCAGTATCGCCGCGGTCAATCCATCCGCTTTCCCTTTTTGTCCTGCCAGCAGCTGATTCACATCCCGCTGACGTTTCGCATCTGCCGTGAACTGCGGATCGTTTTGCAGCGCAACCAGCGCTTCGCGGCCCTTGCGCCCGGTTTGACTTAACATGTGAAGACTCACCTGATCGGCGGTGATCCTGCCGTCATGATAACGCGCCATATGACTCGCCACGCTGATGCGCCACGGATCGAGAATCGGTGTGTGAATCAGGATCAGACACGCCAGTGCGAGGAGTGCAACGGTCGGGGTGACGTAACGCTGTACCGACAGCGGATTGCGCCGCGGATTGATCACGCTGATGCAAAAACCGACCGCCCAAACCAGCGCCACGAGAGTGGTCAGCACCGCGTATAACCGCTCAGGCGTCCAGCCGTATTGCCCAATACGCAGCCACAAGGCCCACGTCGTCAGCAGGGGATAGACCGGCGCGACCAGTAACGCCACCCGAATAAGCCAGCGCAGTGGGAACGGATAAGGAAGCAGAACGCGCTGCGGACTCCAGACGACCGTTGCCAGTATCAGCAGCAACATGCTCAGGCTCAGCAGCAGCCCCGCCGCCGATGTTCGTGCAGAAATCGCTTCAAAGCCCACAAACGGCAGCACGGCGATAAAGAGCAGCGAGAGAAGTGCCACCAGCGGCAGCAGGCCGGTGGCAATCAGGGTTAAGAGATTTTGCAGCGCCTGAATTAACCGCAGCTGCATTCGAGCGAGAATGGCCGCGCAGGCCGAAACAGTGCCAATCGCAATCGCGATAAACCAGTCGGTATCAAAAAAGAGCATTTCAAAGAAGCGGATCCCGACGAGCTTGAACAACTCCGCCCACAAAAACAGCACCAGCCAGAACAGTCCGTTAGAGAGGAAAATGAGCGCCAGCGTCAAAGCGTTATGCCAGCTTCTGTTATGAAAATCGGTGTAGAAATCATTCCCGGAAGCCGGGTGAAGCTTTCGCTGCAACCATGGCAGCATCAGAAAACTCATCAGCAGAAGGTTAAAGCTAAAGAAAATCAGTGCATCTCTGATATCCCACCGCTCAAGGCCGTAAAGAGTCCATTTGAGCCATGCGCCCATGCCAGCAACCGCCAGTACAATCACGGTAAGTGCCAGCCATAACGTACGCTGTTTGAAAGAGGTGACCGACAGTGCGAGCGTAGTCGATAGCACCACGGTGGCTGGCACAACGCACACCAGCCAAAAACTGTCGGCGGGAAGATCGGCGTAAGCGATGTACCACGTCACTAAATAACAGATAAAGCCCTGTATCGCCCCGACAAGAACGATGCCTGCCCGCGTTGCAGGAGATAAGCCTTCACTATTTTCCATTTCACAGTCCCTGATTGTTATCGCACTTTACGCTTTCATCATAATCTCGCGAACGGCTCACGACACCCTTCGTTTCCAGCCTTGTTGACAGAGACGTGAATCGATTATCAGCATGTAACTCTTACGTAACTTTCTTACATGTATGCGATTACATTCACATTACTCTGGTTAAATACACCAGCGTTTAACCTTTTAGGAACATTTTCCACAACTAAAATTCGATTCCTGCGATAATCCGCCCTGCTTCGTGACAGGAGTCACAGCGTTTTCCGTTAGTAAGGGTTTTCTCTCAATACGTAAATCTATGAGCCCCGTCGCGGTCAACAACCTCAGAAAAACCCTACAATTTTAGGCAGTACAAATTGGCTAAGGAGCAGTGATATGCGTGTTAACGATTTAACCCCGCAAGATCTCAAGGCTTATGGTATTAACGACGTCCAGGAACTCGTTTACAACCCCGATTACGATACGCTGTATCAGGAAGAGCTCAATCCAGCACTGGAAGGATACGAGCGAGGTGTGTTGACGAAAACTGGTGCTATCGCCGTGGACACGGGTATTTTTACCGGCCGTTCGCCAAAAGATAAGTATATCGTCCGTGACGACACTACCCGCGATACGCTGTGGTGGGCAGATAAAGGAAAAGGGAAGAACGACAACAAACCGCTCTCCCAGGAAACCTGGCAGCACCTGAAAGGTCTCGTCACTCATCAACTCTCCGGCAAGCGCCTGTTTATTATCGACGCCTTCTGTGGCGCGAATGCCGACACCCGCCTTTCCGTTCGCTTTATCACTGAAGTTGCCTGGCAGGCACATTTCGTGAAGAACATGTTTATTCGCCCAACCGATGAAGAATTACAGGATTTCGAGCCTGATTTCATCGTGATGAACGGCGCGAAATGCACGAACCCACAGTGGAAAGAGCAGGGTCTGAATTCAGAAAACTTTATCGCGTTCAACCTGACGGAGCGCATCCAGCTGATTGGCGGCACCTGGTACGGTGGCGAAATGAAGAAAGGGATGTTCTCGGTCATGAACTACCTGCTGCCGCTACAGGGTATTGCCTCCATGCACTGTTCGGCGAACGTCGGCGAAGAGGGGGACGTGGCGGTGTTCTTTGGCCTGTCCGGCACCGGCAAAACCACCCTTTCCACCGATCCGAAACGTCGCCTGATTGGCGATGACGAGCACGGTTGGGATGATGACGGCGTGTTCAACTTTGAAGGCGGCTGCTACGCGAAAACCATTCGCCTGTCTGCCGAGGCCGAGCCGGACATCTTCCACGCCATCCGTCGTGATGCGCTGCTGGAAAACGTCACCGTGCTTGCTGATGGCACGGTCGATTTCGATGATGCCTCTAAAACGGAAAACACCCGCGTCTCTTATCCGATCTATCATATCGATAATATCGTGAAGCCGGTGTCAAAAGCGGGTCACGCGTCGAAGGTGATTTTCCTGACTGCCGACGCCTTTGGCGTTCTGCCGCCGGTGTCTCGCCTGACGGCAAGCCAGACGCAGTATCATTTCCTGTCCGGTTTTACCGCGAAACTGGCGGGCACCGAGCGTGGCGTCACAGAGCCCACACCAACCTTCTCTGCCTGCTTTGGCGCAGCGTTCCTGTCGCTGCACCCGACGCAGTACGCAGAAGTGCTGGTGAAACGCATGCAGGCGGCGGGCGCGCAGGCTTATCTGGTGAATACCGGCTGGAACGGGACGGGTAAACGTATTTCGATTAAGGATACGCGCGCCATTATCGACGCCATTATTGATGGTTCACTGGATGATGCGGAAACGTTCACTCTGCCAATGTTTGATCTGGCGATCCCGACGGCGCTGCCTGGCGTGGATACGCATATCCTCGACCCACGCAACACCTATGGTTCGCCTGAACAGTGGCAAGAGAAGGCCGAAGCGCTGGCGAAGCTGTTTATTGAGAACTTTGAGAAGTACACCGATACGCCAGCAGGTGCGGCGTTGGTGAGTGCAGGACCGAAGCTTTAATCCCACAGAACAATAGTAGCCTTTACTTTTCTGGGTAAAGGCTATTTTTTGTTCACCAGACACTTCCAATATGTACCTAGTACACCTACAATCTCACTTAACATCAATGTGCGCAGGAAGCGTCATGTTCACATTTATTGAACTACAAGGATTTAGTAAACGGCGGAAATTGCTGCTCCCTGACGATGAGCTCAGAGCTTTTCAGGAGGTGCTCATCGACGATCCTGAGGTCGGGGAAATCATTGCAGGGACCGGAGGGTTTAGAAAAATCCGCTGGAGCCGTTCAGGTATGGGAAAGCGTGGCGGCGTCAGAATCATTTATTATAACGTCAGTCGTAAAGGACGAATTTACCTGGCATTGATTTATCCAAAAAATGAACAGGATGATCTTACCGACGAGCAGAAAAAAGTTCTGAAGCAGTTATCCGATATGCTGGTATAACGCTGAAGTTCTGTAACTCCCACCATGGAAACAGTCCGGGTGCGGCGTCGACAAAGGGCGATGAGATACAGATGAAAGATGAATTATTTGCCGATCTGCTGGCCAGTGCAGAAGAGATGGTACGTATCGAAAAAGGCGAAGAAACACCTAAGCCAGAATGCGTGCACACATTCAGTGAAATCGATGTAAAGGCTATTCGGGAAGCGACGGGATTGCGTCAGCAAGATTTTGCCGTGGCCGTGGGGGTCAGTTATGACCTGGTAAAAAGCTGGGAAACGAAGAGACGCCAGCCAACAGGTGCGCCAAGAAAAATCCTTTTACTGCTTCAGTCTAATCCTTTTATCATCAACCAGTTAAAAGTCATTTAACCAAAACAAGAGAGAGGCATATTGCCTCTCTCTTGTTACGTATCAATCCTTGCTTTGGATACGCGATACCGGCACCGGCAACCAGGCGCGAATACTCAAACCGCCCCCGCTCGCTGGTACCAATCTCAAGCAAACCGTTATGGTTATCGATAATACGCTGCACAATCGCCAGACCTAAACCGGTCCCGCTGGTGCTGCGCGCACTGTCCACCACGCACAAACGGCTGGAAGAGATGCTTACGTTGCTCGGGTTTAATCCCCGGCCGTCATCATCCACCTGGAACCAGGCGCGATTCAGCTCAGAACCACTGCTGACTTTTATCCAGCCGTTGCCGTAACGCGCTGCGTTCACCACCATATTCGCCACCGCGCGTTTTGATGGATAACGGATGCATGCGCACCTGAATTTCGCCAGGCTGCAGATCGGTGTCGATTTCACGCTCATAGCCGCTTTCCGCTGCCACCACTTCACCCAGCACGCCGTTGAGATCCGCCATTTCCATTGGCATTTCCTGGCCGGTGCGCAGGTAATCGATAAACTGCTCGATGATGGCGTTACACTCTTCGATGTCCTTGTTAATGGACTCCGCGAGATAACCGTCTTCTTCGCCCATCATTTCAGTCGCCAGACGAATTCGCGTTAACGGCGTGCGCAGATCGTGACTCACGCCAGCCATTAATAACGTACGGTCATCCGCCAGCTGTTTAACACCCGCCGCCATATGGTTAAACGCGCGCGTCACAGAACGGACTTCCGATGCGCCATACTCGCGCAGCGGTGGCGGAATAATACCTTTACCAACCTGCAACGCGGCATGTTCGAGATCGACAAGCGGTCGGTTTTGTATTCGGATAAACAGCCACGCGCCGCCTATCGCCATCAGCATAATCGCCAGCGTGTAGCGGAAGAGCGGTGAGAAAATCGCCCTGATGAATTTCGGTGAGCGGCACACGCACCCAGATATTGGGCGACAGCCAGGTTTTCAGCCAGACGACCGGCGAGCTTTTGTTGACCTCAACGCGCACTTCCGTTGGGCCGCCCAGCTGCTGCGCCATCTGCTGGCTTAAAAATTCGTAATGTTGCGCCCAGCGAAGACCTGCGTCTTCCGCTGCCTCGTTAGAGTACAGCGAAATCCCCAGCTCGCGGTAAATCTCACGGCGAAACGCAGGTGGAACGACCAACTGCGTGCCGTCCTCCAGCTGCAGTTTATCGGTCATCAGCATACGCACTTCGTAGGCCAGGACCTTATTAAACTGCTGGAGGCTTGGCAGAATCGCAAAGTTCAGCACCACCAGATAGGTTGTCACCAGGCTGACGAACAGCAAGGTGACAATCAATAGCAGCGTGCGGGCAAACGAACTTCGCGGTGAGAAGCGCATTCGCCTCATGCTTTAGAACCGTCCGGCACAAAGACGTAGCCCAGACCCCAAACGGTCTGAATATAACGAGGATGCGCTGGATCTTCTTCCACCATGCGGCGCAGGCGAGAAATTTGCACGTCGATGGAGCGTTCCATGGCGGAATATTCGCGACCACGCGCCAGGTTCATCAGCTTGTCACGAGAAAGCGGTTCACGCGGGTGGCTGACCAGCGCTTTGAGGACGGCGAATTCTCCGCTTGTCAGCGGCATAGGCTCATCTTCGCGGAACATTTCGCGCGTACCGAGATTCAGCTTGAACTTACCGAACGCAATCACGGCCTCTTCCTGAGACGGCGCGCCTGGCAATTCGTTAGCCTGACGACGCAGCACCGCGCGAATACGCGCCAGCAGTTCACGCGGGTTGAACGGTTTTGGAATGTAATCGTCAGCGCCAATTTCGAGGCCCACGATACGGTCAACCTCTTCCCCTTTCGCCGTCACCATAATGATCGGCATCGGGTTGCTTTGACTGCGCAGACGACGGCAAATCGACAGACCATCTTCACCTGGCAGCATCAGATCGAGCACCATCAGATGGAACGATTCACGGGTCAGCAGGCGATCCATTTGCTCGGCGTTCGCCACGCTACGAACCTGGAAGCCCTGCTCGGTCAGATAACGTTCAAGCAGCGCACGCAGGCGCATGTCGTCATCCACGACCAGAATCTTATAATTCTCTTGCATATGTGTACTCCCAAAGGTCCGGATAGTATTCCAGTACGTATTCTAAAAAAGTGCGCGTTTACCACCAGCTAATTCTGGTATAAATTCTAGTCGAAATTGTTACAAAGCATATTTAACAGCAGCTTATCTGCACATTTCATCACATAAATCATCATGCGTCCTGTCTGTTAAGCTATGTGGTACGTAATGTGCGCATTGTTTGCAACCGAGTCGAGTCGTATAGGTCATACCATGAAAACGCCGCTGATCACCCGTGAAGGGTACGAAAAACTGAAAAAAGAGATGGATTACCTTTGGCGTGAAGAACGCCCGGAGGTGACCAAAAAGGTGACATGGGCGGCGAGCCTCGGCGATCGCAGTGAGAACGCTGACTACCAGTATAATAAGAAACGGCTGCGAGAAATCGACCGCCGGGTGCGTTATCTCACCAAATGCCTTGAGTACCTGCGGATCGTGGATTATTCCCCTCAGCAGGAAGGAAAAGTCTTCTTTGGTGCCTGGGTTGAAATCGAAAATGACGACGGCGATACCAAGCGTTTTCGCATTGTCGGCTACGATGAAATTTTTGGTCGTAAGGATTACATCTCTATCGACTCGCCGATGGCTCGCGCGCTGCTGAAAAAGGAAGTTGGTGATTTAGCGATAGTTCAAACGCCGTCGGGCGAAGCGAGCTGGTACGTGAACGAAATTGAGTACGTAAAATAGTCCGAGAGCGCCCTCCACGGCTGGCATTTTACCGTGTCAGTCCGTATAACTATCCCCCTAAATTTCGATCCTAAAGATGAAATAGCCATGATGAAAGATTCGCTCTGCCGCATTATTGCGGGTGATATTCAGGCCAGAGCCGAACAGGTAGAAGCTGCCGTTCGCCTGCTTGATGAAGGGAACACCGTGCCGTTTATCGCACGTTATCGTAAGGAAATCACCGGTGGTCTGGATGACACGCAGTTACGTAACCTGGAAACCCGTCTGGGCTACCTGCGTGAGCTGGAAGACCGTCGTCAGGCCATTCTCAAGTCCATTGGCGAACAGGGTAAGCTGACAGAGGCGCTGGCGGGTGCCATCAACGGTACGATGAGCAAAACCGAGCTTGAAGACCTCTATCTGCCGTATAAACCGAAACGTCGCACCCGTGGGCAGATCGCGATTGAAGCGGGTCTTGAGCCGCTGGCCGATCTGCTGTGGAACACGCCGTCGCACGATCCTGAAACGGAAGCCGCGAAATTCATCGACGCTGACAAGGCGTCGCGGACACCAAAGCCGCCCTCGATGGCGCCCGTTATATTCTGATGGAGCGCTTCGCCGAAGACGCCGCTTTGCTGTCAAAAGTGCGTGATTATCTGTGGAAAAACGCGCACATCGTCGCGAAAGTGGTCAGTAGTAAAGAAGAGGAAGGTGCGAAATTCCGCGACTACTTCGATCATCACGAACCGATTTCTACCGCGCCATCGCACCGTGCGCTGGCAATGTTCCGTGGCCGTAACGAAGGCATCCTGCAGCTTTCTCTCAATGCCGATCCGCAGTTTGATGAGCCGCCGAAAGAGAGCTATTGCGAGCAGATCATCACCGACCATCTTGGCCTGCGCCTGAATAACGCGCCCGCTGATAGCTGGCGTAAAGGCGTGGTGAGCTGGACGTGGCGTATCAAAGTGCTGATGCACCTTGAAACCGAACTGATGGGCACCGTGCGCGAACGCGCTGAAGACGAAGCCATCAATGTCTTTGCCCGTAACCTGCATGACCTGCTGATGGCGGCTCCGGCGGGTCTGCGCGCCACGATGGGTCTCGATCCCGGCCTGCGCACCGGCGTGAAAGTAGCGGTCGTTGACGCCACCGGCAAGCTGGTCGCCACCGACACGATTTATCCGCACACCGGTCAGGCAGCAAAAGCCGCCGTGGCCGTGGCGGCGCTGTGCGAGAAACATAACGTCGAGCTGGTGGCGATTGGTAACGGCACGGCATCGCGTGAAACCGAACGCTTCTTCCTGGACGTACAGGAACAGTTCCCGAAAGTCACCGCACAGAAGGTGATCGTGAGCGAAGCGGGGGCATCGGTCTATTCCGCGTCCGAACTGGCTGCGCTGGAATTCCCGGATCTGGACGTTTCCCTTCGCGGCGCCGTCTCTATCGCCCGTCGTTTACAGGATCCGCTGGCCGAGCTGGTGAAGATCGATCCGAAATCTATTGGTGTGGGTCAGTACCAGCACGACGTCAGCCAGACCCAGCTGGCGCGTAAGCTGGATGCGGTAGTGGAAGACTGCGTGAACGCCGTTGGCGTGGATCTGAACACCGCGTCCGTCGCGCTGCTCACCCGCGTGGCTGGGTTGACGCGCATGATGGCGCAAAATATCGTCTCCTGGCGTGATGAAAACGGACAGTTCCGGAACCGTCAGCAGTTACTCAACGTCAGCCGTCTCGGGCCAAAAGCCTTTGAACAGTGCGCGGGTTTCCTGCGTATCAACCACGGCGATAACCCACTGGACGCCTCAACGGTTCACCCGGAAACGTATCCGGTGGTGGAACGCATTTTGGCCGTCACGCAGCAAGCGCTGAAAGATCTGATGGGCAACAGCGCGGAACTGCGCAACCTGAAAGCCGTCGATTTCACCGATGAGCGATTCGGTATCCCGACCGTTACTGACATCATCAAAGAGCTGGAAAAACCTGGCCGCGACCCGCGTCCTGAGTTTAAAACGGCGAAATTTGCTGAAGGTGTGGAGACGATGAAAGATCTGCTGCCTGGCATGATTCTGGAAGGCGCAGTCACTAACGTCACCAACTTTGGCGCATTTGTCGATATCGGCGTGCATCAGGACGGTCTGGTCCATATTTCTTCCCTGGCGGATAAGTTTGTTCAGGATCCGCATACCGTAGTGAAAGCGGGCGACATCGTGAAGGTGAAAGTGCTCGACGTGGATATGCCGCGTAAGCGTATCGCGCTGACAATGCGTCTGGATGAGCAGCCTGGCGAAACCAACGCACGCCGTGGCAACGGCGGTGGTGCACGCGAACAGGCGCGCCCGGCGGCAAAACCGGCGCAACCGCGCGGTCGCGACGCCCAGCCCGCAGGCAACAGCGCGATGATGGACGCGCTCGCTGCGGCGATGGGTAAAAAGCGTTAATTCTGCATCTCACCCTCCTCCTGAAAAGGCGGAGGGTTATTTATGCAATGTGGAACCGATTGCATATCCGTATTTAAACCGACAATTATCACTTCGTTAACAAATAAGTGATTTCCCTCTCACTTGCAAAATCATTAAATATTGAGCAAGGTCAAACTGTCCGCGAATTAATAGCCATAACAACATTACGTCACATTTTAAATATTGCTGGTAGAAACCATTCTCATTATCATTGCATCTGTTGATTATTTAACCTTCGGTGAAAGTGGTGTCTATGCAATTCACACCAGACAGTGCCTGGAAAATTACCGGTTTTTCCCGCGAAATTAGCCCGGCGTATCGTCAGAAACTGCTGTCATTAGGCATGTTGCCTGGCTCGTCCTTCCAGGTCGTTCGCATTGCGCCGTTGGGCGATCCAGTTCATATCGAAACCCGACGCGTTAATCTGGTCCTGCGCAAAAAAGACCTCGCCTTATTAGAAGTCGAAGCCTTAACCCGATAAATCGCCAGTCGTTATTCCGAGTCTACAACAATGAAAAAATTAACCATTGGCTTAATTGGTAATCCTAATTCCGGCAAGACAACGTTATTCAATCAGTTAACCGGCGCACGTCAGCGCGTGGGAAACTGGGCTGGCGTAACGGTCGAACGTAAAGAAGGTCATTTTTCAACGACCGACAATCTCGTCACGCTCGTTGATCTGCCCGGGACCTATTCGTTAACCACGATTTCGTCGCAGACCTCGCTCGATGAGCAAATTGCCTGCCACTATATTTTGAGTGGTGATGCGGATTTACTGATTAACGTCGTCGATGCGTCCAATCTCGAACGTAACCTTTACCTGACGCTGCAATTGCTCGAGTTGGGCATTCCGTGCATCGTTGCGCTAAACATGCTCGACCTGGCAGAAAAACAGCAAATTCGCATCGACATCGACGCGCTTTCCGCTCGCCTTGGCTGCCCGGTTGTACCTCTGGTGTCGACCCGCGCACGGGGTATTGATGCCTTAAAGCTGGCCGTCGATCGTCACTCGCAAAATACCGATCTCGAGCTGGTGCATTACGCCAAACCGCTGCTGCAAGAAGCCGATCATCTGGCGCAGGAAATGGCGCAGACGATGCCGCAAAAACAGCGCCGCTGGCTCGGTCTGCAAATGCTGGAAGGCGATATTTATAGCCGTCGCTATGCAGGCGATGCCGCGCAGAAGCTGGATCTTTCCCTCGCACGACTCAATGAACAACTCGACGATCCGGCGCTGCATATCGCCGATGCGCGCTATCAAAGTATTGCCGCCATTTGCGAAGTGGTCAGTAACACGCTGACGGCGGAACACAGCCGTTTCACCGCAGCTGTCGATAGAATTATTCTGAACCGTTTTCTCGGCCTGCCGGTATTCCTGCTGGTGATGTATTTGATGTTCCTGCTGGCCATTAACATTGGTGGGGCGTTACAACCGCTGTTTGATGTGGGGTCGGTGGCTATCTTTATTCACGGGCTGCAATGGGTTGGCTACACGCTGCACTTCCCGGAATGGTTGACCATTTTCCTGGCTCAGGGGATTGGCGGCGGGGTTAACACCGTACTGCCGTTAGTACCGCAAATTGGCATGATGTATCTGTTCCTCTCTTTCCTTGAGGATTCAGGTTATATGGCCCGCGCGGCATTCGTCATGGATCGTCTGATGCAAGCGCTCGGTTTACCGGGTAAATCCTTCGTTCCGCTGATTGTTGGATTTGGCTGTAACGTGCCGTCGGTGATGGGCGCGCGTACGCTGGATGCGCCTCGCGAGCGCTTGATGACCATCATGATGGCACCGTTTATGTCTTGCGGTGCGCGCCTGGCCATTTTTGCCGTATTTGCTGCGGCCTTCTTCGGCCAGCAAGGCGCGCTGGCGGTCTTCTCGCTGTATATACTCGGCATCGTGATGGCAATTCTCACGGGTCTGATGCTCAAACACACCATCATGCGCGGCGAAGCGTCACCCTTTGTGATGGAACTGCCGGTTTATCACGTTCCGCACGTGAAAAGCCTGCTGATCCAAACCTGGCAGCGTCTGAAAGGCTTTGTTTTACGTGCAGGTAAAGTGATCGTGATTGTCAGCATTTTCCTGAGTGCGTTGAACAGCTTTACGCTCGATGGCAAAGCCGCAGATAACATCAACGACTCTGCCCTGGCCTCCGTCAGCCGTGTCATTACTCCGCTGTTCAAACCGATTGGCGTCCACGAAGACAACTGGCAAGCGACCGTGGGGCTATTCACCGGCGCGATGGCGAAAGAGGTGGTCGTCGGTACGCTGAACACGCTCTACACGGCAGAAAATATTCAGGAAGAAGCGTTCAACCCAGCGGAATTCCATCTCGGCGATGAGCTGTTCGGGGCGGTCGATGAAACCTGGCAGAGTCTGAAAGGCACCTTCAGCCTGAGCGTCCTGGCTAACCCTATCGAAGCCAGCAAAGGCGATGGCGAGATGGCAACAGGCGCGATGGGCGTGATGAGCGAGAAATTTGGCAGCGCGTCAGCGGCTTACAGCTACCTGATTTTTGTGTTGCTCTACATCCCCTGCATTTCCGTGATGGGTGCGATAGCGCGCGAATCCAGCCGCGGTTGGATGGGCTTCTCGGTTCTGTGGGGGCTGAATATTGCCTATTCACTCTCTACCGTTTTCTATCAGGCGACCAATTTCAGCCAGCACCCACGCTACAGTCTGGTGTGCATTCTGGCGGTAGTGCTGTTTAACGTTGTTCTGCTTGGCCTGCTGCGTCGGGCGCGAAGCCGCGTCGACGTTAACCTGCTGGTCACCAACAAGACGGCAGCAAATTGTTGTAACAGCCCGGCTGGCGACTGCCACTAAGAGGTCAACATGGCATCTATGATTCAGGTGAGAGATTTACTGGCGCTGCAGGGACGCATGGAGGCAAAACAGCTCAGCCTCTCTTTGCACACGCCACAACCGTTGATCGAGGCCATGCTCGAAAGAATGGAAGCGATGGGGAAAGCTCGACGCATTCAAGAAGATGCCGACGGTTGTCTCACGGGGAGTTGCAAGCGTTGCCCGGAAGGAAAGGCCTGTCTGAAGGAGTGGTGGGCATTACGATAAACAGACACGCCGGAGGCATTTCGCCTCCGGCGTGTAGTCATTATTTATAAACGTCAGCTGTGGCGTGAACAGATTTTTCGTTCTTATTCGCGCTGGTAATCACATAGTAAGTGCCACCCAGCTCATCAGCCTTTTTCGACAGCTCTTTTTTCGCATCCATCGGAGCCGTGGTATCCGACGTCGTGATATCACCGATCTTCGTCAAATTCATGCCAGCCACTTTATCTTTCTCCAGCTCTTGCGCTGCGAATACACTGAAAGACAAAGACCCAATAACCAGAGAGGCAACAATACCGGAAACAAGCTTCATAGCGATCACTCCCATAAATTGTAGTTTTGATTATCGTCGGCTGAATCGCCGCAACGACATTTGAAGTATTGTTGCGGCGAGTGACTTTTGCCAGGATGAGAATAAAAATCAGTTGAAACGTTGACTTAACGCAACCAGCGCTGCGCAAAATTCATCGGGATGCGAAATAAACGGCGCATGCGCGGCTTTCGCTATCACCTGCGATTCACTTTGCGGCCACAGCGCATCCAGCAGCGGGACCACTTTGCGTGGAACCAGCCCATCAAGATAGCCATAGATCCGCAGATGCGGCACATCAAGCGTTGCCAGTTCCTCACGCAAATCGATCGTTTTCAGGATTTCAAGACCGCCGTTGAGTACGTCCACGTTGGGCATCGGCAATGCCAGCACCGTGCTTTTCAGCATCCGCGTATCCTGCCGCGCGGTTTCCGTTCCCAGCGTTTGCAACGCCAGAAAACGCTCCACCGTACGCTGAAAATCTTCGCTTAGCTGATGCTGGAAACCGGATAAAACGTCGGGCTTGATGCCCGGCCATCCCTCACGCGCGCTAAAGCACGGTGACGATGCGACGGTCACCAATGCCTGAACTCGCTCCGGGGAGTGTAATGCAATTTGGCTTGCCACCAGCCCGCCGAGACTCCAGCCGAGCCAAACGGCTTTTGGCGGCGCGTGTTGCAAAACCTGCTGCGCCATCTCATCAAGCGTCATGGCACCAAAACCACGGCTGCGCCCAAAGCCGGGCAGATCGACCAGATGCAGCGTGAAATGCGAGGCCAATTCCTCCTGAATGCAATGCCACACCTCGGCATTCAGTCCCCATCCGTGCAGCAGCACAAGATGACAATTTCCCGTGCCGACAGTCTGCCACCAAAGATTCTTCATCGGTTATGGTTCTCTTTTTTAACAAGGAAGTTGCTCATGCTAACAGTGCCTGGCTTGTGCTGGCTATGCCGAATGCCGCTCATGATGAGTCGGTGGGGCGTGTGTTCGGTCTGTACGCGATCGTTCAATACCCGTCGTCGATGCTGTCCGCAATGCGGTTTACCGGCGATGAGCCCAACGTTACCTTGTGGGAGATGCCTGCAAAATCCGCCGCCGTGGTGTGCTCTGGTGGCGGTCGATGATTATGTCCAGCCGCTGAGCGGCCTGATCCACAAACTGAAATTTACGGGTCAGAGCCAGCTGGCTTCACCCCTTGCCCGTCTGTTAGTGCTGGCGGTTTTACACGCCAGGCGGGTGCGGGCGTTGCCAAACGTCGATCTTATTATCAACGTACCGCTGCACTGCCGCCGCCACTGGCGTCGCGGGTATAATCAAAGCGATTTATTGTGCCGTCCGCTCGCACATTGGCTAAGCTGTGCTTACTTCTCTGGCGCGTTGAAACGCACGCGCGCAACGGCTGTCCAGCACCAGCTCAACGCCCGACTGCGTAAAAGAAACCTTAAAAATGCCTTTCACCTTGAATTGTCGGTGAAAGGTCGCCATATCGCGATTGTGGATGATGTCGTCACGACGGGCAGCACCGTGTCCGAACTTTCCCGACTGCTTTTGCAAAGCGGCGCGGCGTCGGTTCAGGTATGGTGTTTGTGTCGTACCTTGTAGCCCTTTTCCGATGGGCGTATAATAATACCCAAGTATTTTAGTCAACTATTAGGCCAAAGCTATGATCCGTATTTCCGATTCTGCACAAGCGCACTTTGCCAAACTGCTGGCAAATCAGGAAGAAGGGACGCAGATCCGCGTGTTTGTGATCAATCCAGGCACTCCGAATGCAGAATGCGGTGTTTCTTATTGTCCTCCGGACGCTGTGGAAGCATCTGACACTGCCCTTAAATTTGAACAACTCACCGCCTATGTCGATGAGTTAAGCGCACCGTATCTTGACGATGCGGAAATCGATTTTGTTACCGACCAGCTCGGTTCTCAGCTGACGCTGAAAGCACCTAACGCCAAAATGCGTAAAGTGTCTGACGATGCGCCGCTGATGGAACGTGTGGAATATCTGCTGCAATCGCAGATTAACCCGCAGCTGGCAGGCCACGGTGGTCGTGTGACGCTGATGGAAATCACCGATGACGGCTTAGCGATCCTGCAGTTTGGTGGCGGCTGTAACGGCTGTTCCATGGTCGACGTGACCCTCAAAGAAGGCATCGAGAAGCAGATGCTGAACGAGTTCCCGGAGCTGAAAGGCGTTCGCGACCTCACTGAACACCAGCGCGGCGAGCACTCCTACTACTAAGCTCCCGTCTGTCTCTGCCCGGCAACGTCCCTCCTGCCGGGCCGCATTTCCCCTTCCCGCGATAACATGACCTGCGTCTCATAATTCAAATTTTGCCCCCCAGGGTGATTCTCAATCGATAGATGTTACCCGTATCATTCCCCCAAGCACTAAGCACCCTCATAACAGCCGACTAAACTTAATGGTTTCGCAGGCAATCAGTATTAGTGCCGTAAACACTCTGTTCCCAGTTGGGGCAATCGGAAAGTGTCGTTGAAACAATGACGTTACCCATAACAAATCATAGGCCAGGTCAATCATGCCATTAGTTATCGTCGCTATCGGTGTTGTCTTATTACTGCTCTTGATGATCCGTTTCAAACTGAACGGGTTCATCGCTCTGGTTCTGGTGGCACTCGCAGTCGGTTTGATGCAAGGGATGCCGCTGGTAAAAGTTATTAGCTCAATCAAGGCCGGTGTGGGCGGAACGCTCGGCAGTCTGGCGCTGATTATGGGCTTCGGCGCCATGCTCGGCAAAATGCTGGCAGACTGTGGCGGCGCGCAGCGTATCGCCACCACGTTGATTGCCAAATTCGGTAAACAACACATCCAGTGGGCCGTGGTATTAACTGGCTTCACGGTTGGTTTTGCACTGTTCTACGAAGTGGGCTTCGTACTGATGCTGCCGCTGGTGTTTACCATCGCGGCCGCCGCTAACATTCCGCTGCTGTATGTTGGCGTGCCAATGGCGGCTGCGCTGTCTGTCACCCACGGCTTCCTGCCCCCGCACCCGGGTCCAACCGCAATCGCGACCATTTTCCACGCAGATATGGGCAAAACCCTGCTGTTCGGTACCATTCTGGCGATTCCAACGGTTATTCTGGCAGGACCGGTGTTTGCTCGCTGCCTGAAAGGCATCGACAAGCCGATTCCTGAAGGCCTGTACAGCGCAAAAACCTTCACAGAAGAAGAGATGCCAAGCTTTGGCGTCAGCGTCTGGACCTCGCTGGTCCCGGTCGTCCTGATGGCGATGCGTGCGGTTGCGGAGATGATTCTGCCGAAAGGCCATCCGTTCCTGTCCGTTGCGGAATTCCTGGGTGACCCGGTCATGGCGACGCTGATTGCGGTGCTGATCGCCCTGTTTACCTTTGGTCTGAATCGTGGCCGCAACATGGATCAGATCAACGAAACGCTGACCTCTTCCATCAAAATCATTGCCATGATGCTGCTGATCATCGGCGGTGGCGGTGCGTTCAAACAGGTTCTGGTCGACAGCGGCGTGGACAAATACATCGCCTCCATGATGCATTCCACCAATATTTCTCCGCTGCTGATGGCATGGTCTATTGCTGCGGTTCTGCGTATCGCGTTGGGTTCTGCGACCGTGGCGGCGATTACCGCTGGCGGTATTGCGGCTCCACTGATTGCGACAACCGGCGTGAGCCCAGAGCTGATGGTCATCGCAGTCGGTTCCGGTAGCGTGATTTTCTCCCACGTGAACGATCCTGGCTTCTGGCTGTTCAAGGAATACTTCAACCTGACTATCGGCGAGACCATCAAGTCCTGGTCTGTGCTGGAAACCATTATCTCGGTATGCGGCCTGATCGGGGTTCTGCTGCTGAACATGGTGATTTAAACGCAAAAAAGAACCCGCCAGTTGGCGGGTTCTTTGTTTCATATGTTCTTCGTTTTATCTTTTCTTCACGACGGCCTTACGACGTTTATCCAAATCTTTAATCAGCTTGTTCACCCCTTCATCGGCAAACATCTTTTCAAGCGTTGTGGAGAGTTTGCGCCGCCAGTTTTTGTACTGATAACTGGTGCCCGGAATGTTCACCGGCTCCGCCATGCCCAGCCAGTCTTCCGGCTGTAGCCCAAGCAACGCGCTGTTACTGTCGGCGATGTAACGCTGCATTCCACGATTTAACGTCGCGGTCATCGACATCAACGAAGCTTTGTGTCCGGTACGTTTTGGCAAACAGCCATGCTTACGTAACGCATCCAGCAGACCCTGTTTTGCCAGTTCGCGATCCTGATACAAACCGCGCAGCACCACGTCGTCAGGATACAAGCCTAGCGTTTTGCCGAGCGTGAGATCACCGCTTTCCCAATAGCCTCGCAGCGTAGGAAGATCATGCGTTGTCGCGACAGCCATTGATTGTTCAGGGTACGCTTTCGGCGAACGGAACGTCTTCTCATGGTCACTCTCGAAATACAGAACTTTGTAGGAATAGACGCCACTGTCGCGTAATTTGCTAACGATTTCAACCGGCACGGTGCCAAGATCTTCGCCTATCACCATGCAGTGGTGACGCTTGCTTTCGAGGGCGAGGATGGACAGCAAGTCATCCACCGGATAGTGCACATACGCGCCATGATCGGCCGTTTCGCCGTACGGAATCCACCACAAACGCAGCACCGACATCACATGGTCGATACGCAATGCCCCACAGTTTTGCATGTTGGCGCGCAGCAGATCGATAAACGGTGCGTAAGCACGCGCGACCATCACATGCGGATCCATCGGTGGCAAACCCCAGTTTTGCCCGAGCGGCCCCAGAATATCCGGCGGCGCGCCGACCGACGCTTTCAGGCAGTACAGCTCGCGGTCACACCAGGTTTCCGCCCCGCCTTCCGCCACGCCAACGGCCAGATCGCGATACAGACCAATCGGCATGTTATCGCCCTGACTTTGCTGCCAGCAGGCCGCAAACTGGCTGTACGCCAGCCATTGCAGCCACAGGAAGAAGTCCACCTCATCCGCATGTTTTTTACAGAATGCTTTCACTTCCGGGGAATCAACGGACTGATACGCCTCTGGCCACACTGGCCAGCCCCAGCGCATTTCGTCCTCTTTCACCTGATAGGCATGTAGCGCGTCAAACGCCGCCTGCCAGTATAGGCTTTCGCCTTCCTGCGCGATAAACTGACGAAATGCCGTCATCTGCTCGTCATCGCGCGCTGAGAAGCCTTTCCACGCCAGACGCAGCGCCGCCATTTTGAGCGACGTGACGGTTGAATAATCGACCCAATCTGCCTCACGCGCGTGCTTCAGCATCTGTTGCGTGGTGCTGAGTTTCCACCACGCCTGCGCGTCTTTGCTCTTTTTGAAATCATCCAGCGCGTTAACGTCGATATAAATCACGTTCATCCAGCGGCGGGACGACGGGCTGTACGGGCTGGCGCTTTCCGGGTTCGCCGGATAAAGCGCGTGAATCGGGTTCAGGCCGATAAACGCGCCGCCGCGTTTACCCACTTCCCCCAGCATCTTTTTCAGATCGCCAAAATCGCCGATGCCCCAGTTATCGTCTGAACGCAGGGTATAAAGCTGCACGCAAGCGCCCCACAGCTTTTTACCTTCGAGCAATGGCTGTGGTTCAAAGCAGCGTTTCGGTGCGACGATCACCCGACACGCGAAGCGCTGGCTGTTCTGCGTGAGCGTCAGGGTGTGGTAGCCCTCTGGCAGCTTTGCCGGAAGGGTCAGCGTTTTCCCCCCCCGTGGCGTGACCGCTATGCTGCTGACCCTCTTCGGTGGTCAGTTCCCAGCTAAATTCCCCTTTTCCGTCAATCGGTAACGGCATTTTTTTGCCGTGGGTATACACCTTAACGACAGGAACCGGGCTTACCGCCGCTTTCGCGACGGGTTGTGCCTTGTGCATGGCATCCAGCAAACGTCTTTTGGTTTCAGCGCCAATTGACTGCGGTTTGCCGTGAGCATTGATATAACTGGGGCTGATCCCCGCCGCCAGCGCGGCATTATCCAGACGTTTGCTATCCATCGCGCTTCCTTAGCGTTTTGCCTGCCAGATACGGGCCTGATAATCACGGATTGAGCGGTCAGAGCTGAACATCCCGCAGCGCGCGGTGTTCAGAATGCACGCGCGGGTCCAGGCGTCCTGGTCGCGATACAGCACATCTACCTGCTTTTGCGCGTCAACGTAAGCGGTAAAGTCAGCCATCACCAGATACGGGTCACCGCCCTGTTTGCCGATGCTGTGCAGCATCTGGTCAAACGCATGCTTATCGCCATCGCTGTATTTGCCGCTTTCCAGTTCTTTGAGCACGGCATCCAGCACTTTGTCTTTTTGCGCCATTTCAGCGGATCGTAGCCTTTGGCTTTGAGCGCTTTCACCTGCTCTACGGTATGGCCGAAGATAAAGATATTTTCTTCGCCAACCTGCTCGGCAATTTCGACGTTTGCACCGTCCAGCGTGCCCACGGTTAATGCCCCATTCAGCGCCAGCTTCATATTGCCTGTACCGGACGCTTCTTTACCCGCTGTAGAGATCTGCTCCGAGACATCCGCCGCCGGAATCAGCAACTCAGCAGCGGAGACGCAATAATCCGGCAGGAACACCACTTTGAGCTTATCGCCCACGGCAGGATCGTTGTTTACCGCTTCCGCCACTTTATTAATGGCGAGGATGATGTTTTTCGCCAGGTAGTAACCCGGTGCGGCTTTTGCGCCAAACAGGAACACGCGCGGCACGCGATCGGCGCTCGGGTTCTCACGAATCTCTTTGTACAGCGCCAGAATGTGCAGCAGATTCAGGTGCTGACGTTTGTATTCATGCAGACGCTTAATCTGGATATCAAAAATGGCATGGGGATTGATTTCAACGCCCGTGCGTACTTTCACAAACTCCGCCAGACGCACTTTGTTATCCAGCTTAATCGCGCGGTATTTGGCACGGAATTTCGCGTCATCGGCCTGCTTTTCCAGGTTGATGAGCTGGTCGAGATCGTTGGCCCACTCTTTTTTCAGCGTTTTATCCAGCAGTGCGGCGAGCGCCGGGTTGCACTGTTTGATCCAGCGACGCGGCGTGATGCCGTTAGTCACATTATGGAATTTGTTTGGCCACAGTTGGTGATATTCCGGGAACAGATCTTTGACCACCAGATCCGAGTGCAGCGCCGCCACACCGTTCACCGCAAAACCGCTGACCACGCACATATTCGCCATGCGGACCTGTTTGTCATGCACCACGGCCAGCTTCGCCCAGACGTCTTTGTCGCCCGGCCAGGTTTTCTTCACCAGTACTTTAAACTGGTCGTTGATCTGATTGATGATTTGCATATGGCGCGGCAGCAGCGCCTTCACCAGCTTCTCATCCCAACACTCCAGCGCCTCTGGCATCAGAGTGTGGTTGGTATACGCGAAGGTACGGCTGGTGATCGCCCAGGCCGCGTCCCAGCTCAGCTGGTGCTCATCGATCAGCACGCGCAGCAGCTCAGGAATCGCAATTGTCGGGTGCGTGTCGTTCAACTGAATCACTTCGTAATCCGGCAGTTCCGCCAGCTTGCGCCCTTCCAGATGATGGCGACGCAAAATGTCGGCCACGGAGCAGGCGCACTGGAAATACTGCTGCATCAGACGCAGCTTTTTGCCGGCCAGATGGTTGTCGTTCGGGTAGAGCACTTTGGTCAGTTTTTCAGCGTCGATACCCTGCTGTTCAGCGCGCAGGAAATCGCCGTCGTTAAATTTGGTCAGGTTAAACGGATGCGCGTGCTTCGCCTGCCACAGACGCAGCGGCTGTGCGACGCCATTGCGGTAGCCCAGCACCGGCAGATCCCAGGCTTCGCCGGTAATGACAAAATCCGGCACCCACTGACCCTGCTTCGACACTTTCCCGCCGATCCCCACCTGCACGTCGAGCTGCGCATTATGGCGGAACCACGGATAGGTGCCGCGATGCCAGTCGTCCGGCGCTTCACTCTGATGGCCATCCGCAAAAGACTGGCGGAACAGACCGTATTGATAGTTCAGACCATAGCCCGTCGCGGATTGTCCCACGGTCGCCATGGAATCCAGGAAACACGCCGCCAGACGTCCTAGCCCACCGTTACCCAGCCCCGGATCGGTCTCTTCTTCCAACAAATCAGTCAGATGGATATTGTGCTCGTTGAGCACTTCGCTCACCTCCTGATACCAGCCAAGATTGAGCAGGTTATTCCCGGTCAGACGACCAATCAGGAACTCCATGGAGATGTAGTTAACGTGACGCTGGTTTTTCACTGGCTTCGCCACGGGCTGCGCGCTGAGCAATTCAGCCAGCGCACCGCTCACTGCCTGCCACCACTGATGAGACGTCATGTCTTCTGCCGCGTGCAAACCAAAACGCTGCCACTGACGCGTCAGGGCTGCCTGAAAGTGATCTTTATTGAAGGTAGGCTGTGACATAGGGAATCGGCATCCTGTAGATAAAGTAACGATATTGGCGCTAGTGTGCCTGGCTCATGTTTTCTCTTCCTCCTCCTGACGGGGATTAGACAGGGAGGAGTAGCAGGGATGAGCGCTAAAGTGTGATCAAGGCCACTCTTGAGCATAGAACGAGTGTGCCCATTCGGCGTCAGGATAAATCGGAAGAGTGTCAAAAAAATGAAATGCAGTTTCGGTCGAAATTAATTGACCCAGAAATAAATGTTTACGTGAAATAATATTTATGACTTTTGTAATTATTCAGGCACGTTATTTTATCGACGCCGTCACACAGAATATTTATTCCTTTGCGCAATATCAGGCTGACTGAAACCGATTTCAGTTTAACCGCACTAAATGCATACAAGCCAGCATCCACGCGGTTTATAGGGCATATCGAAAAGTTCCCACCCCGATCAAAATAAATTTGTGACAGAGTGCAAATTAAGGCACAGAAAACACGGACATAACTTGCAATAGTTCTCTTTCTGGCCGACCTTATATCTATTAATTACGAAGCGCAAAAAAAATCGATTTCCTCGTTTCCCCCACAGTGAAGTGAAAACTTATGTTGATTCCGTCCAAATTAAGTCGCCCGGTTCGTCTTGACCATACTGTGGTCCGCGAACGTCTGTTGGCGAAACTTTCCGGCGCGAATAATTTCCGACTGGCGCTGGTAACGAGCCCTGCAGGCTATGGAAAAACGACGCTCATTTCTCAGTGGGCCTCCGGCAAAAGCGATTTAGGTTGGTACTCTCTTGATGAAGGGGATAACCAAACAGAACGTTTCGCCAGCTATTTGATTGCTGCCATTCAGCAGGCCACAAACGGGCACTGCGTCACCAGCGAAATCATGGTGCAAAAGCGCCAGTACGCAAGTCTCTCGTCGCTTTTCGCTCAGCTCTTTATCGAACTTGCCGAATGGCATCGCCCGCTTTATCTGGTGATTGATGATTATCATCTGATCACCAACCCGGTCATCCATGAATCCATGCGCTTCTTCCTGCGCCATCAGCCGGAAAACCTGACGCTGGTCGTGCTGTCACGTAACTTGCCGCAGTTGGGTATCGCTAACCTGCGCGTACGCGATCAGCTGCTGGAAGTCGGCAGCCAACAGCTTTCTTTTAACCATCAGGAAGCCAAACAGTTTTTTGACTGCCGTCTCAGCTCGCCCATTGAAGCCGCAGAAAGCAGCCGCCTGTGCGATGACGTCGCGGGCTGGGCCACCGCATTACAGCTGATCGCCCTCTCTGCGCGACAAAATAACAGCCCGACGCATCAATCAGCGCGTCGCCTGTCAGGCATTAACGCCAGCCATTTATCCGATTATCTGGTCGATGAAGTTCTGGACAGCGTCGATCCCGTCACTCGTCAGTTCTTGCTGAAAAGCTCGCTGCTGCGTTCGATGAACGATGCGCTCATTGTGCGTGTTACCGGCGAAGACAACGGGCAAATGCGCCTCGAAGAAATTGAACGTCAGGGCCTGTTCCTGCAACGCATGGATGACTCTGGCGAATGGTTCAGCTTTCACCCGCTTTTTGGCAGCTTCCTGCGTCAGCGCTGCCAGTGGGAACTGGCCACAGAATTACCAGAAGTTCACCGCGCAGCCGCAGAAAGCTGGATGGCGCAGGGCTTCCCGAGCGAAGCCATTCATCATGCGCTGGCCGCGGGCGACGCGAATATGCTGCGCGATATTTTACTCAACCACGCATGGGGCTTGTTTAACCATAGCGAACTGACGCTGCTCGAAGAGTCGTTGCGCGCGTTGCCGTGGGAAAGCCTGCTGGAAAATCCGCGTCTGGTGCTTCTGCAGGCCTGGCTGATGCAAAGCCAGCACCGCTACAGCGAAGTGAACCTGCTGCTGGCGCGCGCCGAACAAGAGATGAAGGGTGAAATGGATCCCACGCTGCACGGCGAATTTAACGCCTTGCGTGCGCAGGTCGCGATTAACGATGGCGATCCGGAAGAGGCCGAACGCCTTTCGATGATCGCCCTGGATGAACTGCCGCTGGCCAACTTCTACAGCCGAATTGTCGCCACGTCGGTACACGGCGAAGTGCTTCACTGTAAAGGCGATCTCAGCCGTTCCCTGGCGCTGATGCAGCAAACGGAACAGATGGCTCGCCGCCACGATATCTGGCATTACGCTTTGTGGAGCATGATCCAGCAAAGCGAAATTTTATTCGCGCAAGGGTTCCTGCAAGCGGCCTGGGAGACGCAGGAAAAAGCGTTCCAGCTGATTCACGATCAGCACCTGGAACAGCTGCCGATGCATGAGTTCTTGTTACGCATTCGCGCTCAGCTTTTGTGGGCGTGGTCGCGTCTGGATGAGGCCGAAAGCTCCGCCCGTCACGGTGTCGAAGTGCTTTCCGCGTTTCAACCACAGCAGCAGCTGCAATGCCTGGCGCTGCTGGTGCAGTGTTCGCTGGCACGTGGCGATCTGGATAACGCCCGCAACCATCTTAATCGTCTGGAAAACTTGCTCGGCAACGGTCAGTACCATAGCGACTGGGTGTCTAACGCCGATAAAGTGCGGGTGATTTACTGGCAAATGATCGGCGATAAAAAATCAGCCGCCAACTGGCTGCGACAAACGCCAAAACCCGAGTTTGCCAACAACCACTTCCTGCAAAGCCAGTGGCGCAATATTGCCCGTGTGCAGATCCTGCTGGGAGACTTTGAACCCGCAGAAATCGTGCTGGAAGAGTTGAATGAAAATGCCCGCAGCCTGCGTCTGATGAGCGATCTCAACCGCAACCTGCTGCTGCTCAATCAGCTTTACTGGCAGGCAGGGCGTAAAAATGATGCCCAGCGTGTGCTGCTGGAGGCGCTGCAATTAGCAAATCGTACCGGTTTTATCAGCCACTTTGTGATTGAAGGCGAAGTCATGGCGCAGCAGCTGCGCCAGCTGATTCAGCTCAATACGTTGCCGGAGTTGGACCAGCACCGCGCCCAGCGTATTTTGCGTGAGATAAATCAGCATCATCGACATAAATTCGCGCACTTTGATGAGAACTTTGTCGAACGCCTGCTGACGCACCCGGAAGTGCCGGAACTGATCCGCACCAGCCCGCTGACGCAGCGTGAATGGCAGGTCCTGGGGCTGATTTATTCTGGCTACAGCAATGAGCAAATTGCGGGTGAACTGGCCGTCGCGGCGACCACCATCAAAACGCACATTCGCAACTTATATCAGAAACTGGGCGTGGCGCATCGGCAGGATGCCGTGCAGCATGCGCAACAGCTGCTTAAAATGATGGGGTATGGAGTTTAGGGTCTGCGGTCTGCGGTCTGCGGTCTGCGGTCTGCGGTCTGCGGTCTGCGGTCTGCGGTCTGCGGTCTGCGGTCTGCGAGGGTAATGATGCCTGATGCCCTCATCCACTGGTAGAGGGAGCAAACATCAAAAAGGCAGTTTCGGTGCCGTTCTGTTTTTCGGGTGCTGTGCCTGATGCGCCCGTCCCTCACCCAAGAGACTCGGGAGCAAAACCAAAAACGGCAACCTCAGGTTGCCGTTTTGCTTTGACTTCAGCACAGCTCTAATTGCACGTTGTTATCTTTAATCACCTGCAACACGCCCGCTGGCGGCATCACATCGGTATATACCGCATTCACCATGCTGATGCTGCCCATGTTCACCATCGCATTACGCCCAAACTTGGAGTGATCCACCACCAGCATAACGTGGCGGGAATTGTCGATAATCGCGCGTTTGGTGCGGACTTCGTGATAATCAAACTCCAGCAACGAACCGTCGCTGTCGATGCCGCTGATCCCCAGAATGCCGAAATCGAGGCGGAACTGAGAGATAAAGTCGAGCGTCGCCTCACCGATAATTCCACCGTCGCGGCTACGCAATTCGCCACCTGCCAGAATGATGCGGAAATCTTCTTTCTGCATCAGCGTATTGGCCACGTTCAGGTTGTTCGTCACGATGCGCAGATTTTCATGGTTGAGCAGCGCATGCGCCACCGCTTCTGGCGTGGTCCCGATATCGATAAACAGCGTCGCGCCGTTAGGAATTTGGCTTGCCACTTTATGGGCAATGCGCTCTTTCTCGGCCGTTTGCGTCGCTTTACGGTCGTGCCATGACGTGTTCACCGAGCTGGAGGGCAAAGCCGCACCGCCGTGATGGCGCAAAATTCGGTTCTGGTCGGCCAGATCGTTCAAATCACGGCGGATGGTCTGCGGGCTAACGGCAAATTGCTCAACCAACTCTTCGGTGCTGACGTATCCCTGTTTTTTAACCAGTTCGATTATGGCGTCATGTCGCTGTGTCTGTTTCATGAAATATCCCTGGAATTATGTTCGTTTTCGCGCATTCAGCGTATCAGCGAAGGCCATCGCCAGCCCAACGGCCAGCCCGGTGACATGCGCCCCGTTCGCGATAGACATACCAAACAGATCAAACCATCCGGCAATTAGCCATATTAATGCAAAGGTTATCAAACCGCGCTGCATATAAATGCCACTTTCCGGGTCACGCTCACCGCGAAGCCAGGCATATCCCATCAAGGCGTACACCACGCCCGACAAACCGCCAAACCACGGGCCGCTAAACTTATGCTGCACATAGCCACTGAGCAAGGCGCTGATAAGGGTGATCACAATCAGCTTGCCGCTGCCGAGTCGTTTCTCAACTGCGCCGCCGAGATACCACCACCACAGCAGGTTAAAGAGAATATGCAGAACCGAGAAATGCATCAGCGCGTGAGTAAAGTAGCGCCAGACGTCGTATTGCACTGCTGGACCGTACGGCCACGCCAGGGCGATCATCACAGGTTGGTCACCGACCACGTTCATGATGATAAACACCAGAATGCAGGCCGCCATCAGCAGCAGCGTAAACGGCCCTGCGCGTTCGCGCACGGTGGCAAAGAAAGGGAAGCGCTGATAATGCAATCCGCTGTCCATATGGCCGGTGGTCCAGCTCGCAGCCAGATAACGCGGGTCGGCGGGATTCTCAAGGAAACGCGCCAGCTCAGCATTCACGCGCTCAGCCTGGCTTTCATCCGCCAGCCAGACGTCAGTTTGCGTATGCTGCTGGATCGTCAGAACGACGCCCTGCGTCGCCATGTAATCGACAAACGCCTGAGCGACGCGCGGATTGGTAAAAGAGGTAATCATCAACATGGGCGGCAGTCGCTTAGTTCCACACAAAGGGGGACAGTATAGAGGTTTTAGCCCCCAAACGCGTGCTCAACTTCCGCCGGGAAATGGCGATGCCAGGCGTCAAAGCCACCATCAACACTGTAGACCGCGTCGTATCCCTGCTGGAGCAGATACTGTGCTGCGCCTTTGCTGCTGTTGCCGTGATAACACATCACCATCACTGGCGTTTCAAAATCGTTATCGCGCATAAACGCGCCCAGGGTGTCGTTCGTCAGGTGGAACGCACCCGGCGTATGTCCCATCGCGTAGCTTTGCGGATCGCGGATATCCACCAACACCGCCTTTCCCTGATGCATTTTCTGATGGGCTTCTTCAACGTTAATGCATTCAAATTGATCCATGGTTTTCTCTTTTCATTATTCAGGTTGGTGCGACGTTACCCTCTCCTCCAGGGAGAAAAATACACCCGGGTAGAGGAAATCTGCCCGCTATCTCCGTGGGAGAGGGCTGGGGTGAGGGCATCAGACCGCACTATTTTACCGCGTAGTGTACGTCCTGGCGGCGGCTAAACGCCATTATGTTATCTCTATCACTCAAAATTGTTTTTTTGATGTTACCAAAAACGCGTTCCTTTGCTATTATGAGCGATATCGAACATTTATGAGCTTTAACGAAAGTGCATGAGGGTGACATGGAAACCAAAGATCTGATTGTGATAGGCGGCGGCATCAACGGTGCCGGCATCGCGGCAGATGCCGCAGGACGCGGTTTATCTGTATTGATGCTGGAAGCCAACGATCTCGCCTGTGCGACATCGTCCGCCAGCTCCAAACTGATCCACGGCGGCCTGCGCTACCTGGAACACTACGAATTCCGTCTGGTCAGCGAAGCGCTGGCCGAGCGTGAAGTTTTACTTAAAATGGCTCCGCATCTGGCGATTCCGATGCGTTTCCGCCTGCCTCATCGCCCGCATTTGCGCCCCGCGTGGATGATTCGTATCGGTCTGTTTATGTACGATCATCTGGGTAAACGCACCAGTCTTCCCGCCTCTACCGGTTTGCGTTTTGGCGCAGATTCGGTGCTGAAACCGGAAATCGTGCGCGGTTTCGAATATTCCGACTGTTGGGTGGACGATGCCCGCCTCGTACTCGCGAATGCGCAGATGGTGGTGAAGAAAGAGGGTGAAGTGAAAACCCGCACCCGTGCGACCGCCGCTCGCCGTGAAAACGGCCTGTGGATTGTCGATGCCGAAGATATTGATACCGGCGAGAAATTCAGCTGGCAGGCGCGCGGTCTGGTCAACGCCACCGGCCCGTGGGTGAAACAGTTCTTCGACGACGGTATGCATCTGCCCTCCCCATACGGTATTCGCCTGATCAAAGGCAGCCACATCGTCGTTCCACGTGCGCATACCCAGAAACAGGCTTACATCCTGCAAAACGAAGATAAGCGCATCGTGTTTGTTATTCCGTGGATGGATGATTTCTCTATCATTGGTACCACTGACGTGGAGTACAACGGCGATCCGAAAAACGTCGAGATCGACGAGAATGAAATTGGCTATTTGCTGAAGGTGTACAACGCGCACTTCAAGAAACAGCTGGGGCGTGATGACGTGGTCTGGACTTACTCTGGCGTGCGTCCGCTGTGCGATGATGAGTCAGATTCACCGCAGGCAATCACCCGTGACTACACGCTGGATATTCACGACGTGGATGGCCAGGCACCGCTGCTGTCGGTATTTGGCGGTAAACTGACGACCTACCGTAAGCTGGCTGAACATGCGCTGGAAAAACTGACGCCGTACTACAAAAATATCGGTCCGGCCTGGACGAAAGGCGCAACGCTGCCTGGCGGAGACATCGGCAGCAACCGCGATGATTACGCCGCAAAACTGCGCCGCCGCTATCCGTTCATTACCGAATCGATGGCCCGCCACTTCGCACGCACCTATGGCAGCAATACCGAGCTGATCCTCGGTGAAGCGCAAAGTATTGCCGATCTGGGCGAGCATTTTGGGCATGAGCTTTATGAAGCAGAGTTGCGTTATCTGGTTGAACACGAATGGGTGCGTCGCCTGGACGATGCAATCTGGCGTCGTACCAAAGAAGGGATGTGGCTTGATGCCGAGCAGCAGTCTCGCGTAGCGCAATGGCTGGCGCAAAATGCGGGAAAGGGTGAGCTGTCGTTAGCGTCCTGAGTCGGTGCGGTCTGATGCCCTCACCCCAACCCTCTCCCACAGGGAGAGGGAGCAATACTGAGATCGCTTTCCCACTGGGAGCAGAAGCAAAGCTGAGATCGCCTTCCCCCCGGGAGCTGGAGCAAAGCTGAAATCGCCCACTGGGGAAGGCGCAGACCCAGATCTTCTCCTACTGGCTTTCATAGTGGAGCGGGAGAAAACATTAAAAAAGGCAACTTACGTTGCCTTTTTGCTTTTACTTCTGTGCGGTGTGCCAGCCCTATAAAACAGCGCTGAGCAGCCCCTCTCCCCTAAGGGAAGAGGGTAAGCGGTTTATAACCTCACCGGATCAATATGCCAGATCTTCTCGGCATACTCTTTGATGGTTCTGTCCGATGAGAAATAACCCATATTGGCGATGTTGTGCATCGCTTTGGCGGCCCACTCCTCTTGATGGCGATAAAGCTCGTCCACCTTTTCTTGACAGTCCACGTAGCTGCGGAAATCCGCCAGCACCTGATAATGATCGCCAAAGTTAATCAGCGAATCGACCAGGTCACGGTAGCGACCAGGCTCTTCGGGGCTGAACACGCCGGTGGCGATTTGCGTTAGCACTTCGCGCAGCTCTTCATCCTGCTCGTAGTAATCACGCGGTTTATAGCCCTGCTTACGCAGTTCTTCCACTTCTTCCGCCGTGTTACCAAAGATAAAGATGTTATCCGCTCCAACGTGCTCCAGCATCTCCACGTTTGCACCATCCAGCGTGCCGATCGTCAACGCCCCGTTCAGTGCAAACTTCATGTTACTGGTTCCGGACGCTTCCGTACCCGCCAGCGAAATCTGTTCGGAGAGATCCGCCGCCGGAATGATCAGCTGTGCCAGACTCACGCTGTAGTTTGGAATAAACACAACCTTCAGTTTATCGCCAATCTGCGGATCGTTGTTGATCACTTTTGCGACATCATTGATGAGGTGAATAATGTGTTTTGCCATGTAGTACGCCGAGGCGGCTTTTCCGGCAAAAATATTCACGCGCGGCACCCATTCGGCCGTCGGATCGGCCTTAATGCGGTTGTAGCGCGTAATCACATGCAGCACGTTCATCAGCTGACGTTTGTACTCGTGGATACGTTTAATCTGCACGTCGAACAGCGCTTTTGGGTTCGCGACCACGTTCAGATGCTGCGCCATGTAAACGGCTAAGCGTTTTTTGTTCAGTAGCTTGGCATCACGCACCGCTTTGTTCACCAGCGGGAAATCCATGTGCTGTTCGAGTTCGCTCAGTTGGCTGAGATCGGTTCGCCACGTGCGACCAATATTTTCGTCCAGCACTTCCGACAACGGCTGGTTCGCCAGCGCCAGCCAGCGGCGCGGCGTGACGCCGTTCGTCACGTTGCAGAAACGCATCGGGAAGATTTTCGCGAAATCGGCAAACAGCGATTGCACCATCAGATTCGAGTGTAGTTCAGACACCCCGTTCACTTTATGACTGACGACCACCGCCAGCCACGCCATGCGCACGCGACGCCCGTTGGATTCATCAATGATCGACGTGCGGCTCAGCAAGCCGGTATCTTCGGGGTACTGTTCCTGCAACGTTTTCAGGAAGTAGTCGTTAATTTCAAAGATGATCTGCAGATGGCGCGGCAGGATTTTGCCGAGCATATCGACAGGCCAGCTTTCCAGCGCTTCGCTCATCAACGTGTGGTTGGTGTAGGAGAAGACCTGGCAGGTGACTTCAAATGCCTCTTCCCAGCTAAATTTATGCTCATCCATCAGCAGGCGCATCAGCTCTGGAATGGACAGCACCGGGTGGGTGTCGTTGAGGTGAATCGCCGTTTTTTCTGCCAGATTGTCGTAGGTTTTGTGCAACTGATAGTGGCGGTTGAGAATATCCTGGATGGTCGACGACACCAGGAAATACTCCTGACGCAGCCGCAGTTCGCGCCCGGAATAGGTGGAATCATCCGGATAGAGCACGCGCGAGACGTTTTCGGAGTGGTTTTTATCCTCCACCGCCGCGAAGTAATCGCCCTGGTTGAATTTACCGAGGTTGATTTCGCTACTGGCCTGCGCGTTCCACAGACGCAATGTGTTGGTCGCATCGGTGTCGTAGCCAGGGATAATCTGGTCGTAGGCCACCGCCAGGATCTCTTCGGTTTCGAGCCAGCGGCTCTTTTTACCTTCGAGCTGAACACGCCCGCCAAACCGCACTTTATAGCGCGTGTTGTGGCGTTTGAATTCCCACGGGTTGCCGTATTCCAGCCAGTAATCCGGTGACTCTTTCTGACGCCCGTCGACGATATTTTGCTTGAACATACCGTAATCGTAGCGAATGCCGTACCCGCGCCCAGGCAGCGCCAGCGTGGCCAGCGAGTCAAGAAAACAGGCCGCCAGACGCCCCAAACCGCCGTTGCCTAAACCGGGGTCGTTCTCTTCGTCGATCAACTCTTCTAAATCTAACCCCATCTCTTCCAGTGCGTTTTTGACATCGTCATAAATACCGAGCGATAACAGCGCGTTGGAAAGAGTGCGACCAATCAAAAACTCCATCGACAGGTAATACACCTGACGCGTTTCCTGTGACAGCTGGGCGCGGTTAGAGCGCAGCCAGCGTTCCACCAGACGGTCACGCACCGCAAACAGCGTGGCGTTGAGCCACTCGTGTTTGTTGGCGATCACGGGATCTTTCCCGATCGTAAACATCAGCTTGTAGGCGATGGAATGTTTTAATGCCTCGATGCTGAGCGTCGGGGATGCATAACTAAATGGTGCATTCATATCAGTAACTCCGCCTTACGACTTCAAGCGTTGATAAAGATCGCGGTAGGACTGCGCCGCAACGTGCCAACTAAAATCCATCGCCATCGCCTGGCGTTGCACGAAACGCCACAAAGAGGGACGCGACCATAATACAAATGCCCGCCGAATCGCCCGTAGCAGCGACCAGGCATTGCTGTCTTCAAATGCAAATCCGGTGGCGATGCCGTCCGCCAGATTCTCAAGCGAGGTGTCGGACACCGTATCCGCCAGCCCACCCGTGCGTCGTACTAACGGCAGCGTGCCGTATTTCAATCCGTAGAGCTGCGTTAAGCCACACGGTTCAAAGCGGCTCGGCACAAGGATCACGTCGGAACCGCCCATAATGCGATGGGAGAACGCTTCGTGATAACCAATCTGCACACCGACTTGCCCCGGGTGTTCCGCGGCAGCAGCAAGGAAACCTTCCTGCAATACCGGATCGCCCGCGCCAAGAAGCGCCAGTTGGCCGCCCTGCTCCAGCAATCCAGGGAGTGCTTCGAGCACCAAATCCAGCCCTTTCTGGCTAGTGAGACGGCTCACCACCGCAAACAGCGGGACTTTGTCGTTCACTTTAAGTCCCATCGCCACTTGCAGTTGCCGTTTGTTCTCGGCCTTGTCTTCAACCGAATCACGGTTAAAGCGCGATGCCAGCAAAAGATCGGTTTCCGGGTTCCAGATATTTTCGTCCACACCGTTCAGAATGCCCGTCAGGCGTCCTTCACGCTGGCGTTGACGCAGCAACCCTTCCATCCCATATCCAAACTCCGGCTCGGTGATTTCGCGGGCATACGTCGGGCTGACCGCCGTAATATGATCGGCGTAATACAGTCCAGCCTTCAGGAACGAAATCTGCCCGTTAAACTCCAGGCCGTGCATGTTATAGAACGACCATGGCAGATCGATTTCATTCATGTGATGGGCATAATACATGCCCTGATACGCCAGGTTGTGCACCGTGAAGACCGACTTTGCCGGATGGCCACGCGCCGCGAGGTAAGCCGGTGCAAGACCGGCGTGCCAGTCGTGCGCATGGACAATATCCGGACGCCAGAACGGGTCCAGACCGGTCGCCATTTCCGCCCCGACCCAACCGAGCAGCGCAAAACGCAGCACGTTGTCGGTATAAGCGAATAAGTTCGTGTCGTGGTACGGACTCCCTGGACGATCGTAAAGGTGCGGCGCGTCAATCAGGTAAATACCGACGCCATTGTAATGTCCAAACAGCAGGGTGATGCGCCCGGCGAACGTGTCGCGACGGCTCACCACCTGCGCGTCGGGAATGCCACGACGAATATCAGGGAAAGCGGGCAACAACACGCGCGTGTCGATGCCCTCTGCAATTTGTGCCGCTGGTAATGCGCCGAGCACATCCGCCAACCCGCCCGTTTTCAGCAGCGGGAACATCTCTGAACAGACATGTAAAACCTGCATCATCGCTCCTGTTTGATCTGCAGTTTGCGCAGCATTTCACGCGTGACCAGTACAATGCCCTCTTCTGAGCGGTAGAAACGACGCGCGTCTTCTTCCGCATTTTCGCCAATCACCATGCCTTCCGGGATAATACAGGCGCGGTCAATGACGCAGCGACGCAATCGGCACGAACGCCCGATCCACACATCCGGCAGCAATACTGACGAATCAATATTGCAGAAGGAATTGATCCGCACACGCGGGAACAGCACTGATTGCACAACGACTGAACCGGAAATAATACAGCCCCCCGACACCAGCGAGTTCAGGGTCATGCCGTGGCTTCCGGAACGGTCCTGCACGAATTTCGCGGGCGGGAGCGATTCCATATGCGTGCGAATCGGCCAGTTCTGGTCATACATATCCAGCTCAGGCGTCACAGACGCTAAATCCAGGTTCGCTTTCCAGTACGCTTCAAGCGTGCCGACGTCGCGCCAGTACGGTTCTGCTGTTGGGTCAGACTGCACACAGGACAACGGGAAGGGATGTGCATAAGCCATGCCAGCTTTGGTAATTTTCGGGATGATGTCTTTGCCAAAGTCGTGACTGGAGTTCTCGTCTTTGTCGTCCTCTTCCAGCAGGTCGTAAAGGTATTCTGCATCAAAGATATAGATACCCATGCTGGCGAGCGATTTGGTCGGGTCTGACGGCATGGTCGGCGGATTCGCCGGTTTTTCGACGAAATCAATAATGAGATCGTTTTCGTCCACGTCCATCACGCCAAACGCCGTCGCCTCAGCAACGGGCACCGGCAGACACGCGACGGTGCAACGCGCCCCTTTTTCGACGTGGTCGATCAGCATGTGCGAGTAGTCCTGCTTATAAATATGGTCACCCGCAAGGATAACGATGTATTCCGCGCCGTAGCGACGAATGATGTCGAGGTTTTGCGTGACCGCATCCGCCGTGCCGCGATACCAGTTTTCACCGTGAACGCGCTGCTGGGCCGGAAGCAGATCGACAAACTCGTTCATCTCTTCGCTGAAGAATGACCAGCCGCGCTGGATGTGCTGCACCAGCGTGTGCGACTGATACTGAGTGATGACACCGATACGGCGAATACCGGAGTTAAGGCAGTTCGACAATGCAAAATCAATAATGCGGAACTTACCACCAAAGTGAACGGCAGGCTTAGCACGCTTGATGGTCAAATCTTTTAGACGGGTACCACGTCCACCGGCAAGAATCAGCGCAACCGTTTTTAAGGGCAACTGGCGCGCTAACATCAAGGGATCGTTCTTCTCTAATCTAACCATGACTAACTCCTTTTTTATCATCTTTGGAATACACACACTCCGTGCGCAGGCCCGTGCCAGACAGCCGCCACTACCGGATTATCCTCTCCAGCAAAAGGAGGAATGGCGCGCCACTCCCCGTCAGGTAAAACAATTTCAACGACATCTTGCGTCGCGTTAAACGTGATGAGCCAGTTATCCGAAAGCAGGATTTGCAGGCACGGAATACCGTTCTGCCACTCTGGCGCGCTCAACGGCTGCGCATCTTTATTTAACCAGCGGACGTTACCGTCACCCTCTTCCCACCACGTATCCGCAGTGAGTGCGGGAATGCGCTGGCGAAGCTGAATCAGCGCCGCCGTGAAATGCGTGAGTCCGCTATTCGCCTGTTCCCAGTCGAGCCAGGTTAAGGGGTTATCCTGACAATACGCATTGTTGTTGCCGTGCTGACTGTGACCCTGTTCATCACCGGCCAACAACATCGGCGTCCCCTGTGAAAGCAGCAATGTTGTCAGAAGCGCATGGACGCTGGCGCGTCGCCGCTCGATGACATCCTGACTGCCGCCTAACCCTTCTATACCATGATTGAAACTGTGGTTATTGTTAGTGCCATCGCGATTTTCCTCACCGTTCGCCTCATTGTGTTTCTGATTGAAACAAACGCAGTCGCGAAGGGTAAATCCGTCGTGCGCCGTCACCAGATTGACCGTGGAGAACGGTTTTCGCCCCTGACGCTTAAACACATCGCTGGAGGCGGAAAATCGTCCGGCAAACTCACCCAGCGACAAACTTCTTTCGAGCCAAAAACGGCGCGTCGCATCGCGGAAATGATCGTTCCACTCCGCAAATGGCGGCGGGAAATTCCCCACCTGATAGCCGCCTTCACCGATGTCCCACGGTTCAGCGATCAGCTTCACGCGCGAGAGCACCGGACAGTTTTTAATCGCCTCAAGCAACGGCGCCTGCTGGCTGAACGACGGCGTTCTGCCCATCACCGAAGCCAGATCGAAGCGGAAACCGTCGATATGGAAAGTCTCAACCCAGTATTTCAGGCACGCGTGCGCATACTCCGCCACTGCCGGATGACTGAGATTGAGGGTGTTACCGCAGCCGGTCCAGTTGTGATAATCGCCATCTTCCCTGATCCAATAATAGCTACGGTTATCGATTCCGCGCAGCGAGAGCGTCGGTCCGTCGAGATCCAGCTCCGCGCTGTGGTTCAGCACCACGTCCAGAATCACCTCAATACCCGCCTGATGCAGCGCTTTTACGGCATCACGAAACTCGTCGCGCGCTCTCTCGGGATGCGAGGCGTAGCGCGGATCAAGGGCAAACATCGCCAGCGGGTTATAGCCCCAGTAATTGGTCAGCCCAAGCCGCTGCAAACGCGGCTCGCTGGCAAAATGCCAGATCGGCAAGAGTTCAAGCGAGGTGATGCCGAGATGTTGAAGATAGGCAATCATCACCGGATGGCCGAGCGCCTTGTAGGTGCCGCGGATCTCTTTCGGGATCGCCGGGTGCAGATACGTCAGCCCTTTTACGTGGGCCTCGTAAATCACCGTGTTGCCCCACGGAATGTCGGGTGAGCTGTCGCCTTCCCAGTCATACACATCGCTCACAACCACGCTTCTGGGCGCAATGGCTGCGCTATCGCGGGGATCGGGCTGCTGTTCGCCATCCAGGAAAAGGGGATCGTCTTTGACATCGCCTTCCACGCGCAGCGCGCAGGGGTCGAGCAGTAATTTAGCCGGATTGAAGCGCAACCCGTGCTCAGGCTGCCAGGGGCCATGGACGCGAAAACCGTAACGCAACCCTGGCTTGCCGTCTTCAAGATAGCCGTGCCAGATATCCCCTTCCCGCGCAGGCAGATCGTAGCGATATTCGTTGCCTTCGCGGTCAAACACACAGAGTTCTACCCGCTCCGCATGGGCGGAAAAGAGGGTGAAATTCACCCCTTTGCCGTCAAAACTGGCGCCGAGCGGTGCGGGTTTTCCTACCGTGAGTTGGGTCATTCACCCTCCCGGACGAGCCAAATGGTGGACAGCGGTGGCAGCGTGAGGCTTAACGAGTTGGGTCGGCCATGACTTTCATATTCATCGCTGTGAACCGCACCCGCATTGCCCGCGTTGCTACCGTGATAATGGCTGGAGTCGGTATTGAGGATTTCGCGCCATTTACCTGGCTGATTAATACCAAAGCGATAATGCGGGCGCGGCACAGGCGTAAAGTTACTGGCCACAATGATTTCATTGCCCGCACTGTCGCGACGCACAAAAATAAACACCGAGCGCTCGTGGTCATCCACCACCAGCCATTCAAACCCGTACGAATCAAAATCCAGCTCGTGCAGGGCTTTGTGATGGCGATAGGTCAGGTTGAGATCGCGCACCAGACGTTGCACGCCGTGGTGCCAGTTGTCGCCGCCTTCCAGCAGATGCCAGTCGAGGCTGGAGTCGTGATTCCACTCCCGTCCCTGAGCAAACTCATTGCCCATAAACAGCAGTTTTTTACCCGGGAAGGCAAACATCCAGCCGTAGTAGGCGCGCAGGTTGGCAAATTTTTGCCATGCGTCGCCCGGCATGCGGTCGAGAATCGATTTCTTACCGTGGACCACTTCATCGTGCGACAGCGGCAGCACGAAGTTTTCGGTGTTGTTGTAGAGCATCCCGAAAGTGAGTTTGTCGTGGTGATACTTACGGAACACGGGATCGAGCTTGAAATAATCCAGCGTGTCGTGCATCCAGCCAAGATTCCACTTGTACCAGAAGCCCAGCCCGCCCATTGACGGTGGACGCGACACGCCAGGGAAATCGGTCGACTCTTCCGCCATCGTCACCGCTCCCGGCACCTGCTCGCCGAGAATACGGTTCGTGTTGCGCAGGAATTCAATGGCTTCGAGGTTTTCACGGCCGCCGTACTCATTCGGGATCCACTCGCCCTCTTTGCGGCTGTAATCGCGATAAATCATCGACGCCACCGCATCCACGCGCAATGCGTCAATACCAAAGCGTTCAATCCAGTACAGCGCATTGCCGACCAGATAGTTCGCCACTTCGCGACGCCCGTAGTTATAAATCAGGGTATTCCAGTCCTGATGATAACCTTCGCGCGGATCGCTGTGTTCGTACAAATCGGTGCCGTCAAATTCCGAAAGACCAAAATCATCGGACGGGAAATGACCCGGCACCCCAGTCGAGAATGACGCTCAATCCGGCGGCGTGGGCGGCGTTGATGAAATAGCGGAAATCATCGCGCGTCCCGAAACGGCGCGTTGGCGCGTAAAGCCCCGTGGGCTGATAGCCCCAGCTACCGTCGAACGGGTGTTCATTAATCGGCAGCAGTTCCAGATGGGTAAAGCCCATCCATTTGGCGTACGGCACCAGCTGATCCGCCAGTTCCCGATAGCTCAGCCAGAAATTATTGTCGGTATGACGACGCCATGAGCCCAGATGTACTTCGTAAATCGAAATCGGCGCATCAAAATTATTCGCCTGTTTGCGCTCTTCGCTCTGAACGACTTTCTCCGGCAGCCCGCAAATCAGCGAGGCGGTGGCCGGGCGCATTTGTGCTTCAAAGGCATACGGATCGGCTTTGACCCGCAGCTTGCCGTGGGCATCGATCATCTCGAACTTATACAGCTGGCCATTGTGCGCGCCGGGGATGAACAGTTCCCAGATGCCGGACTCACGACGCAGACGCATCGGGTGGCGGCGGCCATCCCAGTAGTTGAACTGACCCACAACCGAGACGCGCTGCGCGTTGGGTGCCCACACGGAAAAACGCGTTCCGGTGATGCCGTCCATCGTATCAGCATGTGCGCCCAGCGTTTCGTAGGGGCGTAAATGGGTGCCTTCAGACAGCAGCCAGGCGTCCATTTCTTGGATCAGGGGGGCCAAAGCTGTAGGGATCGTCAATCAGGTTTTCTTGTCCATGCCAGAGCACGGCAAGCTGATAACGGAAGATATTTTTACGGCGGGGGATCACGCCAGAAAAGAAACCGCGCGAGTCGAGGCACTCAAGCTTGCCCACTTTTCGGCCAGTTTTGGGTTCAATGACCCACACTTCAGTGGCATCAGGTAACAACGCACGGACTTCCAGCCCCACCTCTGTTGGGTGCATACCCAGCACAGAAAATGGGTCGGAAAAATGACCCGCAATTAGCGCATTTATCACGTCTCTATCAATACGATCGGACATGGTATTCATCCTGTTTTTTTAATGTCGTCCTATTTAAGCGCTCCGGAACGACTTTTAATGTGACCTGAACGATGCAGCAAAATTGTCCAATCTGCTCCGTCCCACCCTCAGGTAAGAATTCAATCTCCCTTAAAGCATAGCCAACGCTCTACATCACTCCCGATAAAAAATGTGACATCTGCGTTTTTACTCCATGTAGTACGCAAAAAAAAGGGGTGAAAATCACCCCTGTGTTGAAAAATTTATTACGCCAGCTGGCGTAGCATGCGGCGTAGCGGCTCGGCGGCGCCCCACAGGAGCTGGTCGCCGACGGTGAAGGCCGATAAGTACTCCGGCCCCATGTTGAGCTTACGCAGACGGCCCACCGGCGTGGTCAGCGTGCCGGTAACAGCCGCAGGCGTCAGTTCGCGCATGGTGATGTCGCGGTCGTTTGGCACCACTTTCGCCCACGGATTGTGCGCTGCCAGCAGCTCTTCCACGGTCGGAATCGACACATCTTTTTTCAGTTTGAGGGTGAATGCCTGGCTATGGCAGCGCAGCGCGCCGACGCGAACGCACAGACCATCAACCGGGATCGCCGTGGAGGTATTGAGAATTTTGTTGGTCTCAGCCTGGCCTTTCCACTCTTCACGGCTCTGACCGTTATCAAGCTGTTTGTCGATCCACGGGATCAGGCTGCCCGCCAGCGGCACGCCAAAGTTATCGACCGGCAACTCGCCGCTGCGGCTCAGTTGAGTCACTTTACGTTCGATATCCAGAATGGCTGAAGCCGGGTTCGCCAGCTCATCGGCCACGTGATGATGCAGCTGGCCCATCTGCGCCAACAGTTCACGCATGTGACGCGCACCGCCACCGGAAGCCGCCTGGTAAGTGGCAACCGAAACCCACTCAACCAGATCCTGTGCGAACAGGCCGCCCAGCGACATCAGCATCAGGCTGACGGTACAGTTGCCGCCCACAAAGGTTTTTACGCCGTTGTTCAGGCCGTCGGTGATGACGCCCTGGTTAACCGGGTCGAGAATAATGATGGCATCGTCTTTCATGCGCAGGGAAGACGCCGCGTCAATCCAGTAGCCCTGCCAGCCGCTTTCACGCAGCTTTGGATAAATTTCGTTGGTATAATCGCCGCCCTGGCACGTCACGATAATGTCGAGCGCCTTCAGCGCTTCCAGATTAAAGGCGTCCTGAAGCGTGCCCGTAGACGCGCCGCCGAACGCGGGCGCAGCTTGCCCGAACTGGAAGTGGAGAAGAAGACCGGGCGGATGGCGTCAAAATCGCGCTCTTCGACCATGCGTTGCATGAGAACAGAGCCGACCATACCGCGCCAGCCGATAAAACCAACGTTTTTCATATCTATTATTTCCTGCAGAGGTGTGTGCTGTTTGTGCAAACCAGTATTCAACTGGGATATGCTTCACATTACAAAATGCTGCCAAAGTCGCAAGCGAAATTAATCGATGATGGCGCTGCGATCAGTAATACCACTAATTACACCAGAAACCACAGGCTTTATCAGGGATAAAAATAATGACTGAAATCATTTCCGCCGCAGTGCTATTGATCCTGATTATGGATCCACTCGGCAACCTGCCCATCTTTATGTCAGTGCTGAAACACACTGAACCCAAGCGCCGTCGGGCGATCATGATCCGCGAGTTGCTTATCGCGCTGCTGGTGATGTTTATCTTCCTGTTCGCCGGTGAAAAAATCCTCGCGTTCCTGAACCTGCGCGCTGAAACGGTTTCAATATCCGGCGGTATTATTCTGTTCCTGATCGCCATTAAGATGATTTTCCCCAGTGCCGAAGGCAGCAGCAGCGGCCTGCCCGCGGGCGAAGAACCGTTTATCGTGCCGCTGGCGATCCCACTGGTCGCCGGTCCCACGATTCTTGCCACGCTGATGCTGCTGTCGCATCAGTATCCCAATCAGATGAGCCATCTGGTGATCGCCCTGCTGATCGCCTGGGGCGGAACGTTCATTATTTTGCTGCAATCGTCGCTGTTCTTGCGCCTGCTGGGCGAGAAAGGGGTGAATGCGCTGGAGCGCCTGATGGGGTTGATTCTGGTGATGATGGCGACGCAGATGTTCCTGGATGGGATCCGGGCATGGATGAAGGGGTGATGTTTTCCCTTTCTCTGTGGGAGAGGGCTGGGATGAGGGCATCAGACCGCACAAGCCCAATGCCAAACGGCAACAACAGTTGTCGTTTTTAGTGTTTTCTCCCTCTCCCCGTGGGAGAGGGTCGGACTGAAGGCATCAGACCGCACAAGCCCAATGCAAAACGGCAACGTCAGTTGCCTTTTTAGTGTTTTCTCCCTCTTCCCGTGGGAGAGGGCTGGGGTGAGGGCATCAGACCGCATCCGCTCAATGCAAAAGGCAACGCACGTTGCTTTTTTTAATGTTTTCTCCCTCTCACCGTGGGAGAGGGCCGGGGTGAGGGCATCAGACCGCACAATCAGTTGGCCTGCGGGTTTGGTGAGGTCAACATGCGGCTCTGCGGTCTATTCCGTTCACCTCCAGATCCGTGTTTCTCTGGAATGACGGAACCGGTGAACGTGTTAAGGGGGCTATCGTGTATGAACCGGTCAGATCTGTAACCCATGTGACCGGTTCATACATCGCCGCCCCCCTAACAATCCCGGCTCCCGGCAAGAAAATCGCCGCTTCGCGATACCTTCGTCTTATTCCCTTCGGCTTCGGGTCAGGCGCGATCCTGCATCCATGCAGGTCACGCCCTCTCGGCGCATCCATGCGCCTCGCCCCGGCCTTTGGTCAACGACTCAGCGATTTACAGCCGGACCCAGGCCATCGCTGAAAGTCTGTCGTCCCCCTGGGCTTTTGTATCGCTAAGGTTTAATTTCAGGTTCTGCGAGCGTGCTTCCAGTGCCTCTCTTGCCAGCCAATCAGCAAAGCAGTATCTTCTCGCCACGCCTGCAAAATCAGGCGTCGGGGTTGGTCCCCTGTTATCCTCATCCGCGATAAAACTCGTTTTTATTGCGTGGACAGCTACACCTCAATGGTGGGCTGGACGGTGGCGTCGCAAGACGCGCCGGTAGCTGATGAGGCCGGTAGGACCAACTCCGTTCAGTCCACCACCAGCAAGGTTGGTCCCTTCTGTGGTGGTCAATTAATCTCATTAGAGGCTGTCATATGACGACTACCCTTAGCTTTTCTCATTCTTTATTTACCGTCCCATTCGATAGCAACACCGATTTCACCGCGCTGGCAGACAACTGCGAAAGGTTTGCTGAAGTGATAGTGGAATGCGAAGATCCGGCACAAAAAATGGCGCTGTGCGGACGGCTTTCTGCCTGTCTTGCCCTGCTTCAGCCAACGCTGCTGGAACCGGTGCCTGAACATTTAAAAGCAAGCCTGACGGTGGATGACCTGCCGCTGGACGTGCCCGTTTTTGAGCCTGAAAGCGATCAACTGGGACGTTATTGCCAGCTCTTAACCCATCTGCTGTTAACGCGCTCACTGTCAGAGCGTGACGAAAGGGTGGCGGGCGATTTACTGCAGGATTTGGTGGGATTTTACAGCGATACGCTGAAAGCACCGCGCTGGTTGCGCACTGAAGAGGGCGTTGCGCTACTTTAAAAAGAGGGATGGTGCGCTCTGATGCCCTCACCCCTGCCCTCTCCCCTGCCCTCTCCCCTGCCCTCTCCCATGGGAGAGGGAGAAAACCAACAAAGGCAAAGCCGCCACCCTACAAAAATACGACCTCTGCGGCCCGATACCCTCTCCTCTCTATCTCCCACAGAGTGAGGGGCAACAAAAAAAGGACAACTCACGTTGTCCTTTTCTTTCTACCTGCGATGCCTTAGCTCAACAACGTAAACGCAATCATCCCGACAATCGCACCTGTCGTCCCGAGGATAGTCTCCATCAGCGTCCAGGTTTTAAGGGTCTGCGCTTCGGTCGCGCCGGTAAATTTACCGAACAGCCAGAAGCCTGCGTCATTCACGTGAGAGACCACAATCGAACCGCCCGCGATACAGATGGACAGTGCCGCCATCTGCGCGCCGGAGTAGTTCAGCTGTTCAATCACCGGCATCACCAGGCCCACGGCCGTCAGACACGCCACGGTGGCGGAACCCTGGATGATGCGCACCGCGGCCGCCAGCACGAAGCAGGTCACGGCAATCGGCAAGCCCATCCCGGTCAGCGCTTCGCCCAGTGCAGGACCCACGCCGGAATCCACCAGCACCTGCTTGAACACGCCGCCCGCACCAATTACCAACAGGATAATGCCCGCCGGTTGCAGCGCCGCGCCGCAGATTTCCATGACTCTGTCTTTCGGCATGCCCTGACGGATCGCCAGGCCATAAATCGCCACCAGACAGGCAACCAGAATCGCGGTGAACGGATGGCCAATAAATTCAAACCATTCGTAGGTACTGGAACCGACCGGCACAAAGCGCGCAGCGATAGTTTTCAGCCCGACCAATACCAGCGGCAGCAGGATCAGCGCCAGGCTAAAACCGAAGGACGGCATTTTGCCTTCGCCAAGATGCGGCTCGGTAATATCGTCAGGGATGTGCAGCTCAACGTAGCGGCTGATGAAATTGCCCCACAGCGGCCCAGCGATAATCATCCCCGGGATTGCGGCACACAGGCCAATCAGGATCATCCAGCCAAAGTCAGCGTGCATCTGGGACGCCAGCAGCATCGGCGCAGGCCCAGGCAGCAGGAACGCCGCCGCGGCCGCCACGCCCGCAAACAGCGGGATCACCAGCTTCACGAGGTTGGTTCCGGTATGACGCGCCATCGAGAACGCCACGCTAATCAGCAGCACTACGGCCACTTCGAAGAACAGCGGCAGCGCGCAAATCAGACCGGCCAGACCAATCGCATAATGCGCGCGGCTGTGACCAAAGGACTTGAGCATTTTGACGGCAATCTGATCGACCGCGCCCGTTTCATGCAAAATCTTGCCAAACATCGCGCCCAGCGCGACCACAATCGCCAGGAAACCCAGCGTGCCTCCCATCCCTTTTTCCATGGTCGCTGCGATTTTGTCGAGCGGCATGCCGGAAAAGAGACCTGCACCAATAGAAACCACCATCAAAGCAACGAAGGCGTGCATACGCGCTTTCATCACTAAAAACAGCAGCAGCAAAACGGAGCCAACTGCTGTCAAAACTAACGTTAATGTACTCAAAACTTACTGCCTTTTATTAATGACCTCGATGGTGCTGGCAACAACACCGTCCAGCGGCTGATCGATATCCACGATCAAGACATCGCTTTCATCCGCGCCCGGTTCCTGCAACGCGTCAAACTGAGTAACCAGCATCTGAGTTTTAAAGAAGTGGCCTTTACGCGCTTTCAGACGGCTTTCAATCACCTCGAAATCGCCTTTCAGATAGATGAAAGAGAGATTCGGATTGCCGTCACGCAGCAGATCGCGGTAGGTCTTTTTCAGCGCGGAGCAGACAATCAGCGACACTTTATTGGTGCGCTGCATGGCGAACGCGGCATCATTCAACGCCTGCAACCACGGCTTGCGGTCGTCATCATTCAACGGCTCGCCAGCGGCCATTTTGGTGATATTGCTGCGCGGATGAAGGAAGTCGCCATCAAGAAATGCGGCCTGAAGTTGATGCGCCACTTCACTGGCAACGGCGGATTTACCGCTACCGGAAACGCCCATCAGGACATAAACGTGGTGATCGAGATTCGTCGTGCTCAAAGAGAGTCCCTCAGTCAATTGTTACGGGTAACAGTTATCGGTAACATTGTCCTGCCGGGGCAAAAGAGAAGCAATATCCAAACGTGCGTGAAGTGAATAAGTGTGAGCCAGGTCAAACTTGTCAGACTAAATTGATCCACCTGGTGACAAGGTGAAACCTAAATCTAACATTTTCGGCGTCACCACTTCACCCCGAATGCGCGCCAGCAGGCGTTCCGCACCAATGCGGCCCATGCGTTCACGCGGTGTCAGGACGCTCGCCAGTCGCGGCTCCATCACCTGGCCGATATCGTGGCCATGGAAACCGGCTATCGCGATGTCATCAGGGATTTTCAGCCCCAAACGCTGGCATTCAAACGCAGCGCCAACCGCCAGGTCATCGTTGGTACAGAAGATGCCATCGAGCTGCGGATATTCACGACGCGCCTGACGCATCAGCTCAATACCGGACGAATAGGAAGACGATTGCTCCACCATCACGCTGTACGGCGTTAAATGCGCGTCGAGCATGGCCTGCTCGTAGCCCTTCTGTTTGATGATAGTACGTTCATCCAGACGTGCGCCAAGATAGGCGACGTGGCGATGCCCACGCGCAAGAATGGCGGCAGTCATCTGGCGAGCGGCCTCAAAATTGTCGAATCCGACGGCGATATCCAGACACGGAGACTGGCTGTCCATCAGCTCGACGACCGGAATCCCGGCGACTTCAATCATTTTGAGCGTGCGAGGGGTGTGAGTACGTTCCGTTAAAATCAGACCGTCGATGTTCCAGGAAAGCATGGATTCAAGACGTTCCTCTTCCAGTTCCGGTTTGTACCCATAGTGCGCAAGCATGGTCTGATAACCGTAAGCATCGGTGACGCTTTCGATACCGCGCAGCACTTCGGCGAAAACCTGGTTGGTCAGGGAAGGAAGCAGGACACCGACCGCGCGGCTGGTGGAATTGGAGAGAATATCGGGGGCGCGGTTGGGGATATAACCCAGTTCATCGAGAGCAGCGGCAATCTTGCCACGCAACGCCAGGGAAACCTGTTCCGGGTTACGCAAAAAGCGGCTGACCGTCATTTTGGTCACACCGACGCGATCGGCTACATCCTGAAGTACGGGTCTTTTCTTTTTCATCGTCCTGAGAAATCTTGAGTGAGAGATTTTCTCAGTTTATCACGGACAAAGGCCAACCTTCCCCTGTCAAATGGTGAGGGTTAGCCTTTTATCAAAAAAATACACGTAATCATTCGAGTTGCATCGAGGCGGCGACGCAGTGAAACCCCGGTCGCGTACATATCTACGCGACCGGGGTTACGAGTTAAGCCAACGACGATGCGGCTTAACGGATGACGCATCTTCAGACCGGTGGCAGATCGAAAAGCAGTATTTCACTTTCACTGTCGGCATGGATGGATAGCGCCTGCTCATCCCAAATCGCCAGACCATCGGCAGTGGTGGCTTTGGTGCCGTTAATGCTCACCTCGCCTTTTACGACCTGGATCCACACGCGGCGTTCCGCAGCAATCTGGTGCACAGATTGTTCGTTTTTCGCCAGCGCCCAGCGATACAGTTCCATATCCTGATGTACTTTCAGCGAGCCATCACGAGCATCGGGAGAGAGCACCAGCTGTTTGCCCTGTTCTGCATCAAAGCGACGCTGCTCGTAGCGCGGCGTAATACCGGTTTCTTCTGGAATGATCCAGATTTGATACAGGTGCAGTTTTTCCGTTTTGCTCGGGTTGTATTCCGAGTGACGTACACCGGTCCCTGCGCTCATGATCTGGAATTCACCCGCCGGAACCTGCTCTTCGTTACCCATGCTGTCTTTGTGTGCCACGGCACCTTCGAGCACATAGGTCAAAATTTCCATGTCTTTGTGCGGGTGAGTGCCGAAGCCCTGGCCTGCATCAATCACGTCATCGTTAATCACGCGCAGTGCCGAGAAGCCCATGAAATTCGGGTCGTAATAGTCAGCAAACGAGAAGGTATGCCATGAGTCCAGCCAGCCATGATTTGCGTGACCACGTTCGTTAGCTTTGCGTAAGAAGATCATTGTTTTTCACCCCAGTTCGTTTCGATGGAGTAAGTGTGGACGTATTCGCGCTGGGATGATAGTGGGTGAAAATTGACTCCTCTGTTCAAAAATTATGAACAAGTCCAGAGGAGCCACTTTTGCTTATTTCGCGAGGGTTACCGTAGCAGGAGAGGCCTGCTCAAACGCCCGTTCAAGGATTTCCAGATTGGTCAGAACGTCAGATTCCTTGACGTAATTTGGCGTCCCTTCGGTGATGGTTTCAAAGAGCGCATCATAGACGCGGCCATAGTCGCCAATTTCCGCTGCGATCTCTTCTTTGACCGTCACACCGTCGGCATTGACGTACTCCATCACGCCGAGGGAGTCATCCGCGGCAAAACCCGTTTCGCCGGGCATAATATTGGCTTTCAGGCTGGTTTCCTGCTGGTCAATGCCGTATTTGATAAACGAGCCTCTGGTGCCGTGAACGATAAATTTTGGGTAATCGATTTTCACCAGATGACTGGTTTTGACGATCGCTTTTACATCGCCATAAAACAGCTGCGCTTCGAAAGTGTCGTCGGGGTTGGCTTTATTACGCAGGCTGCGGATGTCGTAAGCCACGTGATCCGGGCGGCCAAACAGGGAGATAATCTGGTCCATGGTATGCACGCCAAGGCCGTAAAACGACCCGTCCTGCGGCAGGCCAGGCTTGGTTTCAGCAATCGGGCGGAAGTAATCAAAATGGCTTTCGACTTCAACAATCTCCCCCAGCTTGCCGCTCTCGATGGCTTTTTTCGCCGTCAGGAAGCAAGAGTCAAAGCGGCGATTCTGGTACGGCGTTACGGTCAGCCCTTTGCTTTTTGCCAGTGCGAAAAGCGCTTTAGCTTCAGCCATTGTCGGGGTAAAGGGTTTTTCCACCAGCACGTTTTTGCCCGCTTCCAGCGCGCGTTTCGCGTAATCAAAGTGGCTGTCGGCGTGCGTGCAGACGATCACCAGTTTGACCTGCGGATCGCCCAGCACTTCATCCAGATCGCTGGTGAAATGTATATGTGAATACTGCGGAGCCTGCTCTTCCGGCTTCGCGCTGCGGCGGTAAATATGCGCCACATGCCAGCTGTTTTTACGGTTGAGAACATACGGAAGGTGATAGCGGGTGGTGCTTTTACCAAATCCAATAAATGCGCAATGTAACGTCATGGCTCAGTCCTTTTTAAGGTTGCTGTTCCTACCATAGCGCAACTTTTCCCTTCACCCCAGCGTTGACTTAGCCCATCCTTCGGGCGTGAGTGGCGCAGTCAGATTATTCACAGCAAGCGCGCAGCAACCGAAGCGTATACACAGTACGTGAGGATTGCGAGCACTTCCCGGCGGCAGAATGGCACGTAAGCCAGGCTGAAAAATAGACAAAAAAAAGCCAGCGAGAAGCTGGCTAAAGTAATACTGGAAGCAATGTGAGCAATGTCGTGCTTTCAGGTTTCCGTAGAGGTCTTCCTGAACGCGAGACAATAATAATCATTCTCATTCGCAGTTGTCCAATACTTTTTGCAAAAAAGTGAGTTGACTCAAATTTCAAACTCAATGATGTTAAAAGGGAGATCAACCTAACGAGGACAAAGGAATGAGTGAGATAGTGATACGCCACGCTGAACCGAATGATGCCGCGGCCATACGCCAGAATTACATGCATCCGGGGGTGTATCATGACACGCTACAGCTACCTCATCCTTCTCTCGAAATGTGGCAAGAGCGCCTGGTTGTTAAGCCCGGGCAAAGACGTCTGGTGGCCTGCATTGATGAGAAAATCGTCGGCGACCTGTCGTTACAGGTAGAAGCCAGTCCACGGCGCAGCCATGTGGCATCCTTTGGCATCAGCGTAGCAGCGGATGCGCAAGGGCGCGGCGTAGGCAGTGCGTTAATGCGTGAGATGATCAATCTTTGCGACAACTGGATGCGCATCGAACGTATTGAATTGACGGTATTTTCAGATAACCCAGCCGCACTGGCGCTGTATCGCAAATATGGCTTTGAAATTGAAGGCACCGGCAAGAAGTTTGCGCTGCGTAACGGCGAGTATGTCGATGCGTATTATATGGCGCGAATGAAGTAGTTTGTTGCCCTCACCCTCTCCCACAGGGAGAGGGGATTGCCCGACATGCACTTCCCCCCGCCCCTGTGGCGAGAGGGGAAGACATCAGTATCCAGCCGTCAAATCATCGACGGTGCGTGGATCGGATGCGCCAAACAGCGTACCGTCCGGCCCAACCATAATGCTCTGGGTGCTGCCCATCGCCTCTTTCACCGCAATTTTCTGCCCGCGCTGCTCCAGCAGTTTTAAGGTATCCGGGCTAAAGCCCTTCTCCACGCGCAACTCGTCCGGCAGCCACTGATGATGGAAACGCGGTGCGTTAGTCGCCTCCGCCACGTTCATACCAAAATCAATGCTGTTCACCACCATTTGCAGCACAGTGGTGATAATACGGCTGCCGCCAGGGCTACCGGTGACCAGCCAGGTTTTACCGTCTTTCACCACAATTGTCGGGGACATTGACGATAGCGGACGCTTCTTCGGCCCGACCGCATTGGCGTCGCCGCCCACCAGTCCGTAAACGTTCGGTACACCCGGTTTAGCCGAGAAATCATCCATTTCGTTGTTCAGTAAAATGCCGCTATTACCCGCCACAATCCCGGTGCCAAAAATGGTATTGAGCGTATAGGTCACCGCCACCGCGTTACCGTCTTTATCCACCACCGAGAAATGGGTGGTCTGATTGCTCTCGTATGGCGCCAGTTTGCCGGGACGAATTTGGCTCGACGGTTTTGCCTTGTTGATATCAATCTGATCCGCCAGCGATTTGGCATACGCTTTGTTGGTCAGCGCCTGCCACGGCACTTTAACGAAATCCGGATCGCCGAGATATTCCGAGCGATCCGCGTAAGCAAACTTCTCCGCTTCGGCCATCACCTGCATCGTATCGGCACTACCAAAGCCGAATTTGTGCATATCGAAGTTTTCAAGAATATTAAGGATCTGCACAATGTGGATCCCACCAGAAGACGGCGGTGGCATTGAGTACACCTGATACCCGCGATAGTCGCCGCCGATCGGCTCGCGCTCGATAGCTTTATATTCCGCCAGATCGGCTTTGGTGATCAGTCCGCCGTTCTTTTGCATCTCTTCCGCGATTTGGTCGGCAATCGCCCCTTTGTAGAACGCATCCGGGCCGTTTTCAGCAATCAGCTCCAGGCTTTTCGCCAGATTTTTCTGCACCAGCTTGTCGCCCTTTTTCAGCGGCTCGCCGTCTTTCCAGAAAATCGCTTTGCTGTTTTCATGGTTGGGAATGACTTCACTGCCGTAAGTTTCGAGGTCGTCTGCCAGGGCGTCGTTCACCACAAAACCGTCGCGCGCGAGCGTGATAGCAGGCTGCACCACTTTGTTCAGCGGCAGCGTGCCGTATTTTTCCAGCGCCAGCGAGAAGCCTGCCACCGTGCCCGGCGTGCCGGTTGCCAGATGTGACGTCAGCGATTTTTTACTGTCCGGGTTGCCCTGATCGTCGAGGAACATATCGCGGGAAGCCTGGTTCGGCGCCATTTCGCGGAAATCGATCGCCGTCGTTTTCCCGTCTTTGGTGCGCAGCATCATAAACCCGCCGCCGCCCAGATTCCCCGCCTGCGGATGGGTCACCGCCAGCGCATAACCCACGGCAACCGCAGCATCCACGGCATTACCGCCCTGCTTGAGAATATCCACGCCCACTTGGGTCGCCATCGCGTCAACCGATGCCACCATGCCCTGCTTCGCGCGAACGGGATGAAATACATCTTCTTCGACGCCATACGAGACAGGCGGTGCGGCAGGCGGATTTGCCGCCACGGTGAACGTGCCGCCTGCCATCAGCGCAGCGATAGCGACCCAGCGCAGAAACGTTGGTTTTATCATTGTTATTCTCCAGGTGATGGGATCCATATTCCCGTTTAAGCCTGGTTCACAACTCCTAAAAAATCATCGTGGTGTCAGAATCGAGATAAACTTAAGAGAAGCCTCAGAGGGAGGAAAAGATAATGAAACGACTTTTGCTTATTACGGCGCTGCTCCCGTTTGCTGCGTTGGCACAACCACAGCCACTGAATACGATGAACAACCCCAATCAACCGGGGTATGTCATTCCGAGTCAGCAGCGGATGCAGACGGAGATGATGAACCAACAGCAGCAGCAAAAAGGGATGCTCAATCAACAGTTGAGAACCCAAACACAGCTTCAGCAGCAGCATCTGCAAACGCAGATGAACACCAATACCCAGCGGATCCAGCAGGGCCAGATGCGTGAGCAGCCATTGCCGAACGCCAACGGCGGCATGCTCAACAGCACGCCACGACCGAGTTCCAGAACGCTTCTGGGGGGTGATAGCGGAGGGGTTGCGCCGCAGCAACAGCATATGCTGCCGCAGCGCCAGAACGGCGAATTACTCAGTCCGCCGCTGAATTAAAGTCTGGACCAATCACGTCGATGGCATCGGTACAGATGCAGTCGACGCCCCAGCGCAGCAGCTCTGCCGCGCGCTGGGGTTTGTTAACGGTATAAACCAGAATGTGTAATCCGGCGTCTTTCAGCATTTTTACGCGCGCTTCATCCAGCAGTCTGTGATTTAGATGAATCGACACGCAGGCTAAACGCGTTGTTAGCGCCTGCCAGTCGTCACGCCATTCATCCAGCAGCAAACCGCGCGGCAGCTCCGGTGCGGCCGCAAGAGCGGCTTCCAGCGCGTCGATTTCAAACGACGACAGCAGCGGCGCCGTCATCCCGTCCCACATTTCGCGCGCCGCCAGCGCAATCACTTTGCCTGTGAGCGGCCCGCTGCCGGTGGTCGGTTTGATTTCAATGTTGGCCATCATACCGTGCTGACGACAGCGATCCGCCACTTCCGCCAGCAGCGGCAGCGGTTCGCCTTTGAATTCACTGCTGTACCAGCTGCCTGCGTCCACTTTCAGCAGATCGCGCCACGGCAGCGCTCCCGCCACGCCCCAGCCATTACTGGTACGCTCCAGATTGTCGTCATGCAGCAGGAAGATTTCACCGTCTTGCGACAGCTTAGCGTCAAACTCGATCATCCGATGACCGTAATGCGCACCCACGTCAATCGCTGCCAGCGTGTTTTCCGGTGCCAGTTTACCGCCGCCGCGATGGGCGACGATGTGAGGATAAGGCCAGTGACTCATACGCGTTGTCCTGTTTCGCCATCAAATAAGTGCAGATGATTTTCGGGCAGATGCAGCCAGAGCGTGCTGCCGGCTTTAGGGCGTTCCTGATGGGCCAGACGCACCACCATTTTTTGATCGCCCCAGCGCCCGTGCGCCAGGTTATCCGCTCCCAGCATCTCCAGCGTGTCCATGACTAACGGCACGCCGCCGTCCGCCTGCGAGCTTAACGCAATATGTTCCGGGCGGATACCCAGCGTCATTTTACGTCCGGCATAACCGCGATAATACCAGTTGATCGGCAGCGCCATACCGCTCTCAAGCTCGAAATGGGTGCCCGCGTGGCTGATGCGCCCTTCCAGCAAATTCATCGCCGGACTGCCAATAAAGCTCGCCACAAAGCGGCTGGCCGGTTTTTCATACACTTCAACCGGCGTACCGATTTGCTCCGCAATCCCTTTATTCATCACCATCACGCGTTGTGCCAGCGTCATGGCTTCGACCTGATCGTGGGTGACGTACAGCGAGGTGGTTTTCAGGCGACGATGCAAATGCTGTAACTCAAGGCGCATTTGCACGCGCAGTTTGGCGTCGAGGTTAGAGAGCGGTTCATCGAACAGGAAGACCGCCGGATCGCGCACGATAGCGCGCCCCATCGCCACGCGTTGACGCTGCCCACCGGACAACTCGCGCGGACGGCGTTTCAGCAAGCCGTCGAGTTCCAGAATGCGCGCCGCCTCTTTGACACGCTCTTCGATGTGGCCCTTGCCCATCCCACGAATTTTCAGCCCCCCAGGCCATGTTCTCTTCCACGCTCATGTGTGGATACAGCGCGTAGTTCTGGAACACCATCGCGATGCCTCTGTCTTTTGGCTCCATCTCCGTGACGCGCTGCCTGTCAATCCAGATATCGCCGCTGGTCACGCGCTCAAGCCCGGCGACCATGCGCAGCAGCGTGGATTTTCCGCAGCCGGACGGGCCGACCATCACGATAAACTCACCATCTGCCACGTCTAGCGTCAGCGGCTGAATGACCTGAGTTTTGCTGTCCCAGCTTTTGGTTACTGCCTGTAATTTTAATCCAGCCATCTTATTTCTCACTGTCCACTAAGCCACGCACAAACGCGCGCTGCATGGCTAAAACGATAACGACCGGAGGGATGAGGGTGAGCAGCATCGCCGCCATCACCTGATTCCAGAGCGTGGTGCCTTCGCCCGTGGCGATCATGCCTTTGATGCCCGCTACGGCGGTGCCGAGATTGACGTCCTGCACAATCAGCAGCGGCCACAGATACTGGTTCCAGCCGTAGATAAAGGTGATCACGAACAGCGCCGCAAGGTTGGTTTTGGAGAGCGGCAGCACGATGTCACGGAAAAAGCGCATCGGTGACGCACCGTCGATTCGCGCCGCTTCAATCAGCTCGTCCGGCAACGTCATAAAGAACTGGCGGAACAAAAACGTCGCCGTTGCTGACGCCATCAGCGGCAGCGTTAGACCCGCGTAACTGTCGAGCATTTTCAGGTTGGCGATCACTTCGACCGTCGGGAAAATACGCACTTCAACCGGCAGCATCAGGGTGATAAAAATCATCCAGAAGAACAGGTTGCGCAGCGGAAAACGGAACCAAACGATGGCGAACGCAGAGAGCATCGACACCACAATTTTGCCGACCGTGATGCCGAACGCCATGATGAAGCTGTTCAGCATCATCAGCCAGAACGGCGCGCTATTCGCGCCCACGCCCTGCGTCCAGATGGTCGCCATGTTTTCAAAAAGATGACCACCGGGGATCAGCGTCATCGGCGTTTCAAACACGGCTTTAGTGTCCAACGTGGCGGCCACAAAGGCGATGTACAGCGGGAAGAGGATGACGATAATCCCCAGAATCAGCATGGTGTGGCTGAAAATCGTCAGCCCCGGACGGTTCTCAATCATTGGTAGCGCACCTTACTTTCGACATAGCGGAACTGAACCACCGTCAGCACAATCACCAGCAGCATCAGCACCACCGACTGGGCAGCAGACGCAGAGAGATCCAGACCCGCAAACCCTTCGCGGTAAATTTTATAAATCAAGGTCGTCGTGGCCTGCACCGGCCCACCGGCGGTGGCGGCGTCGATCACCGGGAAGGTATCGAAGAAGGCGTAGACCAGGTTGACCACCAGCAGGAAAAAACTCACCGGGGCGATCAGCGGCAGTGCCAGCTTAAAGAAGCGACGGATCGGGCCTGCGCCGTCAATTGCGGCGGCTTCAACCAGCGATCGCGGAATGGATTGCAGCGCGGCAAAGAAGAATAAGAAGTTGTAGCTGATCTGCTTCCAGACCGAGGCGAAAACCACCAGAAACATCGCCTGGCCGCTGTTTTGCGCATGGTTCCAGTCGTATCCCATCTCACCGAGGAAATGGGTTATTAATCCGCGTCCTGGGTTAAACAGGAAAATCCACAGCACGGCGGCAACGGCAGGCGCAACGGCGTACGGCAGCAGCATTAGCGTTTGATAAATACGACTGCCGCGCACCACGTAATCCACCAGGGCGGCGAAGAACAGCGAGGCCAGGAGACCACTGACGGTCACCATGGTGCTGAATTTTATCGTCGTCCAGAAGGAATCGATGTAGTAGCTGTCGTGCCACAACGCAGCGAAGTTATCCAGACCCACGAACTGGCTGGACAAACCGAAAGGATCGACACTTTGTACCGAGTACCACAGCGCTTCGCCGGCAGGCCAGATAAAGAAGATGACGGTGATAATCAGCTGCGGGGCGACCAGCAGATACGGCAGCCAGCGCGAACGGAACACCGGACGGGATGATGACATAAAGGGACTCTTTTCCAGAAAACGCCGGGTGGCAGCGTCGCCTTACCCGGCCTACAAGGTACATTTTCTCCCTCTCCCAGTGGGAGAGGGTTTAGTGAGGGCATCAGCTCGCACTAAACCTGTAGACCGGATAAGCGCAGCGCCATCCGGCAAAAGCATTAAGACTTCGTTGACTGCTCAAAGCGACGCAGCAGCAGATTTCCGCGCTCTACCGCAGAATCCAGCGCCTGCTGAGGGGTTTTCTTACCGGTCCACACGCTTTCCAGCTCCTCATCCACGATGGTACGAATCTGCGGCATATTGCCCAGACGCAGGCCTTTCGTGAACGGCAACGGCGGCTTGTTCATCATCTGACGCGTGGCAATATCAGCGCCTGGGTTTTTCTCATAGAAACCCTGCTCGCGAGTCAGATCGTACGCGGCTTTGGTAATAGGCAGATAACCGGTTTTCTGGTGCCATTCAGCCGCGTTTTCAGGTTTTGCCAGGAAGTCGAGGAACTCCGCGACGCCTTTGTAGGTGCCCTTGTCTTTGCCCTGCATCACCCACAGGCTCGCCCCGCCGATGATGGCGTTCTGCGGCGCGCCTTTCACGTCTGCGTCGTACGGCATCATGCCCACGCCGTAGTTGAATTTAGCGTAGTGACGGATGTCCGCCAGCGAGCCGGAAGAGGCGGTCGTGATCGCGCAATCGCCGTTGTAGAACTTCTCGGTTGATTCGTCTTTACGCCCGAAATAGCTGAAATCGCCCTTCTTATTCAGGGCTTCCAGCAGCGCGATATGTTTGACCTGCTCTGGCTTATTGAACTCCAGAACCGCATCAGTGCCGTCGAAACCGTTATTTTTGGTCGCCACGGGCAGACCATGCCAGGCGCTGAAGTTCTCGATCTGGATCCAGCCCTGCCAGCCGCTCGCGTAGCCACACTTCATGCCTGCTGCTTTCAGCTTCGCGGTGTAGTCCGCCAGGTCCTGCCAGGTTTTCGGCGGCTGATCCGGGTTTAAACCGGCTTTCTTGAAGGCGTCTTTGTTGTAATACAGCACCGGCGTGGAGCTGTTAAACGGCTGAGACAGCAGGTGGCCGGTTTTGGAATCGGTGTAGTAACCGGAAACGGTCGGCACGAACTGAGATTCGTCAAAGTTGATGCCCGCATCTTTGAACACTTCGTACACCGGTTTGATGGCTTTGGACGCCATCATGGTCGCGGTGCCGACTTCGTAAACCTGGAGCAACGCCGGAGCATTGCCGGTACGGAACGCCGCGATACCTGCGCTCAGGCTCTGCTCGTAGTTGCCTTTGTACACCGGCACAATTTTGTAATCCGGGTGGGTGTCGTTGAAACGCTGCGCCAGGGAGTCAACTTCTTTACCCAGTTCCCCTTCCATGGAATGCCAGAACGGAATGGACGTGACAGCCATTGCGTTCGTCGCAAAAGCCAGACCGATTGCCAGACCCAAAGCTGTGTGTCGTAACGATGTCATTGTCATCTCTCTTTTTTGTGCCGGATGCGCGATATCACGCGTTTTATGCTCGCGAGGTAACATGACATGTTCGAATGACAGAAAAATAACTGTTTAATTACAAATAAGTGACAACCAGGAGGCAGCGGGATGATGGTACGGTGAAGGTAATATGGCGGGAATAATAATGTTGTGCGGCCAGATGCCCTCACCCCGGCCCTCTCCCACAGGGAGAGGGAGAAAGCACTAAAAAAGGCAACGTGCGTTGCCTTTTGCTTTGAGCGGATGCGGCCAGATGCCCTCACCCCGGCCCTCTCCCACGGGAGAGGGAGAACGCACTAAAAAAGCAACGTGCGTTGCTTTTTGCTTTGAGCGGATGCGGCCTGATGCCCTCAACTCAGCCCTCTCCGCAGGAGAAGGGGAAAACATTAAAAAGGCAACATACGTTGCCTTTTGTTTTTACCTAGCCACCCAGATAAGCGCTGCGCACCGCTTCGTTCGCAAGCAGCGCATCGCCTGTGTCTTCCAGCACCACGCGGCCGTTTTCCAGCACGTAGCCGCGATCGGCGAGCTTCAGCGCCTGGTTGGCGTTTTGCTCGACGAGGAAGATAGTCATGCCTTCTTTACGCAACTGTTCAATGGTGTCGAAAATCTGCTGGATGATGATCGGTGCAAGTCCGAGCGATGGCTCATCGAGCAGCAGCAAACGCGGCTGGCTCATCAGCGCACGACCGATCGCCAGCATCTGCTGTTCCCCGCCGGACATGGTGCCCGCACGCTGAATACGACGTTCATACAGGCGCGGGAAGAGTTCATACACCCACTTCATACGGGACTGGTATTGGTCGCGCTCAACAAAGAAGCCGCCCATTGCCAGGTTCTCTTCCACCGTCATTCGCGAGAAGACACGACGCCCTTCCGGCACAATCGCTACCGCTTCGCGCATGATTTTCGCGGTCTGCCAGTCGGTAATGTCTTTTCCATCAAAGACGATACGCCCGCTGGTGGCGCGCGGATCGCCGCACAAGGTGCCGAGCAGCGTGGTTTTACCCGCACCGTTTGCGCCAATCAGAGTGACGATTTCGCCCTGATTAATGTGCAGGCTCACGTCATGCAGCGCCTGAATTTTGCCGTAGTGGGCACTGACTTTGTCAAAAGATAACATCGCTTTTTCCATCTTATGCCTCACCCAAATAGGCGCGGATCACGTCCGGGTTGTGTCGAATTTCGTCCGGCGTACCGTTCGCCAGCGGCGTACCCTGGTTGACCACGTAGATACGATCGGAGATCCCCATCACCAGCTTCATATCGTGCTCAATCAGCAGGATAGTGGTGTTGTGATGGTTACGCAGCTCGACGATCAGTTCGTCCAGCTCTTTGGTCTCTTTCGGGTTCAAGCCTGCGGCGGGTTCATCCAGCATCAGAATTTCTGGCTGCGTCACCATGCAGCGGATAATCTCCAGACGACGCTGATCGCCATAGGCGAGGTTGCTCGCCTGACGGTTAGCGTGCTGAAGCAAGCCGATACGGTCGAGCCAGGTCGCCGCACGATCCAGGGCTTCGGCCTGCGCACGACGGAAGGCAGGGGTTTTCAGTAAGCCCGAGAAAACACCGGTTTTAAGCTGCTGATGCTGTGCCACCAGCAGGTTTTCAATCACCGTCATCTCACGGAACAGACGCACGTGCTGGAAGGTCCGCACCACGCCCATCCGCGCGATTTGCTGCCCCGGTAAGCCTTCGAGGTGCTTGTCGCCCAGCATGATGGTCCCGCCCGTTGGCTTATAAAACCCGGTCAGGCAGTTGAAAACGGTGGTTTTCCCTGCGCCGTTCGGGCCAATCAGGGAGACGATCTCTTTTGGATGCAAATCCAGCGACACGTTGTTGACCGCCAGCAGGCCGCCAAAACGCATCATCAGGCCGTTCACGGTTAATAATGGCTGACTCATGCCTGTTCTCCTTTCGCCTGAGCGTTTTTCAGCTTCAGCTGTGGACGGGTCATCGGCAGCAAGCCTTGCGGACGCCAGATCATCATCAGCACCATCAAACCACCCAGCATTAACATGCTGTATTCATTAAAGTCGCGCATCAGTTCGCGGGAAACGACCAGCAAAATCGCCGCGAGGATAACCGCAAACTGCGAGCCCATTCCGCCCAGCACGACGATCGCCAGCACGAAAGCCGACTCGGCAAAGGTGAACGATTCCGGGCTGACGAAGCCCTGGCGCGCGGCAAACAGCGTTCCGGCAAAACCCGCAAACGCGGCGCTGATGGTGAACGCCGTCAGCTTGATGCGGGTCGGGTTCAGACCCAGTGAACGGCAGGCGATTTCGTCCTCTCGCAAGGCTTCCCACGCACGGCCCAGCGGCATCCGCAGCAGGCGGTTAATCACGAACAGCGTCATCACGACCAGCAGCAGCGCCACCAGATAGAGCCAAATCACGCGGTCCGACGGGTCATATTTAATGCCGAAGAAGTTGCTGAACGTATCCCACCCGCCTTCGCGCGCGGTACGGCTGAACTCCAGACCGAAGAACGTCGGTTTAGGGATCTGGCTGACGCCATTCGGACCGCCGGTGATTTCGGTGTTATTCAGCAGCAGGATACGGACGATCTCCCCGAAGCCCAGCGTCACGATCGCCAGATAGTCTCCCCGCAAGCGCAGCACCGGGAAGCCCAGCAGGAAACCTGCGGCAGCGGACACCAGCCCCGCCAGCGGCAGACAGGTCCAGAAGCCGAGACCGTAATAGTGGTTCAGCAGCGCAAAGGTGTACGCGCCGATAGCGTAGAAACCGCCGTAGCCGAGCACCAGCAGGCCAGACAACCCCACCACCACGTTCAGGCCAAGACCCAAAATCACATAGATCATGGTCAGCGTGGCGATATCCACCGTGCCGCGCGACACCATAAACGGCCAGGCCACCGCCGCGACCAGCAGCGCGACCAGGAACAGCTTCTGCTTAACGGACGAGCCATCAATAGCCGGTAAAACAAATTTTGGTCCGGAGACGTTTTTCAACGTTTTCTGGAATACCGGGCGCAGCAGCTGGAACAAAAAGACCACCGCGGTGCCAACAAACACCCACTGCCAGCGGATATCAGACGCGACATCCACCACCAGTTTGGTGCCGTTAAGTTCTAACTGCACGCCCATGAAGACGCCCGCGAGAACAAAGAACATGGCGGCGGAGAGCAACGCCATCGCAAAATGCATTGGTTTCATACTTTTTCGACCTCCGGACGGCCCAGAATCCCGGTAGGCATCACCAGCAGCACGCCAATCAGCAGCGCAAACGACACCACATCTTTATATTCCGTACTCAGATACGCCGAGGAGAGCGCTTCGGCCACGCCCAGAATCAGGCCGCCAATCATCGCGCCAGGAATGCTGCCGATCCCGCCCAGCACCGCTGCGGTGAAGGCTTTCATCCCGGCCATAAAGCCGATGTACGGGTTAATCACGCCGTAGAACTGGCCGAGCAGAACGCCCGCCACCGCCGCCATCGCCGCGCCAATCACAAAGGTCAGCGCAATCACGCGGTCAGTGTTGATACCGAGCAGGCTCGCCATTTTCAGGTCTTCTGCACAGGCACGACAGGCGCGTCCCATGCGGGAATAACGGATAAAAATGGTCAGCGCCAGCATCGCCAGGAAGGTCACAATCCAGATAACCAGCTGCATGGTGGTGATAGAGGCAGAGAAGTTTTCACTTGCGCCGACAATCCACTGGCCGTTAAACAGGCTTGGCAGCGCCACGTCGCGGGAGCCTTCGGTCAGGCTGACGTAGTTTTGCAGGAATATCGACATCCCGATGGCGGAGATCAGCGCGATCAGGCGTTTGGAGCTGCGCACTGGCCGATAGGCCACGCGTTCGATGCTCCAGCCGTAGGCGCTGGCAATCACAATCGCACCCACAAATCCGGCGGCGACCAGCAGCCAGCTGCTGTCGATGCCCATCATCATCAGCGCGGCAATGATCATAAAGGAGACATAACTGCCGATCATGTAGACCTCGCCGTGGGCGAAGTTGATCATGCCGATAATGCCGTACACCATCGTATAACCGATGGCGATCAGCGCGTAGGTGCTTCCCAGCGTGACGCCGTTAAACATCTGCTGCAAGAAATAGAGAAACTGCTCTGACATAAGGAAACCTTTTTAAATCCGCCCGCTGAATGCGGGCGGCGGGATAACTTGTCTTCAGGCGTTATTTCGCGACGGTTGAGGAACCGTCGGCATGCCACTGGAAGACACCAAATTCAAATCCCTTCAGATCGCCTTTCTCATCCCAGTTCAGCGGCCCAATCACGGTATTCGCACCGTGAGCTTTTAAATCTTTGATTAAATCCAGCGGCGCTTTGCTGCCGGTGCGTTCCAGGGCGGTAGCCAGAGACTGCACGGCGGCATAGGTGATCCACACATACGGACCACTCGGATCTTTTTTCTGCGCATTGAGCGCGTCTACGATAGCTTTATTCGACGGTTCCTGGTCATAGCGTTTTGGCATCGTCACCAGCATGCCTTCGCCTGCATTCCCCGCAATATTAGACAGCGAGGCGTTACCCACCCCTTCCGGCCCCATAAACTGCGTTTTCAGACCGGTTGCCCGCGCCTGGCGCAGCATCTGGCCCATCTCCGGGTAATAACCGCCGTAGTAAACGAAGTCGATATTCTCTTTTTGCAGACGGGCCAGCAGCGCTGAGAAATCTTTCTCGCCCGCAGTGATACCGTCGAAGAAGACCACGTTAGCGCCGCCTTTTTTCAGGTTCTCTTGTACGGAACGCGCCAGGCCTTCGCCGTATTGCTGTTTATCGTGAATGATCGCGATGCGCTGCGGTTTCACTTTTTCCAGAATGTATTTAGCCGCTGTCGGTCCCTGTGAAGAGTCCAGGCCGGCGGTACGCATGATGTGCTGATAGCCACGCTGAGTCAGTTCCGGGTTGGTCGCACCTGGCGTTATCATCAGAATGCCTTCGTCTTCGTAGATGTCGGAAGCGGGCTGTGTGGAGGATGAGCAGAGGTGACCGATCACATACTGAATGCCATCGTTAACGATTTTGTTGGCCACGGCGACGGCTTGTTTAGGGTCACAGGCATCGTCGTATTCCACGCCGACCAGTTTGTCGCCTTTGATGCCGCCCTTGGCGTTGATGTCTTTGATTGCCTGACGCGCGCCGTTAAATTCCATATCACCCCACTGGGCAACCGGACCGGACATCGCACCCACCACGGCAATTTTAATCTCTTCCGCCATAGCTGCCTGCGAAATCGCCAGTGCAACCATTCCCGCGATAAATGCTTTCGCGTTCCTTTTCATCTCTGAATCCCCATTCGTGATGTCGTGTATATATTTTGTTTTATTATGGTTAAAAAGCATTCTGTACTTTTAATGAACAACGCTATTTTTACCAGTGCCTTTAATGGTTTAGCGCAGTTTTTTGCCAAAAACCAGACTAAAATCTCTATTTTTCAGGCGATTAAGCAAAGATAATATTCTGAAATCAGACAGAGATAAACAAATAAAAGCGCAGTTTGCAGCATAAAATAACGGTACAAAGCGCCGAATAAATCACTACCCATTAGGTTAAAATTCTGCTTATTTTTCGATCCCTGCGTTTTATAGCTGCTCTTTTTGCTGCCAAAAAAGTAATCACCTGGAGAATGGATTTAAAAAGTGGAAGCCGCTGGTGAGATAAATTGAGTACACTGCCTTACTCTTTTTGATTTGGACAAGCAGCTAATGAAACTGACTATCCTTCGTCTGGTGTCCTTTAGCGACCAGGATCTTATCGACCTGGGCAAAATCTGGCCGGAATATTCCCCCTCTTCGCTCGCTGTTGATGAACATCATCGTATCTACGCCGCCCGTTTTAACGAACGCTTGCTGGGCGCAGTGCGCGTCACGCTGAGCGGTACGCGAGGCGCGCTGGATTCTCTGCGCGTGCGGGATGTCACACGACGTCGTGGCGTGGGGCAATATTTGGTCGAAGAAGTGATTCGCCATCATCCAGACGTGACGTCCTGGTGGATGGCCGATGTCGGCGTCGAAGACCGCAATACAATGGCGGCGTTTATGCAGGCGCTGGGATTTGTGGATGTGGAGATGGGATGGGAAAAGCGGTAAGTTTTTTGCGGTCTGATGCCCTCACCCCGGCCCTCTCCCACGGGAGAAGGAGCAAAAACCGCACCGCGCACTTCCCCTGTCCCACGCGGAGAGGAAGACAAAACCGTATCGCGCAATTCCTCTCTCCCGCGGGGAGAAGGCGGTATGAGCAAGAACGACGTTGCCGTTTGCACAGCAGACACGCAACAACGCATCTCAGACCTTTTCACGACAATGTCGCGTGCAGGCAGGTGGCAAGTGATGAAAACCCCGGAAGCTTACATCAGTAAGAGACCGGGGTTGAATCACGCAGTCAACGCACCTGCGGCACGAAAGGCGACGGGAAAATTATTTCGCGTCAGTCGCCGTACCGTCTGCATGCCAGGTAAAGACACCGAACTCAAAGCCTTTCAGATCGCCCTTCTCGTCCCAGGACAGCGGCCCCATAACGGTTTCAACAGAGTTAGCTTTCAGGTATTTAGCGATTTCAGCCGGATCGGCTGACTGGTTCAGACCCGCCTGCAGAGACTGCAGCGCAGCGTAGGTAGTCCAGACGAACGCGCCGCTCGGATCTTGTTTCTTGGCTTTGATCGCGTCTACGATAGGTTTGTTTGCCGGAACCTGATCGTAGTTCTTCGGTTTGGTCACTAACATGCCTTCTGCGGATTCGCCGGCGATATTAGACAGCGAAACGTTCGCCACGCCTTCTGGGCCCATGAAGTGGGTTTTCAGGCCAGCGGCACGCGCCTGACGCAGAATCTGACCCATTTCCGGGTGATAACCACCGTAGTAAACGAAATCGATGTTCTCTTTCTTCAGACGCGCTACCAGCGTGGAGAAGTCTTTCTCCCCGGCGGTGATGCCATCAAAGAACACCACGTTAGCATTGGCTTTCTTCAGGTTATCCTGCACGGAACGCGCCAGGCCTTCGCCGTACTGCTGCTTATCATGGATGATCGCGATGCGCTTCGGCTTCACGTTCTCCACGATGTATTTTGCCGCCGTTGGGCCCTGATCGGAGTCCAGACCGGTGGTACGCATCACCATTTTATAACCGCGAGCCGTCAGCTCTGGCGCAGTGGCGGCTGGGGTGATCATCAGAATGCCTTCGTCTTCGTAGATATCAGACGCGGGCTGAGTGGAGGAAGAGCACAGGTGACCGATGACGTATTTGATCCCGTCGTTCACCACTTTGTTCGCAACCGCGACCGCTTGTTTCGGGTCACAGGCATCATCATATTTTACGATTTGCAGTTTCTCGCCTTTGATTCCGCCTTTGGCATTAATGTCTGCAACCGCTTGTTCTGCACCCGTAAATTCCTGATCGCCGTACTGCGCTACCGGACCGGACATCGCACCGACAACGGCCACTTTAATATCTGCCTGAGCCATCGTGCTAAATGCCAACGCGATACATCCTGCCAGTAACGCTTTACCCTTCATATTCATCCTGAGATTCCCCATTATTATGGTTATAACGATTGTTGTGATGTTGTTGTGCAGCGCTTTATTTCAATTATAGGTGTACCGTTCGCGCATTTTCAGCACACTCTGCTAAAACATACCCCATTTTTATGATTTTGGAATAGCTAATTTGAAATGAATATATGATAAGCCCGACAGCGTTGGCTGCCGGACGGAGCGCTTTAACGTGTCAGCGAGGCAGAGATAATATCCAGCGCTTTGCGGAACTGTGCTTCAGGAATGGTGAGCGGATAGAGGAAACGAATCACGTTACCGTACACGCCGCAGCTCAGCAGCAGCAGACCTTCCTGCAACGCGCGGTTCTGCACCTCGCGGGTAAATTCTGGGGACGGCTGTCCGGTTTGCGGGTCATTGAATTCGACCGCCACCATCGACCCTTGAGCGCGAATATCGGCAATAAACGGGCAATCAGATTTGGCTTTGTTCAGCACTTCGACCAGATGATGGCCCAGATGCGCCGCACGGGTGCAGAGATCCTCTTCATCAATGACGTCCAGCACTGCCAGCGCAGCGGCGATCGCCAGCGGGTTACCGGCGTAAGTCCCGCCCAACCCCCCCGGCGCAGGGGCATCCATCACGTCGGCACGACCAGACACTGCCGAGAGCGGCATTCCGCCCGCCAGACTTTTCGCCATGGTAATTAAATCAGGCTTCACGCAGTGGTGTTCCATCGAAAACAGTTTTCCAGTACGGGCAAAGCCACTTTGCACTTCATCCGCAATCAGCAAAATGCCGTGGGTATCGCACAGCGCACGCAGCCCTTGCATAAAATCGGCCGGAGCAACGTTAAACCCGCCTTCCCCCTGAACCGGTTCAAGAATAATAGCGGCCACCTGATCGGGCGCGATATCGGCTTTGAAGATGCGCTCAACGCTTTTCAACGCCTCTTGCGAGCTGACGCCGTGCAGCATGTTGGGATATTGCGCGTGATAGACCGAGCCAGGGAACGGGCCGAAGCCGAGTTTATACGGTGCCACTTTGCCGGTGAGGGCCATGGTCATAAAGGTACGGCCATGGAACGCACCGCCAAAGGTAATGAGTCCGGGGCGTTTAGTGTAAGCCCGCGCGATTTTAACGGCATTTTCGACAGCTTCTGCGCCCGTCGAGAAGAACGCCGTTTTGGCTGGCCCGTCGATCGGCACGCGGGCGTTGATACGTTCCGCCAAGGCGATATAGCTCTCGTAAGGCACAATCTGCCAGGCCGTATGGGTAAAGGATTGCAGCTGATTTTCAATGGCGGCGATCACTTTAGGATGGCGATGACCGGTATTGAGCACCGCGATGCCCGCCGCGAAGTCGATCACTTCGTTGCCTTCCACATCCCACAGGGTCGCATTTTCGGCTTTGTCGGCGTAAAAGCCACACATGACGCCGACGCCACGCGGCGTGGCCTGTAAACGCCGGTCATTCAATTCGTTATTTTTCACCCCATCCCCCTAAAATTGTCAGCAAGCTAAACTTACAGCGCATCTGTAAGTGTTTGCCACGGGGGAGATATTCGCCAGAGCGGCGCAGAAAAATAAGCGGGGGAGCAGAAAAACAAAACCCCCAGATTTTCATCCAGGGGTTATCGGGGACTTCGCGGGGATTACGCTTCGATAGCGGCGCGAAGTTTTTTCATGGCGTTCTTTTCAAGCTGACGTACACGTTCAGCGGAGACGCCGTAGCGGTCTGCCAGTTCCTGCAGCGTGGACTTGTTGTCTTCGTCCAGCCAGCGGGCGCGGATAATCGCCTGGCTACGCTCGTCGAGACCTTCCATCGCGTGGGTCAGTTTGTTCGCGGCCTGATCTTCCCAGTTGTCCTCTTCGATGCCGTCGGCAAAGTTAGAGGTTTTATCCTGCAAATACAGAACCGGTGCCATCGGCTGGCTATCCTGCGCATCGTCGTCGGAGGACATATCAAACGTCATGTCCTGCGCGGCCATACGGGATTCCATCTCACGCACGTCTTTACTGGAAACACCCAATTCACGCGCAACCATTTCGACTTCATCCTGGTTGAACCAGCCCAGACGCTGCTTGGCTTTACGCAGGTTGAAGAACAGTTTGCGCTGCGCTTTGGTGGTCGCAACTTTCACGATACGCCAGTTACGCAGAACGTATTCGTGAATTTCAGCTTTAATCCAGTGCACGGCGAAAGAAACCAAGCGCACACCCCACTTCCGGGTTGAAGCGACGTACAGCCTTCATGAGGCCGATGTTGCCTTCCTGAATCAAATCCGCCTGCGGTAGGCCGTAGCCCGAATAATTACGAGCAACGTGAACAACAAAGCGCAGGTGAGACAGGATCAGCGTCTTAGCTGCTTCCAGATCGCCCTGGTAATGCAGCTTTTCAGCAAGCTCCTTTTCTTCCTCGGCCGTCAACATCGGCCAGGTGTTAGCGGCCCGGATGTAAGATTCCAGGTTACCAACAGGGGCTAAAGCTAAAGTTTGCATTTCTTTGGTCATTCATTCCTCTCAATATAGTGTCTTCTGGCGGTGGTTTGTCCCCATCAGGCAACAAGCATGCCAAAGCATTTGAGCAGTGAGACTAACATTCACTCTTTTATCAGACCGTGATTTTATCCACAAGTTCCATGTACCGCTGTGAATACATTACGCACAAAATGTGACATGGAGTGCGGTTCGCGGGAGAAGAGTGAACAGATACTCTTTCCCTGCCGAGTGAAGTACTCATTGCAGGGAAAGATTATATCAGAAAATTTTTATTGGGGGGTAAAGTGGCGTAAATGTTGGACGGTTGCGAGCCATGCAGCGACCCAGCCGATCATCGAACACACCAGCAGTAATAACAGGCACTCATCGAAGCCTAACCCACTGATATCAAACTTAGTTCCAAAAACTTGCGCCACTTCAGTTACCGCAGACGAAAGCCGCATCACCAAAATTTCTGACAATATCAGTGAAAGAAATGCCCCCGGAAAAACCGAGCAATGCGCCACCGTAAAGGAACGGACGCAGGATGAATCCATCCGTCGCACCAATCAGTTTTTGCACGTTAATCGTATCGCGACGGGCAAAGATACTCAGGCGCACGCTGTTACCGATGACGAGGAAGACCGCCGCCACCATCAACACGCCAATCATCGCCGCCACGCGTCCCACCAGGCCGGTGAGTGACGCCAGACGTGCAAACCAGCTGTCGTCCATGCGCACTTCATCAATACCCTTCACCTGGCTGATACGATCGCGCAAGGTGTTCAGCGATTCCGTACCCTGGAAATCAAGCTTAGGAATGACCACCGCCACGGCGGGCAACGGGTTTTCTTCAAGCATGTCCAGCGCGCCACCAAAGCCAGACCAGTTGCGGAACTCGCCCAACGCCTCGTCGCGCGAGAGATAGTTAACCTTCTCCACGCCCTGTTCAGACTGGAGTTGTCCCACCACCTGCGCTGCTGCGTTATCGTCGAGCGCTTTGTCCAGATACACCGTGATTTGCGGCGAAGGATAATATTGCGACGCGGCCTGATTGACGTTTTTGTAGACCATGTAGCAAACGCTCGGCAACGTCAGGGAGATGGCAATCACCATCACCGTCAGGAACGTAGCCAGCGGCTTGCTTTTCAGATCCTGCAACGCGCCCCTGGAAGGCGTAACGCACCTGCTCATTAAATACGTTGGTTTTCCGCGACTGCGGTTTCGGCGACGATTTGGCGCGTTTTGGCGCGTTTCGGTTGCCGTCACCACCGCCCTGCGAAGGACGGAAACGGTCAAATCGATTACCAAACTGCCGAATCTGGTTTATTGCATCGCGCTTATTCACTCAGGCCTCCCGTGCAAATGACCGTCGCTCCAGCGACAGCATGCGGTACGAACGACGCGAGATAAGGCCGATGTCGTGCGTTGCCATCAGTACCGTCACGCCGACGCGGTTAAACTCTTCAAACAGACGCAAGATCCCTTCCGAGAGTGGCATCGTCCAGGTTACCGGTCGGTTCGTCCGCCAGCAAAACGGCAGGTTTGTTGACCACCGCACGAGCAATACCCACGCGCTGTTGTTCACCGCCGGAGAGCTGAATCGGGAAATTTTTCGCTTTGTCCAACAGCCCGACTTTATCCAGCGCCGCTGACACACGACGGCGAATATCATCAAAGCTGGCACCCGCAATAATCAACGGAATGGCTACGTTATCGAAAACAGTGCGATCCATCAGCAGGTGGTGATCCTGGAAAATCATCCCGATCTGGCGACGTAAAAACGGCACCTCACGGTTTTTCAGGCGGCTAATATCGTGGCCGCCAAATAAGATTTTCCCGGCGCTTGGCCGCTCGATCCCACAGATAAGCTTGAGCAGGGTACTTTTTCCCGCGCCGGAATGGCCGGTCAGGAATGCCATCTCGCCTGGCTGCAGGTGAAATGTCACTCCCTGCAACGCTTGTCTCCCACCCGAGATAGGCCTTGCTGACATGTTCAAAGCGAATCATTGTTAATCCTCTCGGGCAAAAAGTGCCTCAATAAAGTCGTCCGATTTAAACGGACGCAAATCCTCGATACGTTCGCCGACACCAATGTAGCGGATTGGAATACCGAACTGATCCGCCACGGAGAAGATCACTCCCCCTTTCGCGGTGCCGTCCAGTTTAGTCCAGCGTAATGCCGGTCAGCCCTACCGCCTCATGGAACAGCTTCGCCTGGCTGATAGCGTTCTGCCCGGTGCTGGCGTCCAGAGTCAGCATAATTTCATGCGGCGCGTCCTTCGTCCAGCTTCTTCATCACACGGACGATTTTTTTCAGTTCTTCCATCAGGTGCGATTTATTCTGCAAACGACCTGCGGTATCGGCAATCAACACGTCCACGTTACGCGCCTTCGCCGCCTGAATGGCATCGAAGATAACCGACGCGGAATCTGCGCCCGTATGCTGCGCAATCACCGGAATGTCGTTACGCTGGCCCCAGACCTGGAGCTGCTCAACGGCCGCCGCACGGAAGGTATCGCCCGCCGCCAGCATGACCGATTTACCCTGCTGCTCAAACTGACGCGCCAGCTTGCCGATCGTGGTGGTTTTACCCACGCCGTTCACGCCAACCATCAGAATAACAAACGGTGTTTTGCCTTCAATATTAAGCGGTTCGTCAACTTTTGCGAGAATTTCGCCCATCTCGTCTTTCAGCAGACCGTAAAGCGCCTCGGCATCGCGCAGCTGTTTACGGCTCGCGCCTTCAGTCAGGCTGGCGATGATTTTACGGGTCGTCTCTACGCCGACATCCGCGATCAGCAGCTGTTCTTCCAGCTCTTCGAACAGATCATCGTCGATCTTTTTGCCGCGGAACAGACTGATAAATCCGGAACCGAGATTTTCTTTGGTCTTCAGCAGGCTGCGTTTCAGGCGGGCGAAGAAACCTTCTTTGGTTGGTTTTTCCTGCTCCTGAACGATCTCTTCGACAGGTTCGTCCGCGTCTGCGACCGGAACAACGATTTCCGCTTCTTCTGCGGCAACCGCTGCCAGCGCCTGCGCTTCCAGCTCTTCGTCAGTGATATCGGCGTCGTTGTCGGCCTCTTCAGCCACGTTTTGTTCTACGAATTCTTCTTCAACCGTTTCGACGATCTCAACGGTCTCGGCTTCTGCCTGCCACTCTTCCGGCACAATTTCTTCCGCTTTCACCTCTTCCGGAAGCGGTAATTCTTCGTGTTCAACCACAGCGCGCGGGGTTTCTTCAACCACCGGCTCAACAACCGCGTCGACAACAGGCTCTGCAACAGCCGGTTCGGCTTCTACGGGCTGCGGCTTTTCGCTTTCCTGAACCTGCTCAGTCACCTCAACAACGTCTTCGGCGAAGGCTTCAGTTTCAGCGTCGCTGTGAGTCTGTTCTTCCGCCTCGACTATCGCTGCCGTTTCAACGGGCGTTTCTGGCTGTGATTGTTCTTCAACCGTCTGTTGCTCTTCGGTTTTTTGTTCTGTTTCTTGCTCTTTTTCACCAAAGCCCAACCAGGAAAAGAAGCCACGTTTTTTTTGTTTTGCCATCTGCGACTACACCCCTTGCGGTTAATTTCTGGCGCTATATACATGGAAGCTATAAAAATGATGAAATAGTCTAACACTTTACTTAATTGACATCACCGCCTGGAATCGCAGGCCAATTGTTAGCAGAGCTTTCCAGAAATGAAGAAAACAAACCGCCCGGCCGGACAAATTCGCATTATCGGCGGCCAGTGGCGTGGCCGTAAACTCCCTGTGCCCGATAGCCCAGGTCTGCGCCCCACGACCGATCGCGTCAGAGAAACACTGTTTAACTGGCTGGCCCCATCGATGGTAGACGCGAAATGCCTGGACTGCTTCGCGGGAAGCGGCGCACTGGGCCTTGAAGCCCTGTCGCGGTATGCCGCCAGCGCCACGCTGCTGGAGATGGAGCGTGGCGTTGCGCAGCAATTACAGCAAAATCTCGCTACGCTCAAAGCAACGAATGCCAAAGTCGTCACGACCAATACCCTTGCTTTTCTCGCGCAGCCGGGCACGCCGCACGACGTGGTGTTCATCGATCCGCCGTTCCGTAAAGGGCTGCTGGAAGAGACACTCACGCTTCTGGAAAATAACGGCTGGCTGGCGGATGACGCGCTAATTTACGTTGAAAGCGAAGTCGAAAACGGCTTACCGCCGGTGCCCATGCACTGGAACTTACATCGTGAACAGGTCGCCGGGCAGGTTGCCTATCGTTTATATCACCGTGAAGTACAAGGAGAGTCTCATGCCGATACTGATTAATTTTGGGCGCTTGCTGATGGTGGGCGTTTGGGCGTTTCTGATCCTGAATCTGGTCCATCCGTTCCCGCGTCCGCTGAACATTTTCGTCAACGTGGCGCTGATATTCACCGCGTTTATGCATGCCCTGCAGATGGTGATGCTGAAAAACGGCTTGCCGAAAGACAGCCCGCCGATGACGGGTTGGCAGCAGCTGCGCGTGTTTATTTTTGGCGTGTTCGAGCTGCTGGTGTGGATGAAAAAGTTTAAGGCGCAGACTAAGAAATAAGGCGTCTGATGCCCTCACCCTAACCCTCTCCCAAAGGAGAGGGCAAAAAAGAACACACCCGTATTGCCAGAAACCGCACCAAACAGTCCCCTCGCACCGCAGGATCGACAGGGAAAACTACGGCTCCGCCGTGAACCCCTCAAACCGCGATCCCTTGTAACTCAGCGTCCCTTTCTCCCCTACCGTGAGCTGGTGATACTGCTTTTCATCGACGCGAAACGTCGTCTCCAGCCCGCCGCTTTGCGGCTTAAAACTCACCTCATAACGCATCGCTGTGCCAGCGGGCGTCACCTGCTGCTGGCGGAGAGCGCCGGTTATCAAGCGCTTTCTCGCGTTTGTTGCTCACCACCACGCGTTTTTGCAGAAGCGGTGCGGCGTCGTTATCGGCCCTTTCACGACGCTGCTGCACAAAACGAAACGAGGCGGCAATCACTATGATCGCCACCACGATAATCAAAAAAATCGGCATTTTGCTCATTGTTGAATCCCATCAGATTATGCGGAAATCAGGATACCTCGCCGGATCCGGCATTGCCAAACGCCCGCCCGCGTCACTACACTGAATCAGAGAATGTTTATTCAAAAATAACAGATACAGGGAGTTAATATGCTTTGGTCATTTATCGCTGTCTGTTTTTCCGCATGGCTCTACGTCGATGCGTCGTATCGCGGTCCCGTGTGGCAGCGCTGGTTGTTTAAGCCCGTCACGTTACTGCTATTGCTGTTACTCGCCTGGCAGGCGCCGATGTTCAACGCAGTGAGTTATCTGGTGCTGGCTGGCCTGTGCGCCTCGCTGATTGGCGATGCCTTAACGCTGCTCCCGCGTCAGCGCGTGTTATACGCCGTCGGGGCATTTTTCCTCTCACATCTGCTGTACACCATTTATTTCGCCAGCCAGATGACGCTGTCCTTCTTCTGGCCGCTGCCGCTGGTTCTGCTGGTGATTGGTGCGCTGCTGGTCGCCGTTGTCTGGTCGCGCCTCGAAGAGATGCGCTGGCCGGTGTGTACGTTTATCGCCATGACGCTGGTGATGGTCTGGCTCGCCGGTGAACTGTGGTTCTTCCGCCCAAACCGCACCAGCGATGTCGGCTTTCTTTGGTGCGACGCTGCTGTTGCTGGGGAATATCGTCTGGCTGGGTAGCCATTATCGTCGCCGTTTCCGCGCGGATAACGCCATTGCGGCGGCCTGCTACTTTGGCGGCCACTTCCTGATCGTGCGTTCGCTGTATATCTAATAACCCTTGACTCTGGAGTCGACTCCAGAGTGTATGCTGCGGTTAATGAGAAAATTATCATTACCGGAGAGTGCCATGTCGACTCCAGACACATCTAAAAAAGTGCCGCAATTCTCGGCACTCAAACTCAGCCCCGTCCCCGCCAAAGAGGATTGCTGCAGTGCAGGTACGTGCGACACACAGAGCGCGCCAGCACTGCCCGCCAGCGGTGAGCGTTACACGTGGGTCGTCAACGGAATGGACTGCGCCGCCTGCGCCCGCAAAGTGGAAAACGCGGTAAAACAGGTCGCGGGCGTCAACCACGTGCAGGTACTGTTCGCCACGGAAAAGCTGCTGGTCAGTGCAGAAAATGACGTGAGTGCCGACGTCGAAGCGGCGGTCACTAAAGCCGGGTATTCCCTCAGGGCCGAAGATGCGCCCGCCGAAAAAGTCTCTCCCTTGCGTGAAAATCTGGCCGCTCATCACGCTGATTATCATGATGGCGTTAAGCTGGGGGCTGGAACATTTCAACCATCCTTTAGGCAATCTGGCGTTTATCGCCACCACGCTGGTGGGGCTGTTCCCTATTGCGCGTCAGGCGCTGCGCCTGATGAAAAGCGGGAGCTGGTTTGCGATTGAAACGCTGATGAGCGTCGCGGCCATCCGGCGCGCTGTTTATCGGGGCGACGGCAGAAGCCGCAATGGTCCTGCTGCTGTTCCTGGTAGGCGAACGCCTTGAAGGCTGGGCGGCGAGTCGCGCGCGCAAAGGCGTCAGCGCGTTAATGGCGTTAAAACCTGAAACCGCCACGCGGGTTTTCGACGGCGAGCGTCAGACCGTGGCGATCAACACGCTGCGTCCGGGCGATGTGATTGAAGTGGCGGCCGGCGGCCGTCTGCCTGCCGATGGCACATTGATCACCGCCACGGCAAGTTTTGATGAAAGCGCGCTGACCGGCGAATCCATTCCCGTTGAGCGTGCAACGGGTGAAAAAGTGCCTGCGGGCGCCACCAGCGTTGACCGTCTGGTGCAGCTCAGCGTGCTCTCCGAACCGGGTGAAAGCGCCATCGACCCGCATTCTGAAACTCATTGAAGAAGCCGAAGAGCGCCGCGCGCCCGTCGAGCGTTTTATTGACCGTTTCAGCCGAATTTACACCCCAGTGATTATGCTGATCGCCCTGCTGGTGACGATTGTCCCGCCGCTGCTTTTCGCCGCCTCCTGGCAGGAGTGGATTTACAAAGGGCTGACGCTGCTGCTGATCGGTTGTCCGTGCGCACTGGTAATTTCGACGCCTGCAGCGATCACCTCCCGGGCTGGCCGCTGCGGCGCGCCGTGGGGCATTGATTAAAGGCGGCGCGGCGCTGGAGCAATTGAGCCAGATTCAGCACGTCGCTTTTGATAAGACCGGCACGCTGACCGTGGGCAAACCGCAGGTCACCGGTATTTATCCGCTTGAATCGACCGAAGACGCTCTGCTGACGCTGGCCGCCGCCGTCGAACAGGGTTCTACTCACCCGCTGGCGCAGGCGATTGTGCGTGAAGCGCAGTCGCGCGGCTTAACTCTTCCGGCAGCAAATGAGCAGCGTGCGCTGGTCGGTTCAGGAATTGAAGCCGACGTAGACGGGAAAAAAGTCCTTATCACCGCCGCTGATAAATTCCCGTCGCAGGCGTTGAGCCAGCAAATTAGTGAGCTGGAACAGGCCGGGCAGACCGTCATCATTGTGGCTGTAGACGGCATCGCAAAAGGCATTCTGGCGCTGCGCGATACGCTGCGTGACGATGCCAAAGAGGCCGTTGATGCGCTGCATCAGCTGGGTATTCAGGGTGTGATCCTGACAGGGGATAATCCACGCGCCGCTGCCGCCATTGCCAATGAGCTGGGCCTTGAATTCAAAGCCGGACTCTTGCCCGCGGATAAAGTGCAGGCCGTCACCGCGCTCAACGGCCAGGCCCCGCTGGCGATGGTGGGCGATGGCATCAACGACGCCCCGGCGATGAAAGCCTCGACCATCGGGATCGCCATGGGCAGCGGTACCGATGTGGCGCTGGAAACGGCCGACGCCGCGCTGACTCATAATCGCCTGACCGGGCTGGCACAGATGATCGGTCTGGCGCGCGCGACGCGTGCCAATATCCGCCAAAACATTGGTATTGCGCTGGGGCTGAAAGGGATTTTCCTGGTCACCACGCTGTTGGGCATAACTGGACTGTGGCTGGCCGTGCTGGCGGATACCGGTGCGACGGTGCTGGTGACCGCAAATGCGCTGCGGTTGCTGCGAAAGAAATAGAGCGGACTGGTGCCCTCACCCCAACCCTCTCCCACGGGGAGAGGGAGAAATGACTCACACGGCAACCGACGTTGCCGTTTTTTACCTTGTGCAGTCTGATGCCCTCACCCCAACCCTTTCCCACAGGGAGAGGGAGAAATGACTCAAACGGCAACCGACGTTGCCGTTTTTTTACCTTGTCACTGCATCCCCAGAACCCCCGGTAACCACAATGATATCGCTGGGATATACGTCACCATCCCCAGCACCACCAGCAGCATGGCGTAAAACGGCAACATCGCGCGCATTACGGTTTCGATGCGCTGTTTACTCACCGCGCTGGCGACAAACAGCACCGAGCCAACCGGCGGCGTAATCAGTCCGATCCCCAGATTGACCATCATGATCATCCCGAAGTGCACCGGATCGATACCCAGCGAGTTGGTCACCGGCAAGAGTACTGGCGTCAAAATCAGGATCAGCGGCGCCATGTCCATCAGCGTGCCAATCAGCAGCAGCATGATGTTGAGGTACATCAGGATCACGTACTTGTTATCGGACAGCGATGTAAAGAACTCGGTGATCCGCATCGGCAGTTGCATGTAGGTCATCACCGCACCAAACGCGGCCGCAAAGCCAATCAGGATCATCACGATCGTGACCGTTTTCACCGTGCGGCACATCAGTTTCGGCAGCTCTTTCCACTTGTAGTCGCGATAGATAAACATGGTGACGAAAAACGCCCACAGACAGGCGACTGCCGCCGATTCTGTCGCGGTGAATATCCCAGACAAAATTCCGCCCAGAATGATCACCACCGTCAACAGCCCCCACAGCGCATCGAAGAAAATCTTCACCGCCTGCTTAAAGGGGATTCTTTCACCTTTCGGATAGCCGCGTTTGTGCGCAAAACCGAGGCACAGAACCATCAGGCTTACACCGAGCAATAACCCTGGTAGTACGCCTGCGATAAACAGCGTGGCGATCGACACCGTGCCTCCCGCCGCCAGCGAGTAAATCACCGAGTTATGGCTGGGTGGAATCAAAATCGCCTGCACCGATCCGCTGGCCGTCACCGCGGCGGCGTACTCGCGCGGATACCCCTTTTTCTCCATTTCGGGGATCATCACGCTGCCGATTGATGCCGTATCCGCTACCGATGAACCGGAAATCGCGCCGAAAAACGTCGATGCGACGATATTGACCAGCGACAGGCCGCCACGAATAAAGCCGACGAAAATGTACGCAAAGTTCACCAGCCGTCGCGCAATGCCTCCTTCTGCCATGATCGCGCCCGCCAGGATAAAGAACGGGATCGCCAGCAGCGTGAATTTATTCACCCCGCTGGTAATCTGGATCATCAATGCTTCCAGCGGCAGATCAATCCATAGCGCACCCGCAACCGCACTTAGCCCGACGGCGAAGGCCACCGGCATCCCCAGCGCCAGTAAAATGGCGAGGGTGAATAACAAAATAAATGCATCCATTGTTCACCCCTTAACTGTGGTTACCGATCAACACGACCGGACGGTTTTCCTGCGAGCCAAACAGCAAACGCTCAATGACAAACAGGATCATAATGGCCGAACCTACCGGCAACGGCAGATAGCTTTCACCCGACGTGAGGATGGGGAACTCTGCGACGGGCTGTTCCCACAGTTCGATACACAGCAGCAGGCTGTACCAGAAGATCAATGCGGAAATGAGCAACATCAGCAGATCCACGATCCGCGCGCACAGGTTTTTGAGCATGTCGGGCAGACGATCGGTGAGCATATTCACCGCAATATGCGACCCGGCGCGATACCCCACCGCCGCGCCGATAAAGGTGAAAGTCACCATGCAAATAATCGCGATCGGTTCCGGCCAGGATTCCCCGCGATTGAGCACATAGCGCGAGAAAATGCCGATGGGGATAACAATCGTCATGACCAGTAGCGACACGCCCGCGACGCCCATGGCGAAGAGGTACAGGCGGTCCATCCACTTCAGGTAGAGTTCGGACATACGTCCTCCACGAACACGTTAGGGTTTACTGGACGTCCGCGATGGCCTGCATCAGTTCCTTGTGCTTATCGCCGTACTGCGCGCGCACCGGTTCAGTCGCCTTGATAAACACCGCTTTGTCGATGTCGTGGAATTGCACGCCGCCCGCTTTCATTTTATCCAGCGCCTGCTGGTTGTAAGCGTCCCAGAGTTTGCGCTGCTCAAATTGCGCCTCACGCGCCAGAGTTTTGATTTTCTGCTGATCGTCAGCGCTGAGTTTGTCCCATTTCACTTTGGAGTAGAGCAGCATTTCCGGCGTGATGAAGTGGCCGCTGAGGGTGTAGTTTTTAGCAACCGGCATGTAGTTATGCGCCACAAAGGTTGGCGGGTTGTTTTCCGCGCCGTCAATCACCCCGGTTTGCATCCCGCTATAGACTTCGCTGACGCCCATCGCTACCGAGTTGGCCCCCATCGCTTTCAAGGTTGCCAGTGCGACCGGGCTGCCCTGCACGCGGATTTTCTTGCCCTGCAGGTCTTCTGGTTTGACGATCGGCTCTTTGGTGATCAGATTACGCGTGCCGGAGTCCATCCAGCCCAGAAACACCAGGCGCGATTTCGGGTTAGCCGTCAGTTTTTCGCCAATCTCTTTGCCGATATCACCGTCAATCACCTTGTGCATGTGGTCTTCGTCGCGGAACACGTACGGCAGAGTAAAGACCTCGATATCCGGTAAAATCGCCGCCACAGGCGCCATTGAGACGCGAATGATATCGATAGCGCCCATCTGCGCCTGTTCAATCATTTGCTTTTCATCGCCCAGGACGCCGCCAGGGAAAACTTTAATCTCCAGCTTGCCATCGGTTTGTTGGTTGAGTTTTTCACCCATGTTTTGCACGGCCACCACGTTTGGGTAGCCTTCAGGATGAACATCAGCAGCTTTGATCGTTTGCGCTGCCGCCGTGGTGGCGAACAGCAGTGACGCGGTGGACAGGCACAACGAGGCCAGTAACGGCTTAAGGGTCGTTTTCATCGGGTCAACTCCAGGGTAGTGAGATAAGCGTTAAAACGTTGTTTTATTTTTACGCTTAAAAATTAGACTACGTCCTGGAAAGCGGGGGTGAAGCAACTCACAAAAGCGATAAATTTTGAAACGATGGTTTGAAATCGTAGATTCGATCACGCGCCTTTGCGTAAAAGATAGCGATACGGCAGCGCGTCGGTCTCTTTCGCGATCAGCTCATGTTCCATAAAAGTACAAAAACCGGGGATGTCTCGCGTGGTCGCCGGATCGTCAGCGATAATCAGCAGCGTTTCGCCGGTTTGCATCGTGCGCACGGTTTTACGCACCATCATAACAGGCTCCGGGCAGCGAAGGCCCTGGGCATCAAGGGTGTGGTCTGGAGTGGAAAACAGGTCGGTCATCATCGTCTCAATCATCTAAAAACGGCTGTAGTTTACGCCGCGTTTTGGGCAAAGCAAACCAGGTTAACGATTGCGTGAAATTAGCCATTGCAATGTACAGGCAAAGCAGTATTATGCGGCCGGTTCAGAATCTGGGCCATCAGGCCTCGTTGTTGAAGCCTAAGGTGTCAGATTCAAATTGGGTTCCCTCACCCCAAACATTAATCAAAAAGGTCACAATATGACGCAGTTCTCTCAATCGCAGCGCGTAAAAGCGTTGTTCTGGCTATCGCTTTTTCATCTGCTGGTGATTACCTCCAGCAACTATCTGGTGCAGCTCCCGATCGCCATTTTTGGTTTTCATACCACCTGGGGCGCATTCAGTTTCCCGTTTATTTTTCTCGCGACTGATTTAACCGTGCGCATTTTTGGCGCGCCGCTGGCTCGACGCATTATTTTTGCGGTGATGCTGCCTGCGCTGTTCGTGTCGTATGGCATTTCATCACTTTTTTATATGGGAAGCTGGCAAGGTTTCGAGGCGCTACTGCACTTCAACCTGTTTGTTGCCCGTATCGCCGCCGCAAGCTTTATGGCCTATGCGCTGGGACAGATTCTTGACGTCCATGTATTTAACCGTCTGCGTCAAAACCATCGCTGGTGGATGGCACCGACCGCCTCAACGCTGTTCGGTAACGTGAGCGACACGCTGGCCTTCTTCTTTATTGCCTTCTGGCGCAGCCCCGATGCATTTATGGCCGAGCACTGGATGGAAATCGCGCTGGTCGATTACTGCTTCAAGGTGCTTATTAGCATCGTGTTCTTCCTGCCGATGTACGGCGTATTGTTAAATATGCTGCTGAAAAGGCTGGCAGATAAATCTGAAATCACGGCATTGCAGGCTGGTTAAACGTTCGCTTTATCAGTTGTGATAAGATGGATGAATGAGCCGTTATGGCCGTTTATCGAAAGGAAGAAGTCAATGCGCAATCTGGTTAAGTATGTCGGGATTGGCCTGCTGGTCGTGGGTCTTGCGGCCTGTGATAACAGCGACACCAAAACACCTGTTCAGGGCGCGGCCGCAGAAAGTAATGCGACCGGCCAGGCGGTCGAGCTGATGGATGGCAAACTCAGTTTCGCCCTGCCAGCGGATATGACCGATCAGAGCGGTAAGCTGGGGACGCAGGCGAATAATATGCACGTCTATTCCGATGCAACCGGACAGAAAGCCGTGATTGTGATTGTGGGCGACGACTCCAACGAAGATCTGGCCGTGCTGGCAAAGCGTCTGGAAGATCAGCAGCGTAGCCGCGACCCGCAGCTCCAGGTTGTGACCAACAAGTCTATCGACTTGAAAGGCCACACGTTGCAACAGCTGGACAGCATCATCTCCGCGAAGGGCCAGACCGCTTACTCTTCCGTGGTGCTCGGTAAAGTAGATGGCAAACTGCTGACCCTGCAGATCACGCTGCCAGCAGAAGATCAGCAGAAAGCACAAACCACGGCTGAAAACATCATCAATACCATCGTCATCAAGTAATTTTTGATGAGGATTCAACGGCCTCCGGCGTTTGCGTCGGGGGCCGTTTTTTTAAGCGCCACGTCAGCAGTAATGCCACCCCCACCAGCCCCGCCGCTGCCAGATAAATCACCGGCACGCCCGCCCACGCCATCAGCAGCCCTGCCAGCGGGCCCGTCACGCCCAGCGACATATCCATAAACACCGTGTAGGTGGCCAGTGCCGATCCCTGGTTTTGCTGCGGTACCGCTTTAACCGCCACCACGCCGAGCGCGGGAAAGACCAATGAAAATCCTGCGCCCGCGAGGAACACGCCAATCTTCGCTATCCATGGTTCGTCGGCGATCCCGGTCAACAGCAGGCCGATAATCTCAACGGCGAAGCAAATCATCGCCACGTTCAGGCCGCCAAGGCGATTGATGCCGTTCGGGAACAGCAAACGCGCCCCGACAAACGCGCAGCTAAACAGCGTCAGCGCGAACGCCGCGCCATCCCAGCCTTTGGCGTCGTAGAACAGCGTGATAAAGGTGGCGATCACGCCAAAACCGGCGGAGGCGAGCGCCAGCGCCATGCCGTACGGCCAGACGCGCCCGAGAACGGCGCGAAACGGCAGCGGCTTGCCTTTCGTGGCTTTGACTTTTGGTCGTGGAATCGCCAGCAAAATAGCAATAAACGCGACGGCCATAATGGTCAGAGCCAGGCCGTGCAGCCCGCCCCACGCATAGCACAGCACCCCAAGCGGTGCGCCGAGCGCCATCGCGCCGTAAGTCACGATCCCGTTCCACGAAATCACGCGGCCAATGTGCGCATTACCGACGACGCCCACGCCCCACAGCGTTGAGCCCGTTCCCGCCAGGCTTTGCCCTATTCCCAAAATCACGCGCCCAAGGCACAGCAGCGCCAGACTCATTATCGGCCAGCCGCTGGTGGTGGCTGCCAGCAAATAACTCAGGCCGCTCAGGAAACAGCCGCATAATCCAACCACCACGATACTTTTTGGTCCAAACAGGTCGGCATAACGCCCTGACTGTGGACGGCTCAACAGCGTGGCGAAATATTGCAGGCTGATCACCAGCCCCGCCCAGAAGGCGCTGTATCCCATCACGTCGTGGACATAACCGGGCAAGACCGCCAGCGGCAGACCAATGGTGAGATAGCTGGCGAAGTTAAACATGACAACAGAAACAATGCGCAGATTGAGGCGCAATCCGCTAAGCGCCGGTTCGGCGGCAGGTACGGGCATGACTTTCTACCTGGATTTTTGCAACAGTGTTTCACTATTACCACGTCACGCGGTGAAAATCAGCAGCGACTTTCAGATTAACAGCCTCAAGCGAAGCGCATCGCAGGCACTACACTTAACGGGCATACAACATAAGGAATCAGCATGACATCCGCTCAGCCCGATAAAACGGGTCTCCATATTCTGTTAAAACTCGCCTGTCTGGTGGTGATCCTCGCGGGGATCCATGCCGCAGCCGATATTATTGTTCAACTTTTACTGGCGCTCTTTTTCGCTATCGTTCTCAATCCATTAGTCACCTGGTTTATCCGTCGGGGCATCAGACGGCCCGTGGCGATCACCATCGTTGTCCTGGTCATGCTGATCGTGCTGACAGCGCTGTTCGGCGTGCTGGCGGCCTCGCTCAGTGAATTTTCTACCATGCTCCCAAAATACAACAAAGAACTGACCCGCAAGGCGCTGGAATTACAGGAGATGCTGCCGTTCCTCAATCTTCACATGTCGCCTGAACGCATGTTGCAGCGCATGGATTCAGAAAAAATCATGACCTTCGCCACCACGCTGATGACCGGGCTTTCTGGTGCGATGGCCAGCATTTTGCTGCTGGTGATGACGGTGGTCTTTATGCTGTTTGAGGTGCGCCATGTGCCGTACAAACTGCGCTTTGCGCTCAATAATCCGCAAATTCATATTGCGGGCCTGCACCGCGCGCTAAAAGGCGTATCCAAATATCTGGCGCTGAAAACGCTACTGAGCCTGTGGACCGGCGTGATTGTGTGGCTGGGGCTGACGCTCATGGGCGTACAGTTCGCGCTGATGTGGGGCGTGCTGGCGTTTCTGATGAACTACGTGCCCAATATCGGCGCGGTGCTTTCCGCCGTGCCGCCGATGATCCAGGCGTTTCTGTTCAACGGTTTTTACGAATGCATGCTGGTCGGCGCGCTATTCCTGGTGGTGCATATGATCCTGGGCAATATCGTAGAGCCACGCATGATGGGCCACCGCCTGGGCATGTCAACGATGGTCGTCTTCCTGTCATTATTAATCTGGGGATGGCTACTCGGCCCGGTCGGGATGCTGCTTTCCGTACCGCTCACCAGCGTCTGTAAAATATGGATGGAAACCACCAAAGGCGGCGGCAAACTGGCGATTCTTCTTGGACCTGGGCGACCCAAAAGCCGGCTTCCGGGGTAAATTTAGCTTCATAAAAACATGACCACAGTGATACCGTGCCCCTCTCGTCATCAACGCGTTATTTGGGTCGTACGATAGGAGCCTACGGGCGCGGGAAGCATGGCGCGGCCGGTCGACGCTCAATTTAAGACAAGCTGATGAGTAATTTGGCGCTTTAGATTATATTATGGGGGAAGCACGTCAGATTGACTGTGAATATCTGCAAAGCAATAATTTCGCCTTTGGCGGCATTAACACCTCCATCATCATTAAACGTTGGGCGTAACTATGTACCAGTTGGTACTGGGAAAAATTTCGACTCTTAACGCTGACCCTTTGGTGTCAGCGCTTGCAGACAGGGCACCGCTGGGTGCACGTCGTGCCCGCTGGTTGGCGGGGCGAACGCTGCTTACGCGCGCCTTATCACCCGCGTCGTTGCCGGAAATCGTTTTTGGCGAGCAGGGAAAACCCGCATTTGTCGATGCAAATCCCTTCTGGTTCAACCTGAGCCATAGCGGCGATGACATCGCCCTGCTGGTGAGCGACGAAGGCGAAGTGGGCTGCGATATCGAAGTGATTCGACCACGCGATAACTGGCAAGCACTCGCCAATGCCGTTTTTAGCGTCGCGGAACATGACGAGCTGGAGCGCGAAACGCCAGAGGAAAAACTGTCGGCGTTCTGGCGCATCTGGACGCGCAAAGAGGCGATAGTGAAACAACGCGGCGGCAGCGCCTGGCAAATTGTCAGTATCGACAGCACCTTCAAATCCGCCCTGAGCGTCAGCCACTGTCAGTTTGGCGCGCTGAGTCTGGCGGTCTGCACCCCTACCCCCTTTACGCTCGACGACAACGCCGTCACGGTCCTCTGATTCCGGCATAGAAGTTCCCCTCTGCTACGCTTTATGGTCTGCACTTTTATCATCAAAAGGAACAGACCATGAAAATCGATCTTACGGGGAAAGTCGCACTTGTCACCGCCTCTACCGGCGGCATCGGATTTGCCATTGCACGCGGCCTGGCAGAAAGCGGGGCTGAAGTGATTATTAATGGACGCAGCGTAGAGTCCGTCAATAAGGGCATTCAGCAGCTTCAGCAGGTAGTGCCTGGCGTTCAGGTTCGCGCGGCGATTGCCGATCTCAGCACACCTGACGGCGTCGAATCGCTGCTAAAAGTGGCGTCTAATGTCGATATTCTGGTGAACAACGCCGGGATTTACGGCCCACAGGATTTTTACGCTACCGACGACGACACCTGGAATAACTACTGGCAAACCAACGTGATGTCTGGCGTCCGGCTGTCGCGCGCGCTGCTGCCCGGGATGGTGCAAAAAGGCTGGGGCCGCGTGGTGTTTATCTCTTCTGAATCGGCCTGCAACATTCCCGCAGACATGATCCACTACGGCGTGACGAAAACGGCGCAGCTGTCGCTGGCACGCGGTCTGGCGAAATTCGTCGCCGGAAGCGGCGTCACGGTGAACAGCGTCTTGCCGGGTCCGACTATGTCAGATGGTTTTGCCGAGATGATGAAAGACGAGAGGGAGAAAACCGGGAAATCGCTGGAAACATTGGCGAAAGAATTCGTCATGGCCAATCGTCCAGCCTCGATTATCCAGCGTGCCGCCACGGTGGAAGAAGTGGCAAACATGGTGGTTTATGTTTGCTCAACTCAGGCTTCCGCCACCACCGGCGCAGCGCTGCGTGTCGATGGTGGTGTCGTGGACGATATTATTTAATGACTCAACCGGTGATCCGGCGAGCGGTAATAAAGTGCGAATGCCAGTAATCGTTCGCCAGCGTTGAGACCGTGACGCCCTGGCTGGTGGAGGCGTGGATAAACTGACGATTGCCGATATACACCCCCACGTGGCGTCGGTTAGGCCCGGTCTGGAAGAAAATCAGATCCCCGGCTTTAAGACGGTGTTCCGCTACCTGAACGCCACGGTGGATCTGCTCCCCGGTGGTACGCGGCAGCGAAAGATGCGCCGCGTCACTGAATAAATGCTGCATCAGCGCGGAGCAATCCACGCCACGATGGCTGGTGCCGCCCCACTTGTAGTCCGTCCCTTTCCATTTTTGGTATTGCGTCAGGATCCGTCCACGAAGCGGGCCGGTATCCTTATGCTCCAGCGCGGTCTTCGCGGTAGACGCAGAAAGCGGATGATGTTGCGATAACATCGATGCGGGCAGTTGAAAACTTAATGCAGCAGAGGCAAAACTTAACGCGATTATTGAAATAAGAAGTCTAAAAATCATAACGATAACTTAAATTGAGTGAATTTTTCCTTACCAGTGAGGAGACCGTGTTCCCCCGAATCACCTTTCGAGGTGGCGATAATATAGACAGATCGTTTTTTGAACAAAGCCTGATGAATCCAATATCGGACTCAGCGAGTGTCGCAAGAATGAGAAAAAAATCGGCGTGGTATAAGGACTGGAGAGGTAAAGCAGGTAAACTAATGAGCAGAATGTGTATTTCAGCTAAGACGTATTTATGACCAATATGATTGCCGATGAGGCAGTGGCCAAATCCCGAGTGCTGTCCGTTTTTGATTTTGATGGAACGTTGACGCATCACGACAGTTTTATCCCTTTCCTGCGTTTTGCCTTTGGTAAACGTTATTTTGCCGGGCGTCTGGTGCGTATGGCGCTACCCACCCTTCACTGCGTCCGCCGCAAACTGACGCGCGATGAGCTCAAGGAAGTGCTGATTAAAACCTTCCTGACGGGCGTGGATGAGCACTGGATGCGCGAGCAGGCGGAACTGTTTTGCGAGAAATACTGGAACAAACTGATGCGTCCGGCAGGGGTTATGGCGGTTGCGGCTGAAGTGAATTCCGGCGCAGAAGTGACGATCTGTTCAGCGTCGCCCGCGCTGGTTCTCCAACCATGGGCCGATAAGCTCGGCATTAAGCTGATTGGTACGCAATTGGAAGTGGCAGACGGCAAACTGACCGGGCGTATCACCGGGCACAACTGCCGTTGCGCGCAGAAGGTGGCCCGACTTGAGCGTGTGTATGGCAATCTGAGCGATTATCACCTGCGCGCCTGGGGCGATACGCGTGGTGATCATGAGCTGCTGGCCGCGGCACAAGATCCCCACTGGCGTCATTTCCATCCGCCTAAAGCGCGTCGTCATTCACCGATCAAGAACTAGCTGCGGCCTGTTGCCCTCACCCCGTCCTCTCCCACGGGGAGAGGGAGTAAACACAAATGGCAACCTCAGTTGCCGTTTTGCTTTTACCTTACGCGGTCTGTTGCCCTCACCCCGACCTTCTCCTACGGGGAGAGGGAGTAAACACAAACGGCAACCTCAGTTGCCGTTTTGCTTTTACCTTGCGCGGTCTGTTGCCCTCACCCCGACCTTCTCCTACGGGGAGAGGGAGCAAACACAAACGGCAACCTCAGTTGCCGTTTTGCTTTTACCTTTCGGCTCGTTTCCCCGGGAACATCACGCTCACGATAATTCCCAGTGCCAGCACGCCCAATACCACAAACAGACTTGCCGTGGCGGAAATGCTATAGCCGTGATGCCAGAAGTGATCTGTTGCATTCAGCCCCAGCTTAAAGGCAACGAAGAACAGCAGCAGAACCACTGATTTCTCCAGATGCACCAGATACTGCTTCAGCGCTTCGAGCACAAAATAGAGCGTACGCAATCCGAGGATCGCGAACATCATGGCGCTGTAGATAATCAGCGGTTCACGGCTAACGGCGATAATCGCCGGCACGGAGTCAAACGCAAACATCACGTCAGACAGCTCAACTACCGCAACGCACAGCAGCAGCGGTGTGGCGTAGCGTTTCGCTTTCTTCACCCGGCCAACCATCACGTCCTCGTTTTCGGGTTTCTCAAGCTCTGCATCTACCTCTTTTTGCGTCAGAAGAAATGCGTTACTGCTGATCTTCGGCCAGACCGGATAAAAGCGTTTCACCAGTCGATAGGCCAGATGATGCGAGTAATCCTCGACCTCATCGCTCTCTTCGTTGCGTCTGAGCATCATCAGCGCCGTCCAGCCCACCACCAGCGCGAAGATCACTTCCACGTATGGCCCAAGACTCAACAGGCTGGTGCCGATGGCCACAAAAATCCCGCGGAACACAATCGCCCCCAGAACGCCCCAGTACAGTACCCGGTGACGATATTTATCCGGCACCCCGAACCAGGCGAAAATCGCCATCATCACGAACAGGTTATCAACCGAGAGCACCTCTTCCAGCGCATAACCGGTGAGGAACAAACTCGCCACCTCTGCGCCGTGGTGAACGTACAGAAACCCCGCGAAGGCCATTGCCATCATGACCCAAAAAATGGACCACATCGCGGCGCTTTTCAGCGAAATAGGTTTGTCGTGACGGTGCATGAAGAGGTCGATAAACATCGCCCCCACGGCCATCACAACAAAGACAACGACGGTTTCCGTCGGGAAACCGAGATGAGCAGAAGCCATGACACAACCCTTTTTGAAGACAAATACAACCCATGCAGACTGGCGGAGCCAGTAAAGTAAAGAGTGGACTGTTTACGCACTCCTAAACATCCAGAGCACAACAGTCAACTCGAGAAAGTGTTGTACTTTACCTCAGAAGGCAAGCGTTATACATCTGCTGTGCTGACTTCAATTTCCAGCTGGGACACGTGCTTTTTGCAATGGTTAGCGCAATGAGATTTCACAAAAAAGCACTTTTTTGAAAGATACAATTTCGCGATGCGTCATACCGGTCCATTATCATTCCAATATCAATCAATGGGTTGCAAGTGGCTGGAAATAGAGTCGCTCTCTTTAGCAAGGCATCTATTACTTATAAAGATGTAGATAAATGAAATCCCTGGCAGCAGGTGATGGAAAAAGAACAATAACTGAATTCAGAAGGCCCACCTGTTCAGTGAGCCTTCTAAATTACCCCTAGTCCCTGGAAGTGAATGTGGCATTCACCGAAGTTTTCCCTGCGGTGGTTGGTACATCGGAGTTTGTCACCTCTGCAACGAGCAGCAGTACGCCGAGAGTGTTTGAGAAAACATCAGAGGTTAAACTGCCATCAGCACCGGTTTTACCTTTAGAAGGATTAAAGGTTGTCGTGATACTGAGATCATTATCCCTCAGGCTCAGAGCAACGCCGGGCATCGGATCATTATTAACATCATAAGCAGTAACCTTAACAACATTTGGCGTTGAAGAGCCCAACCCACCATGTCCGTCAACTAACATCGTCATCGTTAGGTGATCAACGATGAAAGTGAAGGTGGTTTTTTGAACCTGCGGCATGGTATTTCCTACTCTTGCGCTCAGATTCACTGTCTCAGCAACAACATCGGTCAATGATACGATAGCTTTACCATTCGCATCTGACTGGCTGGTCGTGGCTGACAAAGTGGCGTTGCCACCCACATTCCAGTCGACTGTACTGCCTGAGACAATATTGCCATTCGCATCCGTCACTGTCGCTGTGGCACGGTTTTGCGCTGTACCATTTGCAGTATGGTTATCATCATCAATAGTCAGGGACGAAACATGTGCAGTTGCGGTATTCGCCACAAAACTACTGGTTTTTGACTGGCCGTTGTCAGCGCCACCCGATTTTGCCGTCAGCGTCACCGTTTCCGCGTGCGTATCTGTAAACGACATCTCTGCCTGTCCGCTGGCATTCGTCGTACTGCTTACCGATGTCAGTCCGGCACTGCCCGTGATGCTCCAGGTTACAACCGTGTTCGCCAGAATATTATTTCCACTGTCCGTCACCGTTGCGGTTGCATGGTTCTGCGCCACACCGTCAGCCACACTACCATCTTTATCAATGGTCAATGCAGAGACATGTGCAGTGGCACCGTCTGCGATGAATGTCGTAGCCTGCGTTTTCTCCGCTGTACTGCCAACTCTTGCGCTCAGATTCACTGTCTCAGCAACAACATCGGTCAATGATACGATAGCTTTGCCATTCGCATCTGACTGGCTGGTCGTGGCTGACAAAGTGGCGCTGCCACCCACATTCCAGTCGACTGTACTGCCTGAGACAATATTGCCATTCGCATCCGTTACTGTCGCTGTGGCACGGTTTTGCGCTGTACCATTTGCAGTATGGTTATCATCATCAATAGTCAGGGACGAGACATGTGCAGTTGCGGTATTCGCCACAAAACTACTGGTTTTTGACTGGCCGTTGTCAGCGCCACCCGATTTTGCCGTCAGCGTCACCGTTTCCGCGTGCGTATCTGTAAACGTCATCTTTGCCTGTCCGCTGGCATTCGTCGTACTGCTTACCGATGTCAGTCCGGCACTGCCCGTGATGCTCCAGGTTACAACCGTGTTCGCCAGTATGTTATTTCCACTGTCCGTCACCGTTGCGGTTGCATGGTTCTGCGCCACACCGTCAGCCACACTACCATCTTTATCAATGGTCAATGCAGAGACATGTGCAGTGGCACCGTCTGCGATGAATGTGGCTACGGTGTGCTCCGATCGATTTCCTGCACTCGCCGTTACCGTAACATCTTCCGCCACGTTATCCGCGAGATTAAGGGTGGCAATTCCCTTACTATTCGTAACAGCAACCTGAGGCGTCAGCATAGCGGCAGTGCTACTATTGAGACTCCAGTTTACACTCACGCCTTCCATCGAATGATTGTCAGCATCGGTGATGAGAGCCTGAGCGATATTTGCGGTAGTTCCGTTTGCCGCTGCATTATTAGTCGACATAGAGACGGCAACATTATTGACAATCTGATCTGTAAAAACAGAATTAACCGACTCTTTTTTTCCTCCCGCACTTGCGCTTAGCTTTACCGTACCGGCCGTTGCGCTAGAAAAGTGAATAGTTGCATGGCCTTTGCTGTCAGTGCTGGTGTCGCTACTCACAATTTTAGCTCCGTTCCCAGTCGTCCAGATCACGGGGATTCCTGCTATTGGTTTTCCGCTTGTATCTGTGAGCGTTGCCAAACCCACATTCTGGTCGAGACCATCAGCTTTACTGTTATTTTTCGTCAACGAGAGATCTAGCGCTGCAACAGATTGGGTAAATGATGACGTGGTATGTCGAGTGATTGTTTCTGATGTCGCGCTAACGATAACCTGTTCCGCAGTTGTGTTGCTCAGATTAACGGAAGCATTGCCGTTAGCGTCTGTGATTCCCGTTGTCATATTGAGCTTCGCGGTTCCTGTCACGCTCCAGACATTCGAAGCATTTGCCACAGATTTACCATCAGAAGTAACCGCGTGGAGCGTCACTGTATTCGTCTTATCGCCATCGGCAGGACTATTGTCCTTAATCGTCGTCAGCACCATATCAGCCAGAACTGCAGAAGTTTCTTTCTTTTTATATTGGAGAATTATTTCATTATTGCGATTAACAATATCATTGCGACTGCCTGCGAGACTTCTCCGTAAAGCAACCTGATCAGGAGAGATTTGCGACTGCCATGACTGATCCAATGTATAATGAAGATTCAGGCTTACTTTTGTTTCATCCAAAGAATCCTGACCACGTTTATAATCTAATGCAGCGGTAATTAATGGAATTGGCGTGTAATTTAATCCGACTGTGACGGCCGATGGGTTGCTCTGCAAATGATCTTTATCGAATAACGCCACCTTGTCGCCATAATATTCTTCATACATGGCTTTTAACCCTAGCTGTGGGCAAGCAGGAAAATAGTTTTCCATTCGAATATCAAACCCGTCGGCAGGTTTCTCATGGTAGTTATCAAAATCCCTTGAACTATGCCATTCGGTAGTACCAACATAAGTATTAGCTGATAATTTTAAATAATCCGTCCAAGCTTCTGCGCCGAAACCAACGCGGCGATTTTTACCTGTGAAATCATTATCAAAAAATACATTTCCTCCGAACATCCACTTCTGGGTATAAAATGTACGAACACCCACGCCAACATTTCCTGTCGTGCGACCATCGGGAGCACGCAACCCTATCTGGGCAAATAGAGTTGACTTTTAATTTTCATAAACAGGCGTAAGAAAATCGAAAGAACTGTTATCCCAGTGTCCGTCATTATCAACATTCAGATTGATTTGCGCAGTACCGAAATAACTTAACCATTCCTCAACGGTTGTGACTGCTGCACCAGTAGCCATACTAGTGGCCGTATTTTTAATTCCATTGATGCCGTTAGTTGCAGTGCTATCAGCAAATCTCTGAGCTTCTGAAGAAAAAGGGATAACTATATTAGTTTCTTCGATATTTCCGGCTCCAGCAAGCACACTTGGAGCAATTATTGGGTATAACTGCATTGCAATCAATAACTTAGAAAAAAATCTACGTAGTTTACCCTTAGAATTCAGCCACAATGATTCCATTTTCGACATCCTATCCTCAACAAAAGTGAAATTTTTATTATGTTTACCACTACTAGCACTCATTAATCCCAATGAGTTAAAAATGATTATAATTAATAAAAAACATGAAAAATAGACTGTAATAAGTATTTTGCAAATATAACGCTATCGACACTCATTAATAAATCAAAATAGTTTATCTCAACGAAATATAATATCAGAAAAACTTTCGAAAAAATAACATCCCATTAACACCGCTTCTTGTCCAGGCACTAACATAAGTGACTTAATTTAGCATCTTTAAATTTGGCTTTAGCCCATTTATTCGCACGGAATTATTTTAAATTACATTGGCTCACTTAAGAGCATTAATAACGAAAATTCATTTTAAAACCACTATAGAAGGAAATAACAGATGCTTTTCGAAGATAAAAACAGAGTTAGCGTTGTTCGCGTCTCACCTGTGGATGCAGTGCCTGGTGTAACAACTACCATCACACTTTCAGCTACAGTCGTTGATATCGATAATGTGCCAGTGTCAGGTGCCACCGTAACATGGCACAACACGCTGGATGAAGTTGGGGTAAATGAAACATCAGATACAGACGCCTCTGGTGTAGCAATACTGGACGTTAAGCTCACTGACCTTACTGCGGGCCTCAGTGTTTTTCCTTTTATTGCTTATCTGGATTCAGACCCTTCGACTGGCGCTACAGGCACTATTCGCCTCGCCAGTACAGATAATCCCATCCCACAGATCAATGACGGCGGTGATTTTAAAATCGACCAGTATGACATCGCAAGCGGTGTGACTATCACTATCCAGGCATATCCAGATGCTACCCGTGGCGATTTGGTGAATTTTTATTGGGATGATATTCACTCACTTGGGAAAACTATTGCGGATCCTGCAACAGATTTCCCGTGGGTCATTAATGCTAAGACTTCGCTCCCGCCAGAATGTCTGGTCAACGGTCAGTACTCACTCTACTACCAGTTTAGGGACAGCAATGGCAACTTCGGTGTTTCCATGCCAAGGAAGGAAACTGTAAATGGCAGCCAACCAGCGCCAACTCTGTTGGCTCCTGATTTCCCTGAAGCCGACGGCAACGGCGGCTGGATTAATTCCATGCTGGCGCTGAATGGCACACCTGCCAGTGTGACGTGGAAAAATATGCAAAAAGGTGATTTGGTAAATCTCACCTGGGTTGTTTATGACCAAAATGGCGTGCAGTTGCTACTGGACGATCAGTTGGCAGGTACCGTCACCGATGAGCAGGTCACCGCGGGTAGTATGGATATTACTGTTCCATCTACTGATATCCCTCAGGGGATACAGAATGGTTCGGCCAAGGCCTGGTTCACCATGACCCCAGCTAACGGTAGTGATTTGCAATCCTCAGCTGTGGCTAATGTCGGTATTGATACTAAAGCATAACTCTCTTGCCCACATACTTAGCCGCATGTGGGCACTTATCAAACTAAAACGTGACGCTTATGAACACGACAAATGCAGGCATTATTTCTCTTTATCCCCCAATGCTGCCGCAAATGACAGCAGACAATGTCATTAATGTCGCAGATCTGATTAACGATGGCGGTGTGATAGTTGTGATAAACGAGCCCCAAGATGCTTTACGTGGGGATTATCTGACTTTGTACTGGAATGGTACTGCCGCAAATACGCTTTATACAGGAACCAATACACCTTCAGACTCTTATCCCTGGACGACAATTATCCCCTCTAGCGCCGTGCCGGATGGGAGTTATCAGGTTTATTATACTCGAGTAGATCAAGCCGCCAATATTGCGTCATCACTCATGACTACCGCAATCGTGCGTCGCAGCGATACGGGCGATCTGCCGGCCCCAGATTTCCCTGAAGCTAACAATAATACGATTACAGCTGATGACATTTATGACGACAGCACACCCGTTCATATTCCTGTTTATTCAGGAATGACATCTGGCGATCAGGTTACGATTTATTGGGCGGGTACAGATCATTACAACCAACCAGTCCCAGCCAGCGTTACTAGTCTTTCTTATATTGTTAAGGCAAACGATCTGATCAACGGATTTTCGGTGAATATTCTCGCACCCTATGTTTCCGTCATTGGCGTCGGAACAGCCTCATCCTGGTATTCAGTCCTCCCTGTGGGTGGCGTGGCCAAAAACTCCGACACAGCCGTAGTACAGATTGATATCACTCAGATCTCATTGATTGCCCCTATTTTCACTGAAGGTAATGACGGTTGGATCGATACCAACGAAGCCGTTAACGGTACGCCAATTGCTGTACCCGCTTATTCGGGGATCTCTGTCGGAGATGTTGTCACTGTCAGTTGGCAAGGCTATACCGGGAATAACCCCGTGGCTGGCAGCAGCGGTAGTGCATCACCACATGCTGTATCTGGCTCTGAAATCATCACCGGATTTCAAGTCACATTACCTTACGCAAATATGGCCCCCATTGGGGTTGGGACCCTACAGGCCTGGTATCAAGTCGACTATTCCGGTAGCAGTCAGCAAGGTATCTCGGCAGCAGCCCAGGTAAATTTGGATATTCTCCATCCTGGAATGCTGCCACCCCCCACTTTCCCTGCTGCTGCTGGGGATAACACGATCACCTCCGCAGAAGTTACCGCAGGCAACGGAACAGAAATGGATGTGACGTATAGCGGTATGACCACTGGAGATATTGTCACCGCCTTCTGGTTAGGCTATGTGACCTCGCCAGGAACACCTGTTCCCGGCACTCAGTGGACACAAACTCGAACGTTGACAGCTCAGGAAGCCCAATTATCACTCGCTGTCTTTCATATTCCCGCCAGCGCTATCACACCTGTGGGCAAAGGCTACGGAGAAGGTAAATATCAAGTTATGTTTAATAATCAAGGTGGTACAGCATCTTCAGTCGCGGCAGATGTTAAACTCGATTTATCATCTGTAGCAGAATTATCGATGAGTTGTAGCACAGGCGCCCCAATATTCGATCCAACGGTGATGGTTCGCCCCCTCAATACTGTCGTGATGTCTGGCCCTCCGGGTGCGGACGTTGAGTTATCTCTTGCCACAGGTTCTAGTGCCTGGTTTAACCCTAATGGAACCCAAACCCTACACCTACGTTTAGACAGTAATGGTCGAGCTTCAGCAGATGTGTATTCCTTAGCTGTAGGTAACGTTCTGGTAAGTGCTTACGTAATTACAAATCCTATTCTCAGCGCCGCAGCCAGTATGACTTTCACGAATTGGATTAATGGAAATGGCGATTTACAGTTTTATGGATTCACTACCGGCGCAAGTGCAGATGGAATAATGCCGTGCTGTGTATGGTTGAAAACGTCATCCTCCATTACCGCGACACAGGCCAGACTGACGTTGAATACCGGCGACGCTATTATCACTCAATCTGGGATCAAAATTGCCTTTATTGATATTAGTACCAGCCATGCGGGTGGTTTCGATGTTATCGACACAGTTGTGGAAACTGTCGCTTTTACGCTTTCTTTGCCTGATGTATCGAATGCCAACGTAACCGGCTCCTTATCATTTATTACCCCCCTTTAATTCAAAATATTATGGATAATATTATGTCATCAATTGATTCATCAGGCATGAGCCTGCTTTTTTATACCGGTGCGAACTATAGTGGTAACTACACCAGCGTGGCACACGGTGTGATGGGTACGCTTACCAACACATCTATCGGTTGGGCCTATAACTCTGTTGCAATGTCCGATATGCACGCCGCCGTTCTGAGTCAGGTCAACATTAACGACAGCAGTATTAATTATCAGCAGCATATTGAAGATGTTATTACCGCGAATATTTCCAGCCTGCCGGCACTCTATCCGTCAGCCCAACTTCCGTTGCAGTACCTGGGGCTAGACCCAGCAGTTGTCGCCGTTGTCTGGCTGGAAATGGATGATAACCAGGCCTCACCGAACGCGCTGGCATCCACTTCTCAGGTTGGTGGTAGTACAACAAATGTCACCACACTTACCCTTCCTGGGCACCGCGGCATGTTGAGCTTTGTCCCTCTGGCCGAAGGTAGCTCTGTAGTGGCAAACTGCCGCCTCGGGGATTACAACACGGCCAGCGGAACAGTTAACTGGGCCGGAAACGGCACGGTAGTGCTGGAGTATCTGGGTGGAATGATCAAGCTCATCAGCACTTCAGGCTTCCCGACGGGCTGGTCGTTTGGCGCACCGCAGATGAATTCGGACGGTAGCTGGAAAGTGGTACTGAACGGTGGTTCAACCTCTGCAGATTTTATCAGCGATCTAACCTCTGACAAAACCAGCATTGCGGATAATGGTGCCGATATCGCCACCCTTACGGCGACAGTGAAGGACAGCATCAATGGTCTGGTGAAAAGCGGTGTAACGGTAAACTGGAGCAGTACACTGGGCAATCTAAACACCCTGTCATCCGTAACGGATAGCAACGGCCAGGCTAACGTTCAGCTAAGCGACAATGACGCACCAGGCACAGCCACCGTAACAGCGGCCATCAGCGGCAACAGCAAATCGGTCAACGTAATTGTCTCAGCAGGCCCGGCTGGGTTGTCGTTATATAGCGACTTCAACTGGCAGGGAAGCAGTATGGTGTTGACCGAACAGCAGAGCACTTTATTGCGTGATCCGTTGTATTCCTGGAACTGGAAGTCGGTAAAAACCGGCAGTGAACGACTGATGGCACACTCTTTACTCACGTTGGATACCTCCACTTTTGACTTCCGCACCTACCGGGACAGCTATATCATTACGGATGTGTCAGACCTGACGGCCGACTTCCCGGCGATACTCTCTGCCCCGACGGTGCAAGGCACCACGCTGGGTGAAAACGATGTGGTCGTGCGCGTACTGCTGCTCCCGGATGACAAAACTCAGAAAGTGGTGGCCTGCGCCACCCAGACCTGGCCTCAGGTTATGAATACTGCGAGTGTGGCGAACGGCGTGTCGTCAGTCGAGGGAATACTGGTAGTACTTAACAAAACCAAAGGTCTTGTCACCGTGCCGCTACAGTTGGGGGTAATGGATGATAACGGTCTGGTGGCATGGCAATACACTACCACTTTGGTTGCCAGCTGGGATGAATCCCGTCAAATACCTTTAGTCGTACTGGGCAACGATGCCCCCACAGACTGGATACTGTACCCGGCTCAGCCAACAGCGAATGCGGGAGAGTTTAAAACGGCGCTTTCGGGTGTTCTAATTCAAAATAAATTTACCATGTACTGCGTGACGGATGCTGTTACCACGATGGTTCAGTCGAATGCAGTCAACCCAATTGGTTTTCACGGTACGCCGGGAGCAGAAATTACCGTTTCTGTAGACGGTCCGGCTTCCGTGGTCACCACAAATCCGGTCATTCTGGATGATCTGGGCTATGGTCGCGTCGATATTTCCAGTTCCCAGGCAGTAACCGTTGTTGTAACAGCCGTCGGCTCAGGATATACCGTTGTGGACAGCATGAAATTTGTGAGTGCTTATACCGTATCAAGTTTTGGCAATTATCAACTCACGCAGAATGCTCCTGCAGACGGCAGAACACCGAATATGGTATATGGCTATGATACTGCGAGATACCCTATGTACGTCGATCAGCATGCAGTATATGACACAGGCACAAATTCCAAGATACCATCGACAACCACTTTTGCTCTTGAAGTGACTGATACGTTTTCTGAAGATGTCAATGTGCATGTTTACAATAATGCGTATCCACTTGGAAAAATGAATTTTGTGGAATTCACTACACCAGAAATGGAAAATGATTACATTCACAAAGAATGATTTAATCAGCAAAGAACTATATACGAAGATTTACTATAATAATAATTAGATATCCCCATGCCCATAGACAACTTTTCTAGATGGGAGAGTACGCTTATGGGCACTTTAGAATGGGTTTATTATAATTCGGATTTCAAATACAAATAAAATTTATCCAATAATATGCAATTGCACAATTATTAAACTTGCTTTTTATTTATTTGACAGAATAAGGACTAACGAGACAACTTCAACAAATGGGGTTCGTCCTTGTTGAAAAGAGCTCTTTAGAGAGTGAATTTTAAACTGAAATCATTAGCTCACATTCTTTTGTAAGAGTCTGACAGCAACAAGATGTAAAAATATATCAGAAATAATCACCCTATAAACAATTTAATAAAGTGATACTAAAAGGAATTATCAATGAGTGGTAAAATAACCCTAGGCACTTTGCTTTCAGCATTAATTTCAGAGCCTGTCGAAGTTATAAAAATATTTTTAATACTTACTTTAGGCGAGTTGGGGCGATGGTTGTATGGTGGGGGCCGCATAAGAGAAATGGCGGGGGATTTAATTATCAGCCTACTTCTTTTTTACTTAATTCGCCCCCATATTATTCAACTTTCTGAAATGATAGGGACGAAAGTTTCCTCCGGCGCTATTGCTATCTGCATTGCATTAATTGGTTCACATGGAATAAGCCAGATTCTAATTTATGCGATTAAGAAAAGAACTGGGGTTGATATAGCAAAATTTCTATTTCGAAATAAACATTAATTTTAGTTATCCAAATTAGATTCTTACAACGATAACTATCTGTACAAACAATTAGTTATAAGCACCCATTATATTTGGAGAATAATATTTATTATTAATACGAAAGCAGATAAAAACACAATATCAACAATGGCATAGAGTGACCAGACTGAAGATTTTGCGTGTAATGTGATAGACAGGTTAAAAATCCAACAAGGCTTAAATTTCTAGCTTGTGAAAGTCTCTACACCAGCTAATTTAATATTAATTAGATAGTAAATAACAACTAGAATTAACTATCCTTCGTCAAAAGAAAGTTTCCGTAACAAAAAATATTTTTCAGATCAGAGCCTTAAGTCCCTATAATCACACCGGTCGACTCAGGGTTATAGGATACCGTAATAATATTTTCAGCAACATTATTGAGTCAAAAACTTGGCATTTTTTTATTGTTTGCATTAATATGAAATCAGTTAATAGTTATCAGTAACACTTTTAATCTCTTAAGCAGCTGCTCACGATACGTCAATGGATCCCTACAGGAAATACTAACAAATTTGGCGCATTGCACAATTCCCCTTCAAAAAATTCATTTTTTATGAAGAAAGCATTAAAATTTGAGCATTATTGCCGTCAAGAGTAGCGCAGGAACCAGGAGAGGTAATTGCGCGCTTATGCATTTTACCGCAACAATCAAAATGGCACGTTCAAAAATTAAACACTCTCTAAAAAATCAAATGATAATTACATTTAAACTAATTTGAGAAAAATATTGTGGGAATTCACTAAAAAAATAAAATATTGCAGTTACTCTATAGAGTTATATAAACAACTAACCACACACAACTCAATTATTTCAAAAGAATCATATTCAAAAAAAACCTATGTATAAGATAACTGGATGAATATACTTAAAAAAAACAAATCTGACAACATAAAAATAAACCGACGCTTTTCATTTAATGCAGCGCTAATAGCATTGTGCAATTATTGGTAAACTACTATTAGTGATACCCCCCATAACATGGGCCCGCCAAAAGTAAAATGGCGTAACCATATGAAAGGTAGCATTATTTTTTTAATTGCAAATGGTAATCTATATTAGTTAGATATTGAGTGAAGCTTGACAAAATTTTTCACTCCTTTCCCTCCTTTTTTTGTTCTTAATGACTTATACTCGTTTACTCTTATAATGGACGAATCATAAATACCTTTTAAAATGAACGAAATCCTGTCATTGCAAAATTTGCCACTTTTGTTAACCGTATGCAAAATCATTACCAAGAACACAGTACAAGAACTGTTTATAGAAACCGTTACTCACGATGAAATGGTTTATCTTCAAAGAGTTAATGAAATTTGTTCGGAAGAGTTTAGATTTAAGATCGATGAATGCCGAATGTCAGTAGTTATTACTAAACCAATGCAGTCTCTGATGTGTATCCTTCCTAAATACACACCAGAGTTTGAAGCTCTGCATCCAATTATTAAAGAGTTTGGATTAAAATACGAACTATAATTTTTTATTTTGTAATTGACATCAACATATCGGTTATACTTGATATGATTGTTTTATTTTTTTGTCTTTTGTTCACATAAAGACCAGTCTTAATTCGTACATTTGGGACTTTAATTTTACATGTCCCTGGCGGAGAAAAGTAGGAGCTTAAACATTCAGGAAGAAGCATCATACCTTCCCCCCGCACAGACAGAAATAAGCATCGATGTAGTATCTCTATCTGTTTCTCTAATATCAATGTATGGCGCAAAATCCCGTATACTTTTTGCTATAATCCCTTTTAGCTCTGGTGAAAAAACATCCTTCCTGATTAACAACTTAATATCCTTTATACTTTCAAAATCTTTTAAAGATTTTTCATGAATGCCCTCAGGCATTAATAAAAAAAGCCCTTCCTCACTTACTTTATGAAAAACAAAATTTCTGTCAGAGCAATTTCGCGAAAAGAGATTATACCTACATCAGGATTTGTTTTTAGCGACTGAATTTCGTTACAAGAGACTGAAACTCGCCTACAACTTATTGAACAATTAGACTTACTTAACAATGAAGATATGTGCTGGTAGATAACAAATGGAACGCTAATATCACAAAGTAATTCGAACCTGGTAAGGTTTGCCGAAATGCCAAACTCGCTTTCTATAGCACAAAGAAGATCATAAACGGGTTTAATTTTTTCATATAAGTTAAATGCCAGTTCAGTTGGCTCTAGGTGGTTGTATTTTCTAACAAATAACTTCCCACCAGCCTTTTCTTCCAACTCATACATAACTCGAGTTAAAGGTGAGCGAGTAACACATAACTGGTCAGCAGCATGATTAATGCACCGAGTTTCGAAACAAACTATGAAATATTTTAATTTTTTCGACATTAGCAAAGCCATGCATACTCCGTTTAAATTTTTCAAGTTTTAGCATGAGAATAAAATATATGCATAATTAGATCATACCATTAAGCCGGATGTGTATGACGCTTTCATATATCTTTCAAAATCCCCTTGCAATCAAAATACAGTATACGTGTACTCTACTTGCGCAAAAATGACTTATCAAATGAATAATAATGGCACATTTTTTATGTTGCTTAAATTCTTCGTTTTTGCTCTCACTCAACTGTGTTAACCGAGATTTTTCATAGCAAACATTTTTCCATGCACATTTCTGTGCGAAAAATAGACAATATAGAAATAAAAATGCGGCACACTATATATTCTCATAGAACTTCTTTTTAATAAAACAGATTAAGCACGTTTAAGAAATAAATAATTAAAATAAAACCATTTTGTTACTAACGCAGCTATGCCTTTACAAGATATTAAACACAAGTGAGGAGATAAAACTGATGAATCAGAAAAATGAAATTATTGCGTTATTACGCTATGAAGAAGGTGTCCGGTATACACCTTACATTGACAGTCTTGGCTATCCGACCAGTGGGGTGGGCTTTAAACTTGGGCCACATGGCGCTTCGCTAAAAAATTATACATTTACGCTTAACGATAAGACCATTGACGCCTGGCTGAATAACAACATTGAACGTGTGCAAGCTGCCATGATTCAAAACCATGAGATTGCTGGTGCACTTTCACATTGTAGTCAACCCCGGAAGGATATTCTCACATCGATGGCATATCAGATGGGTGTCGGCGGACTTGGAGGATTCCACCAAATGCTTAAAATGATTACACAAGAAAACTGGGATGGTGCAGCGTTACAAATGTTGAATAGCGTTTGGGCACGGCAGACACCGGACAGAGCCAGACGCCACGCTGAAGTAATGAAATCTGGAGAATGGCAACCCACATATTTTGTATGATTTAATTAACCCACATGGCTATGTGGCGCAACAAATAACGGGCGGTACCATTTATGAATACCAAATAACGGTATAAATTATTGTTGTTAATATTTACTTCATTCGAGATCCCCAAAACAATTAGTGAGCGACATTGCGCAATCAGGCAATATGGCCTGTTAGTTAGAACGCTGCTGTATCTCGGGTTCATATTATCGCACATGAGCCAGCGCCTGCGCACAGGCCCAGGCGCTGGCCCACGCCCACTGGAAGTTATACCCGCCAAGCCAGCCGGTCACATCCATCACTTCACCAATAAAGTACAGCCCTGGCACGTTGCGGGCTTCCATGGTGCGTGAAGAGAGTTCATCGGTGTCGACACCGCCGAGCGTCACTTCCGCTGTGCGATACCCTTCGGTGCCGTTTGGCTGAACGCGCCAGTTCGTCAGCGTGTCGACCAGCGCTTGCTGCTCGCGGCTGTTGAGCTGCTTGAGCGTCACATCCGGAATTTGCCCCAGCAGCTGCAGGCACTCAATCAAACGCTTCGGCAGTTGCATCGCCAGCGTATTTTTCAAACTTTGATTCGGATGTTCAGCGCGTTGCTCGGTGATAAAGCTGTCCAGATCGCAATCCGGCACCAAATTCACCGTCACAAATTCACCCGGCTGCCAGTAGCTGGAAATTTGTAACACCGCCGGTCCAGAGAGACCGCGATGGGTGAAGAGCAGATTTTCGCGAAAAAGCGTCCCGTCTTCCGCGGTGATGGTAGACGAAACCGATACGCCGGAGAGCGTCTGGAGCTGTTCCAGCAGCGGCTTGTGCAGCGTAAAGGGCACCAGCCCGGCGCGCGTGGGCAAGACCTTCAGGCCAAACTGCTCCGCAATTTTGTAGCCAAACGGCGTAGCGCCCAGCCCAGGCATCGACAGACCGCCGCTGGCAATCACCAGATTATCGGCGCTCACGGTGTCACCGTTCAGCTCCAGGGTATAGCCGTCGTCATCGCGGGTCACGTTCAGCACGTCGGTGCGCAGGCGCGTGATAACGCCGCCCTTTTCGCATTCTGCCACCAGCATATCGACAATCTGCTGTGCGGAATCATCGCAGAACAGCTGTCCCAGCGTTTTCTCGTGCCAGGCAATGCCGTGTTTCCCCACCAGTTCAATGAAATCCCACTGGGTATAACGCGCCAGGGCAGATTTGCAAAAATGACGGTTTTGGCTCAAATACGCGGCGGGTTCAACATATAAGTTAGTAAAATTACAGCGCCCCCCGCCAGACATCAGAATCTTGCGTCCAGGCCTCTTGCCATTATCCAGCAGCAGCACACGTCGACCCGCCTGTCCGGCCATTGCCGCACAGAACATACCCGCCGCACCGGCGCCAATTACAACGGCATCAAACCTTTCCACATCAAAATCCTCTTGTTTTACCGGCGCGAATTGTAAAGTTTCCTATGTGGTCGCACCAGCGCAAATATCCGATATCTCAGTCATTTACTTGAAATATAAAATATATTTCTTTACCGGACACATACAAAGCAGAAGGTATATCAAAAAAAAGCTATATTTCACTTTGCCCGTTGCGCGTTTGTCCTGGATAATGCGCCGCGTTCATGTCCTCCAAAATGGCGTAACGTCCTATGCTACATTTGTTTGCTGGTCTGGATTTACATACCGGACTTTTATTATTGCTTGCTCTGGCATTTGTCTTGTTCTATGAAGCTATCAATGGCTTCCACGATACGGCGAACGCAGTAGCTACCGTTATCTATACTCGTGCTTTACGATCGCAAGTTGCGGTTGTGATGGCGGCTGTATTTAACTTCTTTGGTGTTCTCCTTGGTGGTCTAAGCGTAGCCTACGCCATCGTTCACATGCTGCCTACAGACCTCCTTCTGAATATGAGTTCAGCCCATGGTCTGGCGATGGTATTTTCAATGCTGCTTGCCGCGATTATCTGGAACCTCGGAACCTGGTATTTCGGTCTGCCTGCATCCAGTTCTCACACGCTGATCGGCGCGATTATCGGTATTGGGTTAACCAACGCCCTGATGACCGGTACGTCAGTCGTTGATGCGCTGAATATCCCGAAAGTGATGGGGATTTTTGGTTCGCTTATCATTTCCCCCATCGTGGGCCTGGTCGTTGCGGGTGGATTGATTTTCATCCTGCGCCGTTACTGGAGCGGAACCAAAAAACGCGCCCGTATTCACCTGACGCCCGCAGAGCGTGAAAAGAAAGACGGCAAGAAAAAGCCGCCATTCTGGACGCGTATTGCTCTGATTATTTCCGCTATTGGTGTGGCCTTCTCTCATGGCGCGAACGACGGCCAGAAAGGCATTGGCCTGGTGATGCTGGTATTGATTGGCGTAGCGCCGGCAGGTTTCGTGGTTAACATGAACGCCTCCGGCTACGAAATCACCCGTACCCGCGATGCCATCAATAACGTCGAAGTTTACTTCCAGCAGCATCCTGCGCTGTTGAAGAAAGCCACCGGCGTTGACCAGTTGATTCCTTCGCCTGAACCGGGTGTGTCCACCGCACCTGGCGAGTTCCATTGCCATCCGGCAAACGCGATCAACGCGCTGGAACGTGTGAAGGTGATGCTGGGTGATATCGAAAGCTACGACAAACTGTCCGTCGATCAACGTGGTCAGCTGCGTCGTATCATGCTCTGCATCTCTGATGTGACTGATAAAGTCGCGAAGTTGCCAGAAGTGAACGCAGACGATAAGCGCCTGCTGAAGAAACTGAAAGGCGATATGCTCAATACCATTGAGTACGCGCCAATCTGGATCATCATGGCGGTCGCGCTGGCGCTGGGTATCGGTACGATGATTGGCTGGCGTCGTGTTGCTACTACTATCGGTGAAAAGATCGGTAAGAAAGGCATGACGTATGCGCAAGGTATGTCCGCGCAGATGACGGCTGCGGTCTCTATCGGTCTGGCGAGTTACACCGGCATGCCGGTCTCCACCACTCACGTACTGTCTTCGTCCGTGGCGGGTACCATGATTGTTGACGGTGGCGGTCTGCAACGCAAAACCGTGACCAACATTCTGATGGCCTGGGTGTTTACCCTGCCGGCGTCAATTCTGCTGTCAGGCGGTCTGTACTGGATCTCCCTGAAGCTGATTTAACGAAAAGCGTGCATAAAAAAGCGGGTCAGGAAACTGACCCGCTTTTTTTATCCTCATTTTCATACTCAATGCCAGATCAGGAGCGCCACCATACTCACCACAACCAGTCCACACAGGGCGCTGGTCAAAATGAACTGACAACGTAAACGCTCGCAACGACGGATAAATTCATCGTCATGATGATCGCGATAGCGTTGGGCGTAGATGTACCACACCAGACGCATCTGTTTGCTGGGCTGTCCATGCGACGTGAAGAAGCCTCCACCATCCACATACTGATAAAGCAACGGATCGCAACCACGAAGTACCACTAATAGCGCGCGTAATGATGAGAAATAACGCGCCATATTCACTATGCAAACCACACATAACGCCCAAAACAATGCGACAGTGCTAATCATACTTCCTCCCCGGCGTCCGCCCACGAAGCAAGGCTTCTGGACAACCGCACCCCAATGCCCTGACAGACAGTTCAGTGAAAGAATGACGAAAGTCGATCGGGTTCACGTTTAATTATCCGAACGGCTCATTCAATAGTGTAGGAGATCCGCTAATTTTTTTGCCACAAGGTTAATCGTTATCAACACCAAAGCTTGATAATTTTCGCTAACTGGGCCGTAATAAAGACAGATAGACGACGGCTTCACTCATGGGTCATCGATAACTTAAGGAAGGAGTAACACTATGGCTTACAAACACATTCTTATCGCGGTAGACCTCTCTCCTGAGAGCAAAGTGCTGGTTGATAAAGCGGTATCCATGGCACGTCCCTATAACGCGAAAGTTTCTTTGATTCACGTTGATGTGAATTACTCCGATCTCTACACCGGCCTCATCGACGTCAATCTTGGCGACATGCAGAAGCGCATTTCTGAAGAAACTCACCACGCGTTAACTGAGTTGTCCACCAACGCGGGATACCCGATTACCGAAACTTTAAGCGGTAGCGGCGATCTCGGCCAGGTGCTGGTTGATGCGATTAAGAAATACGATATGGATTTGGTGGTTTGCGGTCATCACCAGGATTTCTGGAGCAAACTGATGTCTTCTGCGCGTCAGCTGATTAACACCGTTCACGTTGATATGCTGATCGTCCCACTGCGTGACGAAGAAGACGAGTAATTCTGTATCCCTTCACCCCAGCCCTCTCCCCATAGGGGAGAGGGCGTAAAGACAGCTCCGGCTACTTCCCTCTCCCTGTGGGAGAGGGTTATAGGGTGAGGGCATCAGCCCGCACTCACCTCAGCCGTTCCCGAATAAATATCAAACCGGTGCCCTTTGGTCACCACGGCATTTGTCGTCACCACGTCCGCCAGCGGCGGTGCGTAATCAGGGCGCTTCACCACCACCCGTTTTGTGGCCAGCAACCGCGCAGGTTCCAGCAAACCATCCGCATCTAAATCCGGTCCCACCAGCGACTGAAACACGCGCATCTCTTTTTTGACCAGCGCGCTTTTCTGCTTATGCGGGAACATCGGATCGAGATACACCACCTGCGGACGCGGCGTGATATCCGTCAATGCCGTCAGGCTCGACGCATGAATCAGCCGTAAACGTTCCTGTAACCACGCGCCTATCTCTGGATCGGCATAGCCGCGCGCCAGACCATCGTCGAGCAGCGCCGCGACCACCGGGTTACGCTCCAGCATACGCACGCGACAGCCCACGGACGCCAGCACAAAGGCGTCGCGGCCCAGCCCCGCCGTTGCATCCACCACGTCCGGCAGATAACGCCCTTTGACACCCACCGCTTTCGCTACCGCTTCCCCGCGACCGCCGCCAAACTTACGCCGATGCGCCATCGCGCCGTCAACGAAATCAACAAAGATGCCGCCGAGCTTGGGCTCATCACGCTTACGCAGTTCAAGATGTTCCGGCGTCATCACCAGCGCCATCAAATTTTGTTCATCGTGTTCAAGCCCCCAGCGGGCCGCAAGAACAGATAAGGCGCCGTCTCCGGCGCCTGTTTCATCGACTAAGCAGATTTTCACGCTGCGATCAGCCTTTGATACCGTAATGCTCAAGCATCGCGTCCAGCTGCGGCTCGCGGCCACGGAAGCGTTTGAACAGCTCCATTGGCTCCTCAGCCCCCCCGCGCGTCAGGATGTTATCCAGGAACGACTGACCGGTTTCACGGTTGAAGATCCCTTCTTCTTCGAAGCGAGAGTAGGCATCTGCGGCCAGCACGTCTGCCCACAGATAGCTGTAATAGCCTGCCGCGTATCCGCCAGCAAAGATATGGCTAAACGCGTGCGGGAATCGGCCCCACGTAGGACCAGGGATCAGCGCGACCTGCTTTTTAATTTCAGCCAGGGTTTCGAGGATTTTTGCCCCCTGCTCTGGGCTGAATTCGGCATGCAGACGGAAATCGAACAGACCGAACTCCAGCTGGCGCAGGATAAACATCGCCGCCTGGTAGTTTTTCGCGGCCAGCATTTTATCCAGCAGCGCTTTTGGCAGCGGCTCGCCTGTTTCGTAATGGCCAGAGATAAACGCCAGCGCGTCCGGCTCCCAGCACCAGTTTTCCATAAACTGACTTGGCAGCTCGACGGCATCCCACGGAACACCGCTGATACCCGACACACCCGCCGCTTCAATACGCGTCAGCATATGATGCAGACCGTGGCCGAATTCGTGGAACAGAGTGATCACTTCATCGTGCGTGAATAGCGCAGGCTTGCCGCTAACCGGACGGTTAAAGTTACAGGTCAGGTAAGCGACCGGTTTTTGCAACGAACCGTCGGCTTTACGCATCTGGCCGACGCAGTCGTCCATCCATGCGCCGCCGCGTTTGTTTTCACGCGCATACAGATCCAGATAGAAACTGCCGCGCAGTTCGTTTTTCTCGTCATACAGCTCGAAGAAACGCACTTCCGGATGCCAGACATCCACGTCGGTACGCTCTTTGGCGGTAATGCCGTAAATGCGTTTCACCACTTCAAACAGGCCGTTTACGGCTTTGTTCTCGGGGAAGTACGGACGCAGCTGTTCATCGCTGATGCTGTACAAATGCTGTTTCTGTTTTTCGCTGTAGTAGGCGATGTCCCACGGTTGCAGGTCGTCGACGCCAAACTCAGCGTTCGCAAATGCGCGCAGCTGTGCCAGCTCTTTTTCGCCCTGCGGACGCGCACGTTTTGCCAGATCGGTTAAGAACTCCAGAACCTGCTGTGGGTTTTCCGCCATTTTGGTGGCGAGGGATTTTTCGGCGTAGCTGTCGAAGCCCAGCAGCTGTGCCAGCTCGTGGCGCAGCGCGAGGATTTCGGCCATCACCGGGCTGTTGTCCCATTTCCCGGCATTTGGGCCCTGATCAGACGCACGCGTACTGTACGCGCGGTACAACTCTTCACGCAGCGCCTGATTGTCACAATAGGTCATGACCGGCAGATAGCTCGGGATATCAAGCGTTAACAGGAAACCTTCCTGCTCTTTCGCTTCGGCCTGCGCTTTGGCCGCCGCCAGCGCGCTCTCCGGCATGCCCGCCAGTTCAGATTCGTCGGTAATCAGTTTCGACCAGCCCATGGTGGCATCAAGAACGTTGTTGCTGTACTGATTGCCCAGCTCTGACAGACGCGCGGCGATTTCGCCGTAGCGCGTTTGTTTCTCTTTTGGCAGGCCAATCCCGGACAGTTCAAAATCGCGCAGCGCGTTATCGACCGCTTTTTTCTGGGCGATATCCAGTTTGGCGTAGTTCTCACCGTCGCGCAGATCGCGATAGGCGTTGTACAACCCTTCGTGCTGACCCACCCAGGTGCTGTATTCCGACAGCAGCGGCAGCGTTTGCTCGTAGGCTTCGCGCAGTTCCGGGCTGTTTTTTACGGAGTTCAGATGGCTGACCGGTGAGAAAAGGCGACCCAACACGTCATCCACTTCGGCCAGCGTCTGGCACAAATTCTCCCAGGTGTACGGTCCGCCCTTCGCGACCACGCTTTCTACCGCCGTGCGGCAATCGTCCAGCGCTTTGGTGACGGCTGGAACGACATGCTCTGGCTGGATTTTAGAAAACGGCGGTAACGAGAAAGGCGTCAGTAATGGATTGGTCATAAGCGCTGTCCTGTAGAAATAGATGAATGAAGCGCGCATCCGGCGCTGTGCATATTGTTTGTAGAATGGGGTTAAGTGTAGTGAATTTCAATGCCAAACGTTGCGCTTTCGCGGCGGCGATGACTTTTCTGTATACTGTGGCGATATGCTATTTTTTGCCCGACCGCGCACCGCGATCCGGCTCTACGTTTACTTACTGGAACACCTTTACCCATGCTCAGTTATCGCCACAGCTACCACGCGGGCAACCACGCCGATGTCCTCAAACATACCGTTCAGAGCCTGATTATCGAGTCTCTGAAAGAGAAAGATAAACCCTTTCTCTATCTGGACACCCACGCGGGCGCGGGCCGCTACCAGTTAAGCAGTCAGCACGCGGAGCGTACCGGTGAATATCTGGAAGGTATCGCTCGCATCTGGCAGCAGGACTCTCTCCCCGCCGAGCTGGAGCCGTACATCAACGTAGTGAAGCATTACAACCGCAGCGGCCAGTTGCGCTACTACCCTGGCTCCCCGCTGATTGCTCGCCAGCTGTTGCGCGAACATGACAGCCTGCAGCTGACCGAACTGCACCCAAGCGATTTCCCGCTGCTGCGCTCTGAATTCCAAAAAGACGCCCGCGCGCGCGTGGAAAAAGCTGATGGTTATCAGCAGCTTAAATCCAAACTGCCGCCGGTTTCCCGTCGTGGTCTGATATTGATCGACCCACCCTACGAAATCAAAACTGACTATCAGGCGGTAGTGACCGGTATTCACGAAGGCTATAAACGCTTCGCGACCGGCACTTACGCACTGTGGTATCCGGTGGTGTTGCGCGCGCAAATCAAACGCATGATCAAAGAACTGGAAGCGACAGGCATTCGTAAAATCATGCAGATTGAACTGGCTGTACGTCCTGATAGCGATCAGCGCGGCATGACGGGCTCGGGCATGATCGTGGTTAACCCACCGTGGAAGCTCGAAGCACAAATGAACAACGTGCTGCCGTGGCTGCACAAAACGCTGGTGCCAGGCGGAATTGGCCATGCCACAGTCAGCTGGATCGTGCCGGAGTAATCGCAGTCATCGGTGGAAACTATTGATTTCAGGTATACAATCGCGGCAATCAGAAATTAAGGACAAGACCCATGAGCAAGCATTATGACTACATCGCCATTGGCGGCGGCAGCGGCGGTATCGCCTCTATTAACCGTGCAGCCATGTACGGCCAGAAATGTGCGCTGATCGAAGCCAAAGAGCTGGGCGGCACCTGCGTTAACGTCGGTTGTGTACCGAAAAAAGTGATGTGGCATGCTGCGCAAATTCGCGAAGCCATCCACATGTACGGCCCGGATTACGGTTTTGACACCACTATTAATCACTTCGACTGGGACAAGCTCATTGCCAGCCGTACCGCCTATATCGACCGTATTCACACGTCGTACGATAACGTGCTGGGTAAAAATAATGTCGATGTCATCAAAGGTTTTGCGCGCTTCGTCGATGCCAAAACGATCGAAGTGAATGGCGAGACGATCACTGCCGATCACATCCTGATCGCCACCGGTGGCCGTCCGAGCCATCCGAACATTCCGGGCGTTGAATTCGGTATCGACTCAGACGGTTTCTTCGAGCTGCCAGCGCTGCCGAAACGCGTTGCCGTGGTTGGTGCGGGTTATATCGCCGTGGAACTGGCGGGCGTGATCAACGGGCTGGGCGCGGAAACGCATCTGTTTGTGCGTAAACACGCGCCGCTGCGCAGCTTTGATCCGCTGATCGTCGAGACGCTGGTTGAAGTGATGAATACCGAAGGCCCGACGCTGCACACCCACGCGGTGCCGAAAGCCATCGAGAAAAACGCCGACGGTAGCCTGACGCTGCAATTAGACGACGGCCGCAGCCAGACCGTTGACTGCCTGATTTGGGCGATTGGTCGCGAACCGGCTAACGACAATTTCAACCTGGCGGTGACCGGCGTTAAAACGAACGAGAAAGGATATATCGACGTCGATAAATTCCAGAACACCAGCGTTCCGGGCATTTATGCGGTCGGTGATAACACCGGTGCCGTTGAGCTGACGCCTGTCGCCGTGGCAGCGGGTCGTCGTCTGTCAGAACGTTTGTTCAATAACAAGCCGGACGAGCATCTGGATTACAGCAACATTCCAACCGTGGTCTTCAGCCATCCGCCAATCGGCACCGTCGGTTTAACCGAGCCGCAGGCGCGCGAGCAGTATGGTGACGACCAGGTGAAAGTGTACAAATCGTCATTCACCGCGATGTATACCGCCGTCACTTCGCATCGCCAGCCATGCCGTATGAAGCTGGTTTGCGTGGGGCCGGAAGAAAAAATCGTCGGCATCCATGGCATTGGCTTTGGTATGGACGAGATCCTGCAAGGCTTTGCGGTGGCGCTGAAAATGGGTGCAACGAAGAAAGACTTCGACAATACCGTGGCGATTCACCCTACCGCCGCAGAAGAATTTGTCACCATGCGTTAATGCAACTTCACGAAAAACTGGCTGTAAGAGGCCAGTTTTTCGTCTGTCGATGTGCAATATATCGACTCATCACTCAATACCTGTTCACTCCCTCCTGTTGAAAATGTCATTATTTTATTTCCGGCTGCTTATTATCGTCAGTTTTTTAAGATCTCGCTTCCTTTTTCCATATATTTGTCACGTAATTAATAGTTAATGATAACTGATAGATGATCGTAATAAATGACGATACACTCAACGTTCTAATTTAATTATTTTGTAAGACTCCTCTCTTTTACAGGCAGACAACAGACATGAAAGCAGGTGAAAATGACGGGAAGTTCAGGATTACATTCACTTAAAACATTGAGCTGTTTTGCCGCAGTGACATTTTTTTCAACCAGTCAGGCCTGCACAACGGAATGTTTGTTTGAACCCAATGTCGTCAATATTTTTTATTTGATCTCCATGGTGTCCAAACCGTTATTTTTCATCATAATGGGTTATATTGATGAGCTTGATCATTTATCCCCGGCACAATTTTTTGCGAAAGTCAGATCGGTTTTAGGCATTCTCATTTTCTGGAGTGCTGTGCTGACCTTGCTGAGTTCAAGAAGCCTTGAGGCGAGTTATTTACTGCAAAGCGGGATCCTCATCAACATGGCGGCGATCTATTTTCTCTACCCGTTCCTTGTAAAAGGAAAGGATAAGCTGAACGTGTTGATATTGCTGGTGCTGGTAGGTTTACTGGGACTGCTAACGTTTGACGTATTACGTGCCTCTACGCCTAACGCAGGTATCGACATTTTTACGGATTATACCTCAATATGGGTTTGGCCCGGATATTACATTCTTGGCCATGTGTTTGCTGGCAAGCCATTCAGACGTTTTATGAACAACCCAGCCATTACTAAACTGGCAAAAATCCTGTTATTCCCTGCCTTAATGAGTCTCTATTTCAGCGAACTGTATCTGGTAAACCATCAAACCGTTTATGTGAGCCCATGGCTTCTGCTTGAGCATTCTCAATTATTCATTCTATGCACTATTTTATTTATTATCTTCAATCGCACAGCCATAAAATCGAAGGCCATTAAAAAGACGATAAACTTTATGGGTCCAACGATGGTGGGTGTCTACATTATTCATTACAGCGTTTATTATATTCTGGTCAGAGTATATGAACTCTTTAATCTGGGGATAACGCTGCACTCGCTGGTACTTGTTTTTCTCTTATCCGTGGTGATATCACGGTTGCTATCACAGAATAAATATACGTCGAAAATAATCACCTTCTGAAGGTTTGCTTCTATCTCATCAGCAGCGCAACCAGCGAGGAGTTGGCAATATCCAGGAAGAGTGCGGCTACCAGCGACAAAAGGATAAACGCTTTTGGTGAGGAGCCATGCATTGCTGTTGTCGTCGACATATTGGTAAAGGCTGTTGCAGTCGAGCCTAGCGCGATCCCCGCAAAACCGGAGGCGATGACGGCGGAATCGTAGTCTCTGCCCATCAGCGGAAAAACAATCAGAAGGATATACAGCACAGCGATAACAACGTGAAGCAAGAACAGAACCAGAACGGCCAATCCGACGTCCGCGAGCTGCCAGAGCTGCATGCCGATCAGCGAAAGTGCCAGAAAAAGTTCAAGCGACAAATCTGAGATCAGCGCCAGCGCACGGGTCCTGGCCGGCATGGCGATGCGCGGAAATAGCCGGGGGACGCCATTTGCAATGACCATCGCCATGACCAGGGCAGAGACAAACAGCGGCATTTTTATGCCCATATATTGCAGCACCGCGTCCATGCCATAACCCGATAAAATGGCAATATGGATAAAGGCGATCGTCCGCAACAGAACGAAATGGTTAATATCGTTTGCGCCATCACTGCCCAGGGCTTCAGGAAGACCAACAACGGGAAGCGATGCGCCGGTCGCTTTTAAGCGAAAGCGCGAAATAAGCCGGTGCGCGAGCGGCCCTCCGATCAGGCTCCCTGCAATCAACCCAAGCGTGGCAACGGCAATTCCAATCTCATGCGCATTTTCAATACCATAATGCGCATCAATCATCGGTGCCCAGGCAATGGCTGTTCCATGTCCTCCTGTTAACGCAAGCGATCCCAGCAGTATGCTTAGCGATGGAGGTAGCGAAAAGGCAGACACGACGGAGCTGGAAACCAGATTTTGAAGAACCATGAGTCCACTGGTCAGGCAGAAAAGAATGCACAGGGACTTTCCCCCGCGCGACACATCGGATAATCGAATATTGAGTCCAATGCTGGTGAAAAAATACAGGAGTAAAATATCGCGCGCACAGAGATCAAAACTAAGGTGGATATTCGTCAACGTATACAACAGACCGCAAACACTGGCGACCACCAGGCCGCCAGTGACTACGTTTGGGATCCCCCAGGTGTGAAACGCCTTCAGGGCCTGGTTGATCCTTATCCCCAGATACAGGGACAGGATCGCTACCGTCATGGAAACAAGAAGCGGTATTTCAATGAGGATGACCATAGCCCTAACGCTCCGCTCACGCCGACCGTTGCGTCGGGTAGGATTCTTTCATAAAGAACCCCAGCACCACCGGAATAGCGGCACAGAACAGAAGTGGCATCGCCGCAGCCTGCGCGATATCAAACAGACCCATATCCGTACCCGCTGCCATGCCTCGCTCGATGATCACGCCGGGGCGGCTCATCATGAAGCCCGCGAGGATAAACGACACACCGTTAACGATAGCGGCTGAAGTACCGACCTGATCTGGCTTCACGACGTCAGCGGCAGAACTGAACGGCAACATTGAACCGGAAGAGCCGAGCCCGAACAGGAAACACGTTACCAGAGCGAAGAGTAAACCTGGGTTTGGTACATAGAGCAGCGCCAGCAGCGTAACCAGCTGAATAGCCGCTCCCCGCAATCATCAACGGTTTGCGCTTCTGAGTGATATCCGAGATTCGCGGGACAATGGCCGAGCCTACCGCCATACCAAGGAAGATGAGTGAGCCGCCGAAATTGGCCCATCCCGGATCGAAACCGTGAACTGACTGAAGAAGACGGCGCGCCCAGATAATCCCCATCGACAGCCATGTCGCGAACGTGGTGGCGCTCATGATCGACACGACGATGATGTGCGGCATTTTTCCCACGGTGATGATGTTCTTCACTACCGATTTCAGGAAAACGCCTGCCCCGTCCTGACCCATTCCTGTCGCCGGCGTGCGGTTGCGGACAAACACAAAAGCCAGTATCGCCAACAGCACCCCAAAGACGGCATAGCTGTTGAAGAAAATGCGCCAGTGCATTTGATCCAGCCCGATGTTGATCAGGTTTTGTGAGAAGGAAGACCCCGTCGAGGCCACCACCTGAACCAGGCCGAACATCACGCTGTATTTAGCCAACCCAAACCATTGCCCTCCAATAAATCCGGCGCCTACAAAGCCACAACAGGCGCCGCAGGCAATCACGAACTGCGCCACCAGCAACATTTCAAAACTTTGCGCATTGGCAAAAATGAAAATCCCGACGGTCACCAGTGAGATCGCGACTGGCGTGACCCGCCCGGCGCCCAGCCTGTCCAGTAATGCTCCGCTGAAAAACTGCCCTACCGCGAAGACCCACGTGTACACCGCCGCCACCATACTGACCTGTGCGATGGTAAGTCCGATATCCTGCTGAACGCGGAGGTTAGACGCGGAATAGCCCGTCTGGAAGCTGAAGAGAAATACGACGAAAGTGACCCCCAGAGCCCAAATCCACCAGGCTTTTGCGCCGCCCACGGGCTGCTCGTCACATCGTGTTGTCTGGCTGGATATTACATTTTTCATTTCCAGTCTCCCCTTGAGGTATGCACCTTATCCGGAATCCATCCTGGATAAGGTATTTGTCATTTTTGAAATCGCTTTAGCCTCTGCTATAGCGTTTAATGCCGGCGATATACGTCGCCTGAATTGCCCGGTCATCCCCCAGCGTCATTTGTACAAACAACGCCTCGTGGATGTCCTTCACGAACTGCATGCGATAATCGATAATTGGCGTCGATTTCATGTCGAGTACAACGATGTCTGCCTCCATTCCGGGGGCGATGCTGCCGACCTTGTCGTCGATATACATTGCCTGTGCGGTACCCCGCGTTGCCATGTAGTACGCCTGCGCGGCAGTAAGCGCGTAATCATTGAGCTGTGCGGCTTTATAAGCTTCATTGAGCGTGGTTAACATCGAGAAAGATGTTCCGGCGCCAAGATCGGTCCCGATCCCCACGCGAACAGGGCGTTCTTCCTGCATCGCGCGTCTGGCGTTGAAAAAACCGCTCCCGAGGAAGAAATTCGAGGTTGGACAATGCGCGATAGCCGAACCCGTTTGATGCATCGTGCATAATTCATCTTCGGTTAAATGGATGCCGTGACCGAATACCGCGCGCGGGCGGCACAATCCATAATGATCGTAAACATCGAGATACCCTTTTCGTTCCGGAAATAACGACTTAACCCACTCGATCTCCTCGAGGTTTTCTGCAATGTGCGTCTGCATGTAGCAATCCGGGTATTCGTCCCAGAGTGCGCCAGCAACGGCAAGCTGTTCAGGTGAGCTGGTAGGCGCGAAACGTGGCGTAATGGCGTACATGATGCGATTGTGACCATGCCATTTTTCGATGAGGGCTTTTGACTCCTCGTAGCTGGTCTGGGCGGTGTCGAGCAGGTAGTCCGGCGCGTTGCGGTCCATCATCACCTTACCCCCGGCGATCCGCATACCGAGACGGTCTGCTTCTTCAAAAAGCGCGTCAACCGACTGCGGGTAAACGGTGCAATACACGCAGCTGGTGGTGATTCCGTTTTTCAGACACTCGTTAAGAAACATTTTCGCCACCGCGCTGGCGAACGTCTTATCGGCATATCGCCTCTCCATCGGGAAGGTGTATGTATTAAGCCAGTCGAGCAGTTGCTCACCGAAGGCGCCGATCATGGGCGTTTGAGGAAAATGGACGTGACTATCAAGAAACCCTGCCGAGATTAGCGAGTCGGGACCATAATTCGTAATCTCAATGTCAGGCGGAAGCTGCTTTTCAATCACCTCTGCGGAGCCGAAATGGGTGATTTTTCCGCCGCCAAATGCGACGATCCCATCGGGTTCATATACCATCACCTCATCAGGTGCTTGTTTGAAAGGATCTCCTGTAAAGGTCAGTACGGGGCCACGGATTGCCGCTTCAGGTTTTACGGTATGGGGACATTCATACGTTATTATCTCCCTTTATTGTGTAGAATTAAAAACAGGTGTGCAGGTCAAATCTGCATGTAAACCAGAATCTGGTCGTGAATAGCTGCCCATAAGAAACATCATTTATTAGGCGGCATTAACCTTCACAAAAATGATATTCCCTCCTTTTGAACACGCTTCATTCACTTATTTTCTTTCACTTCATTTTTTATTAACACTATCGACATATTTTCTCCATAAAATTTAATACAATGTGTACCGTATCAGGTTCGCCCAGCTCACGTCGCATGTAGAGGTTAATATCAAATAAGGATGATGTTATATTAGCCGTGTTCGCAACGCGATCGCGTCATTATCTTCATTTTCACAACTCTATAAGAAAAAAGGATTACTCACTCACAATGCATTAATTTTTATGAATAATGCGTCAGCTGCAAATGCCGTTAAAAAGGGAGCTATCTTTGTCCTTCAGGTTTCAGATTATGCCGATTAAATTACAGGAAAAAAGAAGAAATGACTCTATTGTATTGTCTCGTTTTGTATTTTAATCAGCTTAAATATATACATCCTGAAATTACATTTACGCTAATTTTAAAATGTATCATCAGTTTAAAATTTAAAAAATACCTGCCATGCGCGACTATAATTCATTCATTCTGATCAACACATAATTAACATCAGCAAACTAAAAATATACATTTAAATATCATAAGAACGCCGTAAGAATTCAAAACGCCAGGTGATATGTTCATTGCGCATTATTAAACCTTCGCAAATATCACGACAACACAATAAGGGAGGCGGTACGAACGTCGTTTTACACCCGTTGCCCTCTTATGAAGCAGAGTTCGCGTTAACATACATAAATCGTTGCAAAACGAATGCTCTGAATTTCACTCATCGTCTATACTGCAGAAATTGCGAGTAAAATACTTTAAATCAATCTGTTACGCGATTTTAGGGGTCTTAATATCCACTAATGATATGTGATCTACCGCACACTTCGCACCCCACAGACCGAAGCGAGTGTCTAAGCTTATTCTATGTCCGGGAAACACCCGTATTTGTGACAATGCAAACCGGAGGTCCTAACCACCATGTTCAACCAGAAATTACATGCTGCAGACATTATCGAGTTCGAAATCGCAGAAGAGCTGCGCTATGAGACCGATCCCTGCGAATTGAAACTGGATGAGATGATCGAGGCGGAGCCGGAACCAGAGATGATCGAGGGGCTGCCTGCATCCGATGCGCTCACCCCTGCCGATCGTTATCTGGAACTTTTTGAGCACGTGCAATCGACGCGCCTGTTTGCGGACAGCAAAACGTTCCCTGACTGCGCGCCGAAGATGGATCCGTTGGATATTCTGATTCGCTACCGTAAAGTTCGCCGTCATCGCGACTTTGATTTGCAGCGCTTCGTTGAGAATCACTTCTGGATGCCGGAAAACCTGACAACTGAATATGTCTCCGACCCCAGTCTGTCGCTCAAAGAGCATATTGATAATCTGTGGCCGGTGCTGACGCGCGAGCCGCAGGATCACATCCCATGGTCATCACTGCTGGCGCTGCCGCAGGCGTATATCGTGCCGGGGGGACGATTTAGCGAAACCTACTATTGGGATTCGTATTTCACCATGCTGGGCCTCGCGGAAAGCGGGCGCAACGATCTGCTCAAGTGTATGGCGGATAATTTCGCGTGGATGATTGAGCGCTACGGCCATATCCCGAACGGCAACCGAACCTATTATCTCAGCCGTTCACAGCCGCCGGTATTTGCGTTGATGGTTGAGCTGTTTGAAGAGGACGGCGTGCGCGGCGCGAAGCGTTATCTGGATCACCTGATGATGGAGTACGCATTCTGGATGGACGGCGCGGATTCGCTGATTCCGAACCAGGCTTACCGTCACGCGGTGCGTATGCCGGATGGCTCGCTGCTCAACCGCTATTGGGACGACCGCGATACTCCGCGTGATGAGTCGTGGGTAGAAGACGTTGAAACGGCCAAGCACTCAGGCCGTCCGCCGAACGAAGTGTATCGCGATCTCCGCGCAGGCGCGGCGTCCGGCTGGGATTACTCTTCTCGCTGGCTGCGCGATGCCGGGCGGCTCGCCAGCATCCGTACCACGCAATTTATCCCCATCGATTTGAACGCGTTCTTGTTCAAACTCGAAAGCGCGATTGCCAATATTTCGGCATCGAAAGGCGATAAAGAGACGTCTGAGCTTTTCCGTCAGAAAGCCAACGATCGCCGTGCCGCCGTGAACCGATTCCTGTGGGATGACGAAAACGGCTGTTATCGCGATTACGACTGGCGTCGCGAAGAGATGGCGCTTTTTTCTGCCGCCAGCATCGTACCGCTGTATGTCGGGATGGCGACGCATGAACAGGCCGACCGCCTGGCAGATACGGTCAAAGCCCGCCTGCTCACGCCGGGCGGAATTATGGCGACGGAGCACGAAACCGGCGAGCAGTGGGATAAACCCAACGGCTGGGCACCGCTGCAATGGATGGCCGTCCAGGGATTCAAGCAGTACGGCAATGATTCATTGGGAGATGAGATCGCCTGGAGCTGGCTGCAAACGGTGAATCACTTCTACAAAGCGCATCACAAGCTGATTGAAAAGTATCACATTGCCAGCAGCACACCGCGCGAAGGTGGCGGGGGTGAATATCCGTTGCAGGATGGGTTTGGCTGGACGAACGGTGTGGTGCGGCGTTTGATTGGACTGTATGGGGAACCGTAGTTCCCCTCTGTTCAGCGTTTTTGTTTAACGTATGTGTTTAACATACGTGTTTAGCGAATCACATTGTAGATATCCGTCTGGATAGACTGCCAACGTTTGTTGCTTTCATCCGGCTGCGCTTGTGCTCGCAACGTCGCTTGCTCGGCTTCACGTTTCTGACGCTTCACAACCGCAGGCACGGTACAAAAAGCGGAGAGGAACTGTTTACGCACCGACGTGAGCGGCTCCCCGTTCGACATCGCATGGCTCAAGGTACTGATGAAGCGGCGGCACGGTTTTTCCTCCACCATTTTCTGCGGATAGCGCATCAGCACTTCCAGCACTTCGTCATGTTTAGACGCCATCGCCTGCTCGGTCCATGACAGTTTCCAGTCCATTCCACTTTGCAGGAACAGCAGAGTCATCTGCGTATCGTTGCGATCGATGGCGGAGCGAAGACTGTTTTCATCCCATGTCACGCCCATGCGCGTCAGCTTTTCTCGCGGAGACGGCTTTTCACGCGTCTCGGGCAACGGGGCCTGCACCTGTGCTGTCACGGTGGCCGCCGGAGCAGAAGGCATCTCGCTGACCACCAACCACACGCCGCCCGCAATGATAGCGAGCACCATCACGCCCACCGCCCCCCACAGCGTGCCGGAGATCAGCTGATCGCGTTGCTCCGGAGTACGCGGCGCGCGCTGCGTCGGCTTTTCAATACTGTCACGTACCTCAAAGAGATCGCCCCCGGTCTGCCTGTCCATTTTTTGCGCGTTTTCCCAGAAAGTGTGCAGCTCACTGGCATCGACCGCCATCAGTCCGGTCGGGTTAATGCGCGTGCGCCCTTCTTCGAAAGCGCGCTGGATAGGCCGGGAGATCTGCCCATAGTAATTATCCAGCATCAGGAGTTGTGCGGAGCTTAAGGTTTGCTGAACAGTCAGGGCATTACGGATCTGTCGAATATCATCCAGAAAAATCTGCAGCGTTTTACGTGGTTCAACCAGCAGGGTCAGGTTGGTGCCATCGTTGAACAGACGTGAGTAATAGCGGCTGAACTCTTTCTTATCGACCAGCATCTGCGCCATTTCGCTGAACATCATGCCGCTCAGGACATCGTTACGCTCACCGAGTTTCAGCCAGCGTCTGACGCGGTCGGCATTGAATAAGGTTTTTAGATGGTTGTTCAGCCGCACCTGATCGGGCCAGGCCTGCATAATTAACGATCTAATGATCAGCTCAATGGCACGCACCTGCTTATGCGCCTGCAATTGCTGCGATTCATCTCCCGGCGCGAGGTCAGTGTTGTAGCCCAGCAGCGGCTGTTGCAACCGCAGATGTTCCAGCGAAGTAACAAACCGCACGGCAGCGATCAGCTGATTTTCACTGACATCCTGACCGCTTTCATACTGCGGCACGCGCTGCTGTAGTAGCCGCAATTGCAGCGTGAAATCGGACATTTCGGCATCATTGAGATTCAGGCGTTTCGCCACCGGTCCCCATCCGCCCAGACCCAGGCGGGCCGTGTCGAGTTGTTCCAGGAACCAGCGGGGATCTTTCCCTTCAGAGACGCGCAGATCAAGTAACAGCAAGATCTCCACGGAGGCGAGCCGAATAATGCCGATGCATTGTTCAAATTGCCCACGAATGTGATGTGATGTGCTTGATGTCATCATTTACCTTAAGTACTGCAAAAAGGAGAAGTCGGCCGCAACGGGCTAATTTTTTTAATTTATGCGCCCTTAAACATAACTGAGAATATGGAGAAATAAAGTGATAACCCTATAATCATTGAAAATTGTTATAGGAGAAAATGCATGCCGGTGATAACGACGCCCCGCCTGATTTGCTCACCTGTCGAAGAGCAAGACTGGCCATTTTATCTGTCGCTCCAGCAAGACCCGGAGGTGATGAAATTTGTTGCAAATCAGCGGCCAATTGCGACGATCCGCGCAGCATTCGAACCGCGTCTTCAGCACTGGACGCCTGGCAGCGATCACTGGCTGTGCTTAATTGTGCGTGACGCCGTCAGCCAGATACCGCTGGGAGCGACTGGATATATACATAGAGAAAATGATTGCGCAGAAGTCGGGTTTTTATTCGCGCCGGAAGCTCAGGGTAAAGGCTATGGCTATGAGTCGTTACGCGCGCTGTGCGATTTCGCGTTTGAGCAGGGCGGGATCCGCCGTCTGACCGCAACGGTAACGGCGGGCAACATCGCCTCCCGGCGCCTGCTGGAAAAAGCAGGCTTTGTACTGGAAGGCGAGCTGCGAGAAAACTTCTGGCTGTCTGGGGGCTGGCATAATGACTGGGTATTTGGCTTGCTCAAACACGAGCATGTGGTTCCAGCGCGTTGAGGGTTACAGGAACATCCCCCCTGACACCTCAATGCGCTGCGCGTTCATCCAGCCCAGGTCATCGCTCAGCAATGCCGCGATCGCGTCACCAATATCGTCCGGCAGCCCGACGCGGCCCAGCGCCGTTTGCGAAGCAATCATCTGATTCAACTGCTCGTTGTCCCGCACGCGACCGCCGCCAAAATCGGTTTCGATAGCGCCCGGGGCGATGATATTGACTGATATGCCGCGCGCGCCCAACTCTTTTGCCTGGTAGCGCGTGAGCACTTCCATTGCCCCTTTCATCGCCGCATAGGCGCTGGAACCCGGCTGGGCAAAACGCGCCAACCCGCTCGAGACGTTCAAAATACGCCCGCCGTCTTTAATGACAGGCAGCAGACCCTGCGTCAGGAAGAAAGGTCCTTTAAAATGGATATTCATCGCATCATCAAATTGCGCTTCCGTGGTCTCTGCGTACGGGGCGTATAAACCCGTTCCAGCATTGTTCAATAAATAATCGAACGAATCACGCTGCCAGACATGTTTTAGCTGTGAGCGCACCTCGCTCACAAAACGTTCAAAGCTCGCGACGTCACCGACATTGAGCGGCAAAGCCACGGCCTTCACGCCTTTCTCTTCAATCTGATGGACCACATCAAAGGCTTCTTTCTGGCTGCTGTGGTAAGTCAGGATGATTCCCGTCCCCTTTGCTGCCAGCTTTAAGGCCGCGTTTTTACCCAGTCCGCGACTCCCACCCGTCACTAATGCAATACGTTCACTCATGAAAAACCTCGTTTCGGTTGATATGGAGATTGAGTAAGAGCTTATTAGGTGATAGAAAATCAATAAAGACGGCAAAGAACGCTTCACTGTTTCACTGACAACAATAATGAGCGCAGCCTATGGATAAAATTCACGCAATGCAGCTCTTTATCCGCGTGGCGGAACTGGAGAGTTTTTCTCGCGCTGCGGACACGTTAGGTCTTCCTAAAGGTAGCGTATCGCGCCAGATTCAGGCGCTGGAAAACCTGTTGGGCACCCAGCTTTTACACCGCACCACGCGCCGCGTCAGCCTGACGCAAGACGGCATGGTCTATTACGAGCGGGCAAAAGATCTGCTCGCCAACCTCGACGAACTGGATGGCCTTTTCCAGAGTGACCCCACCAGCATCAGCGGACGATTGCGCGTCGATATGCCGGTTGCCGTTGCGCGAAATTTAGTCATCCCGAAACTGCCCTCCTTCTTACAGCAATATCCCGGCATTGAGCTGGAATTGAGCAGCAGCGATCGGCTGGTGGATGTGATTCGTGAAGGGTTCGACTGCGTGGTGCGCGTCGGCACGCTGAAGGATTCTGGCTTGATCGCGCGTACGCTAGGCAAACTGTCGATGATTAACTGCGCCAGCCCCGATTATCTGGCGCGTTTCGGGTATCCGGACAATCTGGACGATCTCGCGTCTCACGCGGTCATTCATTACGCCGTGAATCTGGGCACGCGCCCGCAGGGTTTTGAATTTTTAACGGTGATGCAACGGTGTGGGTGAAAACCGGGGGCATTTTAACGGTCAACAGTACCGAAACCTATCATGCGGCGTGCCTTGCCGGACTGGGGATTATCCAGGTGCCACGCGTCGGCGTCCGCGAGGCGCTGCGGGCGAAAAAAATGGTAGAGATCCTGCCGCAATATCGCGCCGAACCGATGCCCGTGTCGCTGATTTATCCCCATCGTCGCAACCTCTCCCGACGCGTCCACCTGTTCATGGAGTGGCTCACCGGCATAATGAAAGCCTACGTTGACTAGTCGCAAGCTATAATTCTGTAACCTCCAGTCAAACGAATAAGGAAAATGCGCGTGACGCCGGAAAACAACCAGCAACGACCGACTCAGGAACTGGAATACGATCCCATTAAAAAAATGGAAACGGAGCCAGAAAAAAAGCCCTCTCCCGGCAAAGCGAATAAGGCACTGGAAACGGTGACCGACACGGCGCAGAAAATTCAGCGCCGCCCAATGATTGCGCACCTGATACGCGCCGCCGAGCGCTTTAACGATCGCATGGGCAATCAGTTTGGGGCGGCGATTACCTATTTCTCCTTCTTATCCATGATCCCGATTATGATGGTGTCGTTTGCAGCGGCCGGTTTTATCCTCGCCTCGCATCCCACGCTGTTACAGGACATCTTCAACAAAATTCTGGTGAACGTCAGCGACCCTACGCTCGCCGCCACGCTCAAAAGCACCATTAACACCGCGGTTCAGCAACGAACCACCGTGGGGATTGTCGGGCTGCTGATTGCGCTCTATTCAGGTGTTAACTGGATGGGAAACCTGCGTGAAGCCATTCGCGCCCAGTCGCGCGATGTGTGGGAGCGCAGGCCGCAGGACGAAGAAAAAATCTGGATTAAATATCTGCGCGATTTCGTCTCGCTGATAGGCCTGCTGATTGCGCTGATCGTGACGCTGTCGATTACCTCCGTCGCCGGGTCAGCGCAGCAGATGATTATCTCCGCGCTGTATCTCGATTACATTGAGTGGCTCAAACCGGCCTGGCGGGTTATCGGCCTGGCCATTTCTATTTTTGCCAACTATCTGCTTTTCTTCTGGATATTCTGGCGATTGCCGCGCCACCGCCCGCGCAAAAAAGCGTTGATTCGTGGGACGTTTATCGCGGCGATTGGCTTTGAAGTGATTAAAATCGTCATGACGTACACCCTTCCGGCGCTGGTGAAATCACCGTCTGGGGCCGCGTTTGGCTCGGTGTTAGGGCTTATGGCGTTCTTCTACTTCTTTGCTCGCCTGACGCTCTTCTGCGCCGCGTGGATCGCCACCGCGCAGTACAAAGACGACCCAAGAATGCCGGGCAAAACGCACCGGTAAATCCGCCATCGGGCTGAATAAGCATGCATAATATCAGCCCGATTCGGCATTTCAGCATATAAATCCAGCCTGTAACTTTTATTTAACCAAAAACCAGTTTTATCCTCTGATATATAAAATCTGTGAAGCATTTCATAGAAGATATTTCGCCGCCCTGAATATTATCCGCTTTTTGCTGCTTTTATCGCCGCTTCGTCACTTTGTTACAGATTGAAATGTCGCTTTTGCTATGCGTAATATGGCCGTTCGTTCGCCAAAAAATAAGAAAATTTTATGCAAGCCACAGCCACTACCATCGACTCCGAACCAGAAAGCACACCGGTCAACTCGCGTAATAAAGTCGTCGTTGCCTCACTGATTGGCACCGCCATCGAATTCTTCGATTTCTACATTTACGCCACTGCTGCGGTCATTGTCTTTCCGCACATTTTCTTCCCGCAGGGCGATCCTACGGCGGCAACGCTACAATCGCTGGCAACGTTCGCTATCGCCTTTATCGCGCGCCCGATTGGTTCGGCTGTCTTCGGGCACTTTGGCGATCGCGTTGGCCGCAAGGTCACCCTGGTGGCATCGCTGCTGACCATGGGGATTTCCACCGTCGCGATTGGCCTGCTGCCAACCTACGAAACAATCGGTATTTTAGCCCCGATTCTGCTGGCGCTGGCGCGCTTTGGTCAGGGTTTGGGCCTGGGCGGTGAATGGGGTGGTGCGGCGTTACTGGCGACTGAAAATGCCCCGCCGCGCAAACGCGCGCTGTACGGCTCGTTCCCGCAGTTAGGCGCGCCGATTGGCTTCTTCTTCGCTAACGGCACGTTCCTGCTGCTGTCGTGGCTGCTGACCGACGAGCAGTTCATGAGCTGGGGCTGGCGTATTCCGTTTATCTTCTCTGCTGTGCTGGTGTTGATTGGCCTGTACGTGCGCGTTTCTCTGCACGAAACGCCCGTTTTCGCCAAAGTCGCGGCGGCGAAAAAACAGGTCAAAATCCCGCTGGGTACGCTGCTGACCAAACACGTCCGCGTGACGGTGCTGGGCACGTTCATCATGCTGGCGACCTACACGCTGTTTTACATCATGACCGTGTATTCCATGACCTTCAGCACCGCTGCGGCACCGGTTGGGCTGGGCCTGCCACGTAATGAAGTGCTGTGGATGCTGATGATGGCGGTGATTGGCTTTGGCGTAATGGTGCCGATTGCAGGCCTGCTGGCGGATAAATTTGGCCGTCGCTCAAGCATGATCGTCATTACAACGCTTATCATTCTGTTCGCGCTGTTCGTCTTCCCGCCGCTGTTGGGTTCCGGCAGTCCGGCGCTGGTGATGGTTTATCTGCTGATTGGTTTGAGCCTGATGGGACTGACGTTTGGCCCAATGGGCGCGCTGCTGCCGGAGCTGTTCCCGACGGAAGTGCGCTACACCGGCGCGTCGTTCTCCTATAACGTTTCATCGATTCTGGGTGCTTCCGTTGCGCCGTATATCGCGACCTGGTTACAGGCAAATTACGGTCTGTTCTACGTGGGGGTTTATCTGGCATCGATGGCCGCGCTGACGCTGATTGCGTTGCTGTTAACGCACGAGACGCGCGATCGGTCGTTGTGATTTATTGATGATTCGCATAAGGGATGCCCTCTCCCTTTAGGGAGAAGGCTGGGGTGAAGGGCTATACCGCTTTGGAGGGTATTCCGTTCACTTCCAGTGAGTGCTTCTCTATCCGCGAGCAAGTCGTCTAAGTGATGACTGGAATGCAGCAACGCTCTGATCCGGCTGTAAATCGCTGAGTCGTTTTCTGTAGGCCGGGGCGACGCGCAGGGATGCGCGGCGAGGGCGCATTTACAGGGACGTTACACGCGCCCGACCCCGTCAGCCGAAAGAAATAAGGCGAGGGCACCGCGAAGCGGCGATTTTCTTGCCGGGAGCCCGGGTTGCCAGGGTGGGTGGCGATTGAGCCACCCTGGCACGTTCACGGGTTCCGAAACGTTAAATAAGCACGTATCTGAAAGTGAACGGAATCACCTCCGAAGCGATCTCTCCCCCTCTCCCTAAATGGAGAGGAGGAAAGCGTTACCCATCCTCACGCTGAGGCGATAACGCCCTCCAGGCTCCCCACGTTATTTCTTCATTTGCGACAGAATATTGCGGCACTGATTCGCGTCCCCTTCTGATGGCGAAATCAGCGCCAGCAGCGCGGCCGCAGGCGTCACTAGTGTGGCCAACGCCGCAGCCACGGCACCGCGCGCAATCAGCGGGCCGGGTTTGACACCGGCTTGCGGATTTTTAAACGAACCGCGCACGTAGAGCGGGGAACGCAGCGTAATGATGCGGAACCCCTTACTCTCGGGATTAATCGTCAAATCCAGCTGTTCTGACGCCATGCTCGCGGTGCCCGTCACGTTGATCACCGCGTTTTCCGTATCGAAGGCAAAAATCTGCGGACGCGCCACTCCGTTGACCAGATCCAGATTCGCCGCCGCACAGTTCACGCGCACTTCGTCATCGCCAAAAATCTGCCCAATGATGAAGTTACCGACGTTCAGCCCCAGAATCTCCATCAGGTTACGGCTGATCAACCCGTCGTTCATCAGCAGCTTAAGATTCCCGTTACTGCTGCCCAGCAGCGCAGCAATCGAGTTACCCACGCCGCGGATCTCCGCATCGCCGTTCATCTCACCGAGGGTTTTTTGCATCAGCTCAACGTTTGGCATCAGCTCTTTCAGCTTCAGCCTGCGCGCCTGAATATCCGCCCGTCCCTGCATCGGTTTTTTGTCGCCGTCGAGATGAATATTCGACGAGATGGTTCCTCCCGCCAGACCGAATTTCAGCGGTTGCAGGTGCAAATCTGAATTTTTCAGGATGATGTGCGTTGAAAGATCGCTAATAGGCAACGTGCTGCCGTGCTCGATTTTACGGCCTTTGAAGCGCACATCGGCGTCCATCACATCCCATTTGTCGGTTTCAAAGCGATCGTAGGGCAGCACTTTGCCCGCCGGCTGGATATCTTTCTCGCCCTTTTTCTGCTCGGCGCTTTTTGCCTTCTGCGCGCCTTTACCGGAATCAACGCCGATCAGCGGGCCGAGATCGGCCAGCCGCAACTGGCGGGATTCGAGATCGCCTTCCAGTTTTGGCCGTGGTTTTCCGGTGGTATACGTGAGCGAGCCGCGAATATCGCTGTCGCCGATACGTCCGTTGAAATTGCGATAATCAAACACAGAGGATTTTTCGGTATCGATTTTTGCCACCAGACGCCCGTCCGTCTCAAACGGCGGAGTGTCCGGCAGGAGTACACCCGTTAAATCATAAAGTTCACCCAGCGAGTCGCCGGAGAATTTAAGCTGCACATCGACGCCGCCCATTTTCATCGGATCGTTGACCGTGCCGACAAACGCCACGCGGGAGTTACCGGAGCGGAAATCCGCCTGCACAGGGAACGGTGTACCTGCGCTTCGCAGCGCCAGCACGCCGCCGATCTTGCCCGTGCCGGTTAACGGCTGGCCGTTGTAACGTCCTGTCGCTTTCAGGCCGAAAACGTAATCGCCCACGTTGTGAGTATCGTTTTTGCCTTTATTACCGGTGACTTCGCTGAACGGCAGCGGTTTACCGAGCGGATCAACAAAGATCTCCACATCCGCTTTGCTGACCTTGTCATCAATCGCGATCCGCCCGCGATCAAACAGAATATTATCCAGACGGAATGACCAGGCTGATGGCTGCGCGTTGGGATCTTTTTCTTCATCGCTGCCGGCCAGGTTAAACGTCCAGTTGTCGTTTTTCTCTGAAAGACGAATCAGCCGCGCATCGGGCTGTTGCAGTTTGATCCACGGCAGATAAACCGTTTTCGTCAGCAGCGCCAATGGCGCAAGCGTGGCTTCTACGCGTGGCAGATGCACCATGGTGACTTCAGGAATGTCCGGCGGATTGCCGAGAATAATGTCGTTAGCGTGAACGTGCGGCCAGGGAACCCAGCTGCGCCAGCCGGTTTCGTCTTTCTGACGCTCCCACACCACGCCAAGATCGCCGCGAATGGCGAAGGGTCGGTTAAGTTCGGTTGAGACTTTCTGGTTGATGGTCGGCTTGAGACGATTCCAGTCGAACGTCGCAATAATGATGATTGCTACCACAATCAACAACAAGAAAATCCCTGCCACCCAGGTGACGATCCTGGTCGTTTTTGTCATCACTGTCCCCTTTCTTTATAACCTTGCCTTTCATGAATATAGTTCAGGCAAAGCGAAATGGGGATTTGCTGCTTCCGGCAATAGCGCGTTTTACTGACGCGCTATTGTGGGAAACAGCAAGCGTTACAGGGTGATAATAACGTTCTCGAGTGTATCCATTGGTACGGGGCGAGACAGGAAATAGCCCTGAGCCGCTGCCGCTGGCGAATTCTGAACATCGCGCCACTCTTCGAGCGTTTCTACGCCTTCGACAATCACGCCCTGGCAATAGCGGTTCATCAGTTGCAGCAACAGGGTAAACAGATTTCGGCCTTCCGGGGTCTGGCGCAGCATGATGAACAGGTCGCGCGCGACTTTGATGTAGTCGTAACGGACTTCGCTCAGCGCCGAGAAATTCGCCATACCCGTGCCGAAGTCATCCAGCCACAGCGGGCCAAATTCGCACATCGATGCAAACGAAGAGTCCTGCGGTAACTGCACATGTTCAACCAGTTCAAAACGCATCCACGGCAGCGAGGCGACGAGTTTTTGCAGCCCTGGATTCTGGCGCAGGGCGATAAGCGTGGGGCCATCAACGTTGACCGACGCCAGAATGTCATTGCGCACGAAAAAGGCTTCTTTCGTCGCCAGCATTTCCAGCTGCTCTTCCAGAACATCAAGACGCTGGCGCACGCTGACCTCCGCAAAATAGCGGTCAGGGGCGATACGTTGCGTGGGATCGGATGGATGCGTCACGACGGTTAAAATCTCAACTGCCATGAGTCTGCCGTTGATACGGTAGATAGGCTGATAAGTATAAGCACGCTCACATTGCAGCCAATAGCGATGCTCCTGCAAGCTTTCGATACTAGCTTCTGGAGTGGTGCATAGCCGCTGGATAACCTGCTCTGACTTCATTTCAGATGTCCTGTTGAAAAGAGATGACCTGTCTGGACTCGTCAAAGAGTTATCGGCCTACGAGGTGAGAACTTTATGTTCAATTGGCCGGGAAAATGAAATTAAGATGACAGAAACTTTCCGGAACACGCGCTGGCTCAAAAAAAATTATGGAACGACGTTTTAATATAGTTGACCATAAATTTCTCACAGCGCACACTCACTTTAATTTATCTGTTCAGGTTCACGACTATGTCTAAAAAAATTGCCGTGATTGGCGAATGCATGATTGAGTTGTCACAGAAAGGCGCAGAAGTTAGCCGCGGCTTTGGTGGCGACACGTTGAATACTTCGGTTTACATTGCGCGCCAGGTCGCCCCTGAAGCGCTTGCCGTCAATTACGTCACTGCGCTGGGTACCGACAGCTTTAGCCAGCAGATGCTGGAAGCCTGGCAGAGTGAAAACGTACAAACCTCGCTGATTCAGCGCATGGAAAACCGTCTGCCAGGGCTGTATTACATTGAAACCGACAGCACCGGCGAACGTACTTTCTATTACTGGCGCAACGAAGCTGCCGCCAAATTCTGGCTGGAGAGCGAAGATTCGGCGGCCATTTGCGAAGAGCTGGCGACGTTTGATTATCTCTATCTGAGCGGCATTAGCCTGGCCATTTTAAGCCCGTCCAGCCGTGAAAAATTACTGTCCCTGATGCACGAGTGCCGTGCAAATGGTGGCAAAGTGATTTTCGATAACAACTACCGTCCACGTTTGTGGGCCAGCCGCGAAGAGACGCAGCAGGTTTACCAGCAGATGCTGCACTGTACCGATATCGCGTTCTTAACCCTCGATGACGAAGATGCGTTATGGGGTGAAAAGCCGGTTGAAGAGGTGATTGCTCGCACGCATGATGCGGGTGTTTCCGAAGTTGTGATTAAGCGCGGCGCAGATTCTTGTCTGGTCTCGGTGGCAGGTGAAGCCGTGATTGACGTCCCTGCGGTGAAATTAGCCAAAGACAAAGTGGTCGATACCACGGCGGCAGGCGATTCATTCAGCGCGGGCTATCTGGCCGTGCGTTTGACGGGCGGCACGCCTGAAGACGCCGCCAAACGCGGCCATCTGACGGCAAGCACCGTGATTCAGTATCGCGGGGCGATTATTCCACGTGATGCGATGCCTGAGTAAACGTAGCAAACAACTGTCTTAGCCGGGAAGGCTATGGGGCAATCTGCTGATGCGATTGCCCCGTCTTTCCTGTTGCCTGCTCAATCTGCGCTAAACGCCCTTCATCAGCGCGCGGTCTGGTCTCAAGACCAGCGCGGCGCTTTGAGATCTCCTGCAAACATCCACATCAGCTCACACAGCAGCGCTTTCAGCGTTTTTTCCGTTTCCGGCAGTAGCGATTGTCCGCAGAGCACCAGCGTCAGCGACTGGCAGTAATCGCACAGGGCTTCGGCATCCGGCTCAAAATACGGAGCCGTTTCGGGCAGCGTATCGACGGTAAAACGCCCGATCAGGTGCGGCGGGATCGGCTCGCTGAGCGTCGGGCGTAGCAGCGCGAGACAAGCGCCGATGCGGCCAAGCAGCGCCATTTTCTCGACAGGTTCATGGCATTCCATCAGCGTTTCGGCAAAGCGATCGCAGCAGTCGGCGAGATCGGTGAAATCGGTCGCGGCGCTGAAGGGGACAGTGAATAAGTCGTGCTCGGGAGTAAAGATTGGTGTCATAGAGAAAACTCCAGTGAGAGATTTTAATGACCGCCAGAGAGAGGCTAATCTCACGGGTGGCGGATCCGAGCGGGGTTAGCCTTACCGGCCTCACTGACACCGGCGCGTCTTGCGACGCCCCCGCCCGGCCCGCCATATTAGCGTAGCCGTGCGAACGACACAAAATAGCGGTGTCGTCAGTGAAGGTTTCAGGAGGCTAATCCCGACACCTGTTATTGCAGGTGCGTAAAAATAATACGGTGAGAACGTTATTTTTAAAATGGTTATTACTGGAAGGAGCATCTAATTTTCGAATGTAATTGCATGGTGTCGAATTACATTAATTAGTTAAAGCAATGCGTTGATTTAATTTATTCGTGAATATTATTGTTCAGTGAATATCTCGAAAAATATCGCTTCTTTCATCTATTTTCTGGTTGTAGGATAAGTGCTCAATACCAACAAGGATGAGAGGGTTATTGAGTGCCCGTTAACGAAAATATTGATCCAACATCAGGAACCCGGATAAAGCCCGATGGATTGAGACTCCTTACTATAGGAGAAATCGCTCTTGCTAAGACACTGTTCGGGGGAAGTCTCATTTACAGTAAAATATGGGTACACCGAGAAAGCTATCTCCCCTTTAACCTACAGCCTATCGATGTTGCGATGACGCCCAACGGTGAACTGTGGTTTAGAGAAGAAACCTATTCACACGATTTCTCTTTAGAGCTCGTAGGAAAAAACACAGATTTATGCATGAGATGGTTCACGCCTGGCAAGCACAAAAGGGTATGTTTGTCAGAACACGGGGCTTATTTTCTCGTTTCGCTGATTACAGTTACAGCTTAGATAAAGCAGATTTCCTACATTATGGATTAGAACAACAAGCATCCATTGCTAGTGATTACTGGCTATTACTTAATAATAAATTAACAGATTATTGTGATCTACATGTATATCGTGATTATAACTCTAGTGAATCTGTTTACTCTTTGATTCAAAAATATAAAGCCGTGTTAAAAGGATTTCCTGGATGAAAAGACTCGTTATTATTCCTCTAATACTCCTGCTGTCTGGTTGTCCAGGAGGGAGGCCTGCTCCTGAAAACAGATACACTTACATCAGTAATGAAAGGCTTTGTTTTAGCGTAGATAAAAAAGACGTTTTGAATTACTACCGTATAGAATCTGATCAGGAGAAAGGATATACAACAATAAAACATGATACAAATCTAAAACTCTCTTATCCTGATGACTGCATTAACATAAAGTGGAAATATGGTTATAGCTATGCTGTTTCATACGGTTTAAATGGTGAAGATTATGTTCATGAGTTCTTTATTAATAACAATGGACAACTAAGGGAATTAAGGTAATAAGAATGTCACTGCCCGCCTATTTATTTTTATACGATGAAAATGGAATGCAAGTCACCGGGGATTGTATGGCGCCAGGCCGAGAGGGTGCCATAGAGGTGATGAACAGTAGCTATGGCATACGAACAGGTGTCGATAGCCATACCGGAAACCTGACAGGAACCCGACAGCATGATCCCGTTGTCATTCATAAACAACTCGATAAAGTCAGTCCGTATCTTGCTAATGTAATTAGTGAATCACGACGATTACAGAAAGCGGTCATTAAATATTATGAGATTGTCGAGGCGGGAATTGAAGTTGAGATCTACCGCATCACGCTGGAAAGCGTGGTTATCTCGTCCTTAGATTTTACTCATGTTTATTATCCGGGCAGTACCGCGCCAAATATGCATGAGGTTGTGGGGCTGAGATTCCGGGCAATTGAATGGAATTATGTCAGGGGCAATATTAAATATGATGACGCATGGATGAAGAAAAAGCAGGAACAACAAACCCGATAAATGGAGAGTAGACGGAACAGTACTGTTTTCTGGGAGGGGTTTGATGATGGCCTTGCCCCCTCCCGCAGGAGAGGGCCAGAATCAGGACATCCGCCCACACATTACTGCGTGCGCGGAATATCTGACGCATCCTGATGTAAATCATCTACCGCTGGCTGTGCAGCAAGCGCGGCTTCCGGCGTCATGATCTCATCCCAGGTGGCCTGCAAATCCTTCATGTTAAATTCCGGTTCGCCTTTCGGCTGCAGCAACACCAGCGCCATGTCCTGAGACAATTGCTGACGAAGATCCTGATTAATCATCTCAACGGTCAGGCTATTCAGAAAATCCTGCCGAAGTTTCTGATACTGCTCTGGCGCGATATCCACCACCTGGTTTTGCAGGGAACGAATACGCTGACTGATCAGAACGTCAGTATCCGTGCGGGCATAAGTGGCGAACAGTTTTTGCAGCTCGAGGCCTTTCTGTGCCACCAGCGCATCAAACTCCTCTTTCGACAGGCCGTCTTTACGCACTTTTGCCAGCTCTTTCGCGACCACGCTGAGATTGGCGTTCAGCTTATCGCTCGGGGATTCAACGTTAATCGCGCACTGGGCACGCTGGAACAGCACGCGGCAGTCGAAGCCAATGCCGATATCTTTCGCATTGTTTTTGCTGAGCGTTTGCTGAACATGCCAGAACAGTGCTTCACGCGCTAAATCAGCGCGCCAGTAACGCAGCAGCGCCGCAGATTCACGAATCGGCTGCCACGGCGTGTCCCACATCAACGCCAGACGATCCTGGCGCACGGCGTCAGTCATAATGCTCACTGGCTCTGGGCGCAGCGGCGACAGCGTTGGGACCGGCGCTGGCACATCACGTTTGCCTTTGAGATCGCCAAACGCTTTGCCGATCTGCTCGATCACTGAACGGCTATCTACGTTACCCACCACGATCAGCGTCATCGCATCCGGGGTGTACCATTTCTGATAAAACGACTTAACTTGCTCGATATCGACCGGCTGTTTGACCGACTCTGCCGGGTCATGTCCCAGCAGCGTGGAGCCTTTCAGGCGATAACGCCACCAGCTGTCTTTGGTGTCCGCGGGCCAGGTCGCCACCATGTCACTGTTGCTTAGCGCATAGTTGACCGTATCCGGCGTGATCGCCACTTTGCCAGCGGTATCACCGAGCCAGGTCAGCGATTCTTTCAGCAGATCGTTACGGTTATTCGGCAGGCTGAGGTTAAACATGGTGTAGTCGTAAGAGACAACGGCAGGCGGAAGTGGACGCTTCGGGTCAATGCCCTGCTGCCATAGTGAACGCACCTGCACGGCTTGCAAACTGCCGCTTTGGGTCAGCGCCAGTCGAGGAATAAAATGGCTGAACCCGCTCTGCTGAGAGCTTTCAGTCAGTGAACCGGTATTAACAGAAAGGCGAATTTCAATGCGATCGCTGGGACGCTGCGGCGTGGCTAAAACTTGCCACTGAAAACCATTCGCCAGTGTTCCCTGTTGCCAGGCCGGGTCGGGCTGGAGAGTATCTGCCTGCACATAACTGGCTGCTGCCATCATCAGCAAACCGCCGGTTAAGAGTCGAATTTTTGTGCCCTGCATGTAAACCCCTGATCAACAATCCTGGTTAAAAAGAGTGTCTCACTGCCTCGAGCACTCTGTAAAAAACGTTCAAACACTTCGATTAGACCGCGTGAAGGGTGAAACGTCACGGCATGAAGTGAAAAATTCCCGAAAAAAATCTTGTCGAAGTATGACAGATATGAGTCGTTATTATGCGCAGGAGCCCGCCCCCCGACAAGGGTAAGCGGGCATAAGTGCTGATTTTATGAGGATAAACCTTGGGTTTTGCTATCTGGCACGCGATTATTCAGCGTATCGTCGAGTTTTTTATGGTCCAGCTCTTTGACCCATTTCGCTACCACCACGGTGGCAACGCCGTTACCGATCAGGTTGGTCAGGGCACGGGCTTCAGACATAAAGCGGTCGATACCGAGAATCAACGCCAGACCCGCAATTGGCAGGTGTCCTACGGCCGAAATGGTGGCCGCCAGGACGATAAACCCGCTGCCCGTAACGCCCGCCGCCCCTTTTGATGAAAGCAGGAGCACTACCAGCAGGGTTATCTGATGGAAAATATCCATATGGCTGTTTGTCGCCTGGGCGATAAACACGGCGGCCATGGTCAGATAAATCGACGTTCCGTCGAGGTTGAAGGAGTAGCCGGTCGGTATCACCAGCCCCACGACCGATTTACGGCAGCCAAGCTTCTCCATCTTATCGAGCATGCGCGGCAACGCAGATTCAGACCGAGGACGTACCGAGCACAATCAGCAGCTCTTCGCGGATGTATCGGATAAATTTGAAGATGCTGAAACCGGTCGCGCGTGCAATTGAACCGAGCACCACCACCACAAACAGAATACAGGTGATATAGAAGCAGATGATCAGCTGGCCGAGCTGAATCAGCGTGCCCACGCCATATTTACCGATCGTGAAGGCCATCGCCCCGAACGCACCAATGGGCGCCAGGCGCATGATCATATTGATAATGCCGAAAATGACCTGCGAGAAGCTTTCAATCACGTTGAAAATCAGCTGGCCTTTACTGCCCAGGCGATGCAGGGCAAAACCAAACAGCACGGCGAACAGCAGCACCTGCAAAATGTTGCCGCTGGCAAAGGCACCAATCACGCTGCCGGGAATAATATCCAGCAGGAACGCGACGATACCCTGATCTTTGGCCTGCTCGGCATAAATCGCGACCGCTTTGGCATCCAGCGTGGAAGGATCAACGTTCATCCCCGCGCCCGGTTGCACCACGTTCACGATAATGAGGCCGATAATTAACGCAATGGTACTAACGACTTCGAAATACAGTAGGGCAACCGCACCGGTACGACCGACCGCCTTCATGCTTTCCATGCCAGCGATTCCGGTCACTACGGTACAGAAGATAACGGGCGCGATGATCATTTTGATGAGCTTCACGAACGCGTCGCCAAGCGGTTTCATTTGAGCGCCCAGTTCAGGATAGAAATGGCCAAGGAGAATACCAATGGCAATCGCTGTCAGGACCTGAAAGTAGAGACTTTTAAAGAGTGAGGTTTTCATAGGGTGTCCTTGGGAAGAAAAACCACAGGTTTTTTATGGGTAAGACTCACCTGCGGCTTTAAAATAACACCCGTAAAACAGGACAGAAATGAACACACGTCAAAAATGAAACAAAAATGTTAAGAAATTAGAGCTGACTCGAACAAGCCAGCAACAAACTTACACTTTTGCGGGAGTGTTTTCGGCGCTGAGATACCGTTTTTCAAATTCATCGGACGGCACGGCGCGAGCAAACAGGAAGCCCTGACCACTTTCGACACCTGCCTTCGCCAGCCAGTCGCGCTGGGCTTCCGTTTCGACACCTTCAGCAATCACATGCAAATCAAGGCTGCGCGCCATCTGAATAATGGCCTCAACCATGCTGCTGTCGTCTGGCAGACCGTCGACAAAAGTCTTATCGATCTTCAGTACGTCAACGGGCAGCGTTTTCATGTGCTGGAGCTGGCGCAGCCCCGCGTAGCCCATGCCAAAATCATCCAGCGCAATGCGAATACCGGCATTACGCAGCGGTTTCAGAATCGCCACCGCCTCATTAGGGTCATCAATACGGCGGCTTTCCGTGACTTCGAGGATCAACGTGTCGGGCTTGATCCGATAGCGATTGATCAGCTCAAGCATCTCCGACACCATCGTCGGGTGCATTAGCTGTAAGGCGGAAAGGTTGACCGACAGCGGCATCTCTATGCCGCGTTCCTGCCACGCAGACAGCTGACGGCACGACTCTTCCAGCACCCAATAACCCACTGTCACCATCAGCCCACAGGATTCAATCTGCTCAATCAGCCCTTCGGGCAGCTCCCACGAACCATCCGGCTGTTGCACGCGTAACAACGCTTCGGCACTTTTCACTTCGCCCGTTTCAAGATTAACCTGCGGCTGCAGCCACAGCGCGAACTGATTATTATCCAGTGCCGTGAGAATATCGCTCTCTTCCGTCAACCGTCGCTGCGCCTTTTCCATCTGCTCCGGTTCGAAGAACTGAATTTGATTTTTACCTTTGCGACGGGCGGTAAAGGCCGCTGAGAACGCGCGTCGATAGAGCTGTTCTGCCGTCAGATCGCCGTAATACATCGCCAGACCGATACTGGCGCTCGGACGCAGCTGGATGCCCTGCACCGGCAGACGCTCATTTATGACAGTGAGCACTTGCTGACCTAACGTTATGGCGTGCCACGGCTCTTTCACCCCGTGGGCGAGGATCACAAAATCGTAGCCGCTCACCTGGGTGAGTACCATTCGCGGCGCGAGCACCGATTTGATTTTTTCCACCAGCGTCAGAAGCAGCATTTCGCGCTGGCTCTCTTTCAGCACGCCAGCAGTGTCCTGCAAGGTTTCACAGGCGATAGCCATCAGCGCCGTGGTCTGTTGTCGCGCGACGGTTTGTTCCAGTAACGCCATCAGGAAGGCTTTGTTTGGCAGTTCAGATACCGGGAAACGCGTGGCGTTACTGTTCAGCTCATCATGATGGCGCAGCAAGCGCTGCTGGTTGATATTGTAACTGCGCACCAGCATGCCGATTTCATCGTCATGATGCAGGCGCGGCAGTGAAAGCTGGTGTCCCACCTGGTCCTGCGGCGAGAGATTATCCAGCTCACGGGCAATTTTGCGCAGCGGATGGACAATCAACCGATTGATACACCAGGTCAGCGCCACGCTCAGGATCAGCGTCAAAAGTAAGTAAGTAGTTACTAACGTCGAGATCCAGCTCATCACAAACTTGTGCATCCGATACGCATCCGCCTGTAAAACCAAATAGGCTAACGGCTGCGGATTGGCAGGGCGTTCAAGGGAATAAAGCGGGAGCGAAATCTGCACCGGCAGCTCAAACAGGCGCATGATCATCATCGGAACCGGACGCTCGGGAATAAAGCTCATCCGCAGCGCCTGGAATTGATTGGGCAGCACCACATCCGCCCGGCTGACAATGCCCGCGGGCTGAATGCGCTGTAAAATGGTTTCTGCTTCGGGGATATCCCCTTTCAGAATGGCGGCCGAGAGCGGTAAACGAACCGAGCGGGCGATACTTTCCAGTTGCGAAGCCGTGTTGTAGCGATTCTGCTGTACGGAATGAAACAGCAAAATAACGCAAAATATGAAAACAAACACCATAGTGACGGCAGACACCATCGCCATTTGTTTGATCGTTAAAGAACGGCTGACACGCAATTTGACTCTCCACAAACCCAAAGCATAGAGTAACAAAACGTTACCCTATTGCCGCCAGAGTATACCCGATCGCAACGAATTTGAGAGAGCCTAAGATTTCTATTAAGGATAATTCCGGTTACCAGTCCGCGTAAGGTGTGAGCGGTTCCGGCGGTAAATCCATATCGCCCTGCCAGCCTGCGGCAGAGTAGCGCACATAAAGCAGCGCATGGCTCGGGGTATAGTCCTTCGCTTGCTGAATATCGACGCCCATACCGACAAACCAGTTTGACGTCACGCGACGTTCCACAATCGCCCGCGCGGTATAACCGGTTCCGGACGAACTGCTGCCCTCTTCAGGTTCGTTTCTGTCGCCGTATCGTCCCGGTTCATTCGTCGGGATCAGCCCCTGAATCGGATAGCGCATTCCGTCTTTGGTCTTAGAATGCGACCAGGAAACAGAACCGCCCAGTTCCCAGGACCAGTTTTCGGTGCGTTTACGCCAGGTCACAGGCACCGCGAAGGAAACATACTCCTGCGGGCTGTAATAGCCGCCCTGACCCAGCGAATAGGAACTCAAATCTTTGTCGTAATGCCAGAGCATATTCGACAGCCCAACCGTCAGACGCTCGTTGTTTTTGTTGATGATTTTGTAGTAGTAGCCGGTCATCCAGCGGATGCGCCAGTTATCCTCAACGTTTTTGCCCTCAAGCGCATCCATGTTCAGACTCGACCAGATGCCATTGGCTTCGCCTTTGTCGTAACTGATGCTCGCACCACCACCGGTGGCTCGCACGCCGCCCCATGTCGTGCCCGTGTTAGGATCTTTTTGCCCGGCAAACGCCAGCATGGAGCTGGAGATCGGACGGCGATGGGCATTCACGGTATAGCCAATCGGCCCTAAATCATTGCTGTAACTTAGGCCACCCACCACGTCGACAACGTCAAAGCCCATTGGCGTGGTGCCGATGTCCATGGCCCAGGTTTTGTTTTCCCAGCCCACCGCCACACTCGCGCCGTTCGCGCTTTGATTGGTGCTGCCGTAACACGGCGTACCGGCGCAGGTCCCCCATTTAGGATCGTAGGTGCCGTTTTTGGTCTCAAAGGAACCGGCATTCATATTCACCAGATCGCTGCGGAAGAACATCCGTCCGTCGGACAGCGGCGCATCGACATGCAGCATGGTGGTATGCGCTTTCAGGTCGGAATACCCGCCAGTCCCGCTGGAGCCCCAGTAGTCATGCTGCAGCGTGACGTTGAGATCCTGCTGTTGATATAGCTCGCCTGCATCACTGCGCACGCCGCGTTTCAGCCAGTCATCTTTTTCGTCATTGCGCGTCAGACGCGTAAAACTGTCGTTATCTTCAGGGCGCGTCGGGGTGATGCCGGACGCGACCATCGCATCTTTATAGCTTTCGAGCGCCTGTTGCGGCTGGCCGTTACTGGCCTGGAAGCGTGCTGCATCGCGCAGCACCAGCGCGCTGTCCATGGACGGCGGCTGCGATTTTGCCTGCGGAACCAGTTTGCTGAACGTCTGCTCTGCGGCGGCGGTATCGCCCAGCTCAGCCTGCGCCAGCGCAACGCGACGCTGCATATTCACCGACGGCGGCTCGTTATTTTGCCCGGCGGGCAGCATCGCCAGCTGCGTACGAGCAGCGTCTTTATCGCCTTCAGAAAGATAGACTTCCGTCAGGCCGAGAATCGCATCGGTATTTTGCGGTTCCCGCTGCAAAACGCTGCGGTAAGCGGCTTTGGCAGCGGTACGATCGCCCCGCTGCTGCGCCCAGTCTGCCAGCGTTAAATCGATACGCGTAGACTGCGGCTGCTGGCGTAATAGCGTTTCCGCCTCGCGCTCCTGGCCGCTGTCACGCAGGCGATTGGCCGTTTCCAGCACCTGATCGCCTTGCAGTCGGTCAGCCAGCTCCTGAATATTGCCGTTCCATTTATCGCGTGAGAGCGTATTGAGATGGGCCAGCGCGGCGCGATCCTGGTTGTTACCGGAAAGATACAAACCGTAGGCGTAAACCTGCTCCGGATCGCCCGGTTTTTGGCTCGCCAGCTGTCGCATCAGCGCATCCGCCTGGCTGCGCTGCCCGGCGCTGTAGAGATCGCGTGACAGACGATAGGTGATCCACACGCTGCCCGGATCGAGCACCAGCCGACGGCGCTGAATTTCAGCCGCCTGAGCAAAACGGCCCTGATTTTCAAGCTGTTCCGCCTGCTGCGCGAGCCGGTCGTTATTCAGACTGCGCTCGATATCATCAATGCTGCGACGCTGGCTGGCGGAAAGTGACTGGATAAACTGGTCGGCTTTTTCCGGTGATTCTGCGCGATAAATATTGGCAAGCCCGCGCACCGCGTTGCTGTTGCCGCTGTCCATGCGCAGCGCCTGACGATAAAAACGCTCGGCGGCGGCCGTATCTTTGCGTGCAACGGCCGCATCGCCCAGACCCAGCACCGCGTAACTGTCGGTATTATCGATGTTACGCGCCTGCTGATAATGACGTTCCGCCTGGCTAATATTATTGGCTTTCAGCGCGGCATCACCCTGCTGAATCAACAGCCAGTAACGGTTGACCTTCAGCAGGCTGTCCCATTTCCCGCGGTTATCGCTTTGTGGATCAAGCGCGATCGCCTTTTCAAACTGAGTGACCGCACGCGCACGATCGCCGCGCTGGGAATACGCCTGCCCCAGCGCGCCCACGGCTTCGCTGTCGGCATGATTGGCGCTAACCGCCTGCTGTAGCTCGGCAACGGCTTTACCGCCCTGTCCCGCTTCCACCGCTGCCAGCCCTTCGGCCTTGGCACGGAAAGCCGGATCGGCTAAGCGTTTTCGTTGGTCATCAAGCTGCGAGCGGGCAGCGGTGACGTTATCGCCCGTGCTGAACACCTGCAAATAATCCTGCAGGGCTTTCACGCTGGCGGCACTCACCGGTGCGTCTTTGATCTGCTGATACCAGAGATCGGAAGCCGCATCGCGTCCGGCGTTGGATTTCGCCATTTGCCGCAGCACCGCAAAGCCTTCATCGCTGCGCCCGCTCTGGAACAGAAGCTGCGCCAGCGTGTTTTGCAGCTGCGTATCGCCGGGGCTGGTGAGATTAATTTTTTTGAGCTGATTGATCGCTTCAACGCGACGCGCAGGGTTCTTCGCAACAACGGTCCAGTATTCCGTCGCCAGCGCATCGTTTGGTGGATTGCCTGAGAAGATTTTCTCGTATGCGTCAATCGCTTCCTGCGTATGTCCGGTGGTCGCCAGTAAACGCGCCTGCTGTAATGCCTGACGCCCTTCTGGCGTCGAGAGCAACATGGCGTTTTGTGAAGACAGATAAGCACTCGAACTCGGCGCGATACCTTTCAGGCGATCCAACTCTTTTTGCGCGCCCGCATTATCGCCCTGACGCAGCAGATAGCGGAATCGCGCGGCGATCACATCCGGATTATTCGGGTCGATGAGCTCCAGGCGATAGAGCGACTGGCGGACCAGATCTTCGCGCTGCGTCGCTTCGCCGAGCCGAACCTGTTCCAGCAACTGTTTTTGCTGTGGAGAGTTGGCGGCCTGCGCCAGCGGCATCAGCGTTAAGCCAAGCGATAAACTGAGTAAACTTAATGAGAACTTGCGCATTCCTGGCCCCAGTCAGGGTGTAATTCACCCTTTGCGGTAAAGCGAAAACGGTGCTGATCCCATCCTTGTCCGAACAGGGTCAGCACGTAGCTGTAATAGGCATCATTGCCGGGGAAATAGTCGGCGACGCGCTGGCGTTGCACCGCTTGTGCATCGCGGTCCTGTAAAAACGGCAGCAGCGAGGCGGAGAAGCCTACCGGGCCATCGCCCGTGGGTTTACCGCTTGTGACATCGACCTTCTCCGGCGGGACGCCATTTTTTGTTGTGAGCGTCGCCATCGGTTTAAAACGTGCCAGCAGTCGGGCTTTTTGCGGATCGCGGTCGTGCATCATGCCCGTCCAGAGATACACGCGAATCGCGTCGTAACTGCCAATAACGTTTTTTTCTGGCTGCAGTTGCCAGCCTTTATTTTGCTGATACTGCACCCAGTTGGGTGAAAATCCTTTTGGCGCAGTTTCCAGCAGCAAACGCAGATTTGTCTCGCGAAGCGTGGTCCACGGCGCTCCAAAGCGGGTGAAATAGTTCGCCAGTTGCGGCGGGAGATAGCTGGGGTTAAAGCGCCAGGCTTTCTCCTCGGTAAAACCGACGTTGCCGGGCAGGAGCATCAGTCCTAAACCCGGCACTTTAATGACTTCTTCGCTGGCGATGCGTTTTAGCAGCGCTTTGCCGGTGGCGGTATATTGCGGCGCTTTCCACAAACGCCCCGCCTCCAGCAACGACCAGGCTATCCAGATATCGGCATCAGAGGCAGAGTTTTTGTCGATCACCGCCCAGGTATCCGCATCCTTTTTTCCCCACAACCAGGCAGGCAGATGTTGACTGAGAGACCCCTGGGCGAGATTGTCGCTCGTCCAGTTCAGCAGCAAATCGAAGGCCTTGCGGTCGTTAGCAGCAAGGGCAAAGAACAGCGCATAGCTTTGCCCTTCTGAGGTGCTGATTTTCCGCGCGTCACTGGGATCAATGACGCGCCCGCCATCGCTGATGTAGTCCTGTTTAAACTGCTCCCACGCAGGCCAGCTACAGGCTGCACGCGCATTCGTTGCCGCCAGAAACCAGCGCGACTATCATCCACCCACGAAGCGCGTTCATCGTCCGTTACTCGTTATCCGAATGGAGACGACGACGGCTGATGATTCGCAGCAGACGCCACATCACCCACGCCAGCAACACCACGCTGATAGCCGCAAACACCGCCAGCAGAACCGGGTGATTGGACAGCGCATACCAGATACGCTCAAACCACGGCAAATGGCCGACGTAGTAAACATCGCCCACGCGCAGGCTGTTGACGCCAGACTCACGAATCACCGCCACGGAACCGAACATCGCCGCGCGTTTGCCGCTGTCATTCATCGCCATGTTCAGCAACTCATACCCGCGTGGGCTGTCCGCCAGCAGAGCGATGACGCTGCGCTGTTCGTTGTACGGTGACTGGAACCCGACAATCGCCGCCATCGGGCCTTGCGAGCTGACATTCGTCTGCACGCTCGCTTCGCGATCCGCATTATCCGGCATGATGCTCGGGAACGTCGTCTGGCGCAGCGGCGTATTGACCCAGGATTCCGTCGCCTGAACCAGCAGGTCGATACGTTTATCGTCTTTCAATTTTTCCGGGATGTTGCCGATCACCATAATGTCGGCGTCTTTGTTCTGGATCTGGCTGCCATCATCGGTCAACGTGACGTTAATAGCGGGTAACCCGTTTGCGCGCCTACGGCGGCCATGGCATCCAGCAGCGTAGCGATCTGCCCTTCGTTTGGCGTTTTAGGCATCACCACAATGGATTCAGACAGATCGGCCATCCGGCTGAACGGGAAGCTGGCGTTCGCAAACGCGCGCAGATCCGGCAGCGCAATGAAGTGATAGTACTTCGAGAAGTCGATAGTCGAATCGTCGCCGATAACCACATGATTCTGCACCGGCTGGAAGGTAATACAGTTATCCACCGAGCCACCCGGCATCGGGTTCATGTACTGGAAATCGAAGCGCAGCTGGTTCACCGCGCCGAGCTTCAGGGCCGGAATCGAAACGTCCGTTTTGCCGTCCAGCAGGCCTTGCAATACTGGCAGACGCAGCAGCAGTTTGTTGGTGTCCTGGCTGCTGGTCAGCGGGAAGGATTGCAGGAACTGGTTGTTCAGGCTGATATCCATCCGCGAGCTGTCTTTGGTTGGCGGCGCGGTGTAGCGATAGTTCAGCGCAATATCAATCCCGTTACTGCGCAGCAGGTACATATCCGGCGGCAGATTCAGCGGGACGTTAATCGCTGACGGCTCAAGCCCCGTTGACTGAAGCTGCTCTTCATAGGTTTTCAGCTCGCCAAAGGTGACCGCACGGTCGGTGCGGATCCAGTTCGGCGCATCGTACGGTTTACGCGCCAGCAGCGGTTTGACTTCGCCAATGGCAACGCTATTGCCACGGAACAGGACGTTGCCCTGCGCAATGCCTTTCGCGGCTTGCACCAAATCTTTATCGTCGCGGCCAAAGACCACCAACAGCTTCACATACGGTTTATCCGGATGATTCACCATTTCGACCATTGGCCCTTTCACATCAGGATGGTCGCGCAGGAAAGAGGGACGCTTCTCATTGGTGGCAAACACAATGGCGTTGCGGTCCGGCAGTTTGTCGAACAGGACCGGGAAGCTTTGCCCGCGCCAGCCTGAACGGGAGCCAAACCACGAGGTGACGATGGTGGCCGCCTGCTGCTGGGTAATATCCGGCGAACCGGCGAATACCACCGGCAGATTCAGCTCGCGATTGTCACGCGGATCGAAGAACGGCACCGGGAACGCAGAGAGATCGTTTTTCACCGCCAGCGTCTGGTAAGTCATGCTCAGCGAGGAATTGCGGCTCACATCCATCCACAGCGTGCTGCTGGCCGGGTTTTCGCACACGTCGCGATAGTGACCGACAAACTCCAGACGTACGCGGTTAAAATCGGTGATAAACAGCGGATTGATCGGCACCTGCGCCAGCGTTTTCTTGCCCAGTTGCTCTTTCGTGACCGGCAGAACGCCCATCAGCTCATCATTGAGATAGACCTTCAACTGGGACTGAACCGGCAGCAGAGACGGCGATGGCGTGTATTCGAGATTCAGCAGGGCATTCGACACCACTTCATCGCTGCGCATCCCAAACTCAACGCCGCCATTCGGGTTGATACCGCGCAAAATCATGCTGCCCGGCGGCGGCGCGATCTGTGCAAACGTCAGCTTCACGTCACGTGACGGGGTGTTTTCAGCCACAATAGGCGCATTCGCCCCGTTAACGCCCGGCATCACCTGCCCAACCGCCTGCGCACCTGTCGGCGTCGCCGGAAGGGTGTTGCCCTCGGTTGGCTGATTTGGCACCAGGTTTTCAGTTTGCGTTGGCGCTGCGGTGACCACCGGATCGGTCGCTTGCGCGACGACAGGCACGGTCGGTGCAGGCGTTGCCGCCGTATTTTCAGGCGCCGCTTGAGCCATCATCGCGGGCAGCGCACTCATCCCAACCGCCACAGCACATATCCAGGAAAGTTTTCTTTTCATCGCGTTATCATCATTGTTGAGCCATAACCGGGTCCGGTTGCTGTATCGCCTCATCTCGCTCAGGACGACGAGGGATAAACGACACCACCCAGGAAACCAGCGAGGTAAGTGACCGGAAAATTATTTTCACTGACGGCGGAGCAAATTCTGCAAGGTGGCGATAACCACGGAACCCCAACTTCAGAATATCCAGCAGACTTTCCAGTGGTTTATCTTCCGGGAAGCTGTCCTGCCAGAGCGCCCACGTATCCGCGCGGGCAAACGTACACTGCACAAAATCGATATGTTGCTTCTTAGTGAGCGGCATCAATTGCAGCCCAACTTCATCCCCCAAAACGCGGACCACCTGCGTCGGGAAGACATATTCCTGCTGGCCGCGCTTGAGCAGTAATTTCACTTTTTGCCCCTCCAGCACTTTTGCCTGGCCGTTGATCTTGATGCCCAAACCGCCGTCCGAGAAGTCCTGGACGGTACAGGAGAAAAGATGCCCATCTTCGCGGGCAATGGCCGCAGGCATGGAGATTTCGACGCGGTGCGCGCGGCGCACCTGTTTACTCTCCACAGATACCGCCACCGCGCCGCCAAGGATAATCAGGTTGTAGAAGACCCACGCGAGGCTCACGATCACGGTCAGCATTTCGCTTTCCGGTCCGTAGAAGTAGCGCCAGATCCCCACCAGCACGCCGACAATATTCAGCAGCACGAGGAAAATGTACGGACGGGAGATCACCCAGTCGACGTACTCTTCCTCTACCAGGCCACCTTTGGCGGTAACGTTAAATTTGCCTTTGTGCGGGTTGATCAGCGCCACCAGCGTCGGCGGTGCGATGTACCAGGCCAGCACCGTTTCGTAGATTTCACTCCAGAACGAATGGCGATATTTGCCCTGAATTTTTGAGTTCGTCAGGCTGGCGTGGATCATGTGCGGCAGCACAAACAGCGCGATCATCAACGCCGGGGCGAAGATGATGTATGCATGCAGCAGCAGGAAGGCCAGCGGCGCGGTCAGGAAGATCAGCCGCGGAATACCGGATAAGAAATGGAACATGGCGTTGAGATAACACAGGCGCTGCGCCATCTTCAGCCCTTTGCCAAACAGCGGGTTATCGAGACGGAAAATCTGTACCATCCCGCGAGCCCAGCGAATACGTTGACCTATGTGCGCCGACAGCGATTCGGTCGCCAGCCCCGCCGCCTGCGGAATACGCATATACGCGGAGGTATAGCCGCGACGGTGCAGACGCAGCGAAGTGTGCGCATCTTCGGTGACGGTTTCGACCGCGATGCCGCCGATTTCGTCCAGCGGAGCGCGTCGAATCACCGCGCAGGAGCCGCAGAAGAACGTGGCATCCCACATGTCGTTACCGTCCTGCACCAGCCCGTAGAAAAGCGTCCCTTCGTTCGGCGTTTTGCGAAAACGCCCCAGATTGCGTTCAAACGGATCGGGAGAGAAGAAGTGGTGCGGCGTCTGCATCATCGCCAGCTGTTTCTCTTTCAGGAACCATCCCATCGTCATTTGCAGGAATGAGCGCGTCGGGACGTGGTCGCAGTCGAAGATCGAGACAAATTCACCCGTGGCGTATTTCAGCGCATTGTTGATGTTCCCGGCTTTGGCATGCTCGTGCGTGGTACGGGCGATATATTCCACCCCGACGCTCTGCGCAAAGTGGCGAAACTCTTCGCGACCGCCGTCGTCGAGGAGCCAGATTTTGAGTTTGTCTTTCGGCCAGTCGATGCCCAGCGAAGCATAAATGGTGTTTTTCACCACGCTCAAATCTTCGTTATACGTCGGGACAAAAATGTCGACGGTCGGCCACACACGCGTGTCTTTCGGCAGCGGAACCGGCTGCCGATTCAGCGGCCATACGACCTGGAAATACCCCAAAATCAGGACAATCCACGCGTAGGTTTCAGCAAACAGCAGCACCAGGCCACACACCAGACTTACCGGATCGTCCCAGTTCAGCGTGGAGGTGTAACGCCACCAGATGTAGCGGCAGGAAACAGTCAGCGACAGGACAATCAGCATCATCGCCGAGAATCGCCCCGGAATGCGGCGCACCAGCAGCGCCACGCCCCACAGCAGTATCAGGAAGATAAACTGCGCCAGCGGGTTAAACGGCTGGGTGATGCAGACCAGCGCCAGAATCAGCGAGAAAACGACGATAACGCCCAGGATAAAGCGCCGTAATCCGGGATGCAGATGCCCCAGCTCTTTTTCGCTCTCAAGATGACGGGTCTGATTTCTGACGCGGTCTGGCAGATTTTCGAGCCACTGATGGTAACGGCCACGCAGATTCTTAAACCCGCCCGTACCGCGCCAGCGCGGTTCTGTTTTTTCTTTCTTAGCCGACGTGGCAATCAGCCAAAGGGCCTGAATCGCGTAACGCGCAGGATCTAACGGCCTTGGCCGGTCAGGATTGAGATGCGGATACAGTTCGCGATGGCGTGCGCGAATGTGCTGCCAGCGCGGGTGTTCGAGCGGGATAAAAATCCAGGCCAGGACCATCCAGAAACAGCCGAGCGCGGCGCTAAAAGACGACGCGCCATGACGGCGGTAATTCCGGTAACGCTCGCTTAAACGGGCGCTAACCGGCGGGATGAGTAACCAGGCGGACACGCGGCTCATGGATGGCTCCTGCCCGGTTCCGGACGTCCGGTATAGTGCAGCAGACACCAGTTGGCCAGCGTAAGGATCTCTTCGGCTGCCAGCGAGTCGCCGCGATATTCACCTAACGGTTGTTTTGATGCCAGACATTCCGCCATCCCTTCGTCACGATGGATGGCCATCGGCAGCAGACGGCGCTGGCTTTGCAGCCAAACCTGATACAAATCATCCTGAATTTGGCTGCCGATACGTAAATCATTGATCAGAATATGTGCGCCCGCCGGCAGCGCCTGTTGATGCAGGCGAATATGGCAATTGGCATCGGCATTGACGATGGTCAGCATATGGTCGCAGTGTTCGATTAACTGGCGAGTCAGCGGTGAAAAGCCGTTTGGCAGATCCAGCAAAATCCACTGATAGTGGCTTTTTTCCTGCAGCAGTTGCAGGGCATCTGCAAAATATCCCAGCGTTCCAAAACGGGTGTGCAGCGATTCCATCTCGCTCACGGTCAGTTGACCAAAAGGCAAGATATCAAGCTGCGAGGTATAACGTTGCGCGGTGTCACGCCAGTCGCGGCCATCAAGCAGCGCGCGCGCCCAGCCGTCGGACACGTCATAATCGACGTTAAAAGACATGCGCAACAAATTATCAGGGCAGGCATCAATAACCAGGACGGATTCACCTAATACCTGTAATGACCATCCCAGCGCCGCTGCGATAGACGTCGTGCCCACACCGCCACGAATGCCCTGTAATCCGAGTATGGCCATCAATGGCTCCCTTATTGTTGACGGGCAAATTCAGCTAATAAAGGCCAGCGTTTAATCGCCGCCGCCAACTGTTCCCGTTGGGAAATATCGGTGTAATCTATTTCTGGCAATGAAAATGCCTGGCTAAGCGCCAAAAAATCGTTTTGGAATGTGTACCCCAGGCTAGAATCAACCGGCGTTGCAGGGTCATTATTATGCATTTTAGTTTCATCCCTTTATTAAAACCAAACGAACTACGGACGTAGAAAGGCTTCCTGCCAGCGAAAATTCATTTACATGCTAAATCTGATGCTCTTTAATTTCAATGTTAGGTTTATTTCTGCGCTTTCGCTAGTAAACTGAGATACAGGTAAATTAAACGCCAAGAGGGACACTGTGAACCCCATATTTTCAGTTGGTATCCAGTCATTGTGGGATGAATTGCGCCACATGCCAGCCGGCGGAGTCTGGTGGATTAGCACGGATCGCAATGACGATGCTATAAGTCTGGTGAATCAAACAATTGCAGCACAAGATAAGGGCGCAAAAGTCGCCGTTGTCACTATGGGTGAAGACCCTAAAAAAATCATCAGACTCAATGAAACGCACGGTCCCGATAAAGTGCGCTTGTTTTCGATGCCACATGAAGAAGATGGTCTATACTTTTTGCCCCGCGATATTCAGTGCAGTATTGACCCCGAACATTATTTAGTGGTTCTCAAATGCACGAATAATTTTTGGCAAAATATATCTTCAGAAAAATTGCGTCTGTGGCTGGAAAAGATCAATAAATGGGCGCGGGTTCAAAATTGTACGCTGCTGGTAATCAGCCCAGGCAGTAATAATGATAAGCAGTTCTCATTTTTAATGAGTGAATATCGCTCTCTCTTTGGTCTTGCCAGCATCCGCCATCAGGCCGACAGCCATGTTTACGATATTGCCTTCTGGTGTAATGAAAAAGGCGTAAGCGCGCGGCAACAACTCACGCTTATGCATAATAATGGCGAGTGGCACGTTGCGCAGCAGGAAGAAACCGTCGTTCAACCGCGTAATGATGAAAAACGCATTTTGAGTCACATTGCAGTATTAGAAGGTGCGCCTGCGCTTTCTGAATATTGGTCGCTGTTTGAAACCAACGAAGGTTTGTTTAACGAGGCCCGCACGACCCAGGCCGCAACGATTGTTTTTTCGCTCACTCAGAATAATCAAATTGAGGCGATGGCGCGGCAGATCCATACCCTGCGCCGTCAGCGCGGCAGCGCGTTGAAAATCGTTGTGCGTGAGAATACCACCAGCCTGCGCGCCACCGATGAGCGTCTGCTCCTTGGCTGTGGGGCGAATATGGTGATTCCGTGGAACGCGCCCCTTTCGCGCTGTTTGACGCTGATCGAAAGTATTCAGGGCCAGCAGTTTACTCGCTACGTCCCGGAGGACATTTCGACGCTGCTTTCCATGACTCAGCCGATGAAATTACGCGGCTATCAGAAGTGGGACACCTTCTGCGAAGCGGTCAGCAATATGATGAGCAACACGCTGCTGCCGGAAAATGGTAAAGGCGTGATGGTCGCGCTGCGCCCGGTTCCGGGTATTCGTATTGAGCAGGCGCTGACGCTGTGTCGCCCTAACCGTACCGGCGATATCATGACCATTGGCGATAATCGTCTGGTGTTATTTTTATCCTTCTGTCGGGTTAACGACCTGGACACCGCGCTAAACCACATATTCCCGCTACCGACCGGCGATATCTTCTCTAACCGTATGATTTGGTTCGAAGACAATCTGATCAGCGCCGAAATCGTGCAGATGCAAATGCTGGAACCTGAGCAGTGGGGCAAACCGCTGCTGATGGCGAGCGATGCGAAACCCGTGCTGAATGCGACGCACGACGGGCACGCCTGGCGTCGCACCCCTGAGCCGCTTCGTTTGTTGAGTGATGCCCAAGAGAGAGCTTCATCATGAATAACAGCGATATCATTCAGTTGGTGATCGTCTGTGCGATCATTTTCTTCCCGCTTGGCTACCTTGCACGCCATTCGCTGCGCCGTATTCGTGATACGACGAGATTGCTGTTTGCAAAACCTCGCTACGTTAAACCAGCAGGAACACTGAAACGGGCTACACACGTCAAGGCAAACCGAAAACATGACTAATTCTACTTATACTGCTTCGGCACCTTCGCCGCTTTGGCAATACTGGCGCGGCCTTTCCGGCTGGAACTTCTACTTTCTGGTGAAGTTTGGTTTGCTGTGGGCGGGCTATCTGAATTTCCACCCGCTGCTAAACCTGGTGTTTATGGCATTTTTGCTGATGCCAATCCCCAACCTGAAGCTGCACCGCCTGCGTCACTGGATAGCCATCCCGATTGGTTTTGCGCTGTTCTGGCACGACACCTGGCTGCCAGGCCCGGAAAGCATCATGAGCCAGGGTTCGCAGGTCGCGGGCTTTAGCGCGGGCTATATTCAGGATCTGGTCGAGCGGTTTATTAACTGGCAGATGATCGGCGCGATTTTCGTGCTGTTCATTGCGTGGCTTTTCCTGTCGCAATGGCTGCGCATCACAGTGTTTGTGGTGGCGATAATGATCTGGCTGAACGTGTTAACGCTGGCCGGTCCGAGCTTCTCTTTGTGGCCAGCCGGCCAAGCGACAGAAACGGTCACCACCACGGGCGGTACGGCAGCACCTACCGTCGCCACTGCCGGAGCCACGCCGGTCATTGGTGATATCCCGTCACAAACCGCGCCGCCGACCAACACCAATCTCAATGCCTGGCTTTCCAGTTTTTATAACGCAGAAGCCAAGCGCCAGACCAAATTCCCGGATGCGTTACCGGCCGATGCGCAGCCTTTTGAACTGCTGGTGATTAACATCTGCTCCCTTTCGTGGGCGGACGTGGAAGCCGCCGGTTTGATGTCGCATCCGCTGTGGTCGCATTTTGATATTCAATTCAAAGACTTCAACTCGGCCACATCGTACAGCGGTCCGGCGGCGATTCGTCTGCTGCGCGCAAGCTGCGGTCAGCCGTCGCATAAGAATTTGTATCAGCCTGCGGGAAATCAGTGTTATTTGTTCGATAACCTTGAAAAACTGGGCTTCTCTCAGCACCTGATGCTCGGTCATAACGGTATTTTCGGCGGCTTCCTGAAAGAAGTGCGTGAAAACGGCGGCATGCATGCGCCGCTGATGGATCAAACAGGTCTGCCGGTTCCGCTGCTCGGCTTTGACGGCTCGCCGGTCTACGACGATACCGCCGTGCTGCAACGCTGGCTGCAAACGGTCGGTAAGGACGATAACGCCCGCAGCGCGACATTCTATAACACCCTGCCGCTGCACGACGGGAACCACTATCCGGGCGTGAGCAAAACGGCGGATTACAAAGTGCGCGCGCAGAAGTTCTTCGATGAGTTGGATGCCTTCTTTACCGAGCTGGAAAAATCTGGCCGTAAGGTGATGGTTGTCGTTGTGCCGGAACATGGCGGCGCGCTGAAAGGCGACAGAATGCAGGTGTCTGGTCTGCGCGATATTCCAAGCCCGTCGATCACCAACGTGCCGGCCGGGATTAAATTCTTTGGCATGAAAGCACCGCATCAGGGTGCGCCGATTGAGATTACCCAGCCGAGCAGCTATCTGGCGATTTCAGAACTGGTGGCGCGTGCAGTGGACGGAAAGCTGTTTGTGGAGGATAGCGTGAACTGGAATCAGCTCACCAGCGGTTTGCCGCAGACGGCGGAAGTGTCCGAGAATGCCAACGCGGTAGTGATTCAGTACCAGGATAAACCGTACGTGCGGTTGAATGGCGGGGATTGGGTACCGTATCCGCAGTAAACGCTTTCCACTTATGGCTGTCGATTGCTGCAAATACGCCCTCTCCATTTAGGGAGAGGGAACAATCAGTGCCGTTTGTCAGTGCAGCGATTTCCTTGCTGATAGGGGTAAAAAAACCAAAGCCATGCCTTTTTCCGGCTGTAAATCGCCGAAGCGTTTCCGTAAGGCCGGGACGACGCGCAGGGATGCGCGGCGAGGGCGTGACCTGCAAGGATGCAGGATCGCGCCCGGCCCGAAAGCCTGAAGGGAAAAGCTGAGGGAATCGCGTAGCGGCGATTTTCTTGCCGGGAGCCGGGGTTGCCAGGGTGGTGGCGATTGAGCCACCCTGGCACGTTCACAGGTTCAGGATTGATAGAAAAGCACGAAACTGGAAGTGAACGGAACAATCCACTGAACCGCATATCCCCCTCGCCCCAGCCCTCTCCCTAATGGAGAGGGAGCTGCGCAGGTATACTCTCTCCCTCGCGAGGAGAAAACGTTACTACTGCTCCGCCAACCACACCAACATCTTCAGACTCGCCGAATAATAATCATCCATCGCGGTGATATCCGGTTCGCCAGTGGATTGCCCCATCGTTAAATCACGCACTGCCAGCAACCCGCCTTGCATCATGTAAGGCGCGTATTCATTGGTCGTGACATTCACCCAGGCTGGGGTTTTCTCGCGGCTAAACTGTCCAAACCAGCTGCGCCATGGCGTCAGTGACGGACTTTGCGGACTCGACCAGTGGATATACAGCGGAATACGGATCGCATCGTAGCTCATGCGCGGCGGCCAGGCGTTGGCGGGGGTCAGCTTGCCGCCCGCCGCCAGTGACATCCAGTCGGTCGGCAAATTCGCCGTCCCCGTACCCATTTTGCCCAGCACCTTGTGTCCATCCTGAATCAGCTCGCGCCACACCTGCAAATGGCTGCGATCGGCGAAGGCCTGCCAGGCTGGGAAAATAAAGTACGACGGATTCAGAATCACTTCGCTGTTGAGATTGAATCCCTGCGCGCCCGGCAGCATCACGCGGTAACCCGCATAGTGAATAACCGTGCGCGCCACCAGCGATTTGGTGATCGCATCAGATGCCTGGCTGTAACGCGCATCATGCCAGCGCGCGTCCGCTTTTAATAACGCCCAGGCGATCAGCGCGTCGCCATCGGAGGCATTATTTTTGTCAGGAATCGGGTCCGGCAGGACCGGATTGTAGCGCCAGTAAAACAGGCCGTTGCTTTTGTTTTTCAACGTACTGTCCGTCCACTGCCAAAGCTTGTCGAACGCCGTTTTGTCGTCGCTCGCCACCGCCATCAGCATGGCAAAGCCTTGCCCTTCGGTGTGGGAAACATTGCCGTTGCCGGTATCGACAATCCGGCCATCCGGCATCAAAAAGCGCGCTTTATAACTCTCCCAGGCCTGTCCGGCCTGAGAGAACGGGGAAAACATCACAGTCATCATGACCGCCAGTACGGCGCATGCGGGCTTACGCATAATTAGCTCATTGTGGGTTGTGGTAACGGAACTGCACGTCTGAAAGGGAAAAAAGACGCTCGCGACTCACCGTCACGTGCGCTTTTCCGCCCTGCCCCTGCATCCAGCGGACATAAAGCCCTTCCAGTATTGCACAGAAGGCATGGCACCAGCGGCTTTGCTGCTCATCAATCCGGCTCACCGGCAGGGCCTGATGACGCAGCGTAAGATCGGTATCGCTGGTTTCGATCTCCACACATCCCCAGCCAAAACGCGCCAGTTGCGCGTTGATATTCGCTTCGAGTTCACCCACAGTTTCGGATGGCGGGAGTGGATACTGATCGGCCAGCGCGATACCCATCTGGCGTAAGAACGGCTGGCTCTCCAGTTCGCCCACGTTGCGCACCATGCCGTCCACAATCAGCGCCAGCAGATCAAACCACCCTTCCGGCGTTTGCTGTCCGCGAAACCAACCCAATAGCGCAGGGTTTTCCAGTGTCGTTGTCATTATTTTTCTCCCAGCATGTAGCGGAAATAGAGCCCCGCCGTACTTTCGTTATAGCTGCCAAAGGTGTCATAACCCACTTTGCCGCCGATGGTCATGTCTTTGTTGACGTTGTAATCCACGCCGGCGCGCATCGTATAGCCAATGCCATTTTCAGACGTGCCTTTGTAAGTGGCTGTTTTCGCGAAACCGCTCTCGACCGCGCCTTCCAGCAGCTGCTGCCAGTTATCATTGGTCGGGAAATAGTCGCTACTGTCCTGGCTGTAGGATTGGTAGCCCACTGAGCCGCCCAGTTTCAGCTTCCAGTTATCGATTTTTTGCGAATAATCGATTGGCAGCGAGACGCTGACATAGTTCTGCGGACTGAAGTAGCCACCCTGACCAAAGGTGAACTGACTGAGATTTTTCGAGAAGTCCATCCAGCTCATGCTTAAACCGGTTTTCACTTCGCGGAAATCATCGTGATATGGCCGCAGATAGACGCCCGCATTGGTATTCATGCTGGTATTGCTCGCGACGTTTTCGCCGAGATAGCTGTAACCGCCGCCGCCCACATAAAAACCTGCATCGCCGTCGTCATAGCTCAGTTGCAAGCTCCCTCCGTTTTTGGTCACGCGACCCCAGCGCTTACCCGAGTATTTGTCTTCCAGCCCGACATACGAAAGAAGGCTATCGGTCACCGCGCGGCGTTCACCGGTCAGGATCAACGACAGGTAGTTTGTCAGTTTTGGCGACCATTTCACGCCCCCCACCAGCGTACTCAAATCCTGCCCTAACGGCGTGCTACCAACATCCAGACGATAATCCTTACCGCTGAGCGCCATGTTCAGTTCAACGCCATTCGCCTTTTGGGAATCCGTAGACACATCGCCGGGCTGATTAACGTTTGGCTTCAGATTTGATGCTTCGAGATAATCACCCACCTTTCCGCTATCGTAACTGCCCAATTTTGCCAGATTTAGCTGACCGTCGGAGCTGGTAAGGTTGTAGTCATTGCTATCCAGCGTCCCAAGGCCAGCCAACGACTCAGCACCAGGGTGAGCAGCGAGGTAAGTGGCACGCTCCGTTGCACTCATTGCCGCAATGGCTTTTTGTTCGTTCGTCGCTGTTGAAACCATATTCGAGGCGGCATTCGCCAGTGGGTTAGAACCAAAGCGACGCCACGCGTCTCCGCTGGCGCTACCCGCACTCAGCGTCACCGGTGTGGCGGTAAACTCGAAACGCGACTCACCAAACGGCGAGCTGGACCAGGTCAGCGGGGCTTTGGCTTCGGTCAGTTTGCTGGTGCCCGATTCGCCATCGCGACCGCGCACTTCGACGCCGCCCTGCAGCCACATGCCGGTCTGTTCGTCCATCCGCTGCATCATGTCGTCCACCTGACGCAGCGCGCGGCTTTGGGCCGTCTCCTGCGGCAAATCGGTACGCATCGTGCCCGGAAGCGTCGTGCCCGGCTCCCGTGCGGTTTGCGCCAGTTGCCACGGCAATGCGCTATCGCTGGACGTTGTCGCGCCTATCGCCTGTGACGAACGGCTGGTCGTGACGAACGGATTATCCGCCAGCAGCAGGCCGCCCATAGTCGGTGTCGCAGAGCTGTTGGTCGATTGCAGCCCCAGCAGCTTGCCGCGCGCGCTGCGCAGATAAGTCATCGCCTGCTGATGATTGCCCTGCGCCTCTTCCAGCCGTGCCAGTAAAATCAGACGCTGCGGCGACGTATCGCTTTGCAGGCCGTTGGCGAGCTGTTTCGCTTTGGCCACGTTATCTTCTGCCAGCGCCACATCGATTGCGCCCACGCGAGCGTCCTGAGTTGGCGTGTCCCGCGTCATCAGGTAGTCGTAAACCACACCCGCTTCTTTGTTCATTTTGCCGGTCTGATACAGACGCGCCATCGCAAACATCAGATCGGTATTTTGCGGATCGCTTTGCAGAGCGCGAATCAGCTTGTCATACGCTGCCGCATAGTTGCCCTGCTCACGAAGCTGATCCGCTTCATTGATCACATAGCCATTTCGCACGCCCGCAAGCTGCGTTGGCGTGCTACGCGAGAGCAATTCTGGATTCGACAGGAAACTCTGCGCTTCGCCGTTCAGCCCGGCCTGATTCAGCACCGCGACCTGATCGGCATAATCGCCCGCGTTCCCCTGCACGCCCTCACGCATATTGCTGCGTACCACCGACACGGCGGTAGTGAGATCGCCGCTTTGCGCCAGCATTCGCGCCAGTTTGCCCGCATCTGCCGGGCTTTCCGGCGGACGCGCTGACAGCGTTTTAAGCGTGTTCGCCGCTGCCACAGAATTCCCCTGCGCCAGATAGCGTTCAGCCGTCACCATTTGCAGATTGGTATTCACGCGCTGCGCCAGCTCGCGCATTTGTGGCGTCTGGCTGGCAGGAGAAATACGCGACAGAAGGGTTTGTGATTGCTGCCATGCCCCACTTTCACTGGCAAATAACGCCGCCGCGTACAGGGAACTTGCGCCAGCCCCCGGACGGGATACGGGTTGCATCACCGCCGCCGCTTCGCCATCCGCACCTGATTTTTGCAGCAAACGCGCCAGATCGAGACGTAACCATGGGTCATCCGGTAAACGCGCAATGCCCTGACGCAGAATGCCGATGGCCTGTTCGGTATTGCCGCTGGCCGCTGCCTGCTGCGCCTGACGACGAATCGGATCGCCCGGCAAACCCGCCACCACACGCGGCTGGAGCTTCGCCTGCAAACTCGCTGGCAACGTGCGCAGCATCGCCTGTGCGTCTTCCGTTTTGTTCTGCTCTTTCAGAACGTAATAGAGGTTTTCCCGCGCCGCGCCGTTTTGCGGCTGCTGGTTAATCAACTCACGCAGCGTCTGTTCGGCCTGCGGATAATCCTTGTTGTGGCGCAGCACATCGGCGCGGAACAGTTTGGCCGCCGTTCCACGTTCGCCACTTTGCTGCACCAGCGGCGCAGAGAGCGCCAGCGCCTGGCTGACGTTGCCCTCTCTCAGCGCCTGCTGCGCCTGGGCGAGTTGACCGTAAAATGCAGCGTCGTCGGCCTGCGTTTGGCGCTCCGTTGATGCGTCCCCGCCCTGGCTGGCGGCGCGTCCGAGATATTGCGCGGCCGCCTGATAGTCACCGCTGCGCTGAGCGATATACCCCATTCCCGCTAGCGCGTCGGCATCCTGCGGGTTGGTTTGCAGCACCTGCTCAAACTGACGTTTTGCCGCGTCGGTATTGCCGCTGTTCAACGCGGTATACCCTTCACCTTTCGCGGCACCGCCAATATTTTTGCGATAGTACGCCTGCACTTCGCTGTCCTGCGGATGACGTTGCAGCCAGGTGTCGTAGAACTGCTCGTCACCCGCTTTGGGTCCCAGCCACAGCAGCGCCTGACGCAAGCCTGCATCCGCGTCTTTGCTGCCACTCGCCATCTGTTGGAGCTGGATAATCCCGTCGCGGCGCGTGCTTTCCTGCCAGGTCAGCATTTTGCCCAACGTTACGCGTGCGGCGTTGTCCTGCGGGTTTTGCGCCGCAAAGCGCTGTAATTCCGCGAGTGCCTGCGGATAGCGCGATTTATCGCTGCCCATGGTCTGGTAATATTCGGGCGCCAGGCTCGCAGGCGGCGTGTCACCGCTAAACAGCGTTTTCCAGGTCGCCAGCGCGGCGGGAATATTACCGCTCCGCGCCTGCTGACGCGCCAGCGTCAGCGTGCCCTGCGGGACTTGCGTCATCTGTTTGGCATTATCCAGCGATTGCAAACTCGCATCGCCCGGCGAGACTTTTGCCAGCCGCGCACGCCACTGCGCCGCGCCCTGTAAATCACCGTTTTGCTGCGCCCACAATGCCATCAGATACAGCGCTTGCGTGTTGTTGGCATCAACCATCAACACCTTTTTGAGCGATTCGCTCGCCAGGTCATCGTGAGATTTTTCGTGCCAGTAGTTGGCCTGGTCGAACAACGCTTTCAGCGCCGCATCGTTTTGCGCCGCATAAGCCGCCGATCCAAACGCCAGCACGCCGGAGAGACAGATTGCCGATTTAATGGTTATTTTTTTCACTTTCCCGTCTCCGGATTCAAACGCTTACGCGCGCGCTTTTTCAGCCAGGCATACAGCCCCAACCCGCAAAGCGTACTCATGATCAGTCCCAGAATCGCCAGCAGCGCCGAGTGCTGGTTGGCGTACCAGACAATCATCATCTGGGTCGGCATTTCGCCGCTCGGGAACTGCGACCCCACGCGGAAGCTGCGTACGCCGTTTTCGTTGGTGATAATGGCCGCGTCACCGCGAATTCCGGCGTTGATGCGCGCGGAGGTTAAATCGTCATGCAGACGGGCTAACTGCTCGTCGTTACTGCCGAGCGCCATCACCACCAGACGATCGCTGCTCCACGGGGAACGGAAACTGACAAACCCGCGCCAGGCTTCGTTCGAGGAGAAATAGCGATCGGCTTCGACGCCATCGGAGGTCCAGTCGCCCGCCAGCCAGCGTTGCAGTTTCTGCCAGGTTGACGGGGTGCGAACGCCCAGCGTGTTGTCATGGGAGGTAAACGGCGAGCTGCTCAACAGCGCCTGGTTAAAGTCGTGCTGCGCCATGCCGCTGACCGCCAGAACATCGCGCGTGCGCAACAGCTCCAGATTGCCACCGGCTGTCGGCACGCCGAGCACCACGCGGTTGTTATACAGCGCCGTGCCGGTGGCATTACCGGAACGCGCTGCCATATCCAGCAGCGTCGCGATTTGCGTTTCGGTCGGCTGTTCAGGCAGCAGCAGAACGGTCTGCGAATAGTCGGCCAGACGCGTAAACGGGAAGGATGCGCCGACAAAATAGGAAAGATTCGGCAGAAGCGAGAAGTGGCGCGTGTGGCTCAGATCGATCCACGAGTCTTCGTCGATGCGGCTCTTGATGTTGTTGTTCATCAGCACGCTACACGGCGCGTTCTCTTTCGCCGTGATGTTGAAATAGAGCGACAGCTGGTTGTCGCCGTAAATCATGTACGGCTCAAGCGGCATGTCGAATTTCTCCTGCCGTGCATCGCCACCGACTTTGTGCCACAGCGTTTCCAGCGCGCCCTGCTTGTTGACCGGCAGGTTGTGCAGGAACGTGTCGTTCATGGTCATGCTCAGCCAGGACTTGTTTTCATCGATCCAGCTTTCGGTCGGGAAACGGTAGCCGATATGCAGCGGAATGGTTTCACCGTCCCACAGAAACAGATCCGGCGCGGCGCGGAAGGCCACGCGCAGCGGCGCATGCCAGATCCCGGTGACGGTCAGACTTTGATCCTTGCGGATCAGCTCTGAGAGCTTCACCGGACGATCGGTTGGGATCCAGCGCGGCGCGTCGTACGGCTTGCTCGCCGGGATCGTCTGCGTGGGGATCGTCATGCTGGCGGTTTGCTGCGTGAAGTTGCCCCGCGTCAGTCGCCATGCGGCGGTGCGCAGCGCCGCGTCGTCGTTACCGACGATCAGCAGCAGTTTATAAACCGGGTTCGCCGGGTTATCGATAACCTGCAGCATCGGCTGAGAAGACTGCGGCAGCGTCAGGCCACCAATTTTCTCACCGGGGTGGCCGATCAGAATGCCGTTTTTCTCTGGCAGCGTGTCGTGCAGCGCGGCAAATGAGACGCCGCGATAATCCGCCTGAATGCCGAGCCAGGAGGAGATCGACGCCGCTGCGCTGAGCGTATCGCTGCTGAGCGTGGGCCCAAAGGCGAAAGCAATGGTGGCCGGCGTCATCTGCATCGAATCAAAGAACGGGCGCGGGAAATGGCTGAGATCCGAGCCGATATCGAGCTGCTGGCCTTCCAAATCAAAGCGAGAGTCCGGCAGGATCGTGACGCGGTATTTTTCCGACAGATCGCGCTGGCACTGCATCGCATCGCCATCGTTAATCTTGAAGCTCAGGCTGTTGCTGGATACCAACAGCGCAGCGGGGATATCAAGCTGGAAGCGAGACACATCGCTGTCTGCCGCACCCAGCGGCACGGTGCCAAGCGGCTGACCGTTGAGCATCAGTTGCATAGTGGCGTTGCGCGTTGCCATTGCCGGAGAGACTTTCAGGTTCAACGAGAGTTGCGCGTTCGTGATGACCTGATCGACCGGGAGAGTGAAGTTCATCCCGCCCTGTAACTGGCCGCCGCTCAGCACCAGGCCCTGCGGCTGGCCCATCCTGCGCCACGCTGATACTGTTTACCGTGGACGGCACAAAATTCGCCAGCACTGGCGTGGTCGGCGCGGGCATTTCTACCGGCAAGAGCGCCTCAACAGAGGTTTCTTCGCTATGCAGCGGCAGCGCAAATAACGACGCCGCCAGCAGAGTGAGTTTTGTCAGGTGCTTCATACGTTGCCGTCCTCCTGCACTTGCGCTTGCGCACGGCGGTTCTCCCGGCGCGTTTTCCACGTCAGCCAGAAGAGATCAAAGACGCAGCGCACGATGGTCAGCAGCGAACGGAACGGATTGTCCTGCGGTTTTGGCGGCTGGATCCACGCATCAGCGCGAGCCAATACCACGCGCACCAGTTCACGGCGGCGCGCCAGAGGAATATCTTCAAACATCAGGCGGATATACTCTTCGTCAGTGGCGACCACCTTCACCGGAATACTGATCGCACCCGATTGCAGCAGCAGTTCCACCTCTTCGATTTCATCCGTCAGATGGCGATCATCCGGGAGTTCGATACGGCAACCGCCCATCGATAAATCCGCCGTCTGGCTGCGGGAAGAGATCCCGCTGGCGTAGTGAATCAGCACCGGGATTTTGACGTCGATACGAATGGTTTTGCGCGTCTGGCGCGTTTCACGGGCGACGGCAATCGCCGCCAGCAGGAAGATCAGGCTGTAAAGTCCCCAACCGACGTTGAGCGCGATAACGCTGGGATCGACGCCGTAGTAGTCGTGGGCACACGCGCGAACGATACCGGCGATGACGCCGATAGCCAGCAAAATGGCGATCACCAGATGCGGGCGCACGACCCGGAAATCGAAGTAGCCGACGTTAAGCAGCGCCCCTTTATCCGTCACGTTGAACTTGCCGCGCTTCGGGAAAATCATGGTCACGGCAGTTGGCAATACCAGATGGAACGCCAGCACCAAATCGTAGATTTCGCCCCAGAAGCTGTAGCGATAGCGTCCGTTCATCCGCGAGTTGAGGTAAATCGCCAGGAACAGGTGCGGCAGCGCATAGGCAAACACCAGACCCGCCGACGAGTGAATGATGTTGAGGTTGAACAGCAGATAGGCCAGCGGCGCGGTTAAGAATGCGATACGCGGCAGCGCGAACTGATAGTAGAGCATGGCGCTGAGGTAGCACAGGCGCTGCTGAATCGTCAGCCCACGGCCTAACAGCGGGTTATCCAGACGGAAAATTTGCGTCATGCCACGTGCCCAACGGGTTCGCTGGATGACGTGCAGCACCAGACGTTCGGTAGCAAGACCGGCGGCCAGGGGGATATCAAGAAAGGCGGATTTCCAGCCGAGACGCTGCATTTTCAACGCGGTGTGCGCATCTTCGGTGACAGTTTCCACGGCGAAGCCGCCGATCTCTTCCAATGCGCTACGGCGGATAACCGCACAGGAGCCGCAGAAGAACGTGGCGTTCCAGTTGTCGTTACCCTGCTGGATTGGGCCGTAGAACAGCGTCCCTTCATTCGGGATATTGCGCCCGACGGAGAGGTTACGTTCGAACGGGTCCGGCGAATAGAAATAGTGCGGCGTTTGCACCAGTGCCAGCTTAGGATCTTTCAGGAACCCGCCCACGGTAGCTTGCAGGAAAATACGCGTGGCAACGTGGTCGCAGTCAAACACCGTAATCAGCTCACCCTGCGTCAGTTTCATCGCATGGTTCAGGTTGCCCGCTTTCGCGTGAGAGTTGTCGTTACGGGTGATATAACCCACGCCAACGTCTGCCGCGAAGACGGCAAACTCGCGGCGCTTCCCGTCATCGAGCAGGTAAATCTTCATTTTGTCGCGCGGGTAGTCGATACACTGCGCAGCCAGCACCGTATCACGCACCACGTCCAGCGATTCGTTATAGGTTGGGATGTAGACGTCAACCGTTGGCCATTTCGACATATCGTCGGGCAGCGGGACAATTTCACGCTTTAGCGGCCAGATGGTTTGCAGATAGTTGAGCAGCAAGAGCACCCAGACGTAGACTTCCGCCAGAAATAACCCCATCCCGAGTATTGTTTCAATCTCAGAATTAAAATGCAGGGTTTGCGTGAGGCGGAAATACATATAGCGGGTCGACATCAATAATGACATCACCACCATAATTACAGAAATACTGCGTCTTTTGCTAAAGCCCATTAAAAACAGAAGGCCAATACTGATAAAGCCGAAGATATATTGTTTCTGGCTGTCCATCGGCGTGATGATGATGAGCAAGGCAACAGGAATCATTGCTAAGGCCAGCAAAATAAATAGAAACTTTTTCATAGGTTGCTCTGCCTGAGTTTAAAACCCGGAATGACGCGGAAGGGTGTGAACAGTGCCGTCACCCACTTTCACTCCAAGAATACCCGCGACTTTTTTGGCAATAAGCTCAATGTCGAAGGCCGCGGCGGATGCCGGACTGAAGTCAAATACGGACTGTTGGGAGGCATTGGCTTCGCCAACGCTTTCGTCGCGGTGTACAACGCCCAGCAATTTGTCGCCAAGTTTATTTTCAACAAAGGCGGTGACATCACGACTGATCTGTCGGCGGTTGTCGCTTTGATTGAGGATAAAATAGTGCCCGGCTTTATGATTGAGCGCGCCGCCCGTCAGGCGTTGATTTTCAATTTGCGGCAACAGGGAGAGTGAAGCGGTGTCTGCCATCAGCGTAATCAAGTGCAGATCCGCCAGGCGTGACATCGCTTTTAAGGCTGGCGACGGTCCCGGTGGGAAATCGGCAATAATAATCAGCCCAGGATAATTCAAAAGGGTGCTTAAACCGCGCGTGAGGAAATGCTCATCATGTGTGAGTCGTTCTTCAAACGCCATGCGTTGCGGTTCGGTGGCATCGCCGTACGGCAACACAAATAAGTTTCCACCGGCTGTGAGCACAAACTGGCTCCAGTCGGAGGATTCTGCTGCTCTGGCAACGTAGCCACGGGTGTCAGAAAGCGGCACACCAAAATGCAGGCGTAACGCATTTTGCACATCGAAATCCAGCGCTAAAACCTTACTTCCCGAGCGCGCGAGCGCATAAGCCAGATTTGCGGTCATGGTCGTCTTACCCACGCCGCCTTTTGGCGAACAAATGCAAACTAACGGCATGTGGCGATCCTTTCCAGCAGGGAATTCAGGGGCTGATTTTTTTCAGCGGTGGGCGTCGGGGTGTTCGTCGCAGGCGCAAACAGACGCGAGAAATTCACCTCAGCCGGAGCAGGCGCAGGCATAACGGCACGAACCGATTCGGGTGCAGGTGCAGGTGCAGGTGCAGGTGCTACAGAGAGTGTGTCAGGCACTGCGGCAAGCTGCTCGGCAACGTCATTTAATATCGAAGGGGCATCATGAGACACCGTCTCAATCGCAACCCTGTCGGGCACGAAGGCAGCATCCGTCAGTGCAAATGCTTCAGGCGTGACGGGTTGCGGAATGGGTAAAGAGACGTGTCCCCCAACTGCAAGGGCATTTGTTTCCGTTGCTGGAAGAAGTTGATTAAGAATGGCCCAACTTCCTTGCTCGCTCCCCTGAGTTTGTCCTGAGAAGTCTTTAAAATCGAGCGCCTGATTGCGCGTTTTGTCCTTAAATCGCTGCAAATCATCATAGTGATTCATAGTTATACTCATGATTTACAAATACATAATGTACACACCACAGTTTGACTCACGTGGCCATTTACGATCGACAGACGAGTTTTATTCAGGTGTAGGTGTACAGTGACGTTGCAGAGTTAACTGAACGTTTATTATGGGCATGCTTAAATTATGGTTTTAATGCCGGGGTGTTTATTTACGACTTAACAGTAAACATCGACTCGACACATGCTAACTGTTTTTGAACGAAAAAAACACGGTGATCTCATTGACTTAACTAAAGGTAATTTACAGATTTAAAATTCAACGAATAAGTTAAAAGACAGATTTAAATATCGACTAAAAATGGTTAAATGGATTTTATACCTACTTAATGTGATTCCTGTTTTAATAAAAAGTTACCCTGAGAAATATTTAGAAATACTTTTTCGTCGTTAATTTTTGCCGACTTTCGTTAACTCCTTATTCTTACTAATATTCTTTCAAGGCCTACTACTTTAGGGGGGGGTAATATACGCGCGCACAAAAAAGGGAGCCTTTGGCTCCCTTAGGTTATTCTGCGCTTCGCAGTGAGATTTCGCCACCCACCCACGGCTTTAAAATACCCTCCTGTTCTAGCAAGAGAGCACCTTGAGCATCGATGCCACGTGAAGTACCAAAGATCTCCTTATCACCAATAATCAGCTTCACCGGGCGATGAATAAAATTATCCAGCTTTTCCCAACGACCCAGGAACGGCGAAAGCCCTTCTTGCTCAAAAAGCGTTAATGATTGACGTAATTCTTTAATTAGACGCACAGCAAGAATATTACGATCAATAGTCACGCCCGCTTCCTGGAGCGTTATCCAACCCTGATTGACGACGTCCGCCTGCACGTTGCGCATGACCATATTGAGACCGGCACCGATCACGATCTGTGCTGCATCGCCGGTTTTCCCCGTCATTTCGACCAAAATGCCTGCAAGTTTCCGATCGTTCAGATAAAGATCGTTAGGCCATTTTACACGTACTTTATCCGCGCCCAGACTGTGCAACACTTCGGCAATCACGATGCCGATCACCAGACTTAAACCGATGGCGGCAGCCGGACCTTGTTCAAGACGCCAGAACATGGAGAGATAAAGATTTGCTCCAAACGGTGAGAACCACTTACGTCCCCGACGTCCCCGACCCGCCTGCTGATATTCAGCGACGCAGCTATCACCAGAGTTCAGTTCATTAATTCGGTCTAACAAATACTGATTTGTGGAGTCGATAACCGGCAGTACGGTCACTTTTCCCTGCTTCAACTGGCTGCGAATGACATTTTCATCCAATAGCTGAATAGGTTCCGGCAAACTATAGCCTTTGCCGGGTACAGTGAAAACATCAACGCCCCAGTCGCGCAGGGTCTGAATGTGCTTATTGATCGCCGCACGACTCATGCCCAAGCGTTCGCCCAGTTGCTCACCCGAGTGGAATTCACCATCAGCAAGAATGCTAATCAGCGTTAATGGAACGGTATTATCTCTCACGCAATCGTCTCCACGGCATTTACTTCACCCTTAGGTCCGATAAAACGGACCTCTGGTTCAAGCCAAACACCGAATTTATCGCCAACACATTGGCGAACATAATGGGCCAGAGCGACGACATCGTCGCTGGTCGCATTATTTTCATTGATCAGCACCAGAGCCTGCTGACGATGCACCGCTGCCCCCCCTTTTACCGAACCTTTGAGCTGACACTGATCGATAAGCCATCCAGCAGCCAGCTTCACCTCCCCGTCTGCCTGCGGGTAATGCGGTACGTTGGGCCATTCTGCGAGCAACGTTTTTGCCGATTCGCCGCTGATAACGGGGTTTTTGAAGAAACTACCGGCATTTCCATTTACTTTAGGATCGGGAAGTTTTGTCATCCGCATATGACATACAGCGTCGAAAACTTCACGCGCAGTGACTTTTGTCGGATCAAGGCGGGTTAAATCACCGTAGGTTAATACTGGCTGCCAGCGTTTTGCGAGGCGCAAACCCACGGACACGATGACATAGCGATCCTGATACTCATGCTTGAAAATACTGTCTCGATAACCAAAACGGCACTGTTCTGCGGTCAGGCGGCTCGCTTTTCCGGTCGCCAATTCGATGCAGTCGACATAGTCACAAACATGTTTAAGTTCAATGCCATAAGCACCAATATTCTGAATGGGGGAAGAGCCAACGCAGCCAGGAATCAGCGCCAGGTTTTCCAGCCCTGCCATCCCTTTTTCAAGCGTGAATTGCACCAATTTATGCCAGTTTTCACCCGCCCCTACATGCAGATGCCAGCTCTCATCCGTTTCACTAACCTCAATGCCCATAATGCGGTTAATAATGACTGTACCGGCAAAATCATCAAGGAAAAGGACGTTACTTCCTTCACCCAGGATCAGCACAGGTTGATTATTTTCAGTCGCCGTGTTCCACGCATCAAGAAGTTGGTGAGTATTATCGGCACGTACAATGTTATCGGCAATTCGTTGAATACCAAAGGTATTCCAGGGCTTAAGGTTATGATTCATAGACGCTATCCTGATGCAATTTCTGCGATAGTTTACCGTATATGTGAGTCGATTGGGGATTAGTTTGGCAGGAGGAAGTCTGAGATCTTACATAATGTCAAAAGCAAAAAACCCCGGACCTTGCGGACCGGGGTTCTTCTTTATTGATGCCTGGCAGTTCCCTACTCTCACATGGGGAGACCCCACACTACCATCGGCGCTACGGCGTTTCACTTCTGAGTTCGGCATGGGGTCAGGTGGGACCACCGCGCTAAAGCCGCCAGGCAAATTCTGTTATCAACATGCATCTCTGCACGTCAATTAATCTGTTATCAAGCTGAATATCGTCTCTTTCCGCCAAAACAGCTTCGGCGTTGTAAGGTTAAGCCTCACGGTTCATTAGTATCGGTTAGCTCAACGTATCGCTACGCTTACACACCCGACCTATCAACGTCGTAGTCTTCAACGTTCCTTCAGGACTCTCAAGGAGTCAGGGAGAACTCATCTCGGGGCAAGTTTCGTGCTTAGATGCTTTCAGCACTTATCTTTTCCGCATTTAGCTACCGGGCAATGCCATTGGCATGACAACCCGAACACCAGTGATGCGTCCACTCCGGTCCTCTCGTACTAGGAGCAGCCCCCCTCAATTCTCCAGCGCCCACGGCAGATAGGGACCGAACTGTCTCACGACGTTCTAAACCCAGCTCGCGTACCACTTTAAACGGCGAACAGCCGTACCCTTGGGACCTACTTCAGCCCCAGGATGTGATGAGCCGACATCGAGGTGCCAAACACCGCCGTCGATATGAACTCTTGGGCGGTATCAGCCTGTTATCCCCGGAGTACCTTTTATCCGTTGAGCGATGGCCCTTCCATTCAGAACCACCGGATCACTATGACCTGCTTTCGCACCTGCTCGAGCCGTCACTCTCGCAGTCAAGCTAGCTTATGCCATTGCACTAACCTCCTGATGTCCGACCAGGATTAGCTAACCTTCGTGCTCCTCCGTTACTCTTTAGGAGGAGACCGCCCCAGTCAAACTACCCACCAGACACTGTCCGCAACCCGGATTACGGGTCTACGTTAGAACACCAGCCATTAAAGGGTGGTATTTCAAGGTTGGCTCCACGCAGACTGGCGTCCACGCTTCAAAGCCTCCCACCTATCCTACACATCAAGGACCAGTGTTCAGTGTCAAGCTATAGTAAAGGTTCACGGGGTCTTTCCGTCTTGCCGCGGGTACACTGCATCTTCACAGCGAGTTCAATTTCACTGAGTCTCGGGTGGAGACAGCCTGGCCATCATTACGCCATTCGTGCAGGTCGGAACTTACCCGACAAGGAATTTCGCTACCTTAGGACCGTTATAGTTACGGCCGCCGTTTACCGGGGCTTCGATCAAGAGCTTCGCGTTGCCGCTAACCCCATCAATTAACCTTCCGGCACCGGGCAGGCGTCACACCGTATACGTCCACTTTCGTGTTTGCACAGTGCTGTGTTTTTAATAAACAGTTGCAGCCAGCTGGTATCTTCGACTGATTTCAGCTCCACGAGCAAGTCGCTTCACTTACCATCAGCGTGCCTTCTCCCGAAGTTACGGCACCATTTTGCCTAGTTCCTTCACCCGAGTTCTCTCAAGCGCCTTGGTATTCTCTACCTGACCACCTGTGTCGGTTTGGGGTACGATTTGATGTTACCTGATGCTTAGAGGCTTTTCCTGGAAGCAGGGCATTTGTTACTTCAGCACCGTAGTGCCTCGTCATCACACCTCAGCGTTAAAAAGCGTCCGGATTTACCTAAACGCTCCGCCTACATGCTTAAACCGGGACAACCGTCGCCCGGCTAACATAGCCTTCTCCGTCCCCCCTTCGCAGTAACACCGAGTACAGGAATATTAACCTGTTTCCCATCGACTACGCCTTTCGGCCTCGCCTTAGGGGTCGACTCACCCTGCCCCGATTAACGTTGGACAGGAACCCTTGGTCTTCCGGCGAGCGGGCTTTTCACCCGCTTTATCGTTACTTATGTCAGCATTCGCACTTCTGATACCTCCAGCATCCCTCACAGGACACCTTCGACGGCTTACAGAACGCTCCCCTACCCAACAACGCATAAGCGTCGCTGCCGCAGCTTCGGTGCACAGTTTAGCCCCGTTACATCTTCCGCGCAGGCCGACTCGACCAGTGAGCTATTACGCTTTCTTTAAATGATGGCTGCTTCTAAGCCAACATCCTGGCTGTCTGTGCCTTCCCACATCGTTTCCCACTTAACTGTGACTTTGGGACCTTAGCTGGCGGTCTGGGTTGTTTCCCTCTTCACGACGGACGTTAGCACCCGCCGTGTGTCTCCCGTGATAACATTCTTCGGTATTCGTAGTTTGCATCGGGTTGGTAAGCCGGGATGGCCCCCTAGCCGAAACAGTGCTCTACCCCCGAAGATGAGTTCACGAGGCGCTACCTAAATAGCTTTCGGGGAGAACCAGCTATCTCCCGGTTTGATTGGCCTTTCACCCCCAGCCACAAGTCATCCGCTAATTTTTCAACATTAGTCGGTTCGGTCCTCCAGTTAGTGTTACCCAACCTTCAACCTGCCCATGGCTAGATCACCGGGTTTCGGGTCTATACCCTGCAACTTAACGCCCAGTTAAGACTCGGTTTCCCTTCGGCTCCCCTATACGGTTAACCTTGCTACAGAATATAAGTCGCTGACCCATTATACAAAAGGTACGCAGTCACCCTGATAAATCAAGGCTCCCACTGCTTGTACGTACACGGTTTCAGGTTCTGTTTCACTCCCTCGCCGGGGTTCTTTTCGCCTTTCCCTCACGGTACTGGTTCACTATCGGTCAGTCAGGAGTATTTAGCCTTGGAGGATGGTCCCCCCATATTCAGACAGGATACCACGTGTCCCGCCCTACTCTTCGAACTCACAGTATGTGCATTTTTGTGTACGGGAGTATCACCCTGTACCCTGCGACTTTCCAGACGCTTCCACTAACACACAAACTGATTCAGGTTCTGGGCTGTTCCCCGTTCGCTCGCCGCTACTGGGGGAATCTCGGTTGATTTCTTTTCCTCAGGGTACTTAGATGTTTCAGTTCCCCTGGTTCGCTTCGTTAAGCTATGTATTCACTTAACGATAGTGCAACGGATTGCACTGGGTTTCCCCATTCGGAAATCGTCGGTTATAACGGTTCATATCACCTTACCGACGCTTATCGCAGATTAGCACGTCCTTCATCGCCTCTGACTGCCTAGGCATCCACCGTGTACGCTTAGTCGCTTAACCTCACAACCCGAAGATGTTTCGTAAAACACCCACAGTGTTGCGAAAATTTGAGAGACTCGAACACACCGCTTACCTGCTCTTATTACGGAGAGCAGACACAGTGTGTCGTTTCAATTTTCAGCTTGATCCAGATTTTTAAAGAGCAAAACTTCGCAGCGCACCTTTTCAGGTACACTCTGAAGTTTTCTTGTTTTCAGCAGTAAAAGGATGGTGGAGCTATGCGGGATCGAACCGCAGACCTCCTGCGTGCAAGGCAGGCGCTCTCCCAGCTGAGCTATAACCCCATCGTAAATGCAAATCTCGTTACCGACAATTTTTCCTGAGACAAGGCGTGGAAGAACGAAGCATACTGAAGTATGCGAGTTATTTCGCAACGCAGTATTCAGGGAAAATTTGGTAGGCCTGAGTGGACTTGAACCACCGACCTCACCCTTATCAGGGGTGCGCTCTAACCACCTGAGCTACAAGCCTGCAGAGATTCTTTACTGCTTATTTTTCATCAGACAATCTGTGTGGACACTACAAAGGCAGGTTCTTCAGGTAAGGAGGTGATCCAACCGCAGGTTCCCCTACGGTTACCTTGTTACGACTTCACCCCAGTCATGAATCACAAAGTGGTAAGCGCCCTCCCGAAGGTTAAGCTACCTACTTCTTTTGCAACCCACTCCCATGGTGTGACGGGCGGTGTGTACAAGGCCCGGGAACGTATTCACCGTAGCATTCTGATCTACGATTACTAGCGATTCCGACTTCACGGAGTCGAGTTGCAGACTCCGATCCGGACTACGACATACTTTGTGAGGTCCGCTTGCTCTCGCGAGGTCGCTTCTCTTTGTATATGCCATTGTAGCACGTGTGTAGCCCTACTCGTAAGGGCCATGATGACTTGACGTCATCCCCACCTTCCTCCAGTTTATCACTGGCAGTCTCCTTTGAGTTCCCGGCCGAACCGCTGGCAACAAAGGATAAGGGTTGCGCTCGTTGCGGGACTTAACCCAACATTTCACAACACGAGCTGACGACAGCCATGCAGCACCTGTCTCAGAGTTCCCGAAGGCACCAAAGCATCTCTGCTAAGTTCTCTGGATGTCAAGAGTAGGTAAGGTTCTTCGCGTTGCATCGAATTAAACCACATGCTCCACCGCTTGTGCGGGCCCCCCGTCAATTCATTTGAGTTTTAACCTTGCGGCCGTACTCCCCAGGCGGTCGACTTAACGCGTTAGCTCCGGAAGCCACTCCTCAAGGGAACAACCTCCAAGTCGACATCGTTTACGGCGTGGACTACCAGGGTATCTAATCCTGTTTGCTCCCCACGCTTTCGCACCTGAGCGTCAGTCTTTGTCCAGGGGGCCGCCTTCGCCACCGGTATTCCTCCAGATCTCTACGCATTTCACCGCTACACCTGGAATTCTACCCCCCTCTACAAGACTCTAGCCTGCCAGTTTCGAATGCAGTTCCCAGGTTGAGCCCGGGGATTTCACATCCGACTTGACAGACCGCCTGCGTGCGCTTTACGCCCAGTAATTCCGATTAACGCTTGCACCCCTCCGTATTACCGCGGCTGCTGGCACGGAGTTAGCCGGTGCTTCTTCTGCGAGTAACGTCAATCACTGTGGTTATTAACCACAATGCCTTCCTCCTCGCTGAAAGTACTTTACAACCCGAAGGCCTTCTTCATACACGCGGCATGGCTGCATCAGGCTTGCGCCCATTGTGCAATATTCCCCACTGCTGCCTCCCGTAGGAGTCTGGACCGTGTCTCAGTTCCAGTGTGGCTGGTCATCCTCTCAGACCAGCTAGGGATCGTCGCCTAGGTGAGCCATTACCCCACCTACTAGCTAATCCCATCTGGGCACATCTGATGGCAAGAGGCCCGAAGGTCCCCCTCTTTGGTCTTGCGACGTTATGCGGTATTAGCTACCGTTTCCAGTAGTTATCCCCCTCCATCAGGCAGTTTCCCAGACATTACTCACCCGTCCGCCGCTCGTCACCCGAGAGCAAGCTCTCTGTGCTACCGCTCGACTTGCATGTGTTAGGCCTGCCGCCAGCGTTCAATCTGAGCCATGATCAAACTCTTCAATTTAAGTTTGATGCTCGTGTTTCTTTATTTCTAAAGAAAAGAACTTCGTAATGAATTACGTATGTTCACTCACTGAGACTTGGTTATTCATTTAGCGTCCGAAGACGTTTAGAATCCATGTCACTTTGAGTGCCCACACAGATTGTCTGATAAATTGTTAAAGAGCAGTGCAACGCGGCTTTCGCTCACCGTTGCGAGGTCCCGTATAATACGTTTTCCTCATTCAGAGTCAAGCGTTTATTTTCGCTTTTCTCTGCCGGCGTTCATCGCTGAACCCCGCTGACCCGGCGGCTTGTGTTCCGTTGTTCCGTGTCAGTGGAGGCGCATTATAGGGAGTTATTCTGAGGTGACAAGCATAAATTTCAAAAAAGTTTTCGTTCGCTTATTTTTCAAACTTTACGTTTATTAAATCCGCGCATTGGCCGTTAATTGTGCGATTTCCCGCGCAAAACTGGCGACCTGTTGCCAGTCGGTATAGACCACTTCTTTAGTTGTATCGGTTTCCCCGCCTGTCATCTTCATAATTAAACGAATCATAAAGCGGTCAAGCCAGCGATAACGGGGATAACGCAGCGCGCCAGCAAACACGGCGCATAACTTTGGCTGCCAGGGAGAGCTCAGCAGGAACTTACGCGTATAGCTGTTCGTCTGTGGCGTACGCTTCTCTGCTTTACGCGCTACGAGGTTCACAGAATAGAAAGCGCTCGGCATCGCATTCAACGTGGCTGCATGCTTCTTCACGAAGCGATCAACTGCTGGATGAAAGTGTCCGTACCGAATCGACGCACCAATCACCACACGGTCGTAGTCTTGCCAAACAATCTCTTCCGTACGATTCAGATTCACTACGTCGGCATAAATGCCCTGCTCTTTTAATTCAGACGCCAGATAAGAGGCAATCTCGCGCGTCTGTCCGTCACGTGTGGAGAATAGTATTAATGTCTTCACCAGATACTTCCTTAATCGCGCCAGAATGTTGGGGTGAACAGCACCAGCAGCGTAAAGACCTCAAGACGCCCAAAAAGCATATTGGCAATCAAGATCCATTTCGCCACCGGATTCATACTGGCAAAGTTGTCCGCTACGACGCCAAGCCCTGGCCCGAGGTTATTAAGCGTTGCCACGACAGACGCAAACGCCGAAAAATCATCAACGCCGGTCGCAATAATGGCCAGCATGCTGACAATAAAGACCAGCGCATAAGCCGAGAAGAAGCCCCATACCGCTTCGAGGATACGTTCCGGTAACGCGCGGTTACCAAGCTTAATACTGTAGACCGCGTTCGGATGCACCAGTCGTTTCAGCTCACGGTTCCCCTGTTTAAACAGCAGAAGGATACGAATCACCTTCAATCCCCCGCCCGTCGACCCCGCACACCCGCCTATAAAGGCAGAGCATAAAAGCAAGACCGGCAGGAACAGCGGCCAGCGGGAAATACTGTCCGTCGTAAACCCCGCGGTGGTCGCCATCGACACAACCTGGAAGAACGCCTGGTTGAGAGTGGTAACTGCCGAGCTGTAAACATCGTGGAGCCACAAGACCGATGTACAAATCACCACCAGCGTTAACTGCACTCCAATAAACATCCTGAACTCCGGGTCGCGCCAGTACACCTTCAAACTACGTCCACTTAATAAAGAGAAGTGAAGACCATAGTTACAGCCGGAGATCAGTAAGAAGACAGCAATGATGGTGTTGATGGTCGGACTGTCGAAATACCCCACGCTGGCGTCGTGCGTGGAGAATCCGCCAATCGCAATCGTCGAGAAGCTGTGCCCTATCGCATCAAACGCAGGCATCCCGGCAAACCAGAGGGCCAGCGCGCAGGCAACGGTCAGCAACACATAGATGAACCAGAGGGTTTTGGCCGTCTCCGCAATACGCGGGCGCATCTTATTATCTTTAAGCGGCCCGGGCATTTCCGCGCGATAGAGCTGCATCCCCCCGACCCCCAGAATAGGCAGAATCGCAACGGCTAATACGATGATCCCCATACCACCGAACCACTGCAGCATCTGACGATAAAAAAGAATCGCATGCGGTAACGAATCTAACCCCACCAGCGTCGTCGCACCCGTGGTCGTCAACCCGGAAAAGGATTCAAAGAAGGCATCGGTGACCGTCAGGTTAGGCTGCTCCGCGAAGATAAACGGCAGCGCCCCCACGCTTCCCAGCACGGTCCAGAACAGAACCACGATCAGAAAGCCTTCGCGGGATTTCAGTTCGCCCTTTTCACGACGGTTTGGCCACCACAGCATGGAACCAATCACCAGCGCAGCAAAGAAGGTTTGTGTGAACGCACGCCCCGCGCCGTCCCGATAGATAAGCGCCACCAGTCCAGGGAGAATCATCGTCCCGGAGAAGAGGATAACCAGCAGTCCAACGATTCGGGTTATGGCACGAAAATGCATCTCTGCCGTTTCCTTTGGTATTCAGAAAGTAAGGTGGGGATTATTCTTCAATCGGCAGCAATTGCAACGCACCGCGACTAAAATCAGCCAGTTTTGCTGAAAAAGCCGAGTGCTCCGCCAGAGGAAGTGCCACGCGTAATTGAACCGTCGCCTGGTAATCACTTTGCACAATCACACCGTTAAATTGCTTAAGTAACGTCTCAATGCCGGACAACTGGGCGTAATCACACAACAAAGTATATTCGGTTAATGGCGTTTTGCGGAGGGTATTAAGCTGATTAAGCGCCTGCTGAACGCCACCACCGTAGGCCTTAACCAGCCCGCCGGTACCTAATAATATGCCGCCATAATAACGAACGACGACCGCGGTAATTTCACCGACGCCACTCCCCATCAGCTGAGAGAGCATCGGTTTACCGGCCGTTCCTGCAGGTTCACCATCATCAGAGAATCCCAGCTGTTGCGAATCGTTCGGTGCGCCGGCGACCCACGCCACGCAATGGTGGCGGGCGTCGGGATGGTCTGCACGAACCGACTCAACAAACGCTTTCGCCGCCTCCACGCCGTCGGTGTGAGACAACAGCGTGATAAAACGGCTTTTTTTAATCTCTTCAGAGAAGGTGACCGGCTCGGCCGGTATCAGCCAACTGTCCATCACGCCAGCTTCTGATCTCGCGTCATGTTCTCGATATTGTTCTCGTGAACCACCACGTTATCTTCAATACGAATACCACCAAACGGTTTCAGCGCATCAATTTTCTGCCAGTTGAAGTGCTTGCTGAACTGGCCTTCACGCCACGGATTCAACAGAGAATCAATAAAGTAGATGCCCGGCTCGATGGTCAACACCATGCGCGGTTCCAGCACGCGGGTGCAACGCAGGTACGGATATTTAGACGGCGCCGCCAGGTGCGTACCCATATCATCCTGCATAAAACCGGCCACATCATGTACCTGCAGACCCAGCGGATGGCCAATCCCATGTGGCATAAATGGCCCGGTGAGATCGTTTTCGACCATCGCCTCTTCGCTCATATCCGTCACAATCTGATGCTTACGCAGCAGCTTAGCGATGCGCTGATGGAACTGAATATGATAGTCAACATAGCTCGTGCCCGCTTTCATGGTGCTGATAAGCGCCAGCTGTTCGTCGTTCACGTCTTTAATCAAATGCGCAAAATCGGTATCGCTGTTGGCAGCCCAGGTACGCGTCAGATCCGCCGCGTAACCGTTGTACTCAGCACCCGCATCCAGCAGGAAGCTGCGAATTTCAGAAGGCGCGCGGTGATCCAGTTTGGTGTAGTGCAGAACGGAGGCGTGCTCGTTCAGCGCCACGATATTCCCGTAAGGCACATCGGTATCACGATGACCCGTCGCCGTCAGGTAAGCCTGGTTAATATCAAACTCGCTCATGCCGGACAGGAAGGCTTCATGCGCAGCCTGATGACCATTCACTGCGGTTTTCTGTGCTTCACGCATGCAGGACAGTTCATAGTCGGTCTTATAAGCGCGGTAGTAATGCAGATAATCGATCACGCCTTTCGGGTTGATTTTGTCTGCTGGAATATCCAGAGCCAAAGCGCGCTCAGGAACCGGTCCGATGTAAGCGATGTTGCCGCGTGTAGCGGGTAACTGGCTGCCAATAGCATCCGCTTTCGGCAGCGCAATCACATCCACTTCTTCCGTCCAGAACGTCGTCGGCAGCGGCTCAACGTTGTGCCAGTAATCGACCGGCAAGTAGAACCACAGTTTCGGTTTGTTCACGCCATCAACCAGCAACCAGCAGTTGGGAACCTGTGTCACTGGAACCCAGGCTTTGAACTGTGGATTTACCTTGAAAGGATAAGCATGGTCATCGAGGAAGACATTCAACAGCTCACCGGAGTGGATAAGCAGCGCATCGAGTTTATAGCGAGCCAATACGTCGCGGGTACGCTCTTGCAACGTAACAATATGATTTTTATAAAGTGCTGCCAGTGAGTCCATCATTATTCCTTTCATGTTTGAGCTCTAGTCTTCGCATCTTAGCACACCTCACTTATCCTGCGTGATCTCCGCCGAGCGTGATCCCCGCAGCAATTCCTTAATGATAAATTTGCATTTTATTAACATAAATCCCACACTCGGTCTCATCTGGTATGACCAGATCCCCTTGCTGGATTCAGGAGACTGACATGCTCTACAAAGGTGACACCCTATACGTGGACTGGCTGGAAGATGGCATCGCCGAACTGGTGTTTGATGCCCCCGGTTCAGTCAACAAGCTCGATACCGCGACCGTAGCCAGCCTTGGCCACGCGCTGGATGTGCTCGAAAAACAATCTGATCTCAAAGGTCTGCTGCTGCGTTCCGAAAAAGCCGCCTTTATCGTTGGCGCGGATATCACTGAGTTCCTCTCTTTATTCCAGGTCCCGGAAGAGCAGCTCAGCCAGTGGCTCCATTTTGCCAATAGCGTGTTTAATCGACTGGAAGATTTACCGGTCCCGACGATTTCGGCCGTTAACGGCTATGCGCTCGGCGGGGGTTGTGAATGCGTGCTGGCGACCGACTACCGTCTGGCAACGCCAGATCTACGCATCGGCCTGCCGGAAACCAAACTGGGTATCATGCCGGGCTTTGGCGGCTCCGTTCGTACGCCGCGCATGCTGGGTGCTGATAGCGCACTGGAAATCATTGCTGCCGGTAAAGACGTCGGCGCGGATCAGGCGCTCAAAATCGGTCTGATCGACGGCATCGTGAAAGCCGAAAAACTCCGCGATGGCGCGGTCGGCATTTTACGTCAGGCGATCAATGGCGATCTCGACTGGAAAGCCAAACGTCAGCCGAAGCTTGAGCCGCTGAAGCTCAGCAAAATTGAAGCCACCATGAGCTTTACCATTGCCAAAGGCATGGTGATGCAGACGGCGGGCAAACATTACCCGGCGCCGATTACCGCTGTAAAAACCATTGAAGCCGCTGCGCGCTTTGGTCGTGAAGAGGCGCTTAAACTCGAAAACCAAAGTTTCGTCCCGCTGGCGCACACCAATGAAGCCCGCGCCCTGGTTGGCATTTTCCTGAACGATCAGTTCGTGAAAGGCAAAGCAAAACAGCTGACAAAAAATGTTGAGATGCCAAAACAGGCTGCCGTTCTGGGCGCAGGCATCATGGGCGGTGGGATCGCTTATCAGTCCGCCTGGAAAGGCGTGCCGGTGATCATGAAGGACATCAACGACAAATCCCTGACGCTGGGCATGACAGAGGCCGCTAAGCTACTGAATAAACAGCTGGAACGCGGGAAAATTGATGGCCTGAAACTTTCGGGCGTCATTTCGACTATCCATCCAACGCTGGATTACAGCGGCTTTAACCGTGTTGATGTAGTCGTCGAAGCGGTGGTGGAAAACCCGAAAATCAAAAAAGCGGTGCTGGCAGAAACAGAAGATAAAGTTCGTCCGGATACCGTTCTGGCGTCTAACACTTCCACCATTCCGATTGGCGAACTGGCGAGCGTTCTTAAGCGCCCGGAAAACTTCTGCGGTATGCACTTCTTTAACCCGGTGCACCGCATGCCGCTAGTTGAAGTCATTCGCGGAGAAAAAACGTCCGACGAAACCATCGCCAAAGTGGTGGCGTGGGCCAGCAAAATGGGCAAAACGCCGATCGTCGTTAACGACTGCCCAGGATTTTTCGTCAACCGCGTGCTATTCCCTTAACTTCGCAGGCTTTAGCCAGTTGCTCCGCGACGGCGCTGACTTCCGCAAAGTCGATAAAGTGATGGAAAAACAGTTCGGCTGGCCGATGGGCCCTGCCTATCTGCTGGATGTGGTCGGGATTGATACCGCACATCACGCTCAGGCGGTGATGGCGGCTGGTTTCCCGCAGCGCATGCAGAAAGATTATCGCGATGCTATCGACGCCCTGTTTGATGCTCATCGCTTCGGGCAGAAAAACGGCCTGGGCTTCTGGCGCTATAAAGAAGACAGCAAAGGCAAGCCGAAGAAAGAAGACGATGCCGCGGTAGAGGGTTTACTGGCCGACATTAGCCAGCCGAAGCGCGATTTCAGCGACGACGAGATCATTGCGCGCATGATGATCCCGATGGTCAACGAAGTGGTGCGTTGTCTGGAAGAAGGCATTATCGCCAGCCCGGCAGAAGCTGATATGGCGCTGGTTTACGGCCTCGGGTTCCCTCCGTTCCACGGCGGCGCATTCCGCTGGCTGGATACGCTCGGCAGCGCCAAATATCTCGATATGGCTCAGCAGTATCAGCAGCTCGGTCCGCTATATGACGTGCCGGAAGGTCTGCGTAACAAAGCCCGCCATAACGAACCGTATTATCCGCCAGTTGAGCCAGCCCGTCCGGTCGGCGCGCTGAAAACGGCTTAAGGAGTCACAATGGAAAAGGTTGTCATTGTCGATGCAATTCGCACCCCGATGGGCCGTTCAAAGGGTGGCGCATTCCGTCACGTACGCGCCGAAGATCTCTCCGCGCACCTGATGCGGAGCCTGCTGGCGCGCAACCCGGCGCTGGAAGCAAGTGCGATTGATGATATTTACTGGGGCTGCGTGCAGCAGACGCTGGAGCAAGGTTTTAACATTGCGCGTAACGCCTCTCTACTGGCGGAAATCCCGCACTCCGTTCCGGCAGTTACCGTCAACCGCCTGTGCGGATCGTCTATGCAGGCCTTGCACGATGCGGCGCGCATGATCATGACTGGCGATGCGCAGGTCTGCATGGTCGGCGGCGTGGAACATATGGGTCACGTCCCGATGAGCCACGGGGTGGATTTCCATCCCGGTATGAGCCGCAACGTCGCCAAAGCCGCTGGCATGATGGGGCTGACCGCCGAAATGCTCTCCCGCATGCACGGTATCAGCCGTGAAATGCAGGACCAGTTCGCCGCTCGTTCCCACGCCCGTGCCTGGGCCGCGACGCAATCCGGCGCATTTAAGAACGAAATTCTGCCAACCGGCGGCCACGATGTTGATGGCGTGCTGAAACAGTATTACTACGACGAAGTGATCCGCCCGGAAACGACGGTTGAAGCGCTTTCCACGCTGCGTCCCGCATTCGATCCGGTAACCGGCACGGTCACAGCGGGAACGTCATCGGCTCTTTCCGATGGTGCAGCCGCCATGCTGGTAATGAGTGAAAGTCGTGCTCGTGAATTGGGTCTCACGCCGCGCGCGCGAATCCGCTCCATGGCGGTGGTCGGCTGCGATCCCTCAATAATGGGTTATGGTCCGGTTCCGGCCTCAAAACTGGCGCTGAAGAAAGCCGGGCTGACCGCCAGCGATATCGATCTTTTTGAGATGAACGAAGCGTTCGCCGCGCAGATCCTGCCGTGCATTAAAGATCTGGGCCTGATGGAGCAGATCGACGAGAAGATCAACCTCAACGGCGGCGCAATTGCGCTAGGTCATCCGCTGGGCTGCTCAGGTGCGCGTATCAGCACCACGCTGATTAACCTGATGGAACGCAAAGACGCGCAGTTTGGTCTGGCGACGATGTGCATCGGGCTGGGTCAGGGGATCGCGACGGTGTTTGAAAGGGTTTAAACAGATGTGAAGCGCCATCGTCAATGACGCTGGCGTTATCTCAAAGCCATTGAGGCCAGAACAAGGCGGCAAGCAAACAAATCCCGATGAGCTTACACAGGTAAGCGATTCGGGTGAGTGCGCGCAGCCAACGCAGTTATGGCATTAATGGCGAAGAGAGAAGGTTTAGTTGCCGTTCTTCCCGCCTGTCAGGGGCGGGTTTTTTATTCTCAGATAAACGCAAACGCATCGCCAAACAGACGATCTTCACGCGCATCGCGTTCGTTACAGAACAAATCGCGGGCAATTTTTGCCATCTCAAAACGGCCTGCAATATAGATATCGTGCCCGGCCAGCGTTCCGTGATCCTGCAGCACCGCCGTCAGCACCGTACCGCTGCGCCCACGCCATCCCTCTTCCGGCTGCTCAACAACCGGTTCGATGCGCAGATTTTGGTGGGTCACGCTCAACGCTTCCAGCTCAGACAGGTCGTACAGGTGTTTTTCTTCACGACCGCCCCCAGTAGATGGTGATATCGCGGTCAGGATTGTGCGCCAGCGCAGTGAGCAGAATGGAACGCACGTAAGAAAAACCGGTACCGCCCGCGATCAAAATCAGCGGACGGTCTTCGTCTTCACGCAGCCACGCTTCGCCATGCGGAATGTCGACCTGAATTTCACGCTCTTTCAGGATGCGATCCATAACAGCCATGGCATAAAGATTAAGCTCTGACGCACCTATGTGTAACTCAATAAACTCCTGCTCCGCTGGCGTAGACGCCATAGAGAAAGGACGCTTATCACGCTCATCCATCACAACCATCAAATATTGGCCAGCGCGGAAAGAAAATGCCGCCTCTGGAACCAAACGGACGCGATATACGGTGTCGGTAATTGCATCTACCGAGGTCACTTTACAGCTTAAGGTTGTCATTAGCTCTCTCTGTCGGGAAGTCTAAAGGGCTTAACGGTCAGATGCAGGCTTACCGTCATTCAATATGGCTAGCTCGTCCCATATCGCGTCAATTCGTGCCGTCACTTCAGGGTCTTTTTGAATCGGACGACCCCATTCGCGCGAAGTTTCGCCGGGCCATTTATTGGTGGCATCCAGTCCCATTTTTGAACCAAGACCGGAAACCGGCGAGGCAAAATCCAGATAATCAATTGGCGTGTTTTCAACTAACACCGTGTCACGCGCGGGGTCCATGCGCGTGGTGATCGCCCAGATGACATCATTCCAGTCACGGGCGTTAACGTCATCATCACAGACAATAACAAATTTGGTGTACATAAACTGGCGCAGGAAAGACCATACGCCCATCATTACGCGTTTGGCGTGACCTGCATACTGCTTCTTAATGGTCACAACGGCCAGGCGATATGAACAGCCTTCCGGCGGCAAATAGAAATCGACAATTTCCGGAAACTGCTTTTGCAGAATCGGCACAAACACTTCGTTCAGCGCCACGCCCAGCACGGCGGGCTCATCCGGCGGACGGCCTGTGTAAGTCGAGTGATAAATAGCATCGTCACGCTGAGTAATATGGGTAACGGTAAACACAGGGAAATTATCGATTTCATTGTAGTATCCCGTGTGATCGCCGTAAGGCCCTTCCGGCGCCATTTCGCCCTGTTCGATATACCCTTCGAGCACAATCTCTGCGCTGGCCGGCACTTCCAGGTCATTGGAAACGCACTTCACCACTTCGGTTTTCGTACCGCGCAACAGGCCAGCAAAAGCATATTCGGAAAGGGTGTCAGGAACCGGCGTAACCGCACCGAGAATAGTGGCGGGATCGGCTCCCAACGCGACAGAAACCGGGAAACGTTCGCCCGGATGTGCCGCACACCACTCCTGGAAATCAAGCGCGCCGCCGCGATGCGACAGCCAACGCATAATCAGCTTATTTTTGCCGATTAGCTGCTGACGATAAATACCCAGATTTTGGCGTTCTTTATGCGGACCGCGAGTGACGGTCAAACCCCAGGTAATCAGCGGCGCAGCATCTTCTGGCCAACACTGCATGATCGGGATACGGGTTAGATCGACCGCATCGCCTTCGAGGATTTTCTGCTGACACGGCGCACCGCGCAGGCGTTTGGTCGGCATGTTCAACACTTGTTTGAACTGCGGCAATTTATCGAACAGATCGCGGAAGCCTTTTGGTGGCTCCGGCTCTTTCAAAACGCGAGCAATTTGCCGACTTCACGCAACGCCGACACGTCTTCCTGCCCCATGCCCATCGCCACGCGTTTAGGCGTGCCGAACAGGTTACACAGCACCGGCATGGAATAGCCTTTCGGATTTCAAACAGCAGCGCAGGGCCACCGGCACGCAGTGTGCGGTCAGCAATTTCTGTCATTTCCAGATAGGGATCAACAGGAAGCGTGATGCGTTTGAGTTCGCCCTGCTTTCCAGCAGCGCCAGGAAGTCGCGTAGATCGTGGTATTTCATGAAGTTAGTCATGGCCTCTCTGTAAGCGCTTCATTATACGGCGTTCGTCACCAGTACGCTGTAATTTTGTTAAATTAGCGTGAACTTCCACGTCATCATCCACTTTCGGCCATTATAATCAACTTAGCGATCCCGCCAGGGTTTTGATATGCTTGCGCCGCAAACAAAGGGAAAGGGTAATTATGCAAGCGTGGTATTTACTGTATTGCAAACGTGGGCAGCTCCAGCGTGCGCAAGAACATCTTGAGCGTCAGGCCGTCAATTGTCTGACCCCCGTGATCACGCTTGAAAAAATCCAGCGCGGTAAACGTACTACGGTCAGCGAACCCCTTTTTCCGAACTACCTGTTCGTCGAGTTCGACCCCGAAGTAATTCATACTACTACTATCAACGCCACGCGCGGCGTCAGCCACTTTGTTCGCTTTGGTGCGCAACCCGCCACCGTTCCTTCAACGGTTATTCACCAGCTTTCTGTCTATAAGCAGCCGGACGATATAACCGATCCCGACACGCCCTTCAGCGGCGATGATGTGGTGATCACCGAAGGCGCATTCGAAGGATTGCAGGCGATATTCTCGGAGCCGACGGCGAGGCCCGTTCGATGCTGCTGCTCAATTTGCTGAATAAACAAGTGCTCCAGAGCGTTGCAAACACCGCCTTCCGTAAAGTTTAAAATGTAATGCCGAACAGGCGACGCACGTTTTCATCGGTCTGTGCATCAAGCCACTGCCGATCTTCTCCGCGCCAGTGCGCAATACGCTCAATAATGTGCCCAAGATAGCCGGTTCATTACGTCGCGACGCCGGTTTCGGCTTCATATCGCGTGGCAGAAGATACGGCGCATCCGTTTCGACCAACAGTCGATCGGCAGGTATCACCGGCAAAAGCTCACGCAATTCCAGACCGCGTCGTTCGTCACACACCCAGCCGGTAATGCCCAGATAGAGCCCCCGATTCAGGCAATCAACAGCCTCCTGCCGTGAGCCGGTAAAGCAGTGCAACACCGCGCCAGGCAGTTTATCCAGCCACGGCTCCAGCAAGGTCAGAAAGCGCTCATGGGCATCGCGGCAATGCATAAACACCGGCATTTCTAATTCTGCTGCGATGGCGAGCTGAGCGGTGAACGCCGCTTCCTGCTCAACGGGCGTGGAAAAGTTACGATTGAAATCAAGACCGCATTCGCCGATGGCAACGACTTCCTCGAATTTCGTCAGTTTATACAGCGTTTCAGCACTTTCGTGCGTCCACTGGCTGCTGTCATGCGGATGCACTCCCGCCGTCGACCAGCATCGCGCGTATCCCTTTGCCAGTGCTTGCGCTTGCTCGCTTTCGTGAAGGTTCGTCCCCGTAAGCAGCAGCCCTTTCACACCTGCGGTAAACGCGCGCCCCACAACGTCATCGCGGTCGTTGGCAAATTGAGGGCTGGTCAGATTCAATCCGATATCAAACATGCGGTCTCCCATATGACAACCGCCCTTTCGGGCGGCTGGTTTTATTCTTCTGTCGTTTTTTCTGGCTCGTCTTCTTCGTCTTCCTGCGGACGTCGTTTGCCCACGTAGAAACGCGAGAAGAACACGCCGACTTCAAAGAGACAGTACATCGGTACGGCCAGCAGCGTTTGCGAGAAAACATCCGGCGGCGTCAGCAGCATACCGATAACAAATGCGCCAACCAGCATATATGGACGTTTCTTGCGCAAGTCATCAGGCGTGGTCACGCCCATCCAGCACAGAAGAACGATAGCGACAGGCACTTCAAACGCCACGCCGAACGCCATAAACAGCGCCATAACGAAGCTAAGATAGCTGGCGATGTCCGTCGAAACCTGTACGCCTTCCGGCGCGGTATGCGTCAGGAAGCCAAAAGCCAACGGGAAGACCACAAAGTAGGCAAAGGCCATGCCGATATAAAACAGCAGCGAGCTGGAGACCAGCAGCGGGATTACCAGCTTGCGTTCGTGCTTATACAACGCCGGTGCCACGAAAGCCCACACCTGATACAAAATGACGGGCGCAGAAGCGATCAGCGAAACCCAGAAAGTCAGCTTGATTGGCGTGAAAAACGGCGAGGCCACATCGGTCGCAAATCATCGTTGCGCCCAGCGGCATCTGCTTAATCAACGGCGCGGAGACTATCTGATAGATGTCGTTCGCGAAATAAACCAGGCACAGGAAAATCAGCAAAACTGCAATGATGCAGTTTAACAAACGCTTACGCAGCTCAATCAGATGCGCAATGAGTGGTTGAGTATCATCTACAGCCATGTTTACGCTTTATCACTCGACGAGGGGGATGATTCGGAAGCGGGTGCGGTGGCTTTCACTTCTGCGGGTGTCACTTTCGCAACGGATTCTGCCGTAGGCAAGGGTTCTTGCGCTTCAGGCGCTTGCGAAGGTGCGCTGGCCTGATGCTCTGCACCCGCAGGCGTTACGCCTTCGTGCTGCGCTTCATTATCCTTCACCAGCGGATTACGAATGGTGTTGGCTTCATCGCTCGCTTTTTCAGGGTCGTTCGCGCTGTAGGAACGCTTCATGGATTCAGCAGCCTCGCGCAACTCATCCATCGACGCTTTTAGCTCCGGTGATAAATTGCTCATGCTCGCTTTTTCAACCTTTTTCAGGCTGTCCTGAAACTCCTGCATTTTGAGTTCCTGCGCCAGTTCATTTGAACCGTCGTCGCCAGCGAACGCAGCGCGCGCACCCAGCCTGCAACCGTTTTTACCGCTACCGGTAAACGCTGCGGACCTAAAACGATCAGGCCGATCACGAATACCAGTACCAGTTCACCAAAGCCAATGTCGAACACGAATTACACCTGCTCTTTATCGTGGCGTTTAGCGTCTTCCTTTTTGGCTTCGTCTTGTTTATCAGCGATAGACCTGGCCGTGAAATCCGCATCCTGGTTGGATTTATCCTGCTTATCTTCATCATCACTAATGGCTTTCTTGAAGCCCTTGATGGACGCGCCAAGATCGGAACCGATAGAACCGAGCTTTTTGGTACCAAACAGCAGAACGACGATGACGGCAATGATCAACAATTGCCAGATACTGATACCACCCATACAACATCCTCGATAGATGATTAATTAATCAGGTCACATTATACGTATGCAACCCGGTGATAGCGACGCAAATTCAGCGCGTCTTTCGCCACCCAATGAGCCAAACCACAAGGCCGCCGGCCATCAACCAGGCGGGCATCATTTGCCAGTCTGGTCGATTAATGAGTAGCAACGTTCCGCTCAGCAGCAGAGTTGCGCCAATACCAAAGAGATAGCGCGATTGCCCCTGTCGCACGCGGTTAGACTGAAGCTCGCGGGTGATTTTATCCATACTGTGCTGAAGATTCTTGCTGTGACGCAAACTGTCATAGATCAGCTCAGGAATCTCCGGCATTTTTTCAATCCAGAACGGGGCTTTCTCTTTAAAAGAGCGCACCAGCGCAGGCAGACCGACCTGATCCTTGATCCACGACTCAAGGAAAGGTTTAGCGGTTTTCCATAAGTCTAACTGAGGATAGAGCTGCCGGCCTACGCCTTCGACGTAAAGTAATGTTTTTTGAAGTAAAACTAATTGCGGCTGCACTTCCATATTAAAACGTCGAGCCGTGTTAAAGAGATTCAGCAGGACGTGACCAAATGAGATTTCGGAAAGCGGCTTCTCAAAAATCGGCTCACATACGGTGCGAATCGCAAATTCAAACTCTTCAACGTTGGTATCAGGCGGGACCCAACCGGAATCGACGTGTAGCTCAGCCACCTTACGGTAATCACGATTGAAAAAGGCGATAAAGTTTTCCGCCAGATAGCGCTTATCTTCTTTGTTCAACGAGCCGACGATACCGCAGTCAATGCCGATATATTTCGGATCTTCCGGGTGCTCGTAACTGACAAAGATATTCCCCGGGTGCATATCGGCATGGAAAAAGCTGTCGCGGAAAACCTGGGTGAAGAAGACCTGCACGCCGCGCTCGGCCAGCAGTTTCATGTTCGTTCCCTGATTTTCCAGCGCCACGATATCCGACACGGGAATGCCGTAAATGCGCTCCATCACCATCATATCCTGGCTGCAATAGTCAGAATAAACTTCTGGCACGTAGAGCATCGAGCTATTTTCAAAGTTACGACGCAGCTGGATGGCGTTGGCAGATTCGCGCAGCAAATTGAGTTCATCGATGAGCGTTTTTTCATACTCACGCACCACTTCCAACGGGCGCAGTCGACGGCCATCTGGCAGTAAACGCGGAACCCAGCGCGCCAGGCGATAAATCAGCTTCATGTCCGCTTTGATAACCGGCAAAATATCCGGGCGAATCACTTTAATGACGATCTCTTTGCCGTTCTCTTTCAGGCGCGCGGTATGAACCTGCGCAATGGAAGCGGACGCCAAAGGCTTGATATCAAAATCATCAAACCAGGTTTCGACAGGGATATTCCCCATCGCCTCTTCGATCTGCTGCTTTGCCCGCGCACCGTCAAAGGGAGCAACACGGTCCTGCAGCAAGGCCAGCTGATCGGCAATTTGCGGCGGAAAAAGGTCGCGGCGAGTAGACAGCATCTGCCCAAACTTAATCCATACCGGTCCAAGCTCCTGTAGTGCCAGTCGTAACCGTTCGCCCAGCAGTTTGTCCTTGTGACGATTAGGCATCCAGAACAGCATCCGTCGCCAAATCCGCAGCGGCAGAGTGATTCGCATTTTGGGAATGAGTTCGTCGAGCCCGTAACTTAAAAAGGTGCGAACGATAAAATAGAGGCGCCGAATTTCACCAGGCGTCATTTGCCCTCCAGTTTTTCCAGCCGTTTGGTTAGCGCGTCGACTGCACGTTCAACGGCAGACGTTTCTTCCGCAAACCATGCTAATTCCAGCGTGCCTGGTGCCATCCGCCACTCTTCGGTAATCACCTCGGCAACATAGCGTTGCTGACGCTGTAACCCTTTACGTAAGAATGACGAGCCGCCACGAAGTACCTTGCTAATGCTTTCAGCGGCGATATCGCCAATGTAGGGTGCCAGCAGTTCAGCCGGATCAAACTCAGCCAGATCGGCAAGCGCCACAAAGTTCTGCACAACCTGCAGATCGCCTTCCACTTCCAGTTCGCCACTGCGAATCAGTGCGGTCAGTTGCTGACGGTCGCGGAGTTTCGGTAACACGCTCATATGGGTGATGACGGAGCAGTCGGCCTCACCTTCCCACTCGCCCAGCACATCAAGCTGACGTTCACTAAAGACCAGCACCAGCGGTGTGGAGAACTCCTTCAACACGATGCGAAGGACTTTACCGTTCAGACGCTGGCGAGCCGTTTTCAGCGCCGGAGAGCGATACAGAAACGTGTTCAGGACATTTTCGATGCCTGCGGTGACTAAGGGTTTAATAGGCATAGGCCGCTTCCACTCAGAACTTGTAGCCGCGATGCAGCGCAACAACACCGGCTGTCAGGTTGAAATACTCAACGTTCTCAAGGCCTGCATCCTGCATCATCGCTTTTAAGGTGTCCTGATCCGGGTGCATACGGATAGATTCCGCCAGATAGCGGTAGCTTTCGCCGTCGTTTGCCACCATTTCACCGATACGCGGTAAAACGTGGAACGAGTAGGCATCGTAGGCTTTGCTCAGCGGTTCGATAATAGGTTTGGAGAATTCGAGCACCAACAAACGGCCACCTGGCTTAAGCACGCGATACATAGAACGCAGCGCTTTTTCTTTATCGGTGACGTTACGCAGACCAAAAGAGATAGTGATGCAGTCAAACGTGTTATCCGGGAATGGCAGGGCTTCGGCATTGGCCTGAACATATTCAACGTTGCCGACAACGCCAATATTACGCAGCTTTTCACGCCCCCATTTTCAGCATGGAGTCATTGATATCTGCCAGCACCACGCGGCCGGTATCGCCAACCATACGGGAGAATTTCGCGGTTAAATCACCCGTACCACCCGCCAGATCCAGCACGGTTTGACCACGACGAACGCCGCTACAGTCGATAGTGAAGCGCTTCCACAAGCGATGAATTCCGAATGACATCAGGTCATTCATGACATCGTACTTTGCCGCCACGGAATGGAATACGTGGGCAACCATGTCAGCTTTCTGCGCTTTGGCGACAGTCTGAAAGCCAAAGTGTGTAGTATCTTGTGAATCGTCAACCATCTCAGTGCCTGCTAATCCGTCAAATGTTCGTGAAGTGTAACAGATTGGGCGCGTTTGCCCTACGATTCAACCACCCTGAAAGAATCGGTTTGCCTGCGTTTCGGACGACGCTTGTGCGGCTAAATCATTGTCTTGATTGTCTGTATTTTGCTCATTCACCCCGTCACGAAGGCGATATTCTTCATCCTGAGCCGTGGCCTGTTCGGCCAATTCCGGATTAATCTCGCGCTTGACCTCAACGCCCAGACTGCGAAATGCCTCAGCTTGTGAAAGCAGATTTCCTCGACCCGACGAGAGTTTTTTCATCGCCTGGCGGTAATTATCCTGTGCCCTGTCCAGGCTTTGCCCAACAGATGTCATGTCGTCCACAAACAGGCGCATTTTGTCGTACAGCTTGCTGGCGCGATCGGCAATTTGCTGCGCGTTACGGCTTTGATGCTCGTACCGCCACAGGTTTGCGATGGTGCGCAGCGCCACCAGCAGCGTGGTTGGGCTGACCAGCATAATATTGTTTTTCAACGCTTCGGTAATAAGTTCTGGTTGTCTGTCCAATGCCAGCAAAAATGCCGGTTCGACCGGAATAAACATCAGCACATAATCCAGCGAGCGCAGCCCTGGCAACTGTTGATAATCTTTTCGCCCCAACAGGCGAATGTGATTTCGTACCGAGGCGATGTGCTCCTGGAGTGCGGATTCGCGGGTGAAATCATCTTCGGCATTGAAGTAGCGCTCATAGGCTACCAGCGTCATTTTGGCGTCAATCACCACGTCTTTGCCCTGCGGCAGGCGCACGATGACATCGGGCTGCATCCGCGATCGGGTGTCGGTTTCAATGCTGACCTGCGTTTCGTATTCATACCCCTCGCGCAGACCAGAGGCTTCCAGCACGCGGGTGAGCACTACTTCGCCCCAGTTCCCCTGCGTTTTATTGTCGCCCTTGAGCGCACGCGTCAGGTTGACCGCCTCTTGCGCCATCTGCGCATTCAGCTGCTGGAGATTACGAATTTCATGCGCCAGCGTGTGGCGTTCACGTGACTCCTGGCCAAAGCTGTCCTGCACCTGACGACGAAAACCATCCAGTTGTTCACGAAGGGGGGGTCAGCAAACCGTTCAGGCTCTGACGATTCTGCTCATCAACGCGGCGGTTGCTCTGCTCAAAGATACGGTTAGCCAGATTTTCAAACTGCTCGCTCAGGCGCTGCTCGCTGTTGATCATCTGACGGATTTTGTCTTCGGCATGCAGCTGGGTGGATTCCAGACGGGTCGTGACTTCGCGCAGATCGGCTTCTAAAGAGGTATTGATATCACGCAGATTACGCAGCTCGTTGTTGAGCAATTCGCACTCTTCGCGCCAGTGTGCGCTCTGCGTAAGCTGTTGTTTTGCAGCACTGAGCTCAGCCACCATCTCTTCACGATCGGCCAGCTGATCGGCTTTATGTTGCGCATGCTGGTAGCTGGACATCAGCCAGCCCACACCCGCGCCCACCAGCGCAATGACTGCATAAATTAGGACTGAGATATCCACAACACCCCCTGCATCAAACCATTACCCGCACAAAATAGAATTGTGCTGTATAAACGTCCAGTTTGAAAGGGGTTTCCTGCGAGGCGCTACGCAAAAAGAAAAGGCCGAACGCGTCGGCCTTTTATCTGAAAGGGGAAACTAGATCAGGCGGCGAGCCGCTTCAACCACGATTTTCACCGCGTGGCTTTCGGTTTTCTTCATGGTTTCTGCGTTTGGAATTTCTTGCTGGGTGCGGTTAACGATGACGCCCGCCACCATACCGGCACGCAGACCCTGGCTTGCGCACATGGTTAGCAGCGTTGCAGATTCCATTTCATAGTTCATTACGCCCATGGACTGCCACTCTTCCATCGAACCTTTAAAGCGGTTCACCACGCGACCGGAGAAGGTGTCATAACGCTCCTGGCCTGGGTAGAAGGTGTCAGAAGAGGCAGTCACGCCGATGTGAGTCGTTGCGCCCACGGATTTCGCAGCTTCAACCAGCGCAGTGGTACATTCAAAATCTGCCACAGCCGGATATTCCATTGGCGCAAAGTGCAGGCTTGCACCGTCAAGACGCACAGATGCAGTGGTCACCAGCACGTCGCCGACGTTGATATGCGGCTGAATAGCGCCAGTTGTCCCGATACGCAGGAAAGTACGAATGCCCAGCTGTGCCAGCTCTTCAACAGCGATAGAGGTAGACGGACCACCGATACCGGTCGAACACACGATAACGGCTTTGCCATCCAGCTCTGCACGCCAGGTGGTGAATTCGCGATGCGCAGCCAGCTTAACCGGCTTATCCATCAGCGCGGCGATCTTTTCCACACGCTCAGGATCGCCAGGGACGATAGCCAGCGTAGCCCCTTGTAAATCGTTTTTAGTGAGGCCGAGATGAAAAACATCAGACTTAGACATAGGTGACTCCTCTGTGGGTCGGGTTGTCAGAAGAAGTAAAACGGTACTTTACAGAAGCCCCGGGCACATTTTCGTGACAGACCTCACCACGAATGAAAATGATTGCAGTTAATTACCATAAAATAGTGACACTCATCACACTAACAAGTTATATCGTTTACTACTGCACAAAAGATAGCCCGTTTCGGGCACTGTGAATTGTTAACTTGAGGTCTATATTTATTTGCACCAACGGGTACGGAGAATACCATGACTCAAAAAACGAATTTTGCACCTGCCGCCGCCCCTCTCGCGTCAACCATCGTTTCAACGTCTGAAGACGCTATCACGGCAGGCGAAACCTCGATCCCTTCCCAGGGTGAAAACATGCCCGCTTATCACGCGCGTCCAAAGGGCGTGGACGGGCCTTTGCCGATCGTCATTGTGGTTCAGGAGATTTTTGGCGTTCACGAACATATTCGGGACGTCTGCCGCCGCCTGGCGCTGGAGGGGTATCTGGCCGTCGCGCCGGAGCTGTACTTCCGCCAGGGCGACCCCAATGAATACAGCGATATCCCCACGCTGTTCAGCAATCTGGTTAGCAAAGTACCCGATGCGCAGGTGCTGGCCGATCTCGATCATGTCGCCAGTTGGGCGGCGCGTAACGGCGGCGATGCGCATCGGCTAATGGTCACGGGCTTCTGCTGGGGCGGACGCATCACCTGGCTTTATGCCGCACACAATCCGCAACTGAAAGCCGCCGTGGCCTGGTATGGCAAGCTGGTTGGCGAGAAAACGCTGAATTCACCTAAGCATCCGGTGGATATCGCGGTCGATCTCAATGCGCCCGTTCTTGGGCTTTACGGTGGCGAAGATACGGGCATTTCGCTGGAGAGCGTCGAGACGATGCGGCAGGCGCTGCGTGCCGCGAATGCCAAAGCAGAAATCGTGGTTTATCCGGAGGCGGGCCATGCGTTTAACGCCGATTATCGCCCAAGCTATCACGAAGAATCGGCCAAAGACGGCTGGCAGCGAATGCTGGCGTGGTTCCGGCAGTATGGCGCGAAAAAGGGTTAAGCCGCTCACAATTTAACGTACGAAGCACAACGGTTGATTGACTTTGAAACAGCTTTTGACCGATATAAAAAGCACAGGCGTGTAACTACGATCCGTAGGCAAGACCTGAAGCCCATTTCTCCTCCCCGGGGGAAATGGGCTTCAGGTCTTTTTTTTTGCTCTGGAGACAGGGGCCAGACATGAATCATTTGCAGACAGCACTGGACGTCATCGCCCATGTGGGTGGCGCTGAGAATATCGAACATATCGAGCATTGCTCTACCCGCTTGCGGTTGAGCCTGTACGACAACGGTAAAGTGAATGAAACCGCGCTGGCGAAAATTGACGGTGTGCTGGGCGTGCGCGTCAACGTGCAGTGCCAGGTGATTATCGGGCATGAAGTGGTTCAGGTTTACGAAGCGGTGCGGTCTCTGGTCGGCACGCCGCAGGGCAATACCCAGCCACACGCCAATAAACCCAACCGTTGGGCGCAAATCGTCGATTTTGTGATTAGTGTTTTCCAGCCTTTGGTCCCCGCGATTGCCGGCGGCGGTGTACTGAAATCACTGCTGCTGTTGCTGGATGTCGTGGGCTGGCTCAGCCGCGACAGCTCCACTTACAAAGTGCTGGATAATATCGGCTCTGCCCCACTCTATTTCCTGCCGATCCTTGTCGCTATCACGACCGCGACAAAGCTCAAGGTCAACGTGCTGGTTGCCGTCTCAGCCGTTGCGGTTATGGTGTTACCGGCGATGACCAAACAGCTGGCCGATGGCGCGGAATTCATGTCGTTCGATCTGCGCAACGTGGCCTACGCCTCACAGGTCTTCCCGGCTATTCTATGCGTGCTGTTTTATGCGCAGACGGAAAAGTTTTTTAATCGTTACTCACCCGGCGCGCTGCGTATTTTCCTTTCACCGATGCTGTCGTTGCTGGCCACGGTTCCCGTCACGCTGCTGATTTTAGGGCCTTTGGGCTATGAACTGGGCGCAGGCCTGGCGACGGTCATTCTGTGGCTTTACGGGAAACTCGGTTTTGTGGCAACAGGATTGCTCGCCGCCGCGCTGCCGTTTATGGTCGCGGCCGGAATGCACAAACCGATGCTGCCCTATGCCGTGGCATCCATGAGCCAGTTTGGCCGCGAACTGCTGTATCTCCCCGCATCGCTGGCGCACAACATTGCTGAATCTGGCGCATGCCTGGCGATTGCGCTTAAAAGCAAAGACAAGGTGCTGAAATCGACCGCGTTTTCAGCGGGCATTTCCGCGCTGTTTGGCATTACTGAACCCGCGCTTTACGGCGTCACGCTGCTGAATAAAAAAGCGCTCTACAGCGTGATCCTCGGCAGCATCGTGGGCGGCGCTTTTATCGGCTGGATGGCGGTTGAAGCCTTTGCGATTGTGGGTCCTGGCCTTGCCAGTATCTCCATGTTCGTCTCGCCAGATAACCCGCTCAACATCCTCTGGGCGTTTGCCGGAGCGGGTCTGTCATTCGCCATCGCGTTTATCAGTGCCCTGCTGCTGTGGCGCGATAAAGTCACTGAGCAAACCGACGAACTGACGTTCACGCGTCCGATTGAAGGGCAAATCATTCCGCTGGAAAACGTGAACGACGATGTTTTCTCCCGCAAAATCATGGGTGACGGCATCGCGATTGTCCCCTCTCAAGGCGTGCTGCGTGCCCCGGCGGACGGCACCATCGTTAACGTGTTTGAAAGCGGCCACGCGCTGAGTCTTCTCACCGACGCGGGTGTAGAACTGATTTTCCACATCGGAATCGACACCATCAAGCTGCAAGGCGAAGGGTTTTCCCCCAAGGTTCAGGAAGGCCAGCACGTGAAAAGCGGCGAAACGCTGATTGAATTTTCTCTTGATACCCTCACCGCAGCAGGTCTCGATCCGGTGGTGATAATGGTGGTGACGAACGGCGAACGTTTCTCGCTCACGCCACATAGCTACGACGACAAAAATCCAAATCCTCACATCATCATGACGCTAAAGGAGTCCGTGTAATGGATAAATCCCTCCCGTTCCCGCAAGGTTTTTTATGGGGCGGCGCAATTGCCGCTAATCAGGCCGAAGGCGCGTGGAACGTTGATGGCAAAGGGCCGTCGGTGGCGGATGCCATCACCTGGAAACCCAATCTGTCGCTGAAAGATTATGATGGCCATATGGCGCTGACGGATGAAAATATTCAGGATGCGTTTGAAGGCAAAAACGACAAACTTTACCCAAAACGTCGCGGCATCGATTTCTATCACCACTATAAAGACGATATCGCGCTGTTCGCCGAAATGGGCTTTAAAGTCCTGCGTGTGTCCATCGCCTGGTCGCGTATTTTCCCAGATGGTGAAGACGCTGCACCGAATGAAGCAGGCCTGCAATTTTACGAAGAGATGTTCCGCGAACTGCGTCGCCATAACATCGAGCCGCTGGTGACGCTGTCCCATTACGAGATGCCGCTGGCGCTCAGCGAGCGATATAACGGCTGGGTACACCGCAACGTGCTGGACGCGTTTGTGCGATTCAGTAATGTCTGTTTCGACCGCTATAAAGATCTGGTGCGCTACTGGCTCACGTTTAACGAAATCGACAGCATCCACCGCCACCCGTTTACCACCGCCGGTATCCGCGAAGAGAAATGTGCGCCGGGCAAAGCGCAACAGGATATTTATCAAGGGCTGCATCATCAGTTTGTCGCCTCGGCGCTGGTGACGCGTGACTGCCACGCCAAAATTCCCGGCAGCCAGGTGGGCTGTATGCTCACCAAACTCACCACCTATCCGCACAGCTGCCGCCCGGAAGACGTTGAAGCGACGCTGAAAAAGAATCTCGAAAACTATTTCTATGCGGATGTGCAGGTGTTCGGGGAATACCCGCCGCTGATCCTGCGCGATCTGGCGAGCCGCGACATTCAAATTGACATGCAGGCCGACGATCAGCGCATTTTAAAAGAAAACACCGTCGATTTCGTCTCGTTCAGTTACTACATGTCACTGACCGAATCGACGCAGCCGGACGTTGAACGCATCCCAGGCAACACCATTCTTGGGGTAAAAAACCCGTATCTGCCTGCGTCGGAATGGGGGTGGCAAATCGACCCGGTTGGGCTAAAAATTTCCCTGCTCGAACTCTACGACCGTTACCAAAAGCCGCTGTTTATCGTTGAAAACGGGCTGGGCGCGAAGGATATCGTCGAGAATGGCAAGATTCACGACAGCTATCGTATCGACTACTTCCGCGCCCATTTTGAGCAAACTTTGGCGGCTATCAATGAAGGGGTGGATGTGATGGGATTCACCACCTGGGGATGCATCGACATTATTAGCGCAGGCACGTCGCAGATGTCCAAGCGCTATGGCTTTATCTATGTCGATCAGGATGACGAAGGCAACGGCACCTTAAAGCGCCTGAAAAAAGACTCTTTTGAGTGGTATCAGAAAGTGATCGCCAGCAATGGCGCTGACATGCGCTAAACGGCCAGGCCGCAGGAATAACCGTGATTACGATAAAAAAATCGCTCAATAACAGCATGCTGCTGGTCGACAACGATCAGCGGGAGATGATTTTGTTTGGCAAAGGGATTGGCTTTGGCGCGAAAGCGGGGAGCCAAATCGACCTGACGCAGGTGGAGAAAGTCTTCCTGCCGCTGAGCGATCTTAAGTCCCGTCACTTTTTATCGCTCACGGACACCATTCCTGCGGCATTCTTTGAAATAAGCCACGAGATTTTGACGCTGGCGCGCAGCGTTTGCGGCGACAAACTCAACTCGGTGCTGCTTTTCACCCTCGCCGAGCATCTGCACTTTGCGGTAGAACGCAGCCGCAGCGGGCAGGTGATCCTCAATAAGCTGAGCTGGGAAGTGAAGCGCTACTACCCGCAAGAATACAGCGTCGGGATGCAGGCGCGGGCAAGCGTGAACGCGCAGTTTGGCGTTGACCTGCCGGAAGATGAAGCGGTGAACATCGCCTTTCATCTGATTAACGCCAGCGGCCAGACCGACGACAGTTCGGCGCATCTGCAGGTTGAGCTGGTCAATCGTATCGCCGAGATTGTGCGGTATAAATTGAGCAAAGCCATTGATACGCAGTCGGTGAACTACATGCGATTTATTACCCATCTGCGCTACTTTGCCGAGCGGGTTTTAACCGGGAAAATTGTGGTCAGCGAGACCGACGATTTTTACCAGGAGTTAATGCGTCATCGCCCGGATGCCATGACCGTAGCATGGGTGATCCGCGATTATGTGCAGGAAAAATATCAACTCACGCTGCCAAAAGACGAGCTGACGTGGCTGAGCATTCATATTAGCCGGTTAATGGAAGGCCATGCTTAGGGCTGGCGTTTGAGATGAACAAAGCGACTTTTCAGTCGCCTGTTCCCCTCACCTTACCCTCTCCCCAAACCGAAGAGGGCTATTCAGGCCATTAACCCTGACGCAGATTCTGCGCGGCTTGTACCATATTCGCCAGCGCGGCGCGGGTTTCCGGCCAGCCACGGGTTTTCAGGCCGCAGTCCGGGTTCACCCACAGGCGCTCAGCCGGAATACGCTGAGCGGCTTTTGCCAGCAAGGCCTCGATCCATTCCACGCTTGGCACATTCGGGGAGTGAATGTCGTACACGCCCGGGCCGATTTCGTTCGGATAGTCGAACTCTTCGAACGACTCCAGCAGTTCCATGTCTGAACGCGAGGTTTCGATGGTGATCACGTCGGCATCCAGCGCCGCAATAGACGCCATGATGTCGTTAAATTCGCAGTAACACATATGGGTGTGGATCTGCGTATCGTTCTTTGCCACGGCGGCGCTGATACGGAAAACCTCCACGCCCCATTGCAGGTAAGCATCCCAGTCGCTACGACGCAGCGGCAAGCCTTCGCGCAGAGCCGGTTCGTCAATCTGGATAATGCCGATGCCTGCGGCTTCGAGATCCGCCACTTCGTCACGCAGCGCCAGGGCAATCTGTCTGGCGATGGTTTCACGGGTCACATCTTCACGCGGGAATGACCAGCAAAGAATGGTCACCGGACCGGTCAACATGCCTTTCACCGGTTTGTCCGTCAGGGATTGCGCGTACTTTGCCCACTCAACGGTAATCGCTTCTGGACGGCTGACGTCACCAATCACGACCGGCGGTTTCACACAGCGGGAGCCGTAGCTCTGCACCCAGCCGTTTTGGGTAAACACAAAACCATCCAGGTGCTCACCAAAGTATTCCACCATGTCATTACGCTCGGCTTCGCCATGCACCAGCACGTCCAGCCCCAAACGCTCCTGCTCAACAATCGCCTGCTTGATGTGTTCCGCAATGCCGGTGCGGTAGTGGTTGGCGTCGAGATTGCCTTTTTTGAATTCCAGACGCAGGCTGCGGATTTCAGTGGTCTGCGGGAAAGAACCGATCGTGGTGGTCGGCCACGCGGGCAGGTTGAAGCGCGCACGCTGCGCTTCGGCACGCACTGCGTAGGCGTTTTCACGCTGGCTGTCTTTCGCGGTGATTGCCGCCAGACGTTTTTCCACCGCCGCGTTATGCACCCGAGTCGAATGACGACGCGCCTGAATCGGCGCGCTCCACTCGACCAGCTTCGCGGTGTCGCCGCTGTTCAGCGCATCACGCAGCAGGGCCAGCTCTTCACATTTTTGCAGTGCGAAGGCGAACCAGCTTTTGATCTCCGCATCCAGTCGCGTTTCGACGCTCAGATCGATTGGGCTGTGCAGCAAGGAGCACGAAGAGGCAACCCACAAATCACGTTTGCCGACGATGTCCTTAATCTGTGCGTATTTCTCGGTCAGATCGGCGCGCCAGACGTTACGCCCGTTCACCAGGCCCGCAGACAGCAGCCAGTCGGACGGCAGGCGTTTGTTAAGTTCAGCCACATCATCTTTGCCGTGAACCAGATCCACATGCAGACCCTGCACTGGCAGCGCGGTGATGGTGTCGAGATTCGGCGTGACGCCTTCAAAATAGGTGGTCAGCAGCAGTTTGGTCTGGCCCGCCAGCGTGTCGTAAGCCGGTTTAAACGCTTCCAGCCACGCCTGCGGCAGCTCTAGCACCAGCGCAGGCTCATCGATTTGTACCCACTCAACGCCGCGTTTTGCCAGTTCAGCCAGCACCTGTTGGTATACCGGCAAAATGTCGTTTAACAGGCTCAGGCGGTCAAACTGCTCGCCTTTCACTTTACCCAGCCACAGATACGTCACCGGCCCGAGCAAAACCGGCTTAATGTTGTGGCCCAGCGCCAGCGCTTCGTCCACCTCATCCAGAAGCTGTGTCCAGGTCAGTTTGAACTGCTGACCTTTCACGAACTCAGGAACCATATAGTGATAGTTGGTGTTAAACCATTTGGTCATTTCTGCCGCCGCCGCTGGCTCGCCGGTTGGCGCACGGCCACGGCCCAGGCGGTACAGGGTGTCGATATCCTCCGATCCATCTTTGTTCTGATGACGAGCCGGCACGTTGCCAAGCAGCAGGCTGGTAGTCAGAACATGGTCGTACCAGGCGAAATCGCCCACCGGCAGCAGATCAATGCCTGCCTGTTTTTGCTGATCCCAGTGACGAGCGCGCAGCTCGCGGCCAACAGCCAACAGCTCTTCGCGGGTGGAGTGACCCGCCCAGTAACTTTCTTGTGCTTTTTTCAGTTCGCGGCGCAAACCAACGCGAGGGAAACCGAGAGTGTGGTTGATTACAGTCATGTGTCATTCCTCTAAATGTTTATAAATCCGATGGATTTTGAATTTAGGGAAGGCGGCTAGTTTGCTCATCCCCGGGAGCTTACATGAGTAAGTGACCGGGGTGAGTAAACGCAGCCAACGCACCATAAATTTAAAAGACGAAGGATTTGGACGTCCAGATGTTTACACATCCATAATTGGCGGTTACTGTATATTCCTCAAGCGCAAAATACTCATGGCGAAGTGAAGGACTTTCATGATCGAGATAAAACACCTGAAAACGCTACAAGCGTTGCGGAATTGCGGGTCGCTCGCGGCGGCGGCGGCCACGCTGCATCAGACGCAATCCGCACTGTCACACCAGTTCAGCGATCTGGAACAACGCCTTGGCTTTCGTCTGTTCGTGCGTAAGAGCCAGCCGCTGCGCTTTACGCCGCAGGGTGAAATTTTGCTCCAGCTTGCCAATCAGGTATTGCCGCAGATCGCCACCGCGCTACAGTCTTGCAATGAACCGCAGCAAACGAAATTGCGCATCGCCATTGAGTGTCACAGCTGTATTCAGTGGCTGACGCCCGCGCTAGAGAATTTCCGCCAGCACTGGCCGCAGGTGGAGATGGACTTTAAATCGGGTATGACGTTTGACCCGCAGCCGTCGCTTCAGCAGGGCGAACTGGATCTGGTGATGACGTCCGATATTCTGCCGCGCAGCGGGCTGCACTACTCGCCGATGTTTGATTATGAAGTGCGTCTGGTGCTGGCTCCGGATCATCCGCTGGCAGTGAAAACGCGTATCACGCCGGAAGATTTGGCGACCGAAACGCTGCTGATTTATCCGGTGCAGCGCAGTCGTCTGGATATCTGGCGGCATTTCCTGCAACCAGCGGGCATCAGCCCGAACCTGAAAAGCGTCGATAACACGCTGCTGTTGATTCAGATGGTGGCAGCCAGGATGGGTATCGCAGCGCTGCCGCACTGGGTGGTAGAGAGTTTTGAGCGCCAGGGTCTGGTGGTCACCAAAACCCTGGGCGAGGGATTGTGGAGCCGGCTGTACTCCGCCGTGCGCGATGGCGAGCAGCGTCAGCCGGTCACGGAAGCCTTTATTCGTTCAGCGCGGAATCACGCTTGCGACCATTTGCCGTTTGTTCGGAGCGCGGAGCGACCCAATGGCGATGCACCCACAGTGAAGCCAGGATCACCGCTCCCCCAATGATAAAGCTCGGCCAGTGCGGTTGTTCCTGCCAGATGGCCAGGTTCACCAGCAGGCCAGCGGGCACATGAACGTTGTTCATAATGCCCAACGTTCCGGCGTCTACCTGCGTAGCGCCGTAGTTCCACATAAAGTAGCCCAGCCCTGACGCCACAACGCCCAGCCAAATCAACACGCTCCACTGCACCGTGGTCGTCGGCAATTTCTGCGGATTACCCAGCATAAACCACGCCACGACGGCGACGATAAACGCCCCCATGTAGAACCATGCAAAGGCATTGTGCTGCGGCATTGGACGGGTTTCCATCAGGCGTTTGTAGCCAACCATGCCCATCGCAAAGCTGATGTTAGCGAGCTGAACGAACATCAGCCCGGTCCAGAAGTGATCGCTCACTTTGTCGTAGCGAATAATCGCCGCGCCCGCCACCGCCAGCAGCGCGCTTAGCACGTAGCCCCAGCGTAAACGCCGTTTGCTCAGCAGGTCGTAAATTAGCGTGATATAGAGTGGCGTCAGCACGGTGAACAGCAGGAATTCTGAGACCGACAGATAGACATACGCGCGGAAGCTGAACAGATACATGACGCCGAGCTGCATCGCGCCCACCAGCATATACAGCAGAATGGTTTTGAACGTTTGTCCGCGCAGACGCAGAAAGGGCAGGAACACCAGCGCCGCCAGCCCCACGCGCATCAGCACGGAGAAATAGCTATCGACATGCCCGGCGAGATATTCACCGATCAGGCTGAACGAGAAGGCCCACAGAATAGTGGTGATAATGAGTAGCGCCACAATGCTTGTCTCTCAGGAAGAAGGACAGGCATTGTAGCGGACTCTTCAGTTGACAACTGAGCGTTAATTAATCAGTCGAGACGTTAGGGCAATTACTCAAGAAACAGCTTACGCAGATAATTCGGCACGGCGTTATCGCCGTTGGTGCCGATCACTTCCAGCTCTGGGTGCAGATCTTTCAAACGCTGGTGCGCGTTTTCCATGATGCAGCCTTTGCCCGCCATGGAGAGCATTTCTGCGTCATTCATGCCGTCGCCAAAGGCGATGCAATCTTTCAGCTCAAAGCCCATGCGTTTGGCAACCGCTTCCAGGGCGTGGCCTTTCGACACGCCGCCCGCCATCACTTCGAGACAGGTCAGCGTGGAGAAGCTGACGTTCACGCGATCGCCCCAGCGCGCGTTAATCGCCTGCTCCAGCGGCAGCAGCTCTTCGTGGGTATCGCAGGTGAAGAACACTTTGCTGATCCCTTCCGGCTCCAGTAAAGCGGGCTCATACAGCGTGTAGTTAAATACCGCTTCTTTGAAGAAACGCATCTCATCCGGGCGGTGACGGTTCATAAACCAGTCGTCGTTGCGATAGACGTTAGTGACGATCTTCGGGTTGTCATGCACGACGCCGAACAGATCGGCCGCGATATCGCGATCCAGATCGTGAGTGAAAATAAGATTGCCATCAGTGTCGTGCACGCGCGCACCGTTGGAGGTGATCATGTACGCCTTAATCTCCAGGCCATCGCGGATTTGCCCGACGTCAACATGGTGGCGACCCGTCGCGAAGACAAAATTCACGCCACGCGCGGTCAGGAGTTTTAAGGTCTCTTTCGCGTACGGCGATAAGGTGTGATCGGGGGAAAGTAACGTGCCATCTAAGTCAGATGCAACAACCTGGTACATAGGAGAATTTAACCTCAATAGAAAATCAGTTATGCCTGTCGAAAAATTCAACAATGGCGTTTAGCGCGACTGAGCGCATGGCGTCCTTTTCAAAAAGGATCTCATGGAACGCACCGTTTATGACCAGCGGTTTTCCCCCTTCGCAAGGGTGACCCGCCGCAGCGCGCAATTCGCAAAAGCGTTCATGCATGCGGTTATCCACCACACGCTCCTCTTCTGCCTGAATCAATAATGTCGGCGTATTATCGTCACCCACGCCTGCCAGAGCAGACTCACCCGCGAGAATACCTTCACGCACCCAGTGATACGTTGGGCCGCCCACGCGCAAACGCGGTTCATCGGCATAGAAACGCAGATTTCGGCGATAACGTTGCCGACTGTGTGTCAGCACGTTAATCGCAAAGGGCAACGCGCGCCAGCGTCCGGTTCCGATAGCATAGCCTTCGCGAATGCGCTGATGGCCCTCAGCCCAGTCGAGAATATGGCGCACCATCCAGTCCGGAAAACGCATGACGATGCCAAACATGGGCGCAGTGAGCGCAATGGCGTCGCACTGATGCTGGGGATAGCGCTGTAAAAACAGCGTGGCGATCGCGCCCCCCCATAGAGTGCGCAAGAATATAACGTTTACGCCACGGGCCTGGCTGCACCTCCTGCTGCCAGAATGCGGCGAGATCGTCGACATAATCACTGAAATGATCAACGTGGCCACGATGCGTGTCCGACAGTAAACGCCCGGAACGCCCTTGCCCACGATGGTCAATAATGAAGACATCAAAACCAAGATGGAACAAGTCGTAAGCCAATTCAGCGTATTTAACGTAGCTTTCAATACGACCGGGGCACACGACGATCACGCGATCGTTTTTGCTATCCCGAAAACGCACAAAGCGAACCGGGACATTGTCCACGCCCATGATCTCGGCTTCATCGCGCTGACGCCAGAAATCGGTCAGCGGCCCCATGGAGAAAGCAGCAAATGCGTTCTCGCGTGTTTCCCAGTCCTTTTTCTGCTGAAACATTGGGTTTCCACCCCTGTAAGCCATGGAATATCGTTTTTTCGTGACGCATCACAAAATGCGCTGACAATAGCGTATTGTGGCATAAAAATAGACGATTCGGGAGTTTCAAATGACCTTCGAGTGGTGGTTCGCTTACCTGCTGACATCCATTATCCTGAGCCTTTCACCGGGTTCTGGCGCGATCAATACCATGACCACCCTCCATTAGCCACGGTTATCGCGGTGCGGCGGCGTCTATCGCCGGTTTGCAAACGGGGCTGGGGATCCACATCGTGCTGGTTGGCATCGGTTTGGGCACGCTCTTCTCGCGATCTATTCTGGCCTTTGAAGTGCTGAAATGGGCGGGCGCGGCGTATCTGATTTGGCTGGGCATCCAGCAGTGGCGCGCGGCGGGCTCAATTGACCTGAACACACTGGCGCACACGCAAAGCCGTGGGCGACTGTTCAAACGCGCCGTGTTCGTCAATCTGACCAACCCGAAAAGCATCGTCTTTCTGGCCGCGCTGTTCCCGCAGTTTATCGTCCCGCATCAGCCACAGGTGATGCAGTACATCGTGCTTGGCGCGACGACCATTATTGTCGATATCATCGTGATGATTGGCTACGCGACGCTGGCGCAGCGAATTGCGGGATGGATTAAAGGGCCTAAACAGATGAAGGCCCTGAATAAAATCTTTGGATCGCTGTTTATGCTGATTGGCGCGCTGCTTGCGTCAGCGCGCCATGCTTAGCGAGAGAGGATGAGATGAATGCCAAAGCCGGCGAACAGTGCGCCGGCAAAACCGTCGATCCATTTCGCCAGGCGCTGATAGCCACGGCGCATTGACGGGAGCGCAAACAGGCTTGCCACCACCGTAAACCAGGCGAACGTTTCCACCACGATCAGCAGGAAAATCCCCCAGCGCGCGCCTGCGCCCACGTCATCACCGACAAACAGGGAGAACACGGAGCCAAAATAGATAATCGCTTTTGGGTTCGCCAGATTGGTCAGCAGACCTTTCACAAAGCTGCGGCCACCCGTTGCCAGTTCGATATGAGGTTCACCCGCCACTTTTTCTTCTTTCTTCAGCGCCCCGCGCAGCATCTGATAACCCATCCAACACAGATACAATCCGCCGCCGACCATAATGATGTTATGCAGCCAGGCCATTTTCGCGAGGATCAAATTCAGGCCAAGCAGCGCGACAGCTGCCCATACCATGACGCCCATGGTAATGCCGAGCACACCCATCATCGCCTCTTTGCGGGAGCGGCTGACGGCGGTCTGGGATACAAAGAAAAAGTCTGGGCCAGGGCTCATCAGCGCAACGATATGCACCAACGCCACGGTGAGAAATAGCATTAACATAGTTAACTCGCGGGGAAATAATTCACAGAGCAATCATCCTGGCACTTTTTCGCCGGTCTGACTACTCCTCATCATCGCCATCAGCATGCGAACGAATCAACGCCATAAACTCTTTACCAAAGCGCTCGAGTTTGCGCGTGCCGACACCGTTAACGCTGAGCATTTCGCTGGCGCTGAGCGGCATCTGCTCGGCCATTTCGATAAGCGTCGCATCGTTGAACACCACATACGGCGGAATGTTCTCTTCGTCGGCAATGGCTTTACGCAGCTTGCGCAGTTTAGCGAACAGCTTGCGGTCGTAATTTCCGCCGTAGGATTTCTGCATAACGCGCGGTTTCAGGGCGATAACGCGCGGCACGGCAAGCTGTAGCTCGATATCACCGCGCAGCACCGGGCGTGCGGCTTCGGTCAGCTGCAGCGCAGAGTGCTGGGCAATATTCTGTGTTGCGAAACCCAGGTGAATCAGCTGGCGGATAATGCTTACCCAGTGCTCGTGGCTCTGCTCTTTGCCGATGCCGTAGACAGGTAATTTGTCGTGGCCCATCTCGCGGATACGCTGGTTGTTCGCCCCGCGCAGCACTTCCACCACGTAGCCCATCCCGAAGCGCTGATTGACGCGCCCGATAGTCGACAACGCCTTACGCGCATCCATTAAGCCATCGTACTGCTTCGGCGGGTCAAGGCAGACATCGCAGTTACCGCACGGCTCCTGACGCCCTTCACCGAAGTAGTTGAGGAGCACCAGACGGCGGCAGGTTTGCGCTTCGGCAAACGCGCCCATCGCGTTGAGCTTATGACGCTCGATATCCAGCATCTGCCCTTGCGGTTTCTCTTCAAGACAGCGACGCAGCCAGGCCATATCAGCCGGGTCGTAAAACAGCATCGCTTCCGCAGGCAGGCCGTCACGCCCGGCACGGCCCGTTTCCTGATAGTAGGATTCGATATTGCGCGGGATGTCGAAATGCACCACAAAGCGCACGTTGGGCTTATTGATGCCCATCCCGAATGCGACTGTGGCAACAACAATTTGCAGGTCGTCGCGCTGGAATTTCTCCTGCACGTCGGCACGAATGTGATTTTCTAATCCGGCATGGTAAGCCGCAGCGCTAAATCCACGGGTTTGCAAACGTGCGGCGGTGTCTTCCACTTTCGCGCGGCTGTTGCAGTAAATAATGCCCGATTTGCCGCGCTGCTCCTGCACGTAACGCAAGAGCTGATCAAGCGGCTTGAATTTTTCCATCAGCATGTAGCGGATATTGGGGCGATCGAAGCTGCTGACCTGGATAAACGGATCGTTAAGTCCAAGAAGACGGACGATATCCTGGCGGGTCGTGTCGTCAGCCGTGGCGGTAAGCGCCATAAACGGTAGCGCCGGGAAGCGCTGGCGCAGCTGACCGAGCGCAGCATATTCCGGACGGAAATCGTGTCCCCACTGCGAAATACAGTGCGCTTCATCCACCGCCAGCAGCACTGGATTCCAGTGCGCGAGATGCTCGAGGAAGTTATCCAGCATCAGGCGTTCCGGCGCGATATAGAGCAGGCGAATTTGTCCGGTACGGCAACCCGCCATCACTTCCTGTTGCTGTTCACGGGTTTGCGTGGAGTTGATACAGGCTGCGGCAACACCGTTCGCCAGCAGCTGGTCCACCTGATCTTTCATCAGCGAGATGAGCGGTGACACCACGACCGTCAGGCCGTTGAGCACCAGCGCGGGCACCTGATAGCACAGGGATTTTCCGCCGCCGGTCGGCATGACCACCAGACAATCGCGGCCTTCCAGCACGGTTTCAATGATGGTTTCCTGGCCAGGGCGGAATTGCTGATAGCCAAAGGTTTCTTGTAAAACCTGTTTAGCCAGCGATTCCTGATTCAAAACTTCCGCCTGCGCCACGTTAACCCCATTTGCCAGAAATAAAACAGGCGCTATTTTCAGCGCCTGAGAGAGAAACTTCAACGTTTAACGCAAAAACATTCGCGATGCTTAGAAAAGATCGTTCAGCATCACGCCCACACCCACACGGGTCTGGTTGAAGTTATAGTCGATGAGCGATTCACCGTAACCGCTGTAAACCTGCGTGTAGATGCGCATATGCCTGGTCACCGGATAGCTCAGGCCCATTTCCGCGCCCCCGTAGCCGGTGTTCCAGTTATATTGCCCTTTCACACTCAGTACAGCATCACCCAATTGATAGCCCACTTTCAGTTGATAGTAGCCCATGTATTTGGTGATATCCGGATTATCGTCGGTGCTTCCCAGCACGTACCACGGTTTAACTTCCACCATCCAGTTACCGTTTTGCGCCATCAAACGGGTATAGAGACGGTTCCAGCTGCGGGAGGTGGGGTCAGCGCGACCATTCGAATCGTGGTTATAACCCACTTCAACGTCGCGTAAGGTCCAGCCTGCGAATTCGTCATCCGTTGCAAAGCCGAGAAACAGCTGCGGTTCATAGTTCGTTTCGCGGAACGGAGAAGACTCACCGCTGTTAGACAGCTGCCACCAGGATTTTTGCGTGTAAGACGCGCCCAGCACTGAACTCGGCCCTAATATGCCGCGCCAGAGCGGAAACGCCAGGCTGAGCTGGAATTTAACTTCGTCTTTGCGCGCGTTATCTGACCAATTGTAAGAGCTAATAGCCTCTTTATTGATGTCGCTGGTTTGGGTGTAAATCAGATAGTTAGTGTCATACGGGTAAAGCGTGAACGGATTGTCATGCTCCTGAAGAAGGTTCGCAATAATGCTGCCATGAACGGCGGGCTTATCATGCACTTCTTTAATAGTGGCTTCCTGCGCAAATGCCGTAAAGGGCAGCGCAATCGCCGCCAGTAACCAACCCAGATACGTCCGCATCGGTGGTGCTCTCCTGCGAAATAAAATTTTGTGAATATTATGAGCAGCTCATTCTACCGATTTCTTCGTTTACGTCTCCCCCTCGTTTCTGAAAGTGGAAATTCGTATGCCAGAAGCATAAAATCAACATCTCATTAACAATAAGGATGTGATTTCTGATGTCAGCCACGCTTACCGCTGAAGACGCTTTGAAACTTGTGGGCGAGATTTTTGTTTACCATATGCCCTTTAACCGTGCGCTCGGGCTTGAACTGGAGCGTTACGAGAAGGGATTCGCCCAACTCAGTTTCAACAATCAGCCCATGATGGTCGGCAACTGGGCGCAAAGTATTTTGCATGGCGGCGTGATCGCCTCCGCGCTGGATGTCGCCGCAGGGCTGGTATGCGTGGGCAGTACGCTGGCGCGTCACGACACCATTAATGAAGACGAATTGCGTCAGCGCCTGTCGCGGATGGGCACCATCGATTTGCGCGTGGACTATTTACGCCCTGGCCGTGGCAATCGCTTCACCGCCACCAGCAGTTTGCTGCGGGCGGGCAATAAAGTGGCCGTGGCCCGCGTCGAATTGCATAACGAAGAACAAGTTTACATCGCCAGCGCAACAGCCACTTATATGGTGGGTTGAGGCGGCAAAATCGGGTAAAATTACTTCACTTTTTTGTCACGGATTTTACCGATGGATGCTAAACAGACGCGGCAGGGCGTTTTACTCGCCCTTGCCGCTTATTTTATTTGGGGTATCGCACCCGCCTACTTCAAGCTGATTTACTACGTACCAGCCGACGAAATCCTTACCCACCGCGTAATCTGGTCATTTTTCTTTATGGTGGCGCTGATGAGCGTCAGCCGTCAGTGGTCAGGCGTAAAAAAGCTGCTGCAAACGCCGAAGAAAATTTTTCTGCTCGCCCTTTCAGCGGTGCTGATTGGCGGAAACTGGCTGCTGTTTATCTGGGCGGTTAACAACCATCACATGCTCGAAGCTAGCCTCGGTTACTTTATCAATCCGTTGGTCAATATCGTGTTGGGGATGCTGTTCCTCGGCGAGCGTTTCCGGCGTATGCAGTGGGTGGCGGTACTGTTAGCCCTGTGCGGCGTGCTGGTACAGCTCTGGACGTTTGGTTCGCTGCCGATCATCGCCTTGGGCCTGGCGTTTAGCTTTGCGTTTTATGGTCTGGTACGGAAAAAAATCGCCGTCGAAGCGCAAACCGGGATGCTGTTCGAAACCCTGTGGTTGCTCCCGCTGGCAGCTATTTACCTGTTCGGCATTGCCGACAGCAGCACCAGCCATATGGGCAGTAATCCGTGGTCGCTGAACCTGATGCTGATCGCCGCAGGGGTGGTCACTACCATTCCGCTGCTGTGCTTTACTGGCGCGGCGACCCGCTTGCGCCTGTCGACGCTCGGTTTCTTCCAGTATATCGGGCCAACGCTGATGTTCCTGTTGGCGGTGATGTTCTACGGAGAAGTTCCGGGTGCCGATAAGATGGTGACGTTTGCGTTCATCTGGGTGGCGTTGGCGGTATTCGTTGCCGATGCGCTCTATACCCAGCGCAGAGTGAAGAAAGGATTGTAGCGTTTAGCCCTCTCCTGCTCGGGAGAGGGCGTCAGCATTACAGCCAGTTGCGGCGCTTGAAGTACAAATACGGCGCTAGCCCGGCAAGCAGCATAAAGATAATCGCGCCAGGGTAGCCAAAGCTCCACTTCAGCTCGGGCATAAACTCAAAGTTCATCCCGTAGCTGGATGCCACAAGCGTAGGCGGCAGGAACACCACGGAGACCACCGAGAAGATCTTGATGATGCGGTTCTGCTCGATGTTGATAAAGCCCATCGCCGCCTGCATCAGGAAGTTCACCTTCTGGAACAGGGATTCGTTGTGGGGCAACAGGGATTCGATATCGCGCAAAATTTCACGCGCCTGCTCAAGCTGACCGCTCGGTAAACGCGCTTTACGCACCAGGAAATTCAACGCGCGCTGGGTATCCATCAGACACAAACGCACTTTCCAGCCGATATCTTCCTGCTCTGCCAGCGTCGACAGCGCTTCGTCATATTCATCACCCTGATGACCTTCCATGATCACGCGACTCAGCTTTTCCAGATCGCTGTAGATGTTTTCGATTTCATCCGCCAGCTGTTCAATTTTGGTCTCGAACAGATCGAGCAGCAGCTCGTAGGCGTTGCCGTCGACCATTGCCTGGCTACGAGCGCGCATGCGGTAGAGTCGAAATGCCGGCAGTTCGCGCTCACGTAAGGTGAACAGGCGACCATCGCGAATGGTAAATGCCACCGTGGAGTTACCGGCATGGTCATCCGCATCTTCAAAAAAGAAAAAGGAGTGAATATGCAGGCCGTCTTCGTCTTCAAAAAAACGCGCGGATGCTTCGATATCTTCCAGTTCAGGACGGGTTGCCAGGCTTTGTCCGAGTTCTGATTGTACGCGCAAGCGTTCATCGTCGTCCGGCTCGACCAGATCCACCCATACGGCATCAATGAGGGGCTGTGACTCTTCAGCTTCAAGCCGAATCAGTCGGTTTTTTTCGAGTTGAAATGCGCTCAACATGACCGGGACTCCCAATGCAAAAAATATCGGACAGTTCGGTGGGCACACAGAAACAATAAGGGTTTCAGACCATTAAACAGCCTGACTCAGCGCGACGGGAAAAAACAGATCGCTGACAACCACTAAGGCCATCAGCAAGAGGAGATAGCCTTAGGAGTTGTTCCTGGATGACAGGGAATTGAGCCAGTATGTACTGGGTGTGTCCAAGGCGAATGTCCTCTTAGCGTAATCGTGCGCGCATGTTACGCCAGCTGTAATAGTGGCGTCAACACGCAGCGAAACGCTGAAGGCCTTTTAATAGCCGCCAGCTATTAAGGCTAGCAGAGTATTACAAAATAATGATATTTTTCTGAAAGTTACACATTTTCCAGACGCGCATAAGCGGCGACCAGCCATTTGATGCCCTGTCCCTGGAACGCCACCTGCAGGCGACTGTGTTCGCCACTCCCTTCCAGATTCACAATGGTACCCTCGCCAAATTTCGAATGGCGGACGCGCTGACCCAGCTTGTAGCCGGTATCATTTTCCGAGATCGGCGTTCCCATCCGCTGATGGTTAACCGGACGGCTGATGCTGGCGCGCAGGCGCACCTCTTCAACGCAGGCTTCCGGCAGCTCGCCGATAAAGCGTGACGGACGGTGATACACCTCTTTGCCATACAGACGACGTGTTTCCGCATAGGTCAGCGTCAGCTTTTCCATTGCACGCGTCACGCCAACATAGGCAAGACGGCGCTCCTCTTCCAGACGTCCGCCCTCATCCAGCGACATCTGGCTCGGGAACATCCCCTCCTCCATCCCGACAATAAACACCTGCGGGAACTCCAGCCCTTTGGCGGAGTGCAGCGTCATCAGCTGAACCGCATCCTGCCAGGTATCCGCTTGCCCTTCGCCCGCTTCCAGCGCTGCGTGGGAGAGGAACGCCTGCAGCGGCATCAAATCTTCGTCTTCTTCGTTGTAGCTGAACTGGCGCGTTGCCGTCACCAGTTCCTCTAAGTTCTCGATACGCGTCTGACCCTTTTCGCCTTTTTCCTGCTCATACATCATGCGCAGCCCCGAGTCCTTCACCACGCGGTCCGTCTGAACGTGTAGCGGCATATCGGCGGTTTCTTGCGCCAGGGCGTCAATCAGTTCAATAAAGCGCTGTAACGCGCTGGCTGCGCGCCCGGCTAGCGCTTTTTCCTGCAATAGCTCACGGCAGGATTGCCACAGCGTGAGCTGGCGCTCACGGGCAGCCTGACGCACCACGTCCAGGGTGCGATCGCCGATTCCGCGCGTCGGGGTATTCACGACACGCTCAAACGCCGCATCGTCGTTACGGTTAGCAATCAGGCGCAAATACGAGAGCGCATCTTTGATCTCCTGGCGTTCGAAGAAGCGCATGCCGCCGTAAATGCGGTACGGCATGCTGACCTGCAACAGCGCCTCTTCGAGCACGCGCGACTGGGCGTTACTGCGATAGAGAATGGCGCATTTTTCCAGCGCGCCGCCGTTGTCCTGCCAGGTTTTAATGCGATTGACTACAAAACGGGCTTCATCCAGCTCGTTGAACGCGCAGTAGAGTGAAATCGGTTCGCCGTCGACGCCATCGGTCCACAGTTTTTTGCCCAGACGCCCGTTGTTGTTCTCAATCAGGGCGTTGGCGGCGCTCAAAATATTATTCGTCGAGCGGTAGTTTTGCTCCAGACGAATGGTTTCTGCGCCGGGGAAATCATTAAGGAAACGCTGAATATTTTCGACCTGTGCGCCACGCCAGCCGTAAATCGACTGGTCATCATCGCCCACGATCATAACTTTACCGGTGTCACCCGCCAGCATGCGGATCCACGCGTACTGAATGTTGTTGGTATCCTGGAACTCATCCACGAGGATATTGGTGAAGCGTTCGCGGTAATGCTGAAGAATGTGCGGCTTGTTCAGCCACAGCTCATGCGCGCGCAGCAGCAGCTCGGCAAAATCCACCAGACCCGCGCGATCGCATGCTTCCTGATAGGCCTGGTAAACCTTCTGCCAGGTTTGCTCAACCGGATTGCCAAAGCTTTGAATATGGTGCGGGCGCAGCCCTTCGTCTTTTTGACCGTTGATGTACCACATCGCCTGACGCGGCGGCCATTGCTTCTCGTCAAGGTTCATCGCCTTAATCAGACGTTTCAGCAATCGCAGCTGGTCTTCGCTGTCGAGGATCTGGAAATCCTGTGGCAGATTCGCGTCCATATGGTGCGCACGCAGCAGCCGGTGCGCCAGCCCGTGGAACGTGCCCACCCACATGCCGCCCTGGCTGGTGCCCATCAGTTGGGTAATACGATGGCGCATCTCCGCCGCCGCTTTGTTGGTAAACGTCACGGCCATGATGGAATACGGCGAGCAGTTTTCTACACTCTGCAACCACGCGATGCGGTGTACCAGAACACGCGTCTTACCACTGCCCGCCCCTGCCAGCACCAGCATATTGGTCCGCGTCGCGGCGACCGCTTCACGTTGTTTGTCATTAAGGCTGTCGAGCAGGTAAGAAACGTCCATTGGCACCGCCAGAAGTCATCTGTCCGGCAGCGTTTTGCCTGCCGGACATACTGTTGATTTATACAATACTGCTGGTGATTATATCAGCGTGGTGAGGGATGCCAACCGCGAAATTTCTACGTGCGGCAACAGGCGGCTGTCGATGGTGTGCATCAGGTCAGCGTTTTCGGGTTTGATCCAGCAGGCTTGCATGCCGCAGCGGATCGCCCCGGCAACATCGGTCGTCAGATCGCCGCCAACGTGCAGGATTTCGCCCAGCGGCAAATCCAATTTTTCTGCCGCCAGATGATACATATCGCTAAACGGTTTTGAACGCCCGTGCGGACCCGCGCGGAAGACGAAGGTAAAATAGTCGCCAAGCCCAAACAGCTCTGGCTGGGCGTTGCCATTCGTGATCGCCACCAGCGGCCATTTTTCGGCCAGTTTCGCCAGCGTGTCATGCGTCTCTTGCGGCACGTCGATTCGGCTGCGCCATTTGGCAAAATTGGCCATGGATGCTTCCGCGCCCAGCGCGGCTTCAGCTGCCGTAAGCCCCGCATTGATCATCGCCTGTTCCACTGCACGACGACGCCATTCGGTCACGTCGTGATAAATGTCCGGCTCCGTCTCGCGCAAGGCCTGCCGCAAACGCTGAAAATCGGTGTTTTGCAGTGTTTTTAAGGATGGATGGTAATTTTGCACAAACGCCAGCGCTTCCTGCTCGGTGCGTAAAATCACCTGGCGGTTGTCATAAAGCGTGTCATCAAGATCAAAAGTCAGCGCAGAAATCTGACCTAATGGGCGGTAAAAACGCATTATTTCCCCCGTTTGGCGCGCGGATGCGCCGAGTCATAGACTGACGCAAGATGTTGAAAATCAAGATGGGTATAGATTTGGGTAGTGGATAAATTGGCGTGGCCTAGCAGCTCCTGCACGCCGCGCAGGTCACCGCTGGATTCAAGCATATGCGTCGCAAACGAATGGCGCAGCTTGTGCGGATGGACGTGGCTGTTTAACCCCTGCTTAATGCCCCACTCGGCGAAACGTTTTTGTACGTTGCGCGCCGAAATTCGCTTCCCAAGCTTCGAGAGAAACAGCGCATTTTCCTCTGCACCAAACAGCCCACGCAGATCCAGCCAGTGTTCAATCCAGGCCACCGCGTTGCGGCCAATCGGCAAGCGTCGCTCTTTGCTGCCTTTGCCCATCACCCACACTTCGCCGGTATCCAAATCGAGGTGTTTCAGATCTAAATTCACCAGTTCTGACAGACGTAATCCCGCGCCGTACATCACTTCCAGCATGGCGCGATCGCGCACGGCCAGCGGATCGTTAAGATCGATATTAAGCAGGCGATTCACATCATCAACGTCGATGTTTTTCGGCAGATGACGCGGGGCTTTGGGAGTAGATATGCCTTTTGCCGGATTGGCTTTGAGTTCGCCCTGGCTTACCAGCCAGTCGAAGAAACTGCGCAATGCCGAAAGACGTAGCGCCAGGCTCGCCGGACCCAGACCTTTACGACGACTGCGCACAACAAACGCGCGTACGGTCGCGGCATCGCAAAGCGGCCAGCTTTTGAGGCCGATCTCTTCCGCCAGTTGCATTATCGCATCCAGCTGACGCTGATAGTTCAGCAGCGTAATTGGGCTGAGCTGGCGTTCAACGCCCAGATAACGCAGAAAACGCGCAACGAAGAGGCTAAGAGGAGCGTCCGTCATACGCGCTCAATCCAACGCTCCAGCAGTTCCGGCAGCATCAGGGCGATTTCCTGCAGCAAATGCGTGCCCTGTCCCTGTTCGTAATGGTGCGCGTCGCGGCTGGTGAATAACATCACGCCCAGATCGCCTTCACGCCCCATCAGCGACATCGCCACTGAGCCAATCGCTTTGGCTTCCGGCAGAACTACCAGCAGCTCAGGTCCGTTCAGCGGCCCAAGATAGTGATGCTCGTGCCCAAGACGCTGGATGCGCAGCGGTTCAAACGTTTGACGATTCAAGGCCAGATGCGTAAAACCGGACGGCGCGCCGATGCGCCAGCGATCGGGGAATAAACGAATCGTCGCCCCCGCCAGGCCTATTTCACGCGCCCAGCGGTGGAAGCGGCTGAGAAACTCTTCAAGGCTGTGCGCCGACGCCAGCCGCGCCTGCAAGTTCAGCAGACGATAAAACAGGCTTTCGTTATTGCTGGCCTGTTCCATCAGCAGGGTCATGTTTTCTTCGAGCTGATCGATGTGTTTACGCGAACGCGCCATGTGCCATTCAACCAGCGACACGGTATCGCGCACGGGATGCGGCACGCGCATTTGTTCAACCACGCGTGCATTGCGGATAAAAAACTCAGGATTGCGCAGCAGATAATCAACAACAGCCCGGTCATCCAGTTCCGTCATTATTTCCTGCAGTTCTTCCCCTGGTTGTTTCATAGATGGATAAACCCGTCATAAACATGTGCCGCCGGGCCAGTCATAAACAGCGGATGACCCGGACCTTTCCAGGCGATATCAAGACGACCGCCCGGCAATTCCACGCGAACCTCTTCTGCCAGTAGACCTTGCGATATACCGACAGCCACGGCCGCACAAGCGCCGCTGCCACAGGCTCGCGTTTCGCCAGCGCCGCGCTCATAGACGCGCAGGCGGATGTGTTCACGCTTCATCACCTGCATAAATCCGATATTCGCCCGCTCCGGAAAGCGCTCGTGGCTTTCCATGATGGGGCCGAGGATTTCTACGGCTGCCATATCAACATCATCAACCTGAATCACGCAGTGGGGATTTCCCATTGAGACGACGCCGCACAATACTGTCTGCTCGGACGCGCGCATAATATAGGTCTTTTCCGCTTTGATGGCGCGAAACGGTACGGCTGATGGCTCGAAGTTGGGCTCGCCCATATTCACGCGCACCAGCTCATCGTCTGTGACGCTTAACACCATCCGGCCATTCGCCGTGCTAACGCAGATATCGCGCTTGTTAGTCAGGCCTTTCAGACGCACAAAGCGCGCGAAACAGCGCGCGCCGTTGCCACACTGCGAGACTTCACTGCCGTCCGCATTAAAGATGCGATAGTGAAAATCGAGATCCGGATCGTACGGCGGCTCGACCACCAGCAGCTGATCAAAACCGACGCCCACATGCCGATCCGCGAGGCGGCGAATCAGCTCGGGTGAGAAAAAGACATTCTGCGTTACCGCGTCGACGACCATAAAATCGTTGCCAAGGCCATGCATTTTAGAGAACTGCATCATCTACTCCATTGCGCGGGTACCGAAACTGGTTCTCAGTAATTGACCTGGCTTGGGCCACCGTTATCGCCGCGATCGTTGCTCACAGGCGTGGATGACTCAATCTGACTGTTCACCGGTTTCGTCGGCGGTGGCGCGGATTTATCCGCAGGCGGGAAATAGAGCGGTCCCTTCAGTCCACAGCCGGTCAGGCTAAACAGAGTGACGAGAACGGCAAGCGTTCGAAAAACGTTTTTCATTAGTGGTGGCCCGTAAGTTCATGCTTTCTGTTTCTATCATCGCAGGAGAAGACACAAAAGCAAGAGTTTGCCGCTTTCCTGCAACGGGATTTATTTAGCGTTATACTCCCGCCATCACGAAAAACAGGAACAAAACCATGAATGACAGTGAATTTCATCGCCTTGCCGATAACTTGTGGCAGACCATCGAAGCGCGTCTGGACGACTGGGATGGCGACAGCGATATTGATTGTGAGATCAACGGCGGCGTGCTGACATTAACCTTCGAGAACGGCAGCAAAATTATTATTAATCGCCAGGAGCCGCTTCATCAGGTGTGGCTGGCAACAAAACAGGGCGGCTACCATTTCAATCTGAAAGGGGACGACTGGATTTGCGACCGTAGCGGCGAGATGTTCTGGGATTTGCTGGAACAGGCGGCGACGCAACAGGCAGGCGAAGCGATCAGTTTCCGAGGTTAACAGTCACTTTCTTCTGTCAGAGACGATTTTTGACTGTTTGCACCCTCTCCCACGGGAGAGGGTCGGGTCGCACTCAGGAAAAATACTGCTGTAACAGCGGCTGGTTTTCGTCCAGGTTCATCGGAGGGGCTGCAACCACCTGATTACGGAACGGAATGACCTGCGCACGTCCATCGACTTTCACAATCTGATAGAACTGCGGCAAGTTAAAGTTGATGAAGCTTGAGCCGTAGGTAAAGCGATCGTGCGATGACGAATAGAAACGGCTCACATCGCGAACCAAATCTTCTTTGCTCCCTTCGCAGTGGTGATAAACCTCTGCACGGTTGGTTTCATCCAGAATGTAAATATTAAATCCAGATTCATCATCCGCCTCTTCGAAGAAGAACTGAATAATCCCTTCGCTGGCATAGCCATCCACCACCTGCGGCAGACTGACTGGATTGGTTTCGACCTGAACGGACAGGCTGTGCAGCTTGTTGTGCGAGATGGCACCATAAAACTCGATCGCGTTTTCCAGTTTTTGCACGGACACATTCAGGCGTTCGAAGAACAGGCCCCAGGTCTGGCCGGAAACGCGCAGCGCTTTGAAACGCCCGGTTTCATGACGGGTGCTCGAAAGACGCAGTTCAATACATTCAGAGACAAGCTGCTGCACACGGGTACGGATCAGGCCCCGCAGATGCTGGCTGTAGCAGAACACTTCGACGCTGTCTGGCGGCGCGGCATCCTGATGCATCTTCCCGAGAATCGTTTTTAACGCCTCAATCATCGCCTGCTCGCCGTTGAAATGCAGGGTTCGCACTTCGTTCCACGAGTTGCGATACAGCAGGTCAACGCTACCAATCAGGCAATTTTGCTGCTCGCCAAAGCTGAAGACATCCAGCTTGCGGAAATCAAAATGGACAACCTGATTGCGGAACGCCGCCGTCGGGTCGTATTCCAGGTTGACGATAATCGCCAGATGACGAATTTCACACGGGCTGTAGAGCGCTTTCGGCGTCGGCGCAGGCAGACGCAGCGGGAAGTGATGCGACACGTCCGCGACCATCTCCTGCAGCTTGGCTAAATCAACAACGTCGTTGCCCTTAATAAACAGGCGAGTGCGAGAGGTCAGCAGGCCGTTAAACCAAGCCCAGGCCACCAGCTTGTTAAGATAGCGGTTATATTCCAGCGGCTGATGGCTAACGATCGAATCCATGCTTGGCGCACGGTTGTAGAGATACCAGCCGGTGCGGTTCGCGCGACCTGGCGGGACATAAATAAAGGTCAGATTGAGCTCTGACAGATCCGGTGAAATCTGCGGGTTAACCAGCGTGACTTTGCCAGGCAGCGCTTCAAACGCTGCGTACAGTTTACGGGTCAAAACACCGATATCCTGCGGGCTGGCGGAAACGCTGAGATTATTGCGGCGGGCAAAACGAATCAGGTTACGGTAGCTCTGCATCATCGCATCGAGCAATTCGTTGTGCGCTTCACGTACCTGATCGATTTTCCAGTTGGCGCGGTTATCGAGCATGGACAGACGTTCTTCGTCCCATCCCCACTCTTTGACAAGCTGACTCACCACTTCACGACGCCAGCCAACGCATGCGCGTTCGCGGCTGAGTTTTTCACAGACTTTGAGATAGAAACATCGACGCACCAAATCGAGACGCGTGTGGTCATCGATGGCTTTCAGGTATTCAGTGACGCGTTCCAGCATCATGCAGTAGGCATCAAGCCCGAAGGAGACAATTTCCCCATCATGCAGACGCTGTTTGATATCTTTTGCCAACAGGCGTGGCGTGGGATATTCCCAGGAATATGCCTCAAGCAGCAGCGTTTTTAACACCGCTTTGTACGGTGAATCGATACTTTTGTAGAGCTGCCACAGGCTTGCGCCAAAGTATTCTTCAGCAGACAGGGAGCTTAAACCGCCCAAATCCAGCCATTCGTTTGGGGTTAACACACCCTGCGAATAGAGCGACATGACGTAATCGTCGTAATGCTCTTCTTCTTCGCACGGCACCATATTCCAAAGAATACGCTTACCGGCGAGGCGCACAGCACTGCGATAAAATTCATCCAGCAGTAACATGTGCTGCGTTGAGCCGCAGTCTTCACCACCCAGACTGCCACTTTCATTATGGCGGAAACGGTTTTCATCAATCAGGAAGAAGCTGACTTCCACGCCAAGAGACGCCGCCCAGCTTTCGAGCAGGCTGCATTTACGCTGCAACAGCTGACGCTCTTCGTTATCGAGCCAGGATTGATGGCAAACCCAGATATCCAGATCAGAAGAACAGCTCTGTCCTACCGATGAGGTACTCCCCATGGTGTAAATGCCGGTAATAGGCAACTCACCTTCTGGAGACTCCTGCGCTGGCATACCTCGGTAAAGTTCGAGTTCGCTAAGATAATGCTGTTGGGTTTCATCAGGCGTGAAAATGCAGATGCCCCTGGGAACGTTACCGTCAAGGTAGCCCGGCATCAGCGGATGGTGGTAGTGCAATAATGTTGGCAGCAGACTGTAAACCTGTTGGAAAGCAGGTCCCATGGCAGCAAGCGCACGATCCACGCGCAATTGATTTATGGCATCCAGTCTCTGTTTCAGAGTCTCAATATAGAGGTACAAGACATATCGCCTGATGTTTCCGGACGTAGCAACCGTTCAATAAAGCGAAAGATTACGAGCCCGCAGTATTTCAAAAAAGAACCGTTACCCTTTTTCGTCCTTATCATTATGGTGGCACAGACGAAAAAATGGTCTAAAACGTGATCAATCTAACACCTTGCCGATTGACCGTAAAGAAAGATGCGCTACAGACAAGTGTAGCATCGATCTTAACGTGTAAATTCCTTAATACGGCTGCGGATGGCCAGAGCACCGCCGAGTCCCTCTCCCCTTCATCGACCGTAAAACTGACATCCCAGAGTCAACAATGTTAGGATGCATGGTGGACGATAAAGACGGTAACAAGCATGTTAGACAATGTTTTGAGAATTGCCACACGCCAAAGCCCACTCGCGCTTTGGCAGGCACAATATGTTAAGCAGCGCCTCGAAGCCTGCCATCAGGGGTTGCGTGTTGAACTGGTACCGATGGTGACGCGCGGCGATGTGATTCTTGATACGCCACTGGCAAAAGTGGGCGGAAAAGGCTTGTTTGTCAAAGAGCTGGAAATCGCACTGCTTGAGAACCGCGCCGATATCGCTGTCCATTCGATGAAGGATGTCCCGGTCGAATTCCCAGAAGGATTAGGGCTGGTGACAATTTGCGAGCGCGAAGATCCCCGCGATGCTTTCGTTTCAAACCACTACGCTTCCCTGGACGATTTGCCGGAAGGAAGCGTGGTTGGCACGTCAAGTTTACGCCGTCAGTGTCAGCTGGCTGAACGCCGCCCCGATTTGGTTATCCGCTCTCTGCGCGGAAACGTCGGCACACGCCTCGGTAAGCTCGATAATGGCGATTATGATGCCATTATTCTGGCGGTCGCTGGCCTTAAGCGCCTTGGGCTGGAATCACGAATTCGTGTCGCCATGCCACCAGAGCTTTGCCTGCCTGCTGTCGGCCAGGGCGCTGTGGGCATTGAATGTCGTCTCGATGACGACCGCACCCGCGCACTGCTTTCACCGTTGAATCACGAGGAAACCGCCATTCGCGTCCAGGCTGAACGGGCGATGAATATGCGTCTTGAAGGCGGCTGTCAGGTTCCGATTGGCAGCTATGCTGAATTGATTAACGGTGAACTTTGGCTGCGCGCATTAGTGGGCGCACCTGACGGTTCACAAATGGTGCGCGGTGAGCGCCGCGGCTTGCCACTAGATGCCGAAATGCTGGGTGTATCACTGGCCGAAGAGCTGCTTGATAACGGCGCGCGCGCGATCCTCGCTGACGTTTATAACGGAGAACCACCAGCATGAATATTCTCGTCACCCGCCCGTCTCCCGCAGGAGAGCAATTAGTGAGCCGTCTGCGCACACTTGGGCAGGTGGCATGGAGCTTTCCGCTGATTGAGTTCTCCCCGGGTCGCGAGCTTTCCACGCTCGCCAACTCGCTTTATGCCCTGCAAGAAGGCGATCTCGTTTTCGCTTTGTCACAACATGCCGTGGAGTTTGCGCATGCCCAGTTGCAGCAAGAAAACAGACGCTGGCCGACTGCACCGCGCTATTTTGCCATCGGGCGTACCACCGCTCTGGCATTGCATACCGTCAGTGGAATTGACGTTCGCTATCCATTAGATCGGGAAATCAGCGAAGTCTTGCTACAATTACCTGAATTACAAACTGTTGCTGGAAAGCGCGCGCTGATTCTTCGCGGAAACGGTGGGCGTGAATTATTGGGCGAAACCTTAACGGCACGCAACGCAGAGGTCACGTTCTGCGAGTGCTACCAGCGCTGTGCGAAATATTATGATGGGGCAGAAGAGGCAATGCGCTGGCATCAGCGCGGCGTTGATACACTGGTGGTCACCAGCGGCGAAATGCTGCAACAGCTCTGGTCGCTGATTCCACAATGGTATCGTGAAAACTGGTTACTCCGCTGCCGACTTCTGGTCGTCAGTGAGCGTCTGGCGAACCTGGCCCGGGAATTGGGCTGGCAAGAGATTCGGATCGCTGATAACGCCGACAACGATGCGCTGCTGCGCGCATTACAATAACTCTCATAATGGGAAGCCATAATGACGGAACAAGAAAAATCCTCCGCCGTGGTTGAAGAGACCAAGGAGACTGTGGAGATTGCGCCACAGCCAGAGACGACTGAGAAAACAGTTGAGAAGAAAAACGGCAATAACAAAACCAGTCTGGCGCTGAGCGCTATCGCCATCGCCATTGCGCTGGCGGCAGGCGTTGGCTTGTATGGCGTGGTGAAGAAACAGGCGACAAATCAGTCGGCGACCAGCGATGCGCTGGTGAATCAGATAACGGCCCTGCAAAAAGCGCAAGAAACGCAGAAAGCCGAGCTGGAAAGCGTGATTAAGCAGCAATCAACGCAGCTTGCCGAAGCGAATACGAAGCAAGAAGAGCTGACCAAACAGCTTGGTGAAGTTCAAGAAAAAGTCGCGACGATTTCTGGAACGGATGCCAAAACCTGGCTGCTTTCGCAGGCGGATTTCCTGGTGAAACTGGCCGGGCGCAAGCTGTGGAGCGATCAGGATGTCACCACTGCTGCTGCGCTGCTGAAGAGCGCGGACGCCAGCCTGGCTGACATGAACGATCCGAGTCTTATCACCGCTCGCCGTGCCATTACCGAAGATATCGCCAGCCTGGGTGCCGTCTCGCAAGTTGATTACGACGGTATTATTCTCAAAGTAAATCAGCTGTCGAATCAGATAGATAATCTGCGTCTGGCCGATAACAACGACGACGACACCCCGATGGATTCTGACGGCACTGAGCTGTCGAGTTCCCTGAGGGAGTGGCGCATCAACCTGCAAAAAAGCTGGCAGAACTTTATGGACAGCTTCATTACTGTCCGCCGTCGTGACGAGACCGCCGTGCCGCTGTTAGCCCCAAACCAGGACGTCTATCTGCGCGAAAACATTCGTTCCCGCCTGCTGGTCGCCGCGCAGGCCGTACCGCGCCATCAGGAAGAGACGTACAAACAGGCGCTGGATAATGTGTCTACGTGGGTCCGTGCTTACTACGACACCAGCGATGCCACCACAACGGCGTTTTTGGATGACGTTGATAAGCTGAGTCAGCAGAACATCACGATGAACGTTCCGGACCAGCTCGAAAGCCAGCCAATTTTGGAAAAGCTGATGCAAACCCGCGTGCGTAACTTGCTGGCACAGCCCGGCGTTGCCGCACAGCAAGATGCAGCAGCCCCTGCGCCCGAAAGCGCGCCTCAAGGAGAGTAATCATGTTAAAAGTCTTATTACTCTTCTTATTGTTGATCGGCGGGATCGTCTTGGGTCCCATGCTGGCAGGCCATCAAGGCTACGTGCTGATCCAGACCGATAACTACAACATCGAAACGAGCGTCACGGGCTGGTGATCATCTTGATCCTCACCATGGTGGTGCTCTTTGCCATCGAATGGATCCTGCGCCATATTTTCCGCACGGGTGCACATACCCGCAGCTGGTTTGTTGGCCGCAAACGCCGTCGCGCACGCAAGCAGACCGAACAGGCGCTGCTGAAACTGGCTGAAGGCGATTATCAGCAAGTTGAAAAGCTAATGTCGAAAAACGCCGATCACGCTGAGCAGCCCGTGGTGAACTATCTGCTGGCAGCAGAAGCCGCCCAGCAGCGCGGCGATGAAATGCGTGCCAATCAGCATCTTGAGCGTGCGTCCGAACTGGCTTCTAACGACCAGATTCCGGTTGAAATCACACGCGTGCGCCTGCAGCTGGCGCGAGGTGAAAACCACGCAGCGCGTCACGGTGTAGACCGTTTGCTGGAAATCACGCCACGCCATCCGGAAGTATTGCGTCTTGCAGAGCAGGCGTATATCCGCACCGGCGCCTGGGGTTCATTGCTGGATATTATTCCTTCCATAGCGAAAGCAGAGGTGGGCGATGATGAACACCGCGATGCACTGCAACGTCAGGCGTGGATTGGCCTGATGGATCAGGCGCGTGCCGATCTGGGTAGCGACGGTCTGAAAACCTGGTGGAAAAATCAGAGCCGTAAGACGCGCCAGCAAGTTCCATTGCAGGTGGCGATGGCTGAACATCTCATCGAATGTGACGATCATGACACCGCGCAGGAGATCATTCTTGATGGTCTGAAGCGTCAGTATGACGATCGTCTGGTGATGGTGATCCCGCGTCTCAAGACCAATAATCCTGAGCAGATGGAAAAAATGTTACGCCAGCAGATCAAGACGGTAGGCGATCGTCCGCTGCTATGGAGTACGCTGGGTCAGTCGCTGATGAAGCACGGCGAATGGCAGGAGGCGAGCCTCGCCTTCCGCGCTGCGTTAAAACAGCGCCCGGATGCGTTTGATTATGCATGGCTTGCCGACTCGCTGGACAAACAGCACAAGCCAGAAGAAGCCGCAGCGATGCGTCGTGATGGCCTGCTGCTCACGTTGCAAAATAACGGCAGTGAGGTTTAAGCATCCATCATGTGTAAACATCAAAAGGGAGGCCAAACGGCCTCCTTTTTTTATTCCCTTTCTCCTGCTACATTCTTAGCAACGTCATTAGAGAACTCTCCCGCCAATGTAACGATGTCTTTTCATTAACCTTTTTTTCATACACGCGCATTTTGCTGCGTGGAACAAATCGTTCTTGAAAGGACCGTTTTATGAACACCCTTTTGTATGCGCTCTTTGAAGCGCTGCGACGCCATCGTTGGCTTCGCATGCTAGCCTGTGCGTTCGTCTTTACCTCTCTGGGGAATGGCTTAACGCAGGTCGTTATCTTTGGCTTGCTGTTGAGCTGGAAAGCCCCCGCCTCATTGCTCACAGTCGCTTATCTTTTCGCGACCTTACCGGGATTTATTGGCAGCCTGATAGGGGAAAAACTCTGCCGGTTTTACTCACCTGTTCATCTGTTGATACTGACGGAGCTTTTAGGCCTAACGGCTCTGCTCTTTCCCCTGCTGGGCATTCATTATCACAGCGTCACGGCGTTATTAGCCGTTCAGTCAACGGAAACTCTGCTTACCGGGATGAGCTGGCCTGCCCTCACTCTGCTGTTTAAGCGAGCTTTAACCGCAGACGAACTCCCTGCCGCCACCTGTCTGGAAAATGTGATTTTTGCTTCGCAAGTGCTGTTAGGAATGGGGTTGGGGATTGTGCTGTTTGACTATCTGCCGGTACTGACGCTGTTGGCCATAGACGCCGCCAGCTTTATCGGTTCTCTCGTGATGTTATCGCTGGCTGGAAGCGCGCTGACGTTAAGGGCGGCAGGTCCTGCAAAAACCACGACGTCAGAACCGTTGCACTGGAAGAGACTCTCTGTGCAACAGAAACGCAGCCTCCTGCTTCTTCCGGCTCTGGCAGCCGTGGGGGCGCCCGCGATGGCACTGCTTCCCGCGCTAGCGCAGCAAATCCACCCGACCAACGCAGCGGGGCTGGCACTCCCTTTGCTGTTTGCCCGTAGCCTCGGCCAACTGTGCGGACCGATGCTGTTGAATAGAGACAGCCTTCCGCGCTACGCAAATCGCAATCGTCCTTTGCTAACCTGCCTGAGCCTCTTTTTACTGGCTTATGGGCTGATTCCGCTTTGTGCGGGAGTCCAGACAGCGGCCCTGGGGATGATTTTTGTCGCTCATTTGGTCTCAAACATTGTGTTTGCAGCCGGAACCTATGGGGTATTGAGTCATTTTGAGACGCGACAGGTTTCAGCCGCGAGCGGTAAAGCATGGCGGTGGCAAACTCTTAGTGCGTCCGTGTTCACCTGTTTTGCAGCAGTGCTTGCTGCAACGCTTGGGGCCGGTCAGGCGTTGTATATCGTGTCCGCCAGCGCGTTAATAATGGTGGCAGCAGTGATGGCGCGTTACCGGGAATAATCCATAAAAAAACGCCTGCTAAAAAGCAGGCGTTAAACAGATCTATTCGACAACATATTTGGTGCTTCACTCAACGTTGTGTCCATGGTGTTTGATGAGGCCGAAGCGACATCTGTCGGTGGACGATAAGCACCGTAAATGGCTCTGCGTCATTCCTGAGTTTATGAGGCACTAAGGCGAACATAAGAGGTGGAATGAGCATCTACGCGTATATTATTGCATGTTACGTGCCAGGGTTGCATCCATAACTTATTCGCTTTGCAACATTTTAAGAATTAAGGAGTTTTTTCTTTTTGGAGTGAATAGATACTGAAAGTGAGAGCGCAAAGCTGCCCCAGGTGTCTCCTGGCAGAGACACTATAATCCAGTTATTAAAATTACCTTAAAAATCAGATAACTATATGTCTCTGAATTGCGACAAACCGCGATGGCGTTGTCGGGAAATGACTACAGATGAAGGAATCGCAGAAAACAAAAAACCCCGCCGAAGCGGGGTTCAAAATTGGTCGGCGAGAGAGGATTCGAACCTCCGACCCACTGGTCCCAAACCAGTTGCGCTACCAAGCTGCGCTACTCGCCGAAATACTGCTTTTTTGAATTTCTAGTTCAACTCTTTAAGTCGTGGTGCGAGGGGGGGGACTTGAACCCCCACGTCCGTTAAGACACTAACACCTGAAGCTAGCGCGTCTACCAATTCCGCCACCGTCGCATGTCACAACTTATAATAATGGGGTGGCTAATGGGACTCGAACCCACGACAACTGGAATCACAATCCAGGGCTCTACCAACTGAGCTATAGCCACCACAACTTATTCTTTCACGCGGTTCTGTCTACTTAACAGACCACCGCAGCTCCAGCACCGGGTAAATGGTGCGCCCGACAGGATTCGAACCTGAGACCTCTGCCTCCGGAGGGCAGCGCTCTATCCAGCTGAGCTACGGGCGCTTAGCGCCGTTGCGGGGCTGGATATTACGGAGGTCTCGGCCTGCTGTCTAGTGCTTTTTCAAAATAAATGCGCGTTTGGTTATGCTTTGCGCATTTTGCTGTTTCTAACTCTACTTTTTAGCGTTAAGCGTGCCGACTCAGGCCAAAAATCTTGTATCCGACCGACACTGCAGCCATAAAGATCATGCCGACAAACAGCGACATGCGAGTGTCTTCATTGAAATACATGCCAATCAAAACACAAATCAGAAATGCCATCGTCAAATAGTTAGCCCACGGGAACATAATGGAGCGGAACGGATGGCTGGCAATCGCTTCTTTATGCGCCTGGCGAAAACGCAGCTGACTGATCAAGATAACGAACCACGGGACCATGCCCGGCAGCACGCTTGCGCTATAGACGTAAACAAACACGCGCTGCGGATTCGGAATAATGTAGTTCAGGCACGACCCGACCAGCAGAATGCCAATGGAAATAGCCACGCCCGCAACCGGTACGCCTGAACGGGAGACTTTTCCAACGGCTGCCGGCAACTGACGATTGTTGGCTAATGCGTAGAGCATACGCCCGCAGCTGTACATTCCGCTGTTACAGCCGGATAGCGCTGCGGTCAGCACCACAAAGTTAATGATCCCCGCTGCTGCAGTGATGCCAATTTTAGCGAAGGTGAGCACGAACGGGCTGCCGGTAGTGCCAATTTGGTTCCACGGGAAGATCGTTACGATAACGAAAATCGCGCCCACATAGAAAATCAGGATACGCCACAGCACCTTACCCACTGCGCTGCGCAGCGTGACCTGTGGGTTTTTCGCTTCACCCGCGGTGATCCCAATCAGCTCTACGCCCTGATAAGATGCGACCACAATGCAGAGCGCCGTCAGAAAACCTTTCCAGCCGCCGGCAAAGAAGCCGCCGTGCTCGGTCAGATTCCCGAAACCAATCGCCTGACCGCCGTTACCAAAGCCAAAGAAAATCACGCCCAGACCCACGACAATCATCACGATAATGGTGGTGACCTTGATCATTGCAAACCAGAACTCAATTTCGCCGTACAAACGCACGGCAGCGAGGTTAGCTAATGCCACCAACCCCACGGCTATCAAGGCGGGTATCCACTGCACCATATCCGGGAACCAGAACTGGACGTAAACCCCTATCGCGGTAATTTCTGATATCCCCACCACCATCCACATAAACCAGTAGGACCAGGCCGTGAGATAGCCAAAGAAGGGACTCATGTAGCGGTGCGCGTAGACGGCAAATGACCCGGCAACTGGCTCAAGGAACAGCATTTCACCCATCGAGCGCATGATAAAGAAGACGAATAACCCGGCGACAATATATGCCAGCAAAACGGACGGACCCGCCCATTTCAGCGTACTGGCGGAGCCCATAAACAGGCCAACGCCGATGGTGCCGCCAAGCGCTATCAATTCAATGTGTCGAGCTTCCAGCCCACGCTGTAGCTCAGGTTTTTTCTCTGCCATAAATCCTCGGTTGTGTTTGCTTCTTCCGGGCCTACGCCGGTTATTGTTATGGGTAAAGATTTCGCCATAACAGGCCATGCTGCACCGACCGTCATGATTAACGGTTGGCGCAAAAACACCATGGCACTGCGATGAGGGTGAGAATGGTTTCTTAAATTCTGCCAAATGGCAAACGATGCATTAAATAAATGAATGCATTGCACACAAACGCAGCAGTTTTGCAGGGGAGTTGCAGCGCGAACAGCATATCGCGCTACATTTTGATTACATTTTGCCGGTGTAATGCCAGGCGAGGTACCGCAGGAGTTTAATCTGTCGCGTGATGCGACTTGGCTGAGAAAGCAGACGATACAGCCACTCAAGCCCTAAATTTTGCCACACTTTCGGTGCACGTTTTACATGACCGGTAAAGACATCGTACGTGCCGCCCACGCCCATATAGAGCGCATCAGGGCAAATCAGTCGGCAGTCGCGCATCAGAATCTCCTGACGCGGGGAGCCCATCGCAACGGTCACAATCTTTGCACCGCTGTCACGGACGCGTTCAAAAAGCGCCTGACGATCTTCCGGTTTGAAGTAGCCGTCCTGACTTCCCACGATATTCACGTTCCACTGCGTACGCAGTTTCTGCTCTGTTTGTGAAAGAATTTCTGGCTTGCCACCGATAAGAAATACTGGCGTATTGGCAGCCCCGGCACGCGCCATTAAGGCTTCCCACAGATCCGCGCCCGCCACGCGTGAAACACGCGCCTCAGGGAATTTCTTACGAATAGAGCGCACAACGCTGATGCCATCGGCATATTTGAATTCTGCCGCATCAATGAGGTCTTTCACTTCAGCGTTATCCTCAATGGCCAGCATCTTCTCCGCGTTAATCGCCACCAGCGTACCGGATTTTATCTGTCCATCAGCAGCGCATAAAAAATCCAGCGCATGCTGCATATCACGCCAGCCAATGAGTTGCAGGCCGCGCAGCGCGTACACTGGCGCAGAAGTATTGTCAGTCATTATTATCCTTACTCAGACTTGGGAAAGCGTCCTGGCAGCCCGCAGCTCGCGTTTGTGAACCAGGCCAGCAACATCAAACAGCCAGTACAACAGCTTCGCCAGGAGCAGGCAGACACCAAAAACCACCATGAAGAACACCACGCGCGAGACGAACGAATCCAGCCCTTCACGCGCCAATACGATCATATTGAAAATGGCACCAAAGCAGAAACTGTGCAAAATCGCCGCCTTATAGCGATTCGTCTCCTCGTTCCCACGGACGTATAGCCAGTCAAACCATTTGATGATTAAACCCACCGCCACCGCGCCGGGCAGAATAAACCAAACGCCCCCCATAACGACCAGTGAGCCGATTAACGTTGGCGAAATTGCCAACCCAGAATGGTTGTTCAGTACTTCCCAGGTGAAATAATTCGCCGTGTTCAGCACAATTCCTGGTCGGTCTGGCCATAGCCAGGTGGGGATAAAGACGTAGAAATCGCGCACGATCGGCGCCAGCCCCTGAAATTCGATTTTGTCGTAGTTTTGCAGCAGCAACGCCAGGTTTTCCCACGGCGAGAAGGTGTCGCGGGTGAGGTACAGGAAAGTATAAAACGCTTCGTCACCGCTCACGTCCAGGCTATAGCGTTTCAGCGCGAGCCAGAACATACCGACAATACCAAACACGCCTGCCGCGACCAGCATCCACAGGGAAATCCAGCCGCGAAGGATACCGATAAACAGGAAGATGGCGAAAGCGATGATAATGTTTGCGCGTGTGCCGCCGACAATCATGTAGGTGAGCATGCCAAACGCCACGGTGCTGACCAGGAAAAACAGCCACGCCTTGCTGTCCTGACGCAGAAAATAGACCACCAGCATTGCCGGAATGAAGAAGTAGAAGAAGCGCTTAAGCGCTACACCCGACACTTCTGCAGAGAAAATCTGGCTATAAGAATGCAGCTTAAACAGCAAAAAGCCGTTATGCATAAAGAAGATACCGACGCTAACCAGCGCGATAATCATCAGCATCACCCATGTCAGGTGCGTTTCCACCCGATTCATGGTGAACAACGGGCGACGCGGGGCGTGGTTTACCGGGCGTAAGCGCGTTTTATAGGTCACGTAATAAACCGCGTAGAAACAGGTTGCCGATAACAACGCCTGCATCAGAATTTCGGGCGGCGCGACGCCCACATCAAAACGAAACACCAGGATACTGGTTAGCGGGAAACCGAAGAAAAAAGTCAGTAAAAACAAAAGAGAAAAGAAGACGTTAAAGTTAAAGCGCACGCGGCGGAATTCAAACCAGGTCAATGTCGCGATAAACAGCGAGCTCAGAAGCCAAATCACCAACAAGCCGCTAAATTGCAACTGGCTCATGCGTTGTCTCCCGCAGCAATTCGCAGCGCCTGGTGCCACGGCGTGAGATAGTTAGGGCTGAAAAAGTCGATGGCATTTTTGTCCACCAGCGCCAGTTGACGTTGCGCTTCACGCACCACGTTTTCATTCAATTCATCTGTCGTAAACAGGACGGGAATATTCTGCTCCGCCATATCCTGCCAGAACGGATTTTCACGATTGAGGACGCACGGAATGCCGGCCTGAATCAGCAGACACAGCGTTCCAATCCCCTGCTGGCGCGCAAAGATGAAGTAACCGAGATCGCATCGACGCAGCAAAGCCAGGTACTCGTCAAACGCCAGCTTATCGCTGAGAATCTGCAGATTCTCGGCGCTGAACAACGCCAGACCACTCTGTCGTACCTCGTCAATGTACGCGTCGTTATTAGCAGGATAGCCCATGGGGACGATAACGTTTACCGTATCGCCAAACTGCTGGTGCACCGCTTTCAGTGCCGCAATATGGTCGTTGCTGCGATCGCCCGAATTGCCCACCAGGACGGTGAGTTTACCTTCGCGCTGGGCGTCGATTGCCATCCCATTCAGCGCAGGATCCATACGTGTCGGAAAATAGAGTAACTCCCCACGGACATTCGGATGCTGCTTCGCAAAATAATTCAGATCGCCGCGCGTCGCAAAGACGCAGCCCACGCGTCCCTGGGCCATGCGGCGCAGCGGATAAAAGAGACGGAATTTCCAGCCGCGCGACGCTTCATACAGGTCCGCGCCCCAGATATGCCAGCTAAACTGTGCAGGCTTAATACCGCCGCTCAGCAACGCCAGCCATAAACCGGTGTTGAACTGCCCGTGAAAGAAGAAACGCCGATCGCGATTAGCTTTTGCTTTGGCGATAACGGCTTTCGCCAGCGTCGCTTTGTCCGCAAAGCAGGTCAACGACAGTGCCGGGTAAGCGTCGCCTAGCCCATTGTCCTGGCCAACGAGCATAAATTCGCGCGCATCGGCGCTCGTGCTCGCCAGCTCATCATTGAAGAACCGCAAAACGGTTTGGTTATGGTGCGGGATATTCGATCCCAACACATGAATCAGTGCAGTCATGCGCGTTTACGCCAAAGTAAAAATACGCCGCAACAGGCAGCGAAATAGACGATGTAAGTTGCCATATAGGCCTGTGACGCCCCCAGGGCGCCGTGCGCAGGGATCAGCCAAAGAGAGAAAGCGGTTAAGAGCGCAAACTGGCTGATTTCCGCCAGGATGTACAATCGCAGCGACGCTTTAGCAATCACCAGATAGCCAAAAACGTAAGCACCCACTTTCAGTACATCGCCCACCAGTTGCCAGGCAAACAGATCGCGCATCGCGGTAAATTTCGCCGAGAACAGCAGCCAGATCGCCACATCTCGCAGCAACCAGACGGTCAAACTCGCGGCGGCCACAGCGGGAAGTACAAAACGCAGAGAGCGGCCAATCTCGCGCGTAATGTCCTTTTTTGACACCAGACGCGACAAGGTCGGCAGTAAATAAACGCTAAATGACGCGGTGATAAACTGAAGATACGCGTCAGAAATACTGCTCACACCTTGCCAGATCCCCACTTCATCCCAGCTGTAGTGCGCCGCCAGCAGGTTACGCATCATCACGTACGCCACGGGCAATGTAACGGACGTGATGAGTGCCATTAGGGTAAATTTCCCCAATTGCCCTGCCAGAATTTTGTCCCACTGCGGTTTGAGATAGCTAAGCGGAATCGTGCGTCTGCGCATTAACATTAACGCAGCGGGGATCACGACCAGCGCGGGAACCAGCGCCAGGCCAAGCAGTGCGCCTTCGTAGCCGCCCAGACGATAGCAAAAGTAATAGGCAATAACGCCGATAAGGCTGCCCGCAATCAGCGCCAGCGCGTTCCCGGCCGCATCACGAAAACCTTTCATCAAGGCTAACAGCAGGTTGGCCCAGGCAATGCCCATCTGCACGAGCGCAACCAGGCGCACCAGGCCCTGATAATGCGTGTTGCCGAAAAGCCCCTGACTGATGGGGGCCGCCGCAAGAAGAAATACAACCGCCAGCAGGGTCGAGAAGCCCAATACCATCGCGGACGACGTGCCAACCACCTTGCGAAGCGATGCGGCGTCGTCGTCATGATACTGTGCAACATATTTGGTCACGCCGTTGAAAATACCGGCACCTGCGAGAACCCCAAGCACGGTCACAAGCTGGCGGAAATTACCGGCCTGTCCAACGCCTGAAGGGCCGTACGAGACGGCCAGAAGTTTAACCACTAACAGCCCGGTGCCAATCTTTACGAGCGTGGACGCGGCGGTCCACACCGATGCTTTCGCCAGAGACATATCAGTGGAAATAGCTCAGGAGCGTATTAATCACCGTGCGCTGATTGACGGGCGCGAGATTGTAGAACAGCGGCAGACGAAGCAAACGCTCACTTTCTTTGGTGGTGTAGCGGTCTTCACCGGCAAATCGACCGAACGTTTCTCCTGCCGGGCTGGAGTGAAGCGGGATGTAATGGAACACCGCCATAATTTCGGCTTCTTTCAGATAGGCAATCAAATCGCTACGATCGTCGTTATCGCGCAGTTTGATGTAAAACATGTGGGCATTGTGTACGCAATCTGCTGGGATCGTCGGCAGTTCAATCCGCCCTTTTTTCGCCAGCGGCGCCAAAGCGTCGTAATAGGTTTGCCACAGGGACAAACGCTGCTGATTGATACGCTCGGCGGCTTCGAGCTGCGCCCACAGGAATGCGGCCTGCAGATCGGCCATCAAATAGCTGGAGCCGATGTCGCGCCAGGTATATTTATCGACCTGGCCACGGAAAAACTGGCTGCGGTTGGTGCCTTTTTCGCGAATCACTTCTGCCCGCTCCACCAGCGAACGATCGTTAATCAGCGTCGCTCCGCCTTCACCGCCCGCGGTATAGTTTTTGGTTTCATGGAAGCTAAAGCACCCGATGTGACCAATCGTCCCCAGCGCACGGCCTTTGTAGGTCGACATCACGCCCTGTGCGGCATCTTCTACCACAAAGAGATCGTGTTTTTTAGCGAGGGCCATAATGGTATCCATCTCACACGCTACACCCGCGTAATGAACCGGAACAATCGCCCGCGTTTTGTCAGTTATGGCTGCTTCAATCAGGGTTTCGTCAATGTTCATCGTATCCGGACGGACATCAACAAACACGATTTTCGCCCCGCGCAGCACAAAGGCATTCGCAGTGGAAACGAAGGTGTAGCTTGGCATGATGACTTCGTCGCCGGGCTGGATGTCCAGCAGCAGCGCGGCCATCTCCAGTGATGCCGTGCAGGATGGCGTCAGCAGCACCTTCGCGCTGTGGAAACGCTGCTCCATCCACTGCTGGCAGCGACGGGTATAACCGCCGTCTCCGCAAAGCTTACCGCTGCCCATGGCAGACTGCATATAGTCGAGTTCGGTTCCCACAACGGGAGGTGCGTTAAATGGAATCATCAGGTCACCTGTAAAGCCAGTAAGCGGTTGTGTCAACGTTGGCACCACTCGCAATATAACGTTTAAGCGCGGCGGTGTTGCCCATCTGGGTCGCCACCCGCAAAGTTGATAGCTGACGCGCTGCCGCCCAGTGAGCGGCAGCGTGCATTAATTTGTCACCCATGCCGCGTCCAGCGAGCAGGCCAATGCGCGCTTCGCTGTCATTCAGTTGTCGCAGGGAAACAAACGCCTGAATCTCACCGTTTGTTGCGCGAAAGACCAGGCATTCATGATCAAACGTGCCTTTTACCGCGTTTTCGATCCACTGGGCGTAAAAGCGGCCACTGTCATCCGCCGCATACCACGGTGCACGGAAACGACTTTGCGCAAAAGCAAGCGCAGCCATCTGGCGCAACGCAGGAATATCCTGCTCCGCTGCCCTCTCAGCATCAGACGGTGCCGAATGAGTGATCGCCATTTTCAGGTCAACTTCACCTTCCACAAGCTGGAATCCCACCTGCTGAAGTGCATCGAGGCAGTCGGCATCGGCGGCAGGAATTTTTGCCTGCACGCGCTGCCATGGCGCGAAATCCGCCGCCGTAAGTGCCGGTGCGTTATCGCGAAAGCGCACAACCGCCGAAGAGAGGCCAAAAAACTGGCTTTCCCATTCGAGCGGCTCAAGCACGCCGTGCAGTTGACTCAACGCCACACCCCTTTGGTGTCGACAATATGGTTCTGACGCACGGCATCGCCGCCGATCGCTTTAAATTCTTTGTGATCGACCAGCAGAACCAGGACATCGGCGGTTTTCAGCGCGTCGTCTAACGTCACGAGCTGGCACGTTCCGGCCAGTTTCTTCGGCAACGTGTGAATATTAGGCTCAACAACCTGCGTTTCCCCCGTATGCCAGGTCGCAATCATCTCAGCAATCCCCATCGCCGGACTTTCGCGGAGATCGTCGATGTTTGGCTTGAACGCCAGGCCAAAGCAGGCAATTTTTACGTCGTTGGCGCGTTTGCCGCTGTCAGCGAGAAAATCTGCCACCGTCGCTTTAACCTGATTCATAACCCAATGCGGTTTGCCGTCGTTTACTTCACGCGCGGTGCGGATCAGACGCGCCTGGTCAGGGTTTTGCGCCACGATGAACCACGGGTCAACCGCGATACAGTGGCCGCCGACACCTGGGCCGGGCTGAAGAATATTGACGCGAGGATGGCGATTCGCCAGACGGATAAGTTCCCAGACGTTAATCCCCTGATCGGCGCAAATCAGCGACAGTTCATTGGCGAACGCGATGTTGACATCACGGAAGCTGTTTTCCGTCAGCTTGCACATTTCAGCCGTGCGGGAGTTAGTGACCACACACTCGCCTTCAAGGAAGATGTTATAAAGCTCGCTGGCACGCGTTGAACAGACGGGAGTCATCCCGCCAATCACGCGGTCATTTTTGAAAAGCTCAACCATCACCTGACCTGGCAGCACACGTTCCGGACAATAGGCGATATTAATATCCGCCTGTTCACCCGCTTGCTGCGGGAACGTTAAATCCGGGCGAGCCTCTGCCAGCCACTGGGCCATTTGCTCCGTCGCCCCAACGGGTGACGTTGACTCCAGAATCACCAGCGCGCCTTTCTTGAGCACGGGTGCAATGGATTTTGCCGCCGCTTCGACGTACACCATATCCGGCTCATGATCGCCCTTAAACGGCGTTGGAACGGCAATCAGATAGGCATCCGCTTCAACGGGCGCGGTCGTTGCTTTCAAAAAACCGCCTTCAACCGCGGTTTTCACCACTCTGTCGAGATCGGGCTCGACAATATGAATTTCACCCCGGTTGATGGTATCAACCGCGTGCTGGTTGATATCCACTCCGACAACCTGCTTTTGACGCGATGCAAAGGCTGCCGCAGTAGGCAGTCCAATGTAGCCAAGACCTATGACAGAGATGGTTGTAAAACTCATAGCGATACCCGATTGTGTTTAAGTGCATGCAAAATACGGCTGCAGGCCTGCCCGTCACCATAAGGATTATGGGCGTGGCTCATGGCCTGGTACTCTTTTTCGTCGCGCAGCAGGTTCGTCACCTCGTCCACGATACGTTTCATGTCTGTCCCACCAGCCGCACGGTTCCGGCTTTCACCGCCTCCGGTCGTTCAGTGGTTTCGCGCATCACCAGCACCGGTTTACCCAGCGAGGGGGCCTCTTCCTGAATGCCACCGGAATCGGTCAAAATTAACCAGGCGTGATTCATCAACCAGACGAACGGCAGGTAATCCTGCGGCTCAATCAAAATGACATTCTCGATATGGCCCAGAATGCGGTTGACCGGCTCGCTGACGTTAGGGTTCAGGTGCACTGGATAAACGATCTGCACATCGCTGTTCTGCGCGGCGATTTCCGCCAGCGCGTGGCAGATTTGCTCAAACCCACGGCCAAAGCTCTCGCGGCGATGGCCCGTCACCAGAATCATTTTTTTGCCAGTTGAGAGGAAAGGATAACGATCGGATAGCTCTGCGCGCAGTGTGTCGCTGGCCAGAACGCGATCGCGAACCCAAATCAGCGCGTCAATCACTGTGTTCCCGGTGACGAAAATTTTGTTATCGGCAATGTTTTCGCGCAGCAGGTTCTGCCGGGAGTTTTCAGTTGGCGCAAAGTGGTACATCGCAAGATGCCCGGTCAGAGTACGGTTCGCTTCTTCTGGCCACGGAGAATAGAGATCACCCGTGCGTAAACCGGCTTCGACGTGCCCAACAGGGATACGCTGATAAAAAGCCGCCAGGCTCGTTGCGATGGTGGTGGTGGTATCACCATGAACCAGAACGACGTCTGGCTTAAATGATTCCAGAATGGGTTTTAACCCTTCCAGAATGCGGCAGGTAATTTCGGTCAATCCTTGTCCCGGTTTCATAATATTAAGATCGTAATCCGGGACAATAGAAAAGAGATTTAAGACCTGATCAAGCATCTCCCGATGCTGCGCAGTGACGCAAACTTTCGCCTCAAACCAGGGATCATTTGCCAACGCATGGACCAGCGGTGCCATCTTGATGGCTTCCGGCCTTGTGCCAAATACGGTAAGTACTTTCACATCGATTCTCTTCGATTAGGCGATGAAGGCCGAAGCCTTCATCGTAGACGGCGTTCTTAAATTGTGCGACGACGCGTGAGTGCCACCCCAGCGCCAATCAGCGCGCCCACAATACCCCACATAATCATCAGGAATGCGCGACGCGGACTATCGCGTTTTACAGGTTCTTCAGGCGTTCGCAAATAACGATAGGTCTGAAAACGTGGGTCGAGCGTAGGCCCCACATTCAGGGTGTTCAGCATGGCGCGGTTTTGATCGTAATCGAGGTCAAAATCTGGCCCAACGGCCTGCAAATTCTCCAGGCGAGCCTGAAGCATCGGGCGCCCAAGCAGGAACATCTCTGAATCAGGTAATTCGTCGGCGGGAACATCGGTTTCACTGCGAGAAATATTGCGCTGTTCGGCAATTTTCAGAGCCTGTTCGATGTTGTGTACACGACGGGAGAAAATCGTTTTAGCCACTTCTTCCTGACGCTTCACCTGCGCTTTCATCTGGATTGTCCGCGCAGCCCAGGCACCTTTGAGCTCATCGTTCAGATGACTGGCCGCCCGTTGGCTGGCAAAAGCAACGTACTGACGCAGCAGATTGTTGGCATCTGGCGCGGTTTCAGCGATCAGCTTCACGTTATCGTTGATATTTCGCATAACATCGCCAGGCATAAACTGGATGTTATTAATCAAATCATCAAGAAGCGCGGCATCTGCTTTGCTGTTACCCACCATGCGCTGCTTGTAGTAATCCGTCTGGGACCAGAAATCGCGACGGGTATCCCAGGAAGCTAGCTGCATGATGAACTCTTTGTAAGACTCATCCATCACCGAGGGTTGGTCGGTCGACGCGAGGCTTGCCTTGATGTCGAGATTGCGCAGGAATTGCTGCTGGGAGTAAAACCCTCCCAGCATATTCACCGTTGGTCGGTCAGTAATCGCTGTCGCACTCCATTCTTGTTTTGCAAAAAAGGTATATGCCAGCGCGAGCAGTGCGAACCCCAGTGCAATGCCTGCAATCCACAGCTTGCCCGCCCACAAAACACGAAATAAACCACGAATATCCAGTTCATTCTCAGTTACTACTGATTTCGATCCTGCCAACGGTTGAGTCATCACAATCCCGGTTTTACTTAGTTAGTGTTGGATTTTTACCACTGTTTTTACGCATCCGGCGTTTTATACGTTTGATAAAGCGCGCGACTTTCCATGCGCGTTTAATACAGTATCCGTACAGGAAGAATGCTAGCAAGAATAATACCAACATTACCCATTCAGGAATAAAATGCGCATATTCTGCAGCCACGCCAATGCCCGCCAGAAGCGCGGCGGCCAGGGTGATCAACACAAATGCCTGACGTGACGTAAAGCCCGCACGCATGATCAGATGATGAATATGCTGGCGGTCTGGAGAAAAAGGACTCATCCCTTTGCGCAGTCGACGGTACATGATCGCGACCATATCCATCAGGGGGATAGCAATAATCCACAGCGCCGTTACCGGGCTGATAGGGTGCGTTTTACCCTGCGTGGTTTCTAACAAAATCCAGATAACGGTAAAACCAATCAGCGTACTGCCCGCATCACCCATAAAGACTTTATAGCGACGGCCCAACACACCCAGATTTAACAGGATGTAAGGCAGGATGGCGGCGATCATGGCGAAACACCACATCGACAGGCTGTACTGGCCATCAAACCATAAAATAATGCCGATAGCGGCAAACGAAACGGATGACAACCCGCCGAGCAAACCATCAATCCCATCAACCATATTAAAGGCATTGATTGCTGCCCAAACGGCGAATAGCGTCAGGAAGAAACCGAACGGCCCGAGAACCATTTCCCAGGTACCAAAAATATAGCCGAGACTGCTGAGATACAGTTTGCCGACAACCATCATAATGATACCGATGGCAGCCTGAACGGATGCACGGAATTTTACGCTGATATCAAATCGGTCATCGAGAGCACCTACTAACACCAGAACACCCGCGCAGGCCAGATAGAGCGCCGCGTGAGGAATATAATAATCTGCGATACCGAACGTGAAGCAAATGCCTGCGTAAACGGAGATCCCGCCAACCAATGGGATCAAACCTTGATGACGTTTACGATAATTGGGCTTGTCCACCAACCCTATTCTTTTTGCCACTTTGCGGGCGAAAAATAAAAAACAGGTTGTGAATAAAAAAATACTGATTAGCTCAGTAACCGCTGTGAGTAGATTCACAATGCTTGCTCTCAACAAATGTTAGTTCTGGAAGTATAACCATGAAGCCACCGCTCCCGAAGGATTAAAGCTGGCCTCTTACCACTCCCTTTGTATGTTTTTCAATCAATTAATCTTTGACGTTACAAACATTCTGATTGTCGCATTGGCAGGTCAAAAATGGGAGTCTGCGGTTATAGCGTATAGTCCAAAAAAAGAAAACGCCACGTAAAAACGTGGCGTTTGCTGGGTTTATTTGTTTTACGAGCGTTTCATCATGTCGAAGAATTCATCGTTGGTCTTGGTCATTGCCAGCTTATTGATGAGGAACTCCATTGCGTCGATTTCGCCCATCGGGTGAATGATCTTACGCAGGATCCACATTTTCTGCAGCTCTTCCTGAGTCGTGAGCAGCTCTTCTTTACGCGTACCTGAACGGTTGTAATCAATCGCCGGGAAGACGCGCTTCTCAGCAATTTTACGCGCCAGGTGCAGCTCCATGTTGCCGGTACCTTTAAACTCTTCGTAGATAACTTCATCCATTTTAGAGCCGGTATCAACCAGAGCTGTCGCGATAATCGTCAGGCTTCCGCCCTCTTCAACGTTACGCGCGGCACCAAAGAAACGCTTCGGACGGTGTAATGCGTTCGCATCCACACCACCGGTCAGTACTTTACCGGAAGCCGGAACCACGGTGTTGTACGCACGCGCCAGACGAGTGATGGAGTCGAGCAGGATAATAACGTCTTTCTTGTGTTCGACCAGACGCTTCGCTTTCTCGATAACCATTTCAGCAACCTGAACGTGGCGAGACGCTGGCTCATCAAAGGTAGAAGCAATCACTTCACCTTTAACCAAACGCTGCATCTCCGTCACTTCTTCTGGACGCTCATCGATCAGCAGCACCATCAGTACACAATCAGGATGGTTGTAAGCAATGCTCTGCGCGATGTTCTGCAGCAGCATGGTCTTACCTGCTTTCGGAGGTGCCACGATCAGACCACGCTGACCACGACCAATCGGAGAAGCCAGATCCAGAACGCGAGCCGTCAGGTCTTCGGTAGAACCGTTACCACGCTCCATGCGCAGGCGAGAGTTCGCGTGCAGCGGCGTTAAGTTTTCAAACAGGATCTTATTGCGCGAGTTTTCAGGTTTATCGTAGTTAACTTCGTTAACTTTCAACAGCGCAAAGTAGCGTTCACCCTCTTTAGGAGGACGAATCTTACCTGAAATGGTGTCACCAGTACGGAGGTTGAAACGGCGGATTTGGCTAGGGGATACGTAGATGTCATCAGGACCGGCGAGGTAGGAACTGTCTCCAGAACGGAGGAAACCAAATCCGTCTTGCAATATCTCCAGTACACCGTCGCCAAAGATATCTTCGCCACTCTTAGCATGCTGCTTCAGGATGGCAAAAATAATGTCCTGCTTGCGCATACGAGCCTGGTTTTCAAGGCCCATGTTTTCGCCGAGAGTAATCAGCTCAGAAACCGGCGTATTCTTTAATTCGGTAAGATTCATAATGGTGTGGGTTCTTAAACTCGGGTAAATCTCGAACTTAATTTGTGAATGGTATGGAAGGGTCATCCATGCCTGTTTGCGGCCATCAACTCATGTCTGTTCGCTGTCTGGTTACAGGGAAAGAACGCAGATCTGAAACGACAAGACGGATTGAGTGACAAGCCCGGAATCTAGCAACTTCACGCACTGTGAGTGTTAACAATGGGAAGCATCGGGTAAAACAAGAACGACAAGGTATGTTTAAATCGAAGTCATAAGTAACTTAGCACGACTAAAGCCGGGCGTCCAGAGATCCGAATCAATTCGGAATTCCAGACGCCACGAGCCGAGAGACCTTACGCCAGATTCGCGTCCAGGAACTCTTTCAACTGACCTTTGGACAGTGCGCCCACTTTGGTAGCAGCCACTTCGCCGTTTTTGAACAGCAGCAGTGTCGGGATGCCACGAATGCCGTATTTCGGCGCGGTGCCTGGGTTCTGGTCGATATTCAGTTTGGCAACCGTCAGTTTGCCCTGATACTCGTCAGCGATTTCATCCAGAATCGGAGCAATCATTTTGCAAGGACCACACCATTCAGCCCAGAAATCGACGAGGATCAGCCCGTCAGCTTTAAGTACGTCCGTGTCAAAACTATCGTCAGTCAGGTGAATAATTTTATCGCTCATATATAACTCCACAGGAATAAGCCTGGCGTGTTGGTGTAGGATTAATCAACGACGTGTTGATGTAGCATTAACCAACTAAAGGTTGACTTTATTTCACCGGATACGCTTTCGTAAAGCAATAGTAAGCTGATATTCTACCACACTATGAGCAAAACACATTTAACAGAACAGAAGTTTTCCGACTTCGCCCTGCATGCAAAAGTCATCGAAGCCCTTGAAAATAAAGGCTTCCATAACTGCACGCCCATTCAAGCCCTCGCCCTGCCGCTCACGCTGGCGGGTCGCGATGTTGCAGGGCAGGCGCAAACCGGTACTGGCAAAACGATGGCGTTTTTAACGTCAACGTTCCATTATTTACTCTCAAACCCGGCAATGGCTGACCGAAAAGTTAACCAACCGCGTGCGCTGATTATGGCCCCAACGCGAGAACTAGCGGTTCAGATCCATGCTGACGCAGAACCCCTGGCGCAGACCACTGGCTTAAAGCTGGGTCTGGCTTATGGCGGCGATGGTTACGATAAACAGCTGAAAGTATTAGAAAGCGGTGTTGATATTCTGATCGGCACCACTGGCCGTCTTATCGATTACGCCAAGCAAAACCACATTAACCTCGGTGCGATCCAGGTTGTGGTACTCGACGAAGCAGACCGTATGTACGATCTGGGCTTCATTAAAGATATCCGCTGGTTGTTCCGTCGCATGCCGCCAACGCCGCAGCGCCTGAATATGCTTTTCTCTGCCACCCTCTCTTATCGTGTGCGTGAACTGGCGTTCGAACAAATGAACAACGCCGAATACGTTGAAGTTGAGCCGGAACAGAAAACGGGCCACCGTATTAAAGAAGAGCTTTTCTATCCTTCGAACGAAGAGAAAATGCGTCTTCTGCAGACCCTTATCGAAGAAGAGTGGCCAGATCGCGCCATTATTTTTGCGAACACCAAACACCGCTGTGAAGATATCTGGGGCCATTTGGCTGCGGATGGACATCGCGTGGGCCTGCTGACGGGCGACGTCGCGCAGAAAAAACGTCTGCGTATTCTTGAAGATTTCACCCGTGGCGATCTGGATATTCTGGTTGCGACTGACGTTGCCGCGCGCGGCCTGCACATCCCAGCCGTCACGCACGTCTTTAACTACGATCTCCCTGACGATTGCGAAGATTACGTTCACCGTATCGGTCGTACCGGTCGTGCTGGCGCAAGCGGTCACTCTATCAGCCTGGCCTGTGAAGAGTACGCGCTGAACCTTACCGCAATTGAGACCTATATCGGTCACTCTGTTCCGCAGAGCAAGTACAATCCAGACGCGTTGCTGAGCGAACTGCCACCGCCGAAACGCCTGACGCGTGCACGTTCCGGCAATGGTCCGCGTCGTACTGGTGCGCCGCGCAATCGTCGTCGTCCGGGCTAAAAATGATGATCACCGGTTCCTCGCTCTACGCCGCTATTGATTTAGGTTCGAATAGTTTTCATATGCTGGTAGTACGCGAGGTGGCGGGGAGCATTCAAACCCTGACACGTATTAAGCGCAAGGTCCGTCTCGCGGCGGGCCTGAGTCAAGATAATCACCTTTCTCCCGAAGCGATGGAACGCGGCTGGCAATGCCTGCGTCTCTTCGCAGAACGCCTGCAGGACATCCCGCACAATCAAATCCGCGTTGTCGCGACAGCTACCCTACGCCTGGCGGTCAACTCCGTTGATTTTATTGCTAAAGCGCAGGAAATTCTGGGCTGTCCGGTACAGGTGATCAGCGGCGAAGAAGAAGCGCGTCTGATTTACCAGGGCGTTGCCCATACCACCGGCGGCGACGATCGTCGGCTGGTTGTGGATATTGGTGGTGCAAGTACGGAACTGGTCACCGGTACCGGTGCGCAGGCCACGTCGCTGTTTAGCCTGTCGATGGGATGCGTAACCTGGCTCGAACGCTATTTTACCGATCGCAATCTTGGCCAGGAAAATTTCGACGAGGCTGAAAATGCCGCGCGTGAAGTGCTGCGCCCGGTCATGGACAAACTGCGTTATCACGGCTGGAAAGTGTGCGTCGGAGCGTCGGGTACGGTTCAGGCACTGCAAGAAATCATGATGGCGCAGGGCATGGACGAGCGAATTACGCTTGCCAAACTGCAACAGCTCAAACAGCGCGCTATCCAGTGTGGTCGCCTTGAAGAGCTGGAAATTGAAGGGCTAACGCTCGAGCGCGCGCTGGTTTTCCCAAGCGGCCTGGCAATTCTGATCGCCATTTTCTCCGAGTTGAACATTCACTGTATGACGCTTGCGGGCGGTGCGCTGCGCGAAGGGCTGGTTTACGGTATGTTGCATTTGGCGGTTGAACAGGATATTCGCAGCCGTACGCTGCGCAATGTCCAGCGCCGCTTTATTGTTGATACGGAACAGGCACAGCGCGTTGCACAGCTGGCTTCCAGCTTCGCGAATCAACTCGCAACAACGTGGGCTCTTGAGCCATTAAGCCGGGATTTGCTCATCAGCGCCTGTGCGCTGCATGAAATGGGCCTGAGCATTGATTTCAGGCAGGCGCCTGTTCATGCCGCCTATCTGGTACGAAATCTTGATCTGCCTGGGTTTACCCCGGCGCAGAAAAAACTTCTCGCCACGTTGCTCCTCAACCAAACGAATACGGTCGATCTCTCCTCTTTGCATCAGCAAAATGCCGTGCCACCGCGCGTTGCCGAACATCTCTGTCGACTGCTGCGTCTGGCGATTTTGTTTGCCAGCCGCCGCCGCGATGATTTGCTGCCTGCGATCACACTTGAGGCCGAAGGTGAAAGCCTGACGATCACGCTTCCAGAAGATTGGTTAGCTAATCATCCGCTTGGTGCAGAAATGGTGGAGCAGGAATGCCAGTGGCAAAGTTATGTCCACTGGGCTTTAGACGTGAAATAGCGGGCTATTTCTCTTTCGCTTTTGCCAGCATCGCACGGATATTCGCCACGTTTGCCTGACCTTTATGCATCCTTTCTTCCGCTGTAATCACTTTGCGTTCTTGTTCCCACTGCAAATCGTCCTGAGGTAACTCCAGCAGGAATCGGCTCGGTTCCGGACGCACCATTTCGCCATATTGACGGCGCTCTTTACAGAGCGTAAATGTCAGCTCTTTTTGGGCACGGGTGATTCCTACGTACGCCAGTCGCCGCTCTTCATCGACGTTATCTTCGTCAATGCTGCTCTGATGCGGCAGTAAACCCTCTTCCATCCCGATTAAATAGACATACGGAAATTCCAGCCCTTTGGACGCATGCAGCGTCATCAACTGAACCTGATCCGTCTCTTCATCACTCTCCCCACGCTCCATCATATCGCGCAGGGTAAATCGGGTGACGACCTGGGTCAGCGTCATGGGCTCATCAATTTCGGAGCCTTCCAGCATTTCGGTCATCCACGTAAAGAGCTGGTTGACGTTTTTCATGCGCATTTCCGCCGCTTTCGGGCTCGCGGACGTCTCATACAGCCAGGATTCATAGTTGATGCCGTGAATCAAATCGCGCACCGCGGAGACCGGTTCACGCTCGGCGAGACGCTGGATTTCACCCAGCCACTGGGTAAAGCGAGTCAGCGATTCATAACCGCGCCCGGTCAGCGACTGGCTAAGACCCATATCAAAGCTCGCGGTGAACATGCTTTTGTTGCGCGTCATCGCCCACTCACCCAGCTTTTGCAGCGTCGCCGGACCAATTTCACGCTTCGGTGTATTCACGATACGCAAGAACGCACTGTCGTCATCCGGATTGGTGAGCACGCGCAGATAAGCGAGGAGATCTTTAATCTCTGGACGAGAGAAAAACGATGTGCCGCCCGAGATTTTGTACGGGATGCGGTTTTGCATCAGCATCTTTTCAAACACCCGCGACTGGTGGTTGCCGCGGTAAAGGATCGCATAGTCTTTGTACGCCGTTTTATTGACGAAGTGATGGGCAATCAGCTCACCCGCCACGCGTTCAGCCTCATGCTCTTCGTTATTTGCGCTAAGCACTTTGAGTTCCGTGCCGTATCCCAGTTCGGAGAAAAGGCGCTTTTCAAAAACGTGGGGATTATTGGCGATCAGGATATTTGCCGCCTTCAGGATCCGTCCTGAAGAGCGGTAATTCTGCTCCAGCTTAACCACCTGTAATGCCGGAAAATCTTGGCTCAGCAGTACCAGGTTTTGCGGGCGAGCGCCACGCCAGGAATAAATCGACTGGTCGTCATCACCAACCACGGTGAAGCGCGCGCGCTGTCCCACCAGCAATTTCACCAGTTCATACTGGCTGGTGTTGGTGTCCTGATATTCATCCACCAGCAGATAACGAATCTTGTTTTGCCAGCGCTCCCGCACCTCTTCATTACGCTGTAAAAGCAGCGTCGGCAGCAGAATCAAATCGTCAAAATCGAGAACATTACAGGCTTTAAGATGGTCATCGTACAGGCTGTAGCAGTGCGCAAAGATCCGGTCGCGCTCGCCTTTAGCACTCGCGGCGGCCTGAGCGGGCGTCATCAGATCGTTTTTCCAGTTTGAGATCGTCGAGATCAGCTGCTGGAGGATCAGCTTGTCGTCTTCGATCCGCCCTTCGGTCAGCTCTTTGAGCAACGCCACCTGATCGGTATCGTCAAATAATGAGAAATTCGATTTCATCCCCAACGCGGCATATTCGCGCTTGATGATATCCAGGCCCAGCGTGTGGAACGTCGAGATCATCAGGCCACGTGCTTCTTTGCGTCCCAGCGTTTGCCCGACGCGCTCTTTCATCTCGCGCGCGGCTTTGTTTGTAAACGTCACGGCCGCAATATGTCGTGCCTGATAGCCGCAGCCACGAATAAGGTGGGCAATCTTATTGGTGATAACGCGTGTCTTTCCTGAACCGGCCCCCGCCAGCACCAGGCAGGGTCCAGTTACAAATTCGACCGCTTGTTGTTGTCCAGGGTTTAAACGCATGGGAAAGTTGCTCAATCTTCGAACGGGTTGTGGATTGTAGCAGAAAGCCGGGCGCAGATTTACCGGCTAATGATAAAGTGATTCGACCCTGTTTTATTCCGGAAGCAAAACAATGAACAAGACCGCCGCGGCCCTGCACATTCTGGTAAAAGAAGAGACACTTGCGCAAGAGATCCTGAAAAAACTGGAGCGGGGTATTAGCTTCGACCATCTGGCAAAGCGCTATTCTCGCTGTCCGTCGGGGCGCAATGGCGGTGAGTTAGGCGAGTTTAAGCAGGGGGCCATGGTTGGGCCTTTTGACCAGGCGGTCTTTAGCTGCCCGCTTTTGAAGCCCTACGGTCCCGTAAAAACCAAGTTTGGCTACCATATCATTAAGGTGCTGTATCGCCGCTAACGCATGCTAAAATCGCGCCCTGATGTCTCTCAACCCAATTAAGGCACGATCATGGCAAAAACAGCGGCAGCACTGCATATCCTTGTTAAAGAAGAAAAACTGGCTTTAGATCTTCTGGAGCAAATCAAAAACGGCGCAGACTTCGAGAAGCTGGCGAAGAAACACTCTACCTGCCCATCCGGTAAAAAAGGCGGCCATCTGGGTGAATTCCGTCAGGGCCAGATGGTTCCGGCGTTCGATAAAGTGGTGTTTTCCTGCCCGGTGCTGGAGCCAACTGGCCCACTGCACACGCAGTTCGGTTACCACATCATTAAAGTGCTTTATCGGAATTAATAGCAAAGCCTTCTCTTAGAGAAGGCTTTTTGTATTTGTACCCTCTCCCGTGGGAGAGGGCTGGGGTGAGGGCACCAGGCCGCCCTATCCTCGCAAAGCAAAAAGCCCGGTAGCGGCTACGCCTTACCGGGCCTGGACGCGAAGGTATTCCCCTCAGGATTTCGATTTGCAGGAAGGCGGCAAATGCGCACAGGCCAGGAGCATAAATAACTCTGTGACTGGACTGTGCGAATGCTACCAACCCATCTGCAGATCGAAGGACGACGGGGAATCAGCCAGCGACAGCAATACGCTTCATATCTTTCATATAACCGCGCAGCGTATGACCTACGCTTTCGATCGCATGGCTGCGGATCGCTTCGTTCACGTCACGCAGCTGAGCGTTGTCTACCGCGCCTTCAGCAACCGCTTTACCCAGGTCGCCTGTCTGCAGGGTCGTCATGAACTCTTTCAGCAGCGGTACGCAGGCATAAGAGAACAGATAGTTACCGTACTCGGCGGTATCTGAGATAACCACGTTCATTTCATACAGACGCTTACGGGCGATGGTGTTCGCAATCAGCGGCAGCTCGTGCAGTGACTCGTAGTAAGCAGACTCTTCGATGATGCCGGAATCAACCATGGTTTCGAATGCCAGCTCAACGCCCGCTTTCACCATCGCGATCATCAGAACGCCTTTATCGAAGTACTCTTGCTCGCTGATTTTACCGTCAAACTGCGCAGCGGTTTCGAACGCGGTTTTGCCGGTCTCTTCACGCCAGGTCAGCAGGTTTTTATCGTCATTCGCCCAGTCAGCCATCATACCGGAGGAGAATTCACCGGAGATGATATCGTCCATGTGTTTCTGGAACAGCGGAGCCATAATCTCTTTCAACTGCTCTGACAGCGCGTAAGCGCGCAGTTTTGCTGGATTAGACAGACGGTCCATCATCAGCGTAATACCGCCCTGCTTCAGCGCTTCGGTGATGGTTTCCCAGCCGAACTGAATCAGTTTTTCGGCATACGCCGGATCGGTACCTTCTTCCACCAGCTTGTCGAAGCACAGCAGAGAACCGGCCTGCAGCATGCCGCAGAGAATGGTCTGCTCACCCATCAGGTCAGATTTTACTTCTGCCACGAAAGAGGATTCCAGAACGCCCGCGCGGTGACCACCGGTTGCAGCTGCCCAGGCTTTGGCAATCGCCATGCCTTCGCCTTTTGGATCGTTTTCCGGGTGAACGGCGATCAGCGTCGGAACACCGAATCCACGTTTGTATTCTTCACGCACTTCGGTGCCAGGGCACTTCGGCGCAACCATCACCACGGTGATGTCTTTACGAATTTGCTCGCCCACTTCAACGATGTTGAAACCGTGAGAGTAACCCAGCGCAGCGCCGTCTTTCATTAGCGGCTGAACGGAACGCACAACGTCAGAGTGCTGTTTGTCTGGCGTCAGGTTAACCACCAGATCCGCCTGCGGGATCAGCTCTTCGTAGGTGCCCACTTTAAAGCCGTTTTCGGTCGCTTTACGCCATGATGCGCGCTTTTCAGCAATCGCTTCTTTACGCAGGGCGTAAGAGATATCCAGACCGGAGTCACGCATGTTCAGGCCCTGGTTCAGACCCTGTGCGCCACAGCCGACGATGACCACTTTTTTACCCTGAAGGTAGCTTGCGCCATCGGCAAATTCGTCGCGCGCCATGAAGCGGCATTTGCCCAGCTGCGCCAGCTGCTGACGCAGATTCAGTGTGTTGAAGTAGTTAGCCATGGTGGAACCTCGTGATGTTGTGTTGTGGTGCTTATTATTCGGTGTACTTCGCTTATGCGAGAATGAACTTACTATATGACAGGAAATTTATTGCGGAAATTGATATATTCACAACGTCACGTTGCAATTTCTGCAACGTAAAATCGTGGAGTGCGGCCTGTGGATTTACGCGATCTCAAAACCTTTCTGCATCTGGCGGAAAGCCGCCATTTTGGCCGCAGCGCACGGGCGATGCACGTCAGTCCCTCCACGCTTTCCCGGCAGATCCAGCGCCTCGAAGAGGATCTCGGTCAGGCGCTGTTTGTCCGCGATAACCGCACCGTCACGCTGACGGAAGCGGGAGAAGAGTTGCGCGTTTTCGCCCAGCAAACGCTTTTGCAATATCAGCAGTTGCGCCACACCCTCGATCAGCAAGGTCCATCGCTCTCGGGTGAACTTCATATTTTTTGTTCCGTGACGGCAGCCTACAGCCATTTACCGCCCATCCTTGACCGCTTCCGCGCAGAGCATCCGTCAGTTGAAATAAAGCTCACCACCGGCGATGCGGCAGACGCGATGGAAAAAGTGGTGACGGGTGAAGCGGATCTGGCGATTGCCGGTAAACCGGAAACGTTGCCGGGCGCGGTGGCGTTCTCGATGCTGGAAAATCTGGCGGTAGTGCTAATTGCTCCAGCACTGCCCTGCCCGGTGCGTAATCAGATCTCGGTGGAAGATCCTGACTGGTCAACGGTGCCGTTTATCATGGCCGATCAGGGTCCCGTGCGCCGCCGCATTGAGCTGTGGTTCCGTCGCCAGAAAATCAGCAATCCGTCCATTTACGCCACGGTAGGCGGTCACGAAGCGATGGTGTCGATGGTGGCGCTCGGATGCGGCGTGGCGCTGCTCCCGGAAGTGGTGCTGGAAAACAGCCCGGAGCCGGTGCGTAATCGCGTGATGATTCTGGAGCGTAGCGATGAGAAAACACCGTTTGAACTTGGCGTGTGCGCACAAAAAAAGCGGCTGCATGAGCCGCTTATTGACGCTTTTTGGCAGATTTTGCCGAACCACTAGCCCGCCAGGAAGAACCTGAACGCCGGGTTATGAGTTTCGTCATGACAATCGTAGCCCAACTCGTTCAGCCGCGTTTCGAAATCTGGCTCGTGCTCGCCCAGCTCAAAGGCGGCCAGTACGCGCCCGAAATCCGTACCGTGGCTGCGATAATGGAACAGGGAAATGTTCCAGTGCGTTCCCAGCGTATGCAGGAATTTCAGTAAAGCGCCCGGTGATTCCGGGAACTCAAAACTGAACAAACGTTCCTGCAATGGTTTAGACGGACGTCCGCCGACCATGTAGCGTACGTGCAGCTTCGCCATTTCATCGTCGGAAAGATCCACCACGCTGTAGCCGCCTTCGTTCAGCAAACTCAGAATCTCTTTCCGTTCCTCAACGCCGCGGCTCAAACGCACACCGACAAAAATACAGGCGTCTTTGGCATCGGCAAAACGGTAGTTAAATTCGGTGACTGAACGCCCGCCAAGCAGTTGGCAGAATTTCAGGAAGCTGCCCTTCTCTTCCGGAATGGTCACCGCAAGAAGCGCTTCACGCTGTTCGCCCAGCTCGCAGCGTTCGGAAACGTAACGCAAGCCGTGGAAATTGACGTTAGCCCCAGACAACACATGCGCCAGACGTTCGCCGCGAATGTTGTGTTGCGCGATGTATTTCTTCATCCCCGCCAGCGCGAGCGCACCGGAGGGTTCCGCGACTGCACGAACATCTTCGAACAGATCTTTCATTGCCGCGCAAATGGCATCGCTGTCGACGGTGATGATGTCATCGAGATATTCCTGACACACGCGGAAGGTTTCGTCGCCAATACGCTTCACGGCAACGCCTTCGGCAAACAACCCCACCCGTGCCAGATCGACAGGATGACCGGCATCCAGCGCCGCTTTCAGACACGCTGAGTCTTCCGCCTCAACGGCGATGACTTTGATTTGCGGCATCAACTGCTTGATGAGCACCGCGACGCCTGCGGCAAGGCCGCCGCCACCGACCGGGACAAATACCCGATCAAGGTGCGCATCCTGCTGTAACAGTTCCAGGGCCAGCGTACCCTGACCGGCAATGACCATTGGATGATCAAACGGCGGTACCCAGGTAAAACCCTGCTGTTGCGCGAGCTCGATCGCTTTCGCTTTGGCTTCGTCAAAGTTGGCGCCGTGCAATAACACTTCACCGCCAAAACCGCGTACCGCATCGACTTTGATATCGGCTGTTGCCACAGGCATCACGATGAGCGCTTTCACGCCCAGGCGCGCGGCGGAAAACGCCACGCCCTGCGCATGGTTGCCCGCAGAAGCCGTGATCACACCGCGTGCTTTTTGCTCCTCGTTCAGCCCGGCCATCATCGTGTAAGCACCGCGCAGCTTGAAGCTGTGCACGGGCTGACGGTCTTCGCGCTTCACCAGAATCACGTTATCAAGACGTGACGACAGCTTGTCCATTTTTTGCAGCGGCGTGACCTGTACCGCCTCGTAGACTGGCGCACGCAGTACCGCCCGGAGATATTCCGCCCCATCGGGGGCGGCGGATAAGGGTTGTGATTCGGCCATCATTAGCCCCCAAGTTTGGATTTATCGCGCACTGCGCCTTTGTCAGCACTGGTGGCAAGCGTGGCGTAAGCACGCAATGCGTAAGAGACCTCACGCTGGCGATCTTTCGGCGTCCAGGCTTTATCACCGCGAGCGTCTTGCGCTTCACGGCGAGCCGCGATTTCTTGATCGCTCAGTTGGAGCTGAATGCCACGGTTTGGAATATCGATTTCGATAAGATCGCCGTCTTCGATAATCGCGATATTCCCACCGCTCGCCGCTTCCGGTGAAACGTGACCGATTGAGAGTCCGGAAGTGCCGCCCGAGAAACGACCGTCGGTGATCAGCGCACAGGCTTTGCCCAGGCCCATCGACTTCAGGAAGGTGGTTGGGTAAAGCATTTCCTGCATGCCCGGTCCGCCTTTTGGCCCTTCGTAGCGAATCACGACCACGTCGCCCGCCACCACTTTTCCGCCCAGAATCGCTTCGACGGCATCGTCCTGGCTTTCGTACACTTTCGCCGGGCCGGTGAATTTCAGGATGCTGTCATCTACGCCTGCGGTTTTAACGATACAGCCGTTTTCGGCAAAGTTACCGTACAGAACCGCCAGGCCACCTTCCTGGCTGTAAGCATGCTCCAGCGAGCGAATACAGCCTTCGGCGCGGTCATCGTCCAGCGTATCCCAACGGCAGTTTTGCGAGAACGCTTTGGTGGTACGAATCCCGGCTGGACCCGCACGGAACATGCTTTTCACCGCATCGTCTTTGGTGAGCATGATGTCGTACTGCTCAAGCGACTGCGGCAGCGTCAGCCCGAGAATGTTTTTCACTTCACGGTTCAACAGCCCGGCACGATCCAACTCACCCAAAATCCCCAGAACGCCACCGGCACGGTGCACATCTTCCATGTGATATTTTGGCGTGCTTGGTGCGACTTTACACAGCTGCGGCACTTTGCGAGAGAGCTTGTCGATATCACTCATGGTGAAGTCGATTTCGGCTTCCTGGGCCGCCGCCAGCAGGTGCAGAACGGTATTGGTTGAACCACCCATGGCGATATCCAGCGTCATGGCGTTTTCAAATGCGGCTTTGTTGGCGATGTTGCGCGGTAGCGCGCTGGCATCGTCTTGCTCGTAATAGCGTTTGGTCAGCTCAACGATGCGCGTTCCGGCATTCAGGAACAGCTGCTCACGATCGGCGTGGGTCGCCAGCAGTGAACCGTTGCCTGGCTGAGAAAGACCCAACGCTTCAGTCAGACAGTTCATGGAGTTGGCGGTGAACATCCCGGAACAGGACCCGCAGGTCGGACACGCGGAACGTTCCACCTGATCGCTTTGTGCATCGGAGACTTTCGGATCCGAACCCTGAATCATCGCATCGACGAGATCGAGCTTGATTATCTGGTCAGAGAGCTTGGTTTTACCGGCTTCCATCGGACCGCCGGAAACGAAGATCACCGGAATGTTCAGGCGCAAGGACGCCATCAGCATCCCTGGGGTGATTTTGTCACAGTTGGAGATACAGACCATGGCGTCGGCGCAGTGGGCGTTTACCATGTATTCCACGGAGTCGGCGATCAGTTCGCGCGACGGCAGGGAATAAAGCATGCCTCCGTGGCCCATGGCAATACCGTCGTCCACCGCGATGGTGTTGAACTCTTTCGCCACGCCGCCGGACGCTTCGATTTGCTCGGCGACCAGCTTGCCGAGATCGCGCAGGTGCACATGGCCCGGCACAAACTGGGTGAAGGAGTTAACCACGGCGATAATCGGTTTACCGAAGTCGTCGTCGGTCATCCCGGTGGCGCGCCACAGCGCGCGGGCACCGGCCATATTGCGGCCGTGAGTGGTGGTGGCAGAACGATACTTAGGCATGCTTAATCTCTCTCATTAGTGGGACGGTGCGTGCCGCCCCAAAATTATGCTTATGAATTAACTTGATCCAACCAGCCCCATTTATCTTCCGTTTCACCGGTGAAGAGGCCAAAGAATGCTTGCTGAATACGTTTGGTGACCGGGCCACAGCGGCCTTCGCCTACCTGGATGCCGTCAACGCTGCGAACGGGGGTGATTTCTGCCGCCGTTCCGGACATGAACACTTCATCGGCCAGATACAGCGATTCGCGGGAAAGAACCTGCTCACGCACTTCAATATCCAACTCTTTTGCCAGCTTGATGATGGCATCGCGCGTGATCCCCGGCAGTGCAGAGGAGGTGAACGGCGGCGTGAACAGAATGCCGTCTTTCACTTCAAACAGGTTTTCACCCGCGCCTTCAGAGATGTAGCCATTCACATCCAGGGCGATACCTTCCTGGTAGCCGTGGCGGCGCGCTTCGCTTCCCACCAACAGAGAAGAAAGGTAGTTGCCGCCGGCTTTCGCTGCGGTCGGGATGGTGTTTGGTGCCACGCGATTCCAGGAAGAGACCATGGCGTCGATCCCCTGGTCCAGCGCATCCGCGCCCAAATATGCACCCCATGGGAAGGCGGCAATGATCACGTCAGTGCTGTAACCGTCTGGCGGGTTTACGCCCATTCCGACATCACCCACAAAAACCAGCGGACGAATGTAGGCGCTGGTCAGGTTGTTTTGACGAATCACGGCGCGGCACGCTTCCATCAATTCATCAACGCTCTGAGAGACAGGAAAACGGTAGATTTTGGCTGAGTCACGCAGACGCTGCATGTGTTCGCGATGGCGGAACACCACGGGTCCTTTGTGAGAGTCATAGCAACGGATACCTTCAAAAACGGAGGTGCCGTAGTGCAGGGCGTGGGACATCACATGGATCTTCGCGTCTTCCCAACGCACCATCTCACCGTTGAACCAAATGTAATCAGCTTTCTTCGTGGTCATTTTTCTTCCTATTGCGCTCTCAGGCGCGAATTTGTTGTGATGCGGTTGTGCTCTGGCAGATGGCGACGTGGGCAACATCGACCAGTTTACTTAGCTGGCTAAACAGTAAGTCGACCGACCGTGGGCTGGCAACGGTCAATTCAATATTTATGTTCTGGGCATCGGTGGCGGTTTCCATATTCATGGCGCAAATCTGAAAGCCACGATGGCGCACCACGCGCAGTACGCGCTCTAACGTTTCTGGGTTGAAGCGGGCCTGCACGGCGACTTGATGTTGCATCATGATAATTTCTCCAGCATTTGTGCGTTACTGGCGCCGGGTGGCACCAATGGCCAGACATTCTCAAGCTCGTCGATTGAGACATGAAGCAGATAGGGCCCCTCGCTGGACAGCATGGTGTCGAGTGCCGCTTCAACCTGGTCTTTACGGGTGATGTGTTGGCCTGGGATGCCGAAGGCGCTGGCTAACACGAGGAAATCGGGGGTTATCGGTCAGTGTCGTTTCGCTATAACGTTCGTTGAAGAACAACTGCTGCCACTGGCGAACCATCCCCAAACGCTGGTTATCCAGTAACAGGATTTTCAGCGGTAACTGTTTACGCTTAACGGTGCCCAGTTCCTGAACGTTCATCATGAACGAGCCGTCACCCGAGATACAGATAACCGTATCATTCGGACGCGCAACCTGTGCCCCCACCGCCGCTGGTAATCCAAAGCCCATGGTGCCCAAGCCGCTGGAGGTGATGAAATTTTCCGGGCGGGTGTAGGTCATGTGCTGTGCGGACCACATCTGGTGCTGGCCGACATCGGTGGTGACCACGCTGTCAGCCGGTTTGCGATCCGACAGCTGCTTTAACAGCAATGGCGCATAGATCGCGTCACCCGGGTGGTCGTAACGCCAGGCATTTTCTGTGCGCATCGCCGCAGTGTGCTGACGCCATGCATCGATCGACAAAGATTGCTGTAATGCGGGCAACAAGGCATTCAGGTCGCCCTGAAGTGCCACGTGTGCCTGACGCAGTTTGTGCATTTCGGCGGGGTCGATATCCATGTGGATCACCTTCGCATTCGGCGCAAACGTATTCAGCTTACCGGTCACCCGGTCGTCAAAGCGGGCCCCTACCGCGATAAGTAAATCGCATTCTTGAACAGCCAGATTAGCAGCTTTCGTCCCGTGCATGCCCAACATACCCAGATAGAACGGGTAATCAGCATCCACCGCGCCGAGGCCTTTCAGCGTGCAGGTTGCAGGCATCTGAGTGGCGGCGATAAATTCCCGCAGAGCCGGAACCGCCTGCGCCATGCCTACGCCACCGCCGATATACAGGATGGGTTGCTGCGCCTGCGCTAACATCTGGCGGGCGTCTTCCACTTCCCCGTACGGGAAAGCATCTTCCGTTTCAACCGTGGAAAAATGGGGTTCCAGATCGCCCATTGCGAGCTGGATATCTTTAGGAATGTCGATCAGGACCGGACCCGGGCGACCTGAGTTTGCCACCTCAAAAGCTTCTGCCATTACGCGCGGCAGCTCTTCCAGAGACTGCACCAAAAAACTGTGCTTGGTGCAGGCCAGTGATAAACCCAGAACGTCCACTTCCTGGAATGCATCTGTACCAATCAGGGGCAACGCCACCTGACCGGTAATGGCCACGACAGGAACAGAGTCGAGTAACGCATCTGCCAGGCCGGTGATCAGGTTAGTCGCCCCGGGGCCGGAAGTCGCCATACAGACGCCTGTTTTCCCCGTGGCACGGGCGAAACCAATCGCCGCCATTGCCGCGCCCTGCTCGTGTCGACACAACAGATGTTCCACGCCGCCGTCATACAGTGCATCGTAAATCGGCATAATTGCGCCTCCTGGATATCCGAACACTATCTCGACTCCCTGCGCGCGCAACGCATGTACTACCCACTGTGCCCCATTCATAGTCAGTTCCCCGTCATACTTCGAGAGAAACAGTATTTTATGCTAGTCATCATTATCTGTTCCCCGTTTAAGTTTTTAAGTCATAAAAAAACCCCCGGACCTTTCGGTGCGGGGGTCTTAGTTCGTTAAGGCTTGTTTTTTTAAGCCTTTCCTCGTCCAAGTGCAGCCCCGCACGGTGGGATAATAATCACCACCACGCTAATTACGACTAGGCTAATCACTTGTAGAAGGGCTTTCATATTCAGTTATTTTTGCATCTTGTTCGAAGGAATACCTAAAGAGGTAACACAGATATTGATTTGAAGACAAGGAATATTTACTGCGCATTCATTTGGCAAGCGAATCGTTTTGTTAAAAATGATTGTTTTATATAAGAAATTTATAAAATGAAGATTTTTCATTATTTTTTTGTATCTGCCGTGAGGCGATACACCGGTTTACTTCAGATTGCGAGCGTGATTCAGGCATTATGCAAACGTTGCATAACATCTTTAAAAAACGTGAAAGTGCCTCGTAATGCTACAAATTGCTGCTAAAAAACAAAAAATAATCAAGGCATAGTGACATCAAAAGGAGGCGTACATGTCACTGTCTGTTGTCTATACCCGCGCTGCTTTAGGAGTGCAGGCACCGCTCATCTCTGTTGAAGTTCATCTGAGTAACGGCCTTCCTGGCTTAACACTTGTCGGGCTTCCTGAAACGACAGTGAAAGAAGCCCGAGATCGCGTTCGCAGCGCCATTATCAATAGTGGTTATATCTTTCCGGCAAAAAAGATAACCATCAACCTTGCGCCTGCAGATTTGCCAAAAGAAGGCGGGCGATATGATTTACCTATCGCTATAGCGCTTCTTACCGCCTCTGAGCAACTTAACGCCCCCAGACTGAACACGTACGAGTTCGTGGGCGAATTAGCGCTTACAGGCGCGTTACGTGGCGTTCCCGGCGCAATCTCTGGTGCGTTAGCCGCCTTGCAGGCGGGAAGAGAGATTATCGTTGCTGCCGAAAATGCATCAGAGGTCAGCCTTATCGAGAAAAAGGGCTGCCTGATTGCCAGCCATTTACAAGAAGTCTGTGCTTTTCTTGAAGGCCGTCATGAGCTTGCCGAACCTGAGGAAAATCGTTTAGTCGTATTAGACTCTCTTGATGACTTGAGCGATATCATTGGTCAGGATCAGGGAAAGCGTGCGCTGGAAATCACTGCGGCCGGTGGTCATAACCTGCTGCTTATCGGCCCGCCAGGGACAGGAAAAACGATGTTAGCAAGCCGGCTGAACGGGCTGCTCCCACCCTTAAATAATCAGGAAGCGCTTGAGAGTGCCGCAATCATTAGTCTGGCGAATTCGGCATCATTGAAGAAGCAATGGAAGAGACGACCGTTTCGCTCTCCTCATCATAGTGCCTCACTCTGCGCGATGGTCGGCGGCGGCGCCATTCCTGAGCCAGGTGAAATCTCTTTAGCTCATAATGGAATTCTTTTTCTTGATGAATTACCGGAGTTTGAACGACGGGTTCTGGATGCATTACGTGAGCCTATCGAGTCTGGACAGATCCATATTTCTCGTACACGCGCGAAGATTAGCTACCCCGCACAGTTTCAACTTATTGCCGCGATGAATCCAAGCCCATCAGGACACTATCAGGGCAATCACAACCGGAGTACCCCTGAACAAACGCTTCGCTATTTAGGGAGGTTGTCAGGCCCCTTCCTTGACCGTTTTGATTTGTCTCTGGAGATCCCGCTACCTCCACCTGGTGTGCTCAGTCAGGCAAATGCGACGGGAGAAACCAGTGGAACCGTACGGGACAGGGTGATCATCGCACAGGAACGACAGTTGAAACGGCAAAATAAACTTAATGCACGTCTCGATAATGCTGAGATTCGCCAGCGCTGCTGCTTGTCAGAAGAGGATTCCCGGTGGCTGGAGGAGACGTTAACGCTGCTTGGGCTTTCAGTGCGGGCCTGGCAACGCTTATTGAAGGTCGCACGAACCATTGCAGATTTGGAGAGTTGTAGGGATATCGAGAGGAGGCATTTGCAAGAAGCATTAAGCTATCGCGCGATAGACCGTCTGCTGCTGCATCTGCAAAAGATGCTGACGTAAAAAAGGGGCCTAAGCCCCTTTTTCATTATATCAATCGTCCGATTCGGTGTAGTCTTCCGCGCCTTCTACCTGTGGCTTACCGCCAGACAGTGTATGAAAACGCTTTGGCCGCTTGATACGGCCCATGTACTTGATCCACACACGTTCTATTTCAGATTCTGGCTCACGCTCTCCACGGCAAACGGCAACAAACTGTTTCTCGTCTTCCGTTGCAGGCTCACGTTTACCCAGATCTAACTCGTTAAAAGCGTAACCATGACGTTCAAGCAGTTGCGCTTCTTTAATGGTGAAATCACCGTGACGAGAGAACCCACGCGGATAATTTTTATTGTCAAAAAAACGATTAGTCGTCGTAAAGCTTTCCGCCATCCTACACGCTCCTAATTCTTTGGCCGAGCTATTTATGGCGCGGAGTATTAGTTACGCTTGACAGAGTGTAAAACAAAAGATTTAAATCATAACGACAAATGATTTTGCGGAGAAAGAAGTGGATACGGAATTGCTAAAAACTTTCCTCGAAGTGAGCAGAACGCGTCACTTTGGGCGGGCAGCAGAAGCGCTTTATCTGACGCAATCAGCCGTCAGTTTTCGTATTCGCCAGCTAGAAAATCAGCTTGGTGTGAATCTTTTTACCCGTCATCGTAACAATATTCGCTTAACTACTGCCGGGGAAAAACTCCTTCCTTATGCAGAAACGTTGATGAACACCTGGCAAGCAGCGCGAAAAGAAGTCGCTCACACCTCGCGATATAATGAGTTTTCCATTGGAGCCAGTGCTTCTTTGTGGGAATGCATGCTTAGCCAGTGGCTTACCCGTTTATACAGCTCGCATGACAATTTGCAGTTCGAGGCCAGGATCGCTCAGAGACAATCTCTTGTGAAACAGCTGCATGAACGTCAGTTGGATCTTCTGATTACAACCGAAGCCCCTAAAATGGACGAGTTCAGTAGTCAAATCCTTGGACAGTTTAGTCTCGCACTTTACGCCTCTGCGCCTTCAATGATGAAAGCGGATCTGACCTATTTGCGCCTGGAGTGGGGGCCTGATTTTCAACAGCACGAAACGGGTTTGATTGCAGCGGATGACGTCCCGGCACTGACAACAAGCTCAGCAGAGATGGCTTGTCAGCAATTAGCGACTCTTAAGGGGTGCACATGGTTGCCCGTTCGCTGGGCCGATGAGAAGCCGAATTTGCACACTGTTGCAGATTCAACAACACTTTCAAGACCGCTGTACGCCGTTTGGCTTCAGAATAGTGATAAGCAGATGCAAATAAAGGATCTTTTAAAAATCAATGTGATGGATTAATTGCTGAAGACTTGCAAGGATGCAGGTTTTGAGGGTTTTGGGGATTTCAAAGCAAAAAAAATCCTTTGCCTAAGCAAAGGATTCATATATGGCAGGGGCGGAGAGACTCGAACTCGCGACACCCGGTTTTGGAGACCGGTGCTCTACCAACTGAGCTACGCCCCTAAATTTTCTTACTATTAAGCCTGCTTGTTTAGCAGGCTTAATTTTATAATAAGTGGCGGAACGGACGGGACTCGAACCCGCGACCCCCTGCGTGACAGGCAGGTATTCTAACCGACTGAACTACCGCTCCACCGAAGACTTCTGCATACACCTGTTTATTGCACCGGTTTATTGCCCCGGTTTACTGCTTAATTTGATGCCTGGCAGTTCCCTACTCTCACATGGGGAGACCCCACACTACCATCGGCGCTACGGCGTTTCACTTCTGAGTTCGGCATGGGGTCAGGTGGGACCACCGCGCTAAAGCCGCCAGGCAAATTCTGTTATCAACATGCATCTCTGCACGTCAATTAATCTGTTATCAAGCTGAATATCGTCTCTTTCCGCCAAAACAGCTTCGGCGTTGTAAGGTTAAGCCTCACGGTTCATTAGTATCGGTTAGCTCAACGTATCGCTACGCTTACACACCCGACCTATCAACGTCGTAGTCTTCAACGTTCCTTCAGGACTCTCAAGGAGTCAGGGAGAACTCATCTCGGGGCAAGTTTCGTGCTTAGATGCTTTCAGCACTTATCTTTTCCGCATTTAGCTACCGGGCAATGCCATTGGCATGACAACCCGAACACCAGTGATGCGTCCACTCCGGTCCTCTCGTACTAGGAGCAGCCCCCCTCAATTCTCCAGCGCCCACGGCAGATAGGGACCGAACTGTCTCACGACGTTCTAAACCCAGCTCGCGTACCACTTTAAACGGCGAACAGCCGTACCCTTGGGACCTACTTCAGCCCCAGGATGTGATGAGCCGACATCGAGGTGCCAAACACCGCCGTCGATATGAACTCTTGGGCGGTATCAGCCTGTTATCCCCGGAGTACCTTTTATCCGTTGAGCGATGGCCCTTCCATTCAGAACCACCGGATCACTATGACCTGCTTTCGCACCTGCTCGAGCCGTCACTCTCGCAGTCAAGCTAGCTTATGCCATTGCACTAACCTCCTGATGTCCGACCAGGATTAGCTAACCTTCGTGCTCCTCCGTTACTCTTTAGGAGGAGACCGCCCCAGTCAAACTACCCACCAGACACTGTCCGCAACCCGGATTACGGGTCTACGTTAGAACACCAGCCATTAAAGGGTGGTATTTCAAGGTTGGCTCCACGCAGACTGGCGTCCACGCTTCAAAGCCTCCCACCTATCCTACACATCAAGGACCAGTGTTCAGTGTCAAGCTATAGTAAAGGTTCACGGGGTCTTTCCGTCTTGCCGCGGGTACACTGCATCTTCACAGCGAGTTCAATTTCACTGAGTCTCGGGTGGAGACAGCCTGGCCATCATTACGCCATTCGTGCAGGTCGGAACTTACCCGACAAGGAATTTCGCTACCTTAGGACCGTTATAGTTACGGCCGCCGTTTACCGGGGCTTCGATCAAGAGCTTCGCGTTACCGCTAACCCCATCAATTAACCTTCCGGCACCGGGCAGGCGTCACACCGTATACGTCCACTTTCGTGTTTGCACAGTGCTGTGTTTTTAATAAACAGTTGCAGCCAGCTGGTATCTTCGACTGATTTCAGCTCCACGAGCAAGTCGCTTCACTTACCATCAGCGTGCCTTCTCCCGAAGTTACGGCACCATTTTGCCTAGTTCCTTCACCCGAGTTCTCTCAAGCGCCTTGGTATTCTCTACCTGACCACCTGTGTCGGTTTGGGGTACGATTTGATGTTACCTGATGCTTAGAGGCTTTTCCTGGAAGCAGGGCATTTGTTACTTCAGCACCGTAGTGCCTCGTCATCACACCTCAGCGTTAATAAGCGTCCGGATTTACCTAAACGCTCCGCCTACATGCTTAAACCGGGACAACCGTCGCCCGGCTAACATAGCCTTCTCCGTCCCCCCTTCGCAGTAACACCGAGTACAGGAATATTAACCTGTTTCCCATCGACTACGCCTTTCGGCCTCGCCTTAGGGGTCGACTCACCCTGCCCCGATTAACGTTGGACAGGAACCCTTGGTCTTCCGGCGAGCGGGCTTTTCACCCGCTTTATCGTTACTTATGTCAGCATTCGCACTTCTGATACCTCCAGCATCCCTCACAGGACACCTTCGACGGCTTACAGAACGCTCCCCTACCCAACAACGCATAAGCGTCGCTGCCGCAGCTTCGGTGCACAGTTTAGCCCCGTTACATCTTCCGCGCAGGCCGACTCGACCAGTGAGCTATTACGCTTTCTTTAAATGATGGCTGCTTCTAAGCCAACATCCTGGCTGTCTGTGCCTTCCCACATCGTTTCCCACTTAACTGTGACTTTGGGACCTTAGCTGGCGGTCTGGGTTGTTTCCCTCTTCACGACGGACGTTAGCACCCGCCGTGTGTCTCCCGTGATAACATTCTTCGGTATTCGTAGTTTGCATCGGGTTGGTAAGCCGGGATGGCCCCCTAGCCGAAACAGTGCTCTACCCCCGAAGATGAGTTCACGAGGCGCTACCTAAATAGCTTTCGGGGAGAACCAGCTATCTCCCGGTTTGATTGGCCTTTCACCCCCAGCCACAAGTCATCCGCTAATTTTTCAACATTAGTCGGTTCGGTCCTCCAGTTAGTGTTACCCAACCTTCAACCTGCCCATGGCTAGATCACCGGGTTTCGGGTCTATACCCTGCAACTTAACGCCCAGTTAAGACTCGGTTTCCCTTCGGCTCCCCTATACGGTTAACCTTGCTACAGAATATAAGTCGCTGACCCATTATACAAAAGGTACGCAGTCACCCTGATAAATCAAGGCTCCCACTGCTTGTACGTACACGGTTTCAGGTTCTGTTTCACTCCCCTCGCCGGGGTTCTTTTCGCCTTTCCCTCACGGTACTGGTTCACTATCGGTCAGTCAGGAGTATTTAGCCTTGGAGGATGGTCCCCCCATATTCAGACAGGATACCACGTGTCCCGCCCTACTCTTCGAACTCACAGTATGTGCATTTTTGTGTACGGGAGTATCACCCTGTACCCTGCGACTTTCCAGACGCTTCCACTAACACACAAACTGATTCAGGTTCTGGGCTGTTCCCCGTTCGCTCGCCGCTACTGGGGGAATCTCGGTTGATTTCTTTTCCTCAGGGTACTTAGATGTTTCAGTTCCCCTGGTTCGCTTCGTTAAGCTATGTATTCACTTAACGATAGTGCAACGGATTGCACTGGGTTTCCCCATTCGGAAATCGTCGGCTATAACGGTTCATATCACCTTACCGACGCTTATCGCAGATTAGCACGTCCTTCATCGCCTCTGACTGCCTAGGCATCCACCGTGTACGCTTAGTCGCTTAACCTCACAACCCGAAGATGTTTCGTAAAACACCCACAGTGTTGCGAAAATTTGAGAGACTCGAACACACCGCTTATCTGCTCTTATTACGGAGAGCAGACACAGTGTGTCGTTTCAATTTTCAGCTTGATCCAGATTTTTAAAGAGCAAAACTTCGCAGCGCACCTTTTCAGGTACACTCTGAAGTTTTCTTGTTTTCAGCAGTAAAAGGATGGTGGAGCTATGCGGGATCGAACCGCAGACCTCCTGCGTGCAAGGCAGGCGCTCTCCCAGCTGAGCTATAACCCCATCGTAAATGCAAATCTCGTTACCGACAATTTTTCCTGAGACAAGGCGTGGAAGAACGAAGCATACTGAAGTATGCGAGTTATTTCGCAACGCAGTATTCAGGGAAAATTTGGTAGGCCTGAGTGGACTTGAACCACCGACCTCACCCTTATCAGGGGTGCGCTCTAACCACCTGAGCTACAAGCCTGCAGAGATTCTTTACTGCTTATTTTTCATCAGACAATCTGTGTGGACACTACAAAGGCAGGTTCTTTCAGGTAAGGAGGTGATCCAACCGCAGGTTCCCCTACGGTTACCTTGTTACGACTTCACCCCAGTCATGAATCACAAAGTGGTAAGCGCCCTCCCGAAGGTTAAGCTACCTACTTCTTTTGCAACCCCACTCCCATGGTGTGACGGGCGGTGTGTACAAGGCCCGGGAACGTATTCACCGTAGCATTCTGATCTACGATTACTAGCGATTCCGACTTCACGGAGTCGAGTTGCAGACTCCGATCCGGACTACGACATACTTTGTGAGGTCCGCTTGCTCTCGCGAGGTCGCTTCTCTTTGTATATGCCATTGTAGCACGTGTGTAGCCCTACTCGTAAGGGCCATGATGACTTGACGTCATCCCCACCTTCCTCCAGTTTATCACTGGCAGTCTCCTTTGAGTTCCCGGCCGAACCGCTGGCAACAAAGGATAAGGGTTGCGCTCGTTGCGGGACTTAACCCAACATTTCACAACACGAGCTGACGACAGCCATGCAGCACCTGTCTCAGAGTTCCCGAAGGCACCAAAGCATCTCTGCTAAGTTCTCTGGATGTCAAGAGTAGGTAAGGTTCTTCGCGTTGCATCGAATTAAACCACATGCTCCACCGCTTGTGCGGGCCCCCGTCAATTCATTTGAGTTTTAACCTTGCGGCCGTACTCCCCAGGCGGTCGACTTAACGCGTTAGCTCCGGAAGCCACTCCTCAAGGGAACAACCTCCAAGTCGACATCGTTTACGGCGTGGACTACCAGGGTATCTAATCCTGTTTGCTCCCCACGCTTTCGCACCTGAGCGTCAGTCTTTGTCCAGGGGGCCGCCTTCGCCACCGGTATTCCTCCAGATCTCTACGCATTTCACCGCTACACCTGGAATTCTACCCCCCTCTACAAGACTCTAGCCTGCCAGTTTCGAATGCAGTTCCCAGGTTGAGCCCGGGGATTTCACATCCGACTTGACAGACCGCCTGCGTGCGCTTTACGCCCAGTAATTCCGATTAACGCTTGCACCCTCCGTATTACCGCGGCTGCTGGCACGGAGTTAGCCGGTGCTTCTTCTGCGAGTAACGTCAATCACTGTGGTTATTAACCACAATGCCTTCCTCCTCGCTGAAAGTACTTTACAACCCGAAGGCCTTCTTCATACACGCGGCATGGCTGCATCAGGCTTGCGCCCATTGTGCAATATTCCCCACTGCTGCCTCCCGTAGGAGTCTGGACCGTGTCTCAGTTCCAGTGTGGCTGGTCATCCTCTCAGACCAGCTAGGGATCGTCGCCTAGGTGAGCCATTACCCCACCTACTAGCTAATCCCATCTGGGCACATCTGATGGCAAGAGGCCCGAAGGTCCCCCCTCTTTGGTCTTGCGACATTATGCGGTATTAGCTACCGTTTCCAGTAGTTATCCCCCTCCATCAGGCAGTTTCCCAGACATTACTCACCCGTCCGCCGCTCGTCACCCAGAGAGCAAGCTCTCCTGTGCTACCGCTCGACTTGCATGTGTTAGGCCTGCCGCCAGCGTTCAATCTGAGCCATGATCAAACTCTTCAATTTAAGTTTGATGCTCGTGTTTCTTTATTTCTAAAGAAAAGAACTTCGTAATGAATTACGTATGTTCACTCACTGAGACTTGGTTATTCATTTAGCGTCCGAAGACGTTTAGAATCCATGTCACTTTGAGTGCCCACACAGATTGTCTGATAAATTGTTAAAGAGCAGTGCAACGCGGCTTTCGCTCACCGTTGCGAGGTCCCGTATAATACGTTTTCCTCATTCAGAGTCAAGCGTTTATTTTCGCTTTTCTCTGCCGGCGTTCATCGCTGAACCCCGCTGACCCGGCGGCTTGTGTTCCGTTGTTCCGTGTCAGTGGAGGCGCATTATAGGGAGTTATTCTGAGGTGACAAGAGGAAATTTAAAATTAATTTCCAACCGTCTCTTTTTTACCCAAAAGCACGTTAAAGTGCGAGTTTTTCGAGCGTTTCAAAGCCGTAACGCTGTAAAACGGGTAAAAGTTGCTCAGTCTCAGAAGTTAACGCCATGCAAAAGGCAATGTTCTTATCACTGGATTTAGCATCTGGCGCTTCATGTTCCAGCAACCAGGCTGTCCGTCGGGCGATTGCCGCACCGGAATCCACAAGACGCGTCCCCTCCGGCAACACCTCCAGTAGCTCATCCTGTAATAGAGGGAAATGCGTGCAGCCCAGCACCACCGTATCAGGCGGTTCAGCCATGCGAAGCCATGGGCCGAGAATGCGTCGCAGCTCTTCCAGCGAAACGGGTTCACCGTGCAGCTTCGCTTCGGCCATCTCCACCAGCTCAGCTGAGCCTAACATTGCAATCTTGCATTCGTTGGCAAAGCGTTCAATGAGCTCACGCGTATAAGGACGCTTCACCGTTCCGCGCGTCGCTAATAACCCAACGATGCCATTCGCCGTCAGACGCGCAGCAGGCTTAATCGCCGGAACGACACCCACAACCGGGAACGGGAACTTTTCACGTAATGAAGGAAGAGAAACGGTACTCGCCGTGTTGCAGGCAATGACGGCTAACGCTAAGGGGTAGCGCGCCTGAACTGCTGTGACGATTTCAACCACACGTTCGACAATAAAGTCTTCGCTCTTTTCCCCATACGGAAAGGCGACATTATCGAAAGCATAGATGTAATGAAGATCCGGCAGAAGATGCCGAATCTCATCGTAGACCGAAAGCCCACCGACGCCGGAGTCAAACACCAGCACGGTGGGACGTGGATCAGAAGGTGTAGCTGCCAGACAAGGTGTATTCCCGTCCTGCAGTTTCGTAGCCATAAACTGTCTCGTAATCTTTATCGAACAGGTTGGCTATTTTACCACGAACTGTGAGATGTGAGGTGACAGGATATGAAACTGCGAGATCCCACAAGCTTACGCCCCCCATTTGTACACGTTCAGTGGTGAAGGTATTGGGATCGACGGCCACATCATAACGCGTGCCGAGATAGCGATACGCCAGATTCCAGTCGAAATCCCATACCTGCGTATCCAACTGGTATTTCACCTGTTGCTTAGAACGACGGGCAAGCACCTGATTGGTTGTGGCATTGCGCGGGTCAACATAATCATAAGAGATCTGATGACCGACAGGGCCGGTATCAAACTGTGCCGTGGCTTCAACCCCTTCGATACGCGCTTTATCAACGTTATAAGGACGATTTCTGTTGCCAAAGCCAATTAAGTTATCAACGTCATTACGATAAGCGCTGATGCGCCAGGTCACCGGACCTGTCAGCCCCTCAAAACCACCTTCCCACTGTTCACTCTCTTCTGGCTTAAGATCCGGATTGCCATAATCTGCACTGTGGATCTGGCTCATCGTTGGTGCTTTATACGCTGTACCGTAAGAGCCGATGATGCGATAGCCATCAACAAACTCCCACGCCGCACTGGTCTGCCAGGTGCTGTGGTTACCGAAGTTAGAGTTATCATCATGACGCGCTGCCGCTTCCAGCGTGACGCTATCAAACTGCTGCATCGCCGAAAGGAAAACGCCGGTGTTGTGCTGTTTGAAGCCTTGATCAAGAAGACCCGTACCCGCCTGCGTCTGCTGCTTCTGCCAGTCCACACCCGCACCAATATTGCCGTGGCCTACGGTAAAGGTATTCATCCATTGCGTGGTGTATTGCTTCACGTCATCCATAGTAGAAGAGGCGGCATAGCGACCTTTACTCGGATCGTAGTTCTGGTCTTTACTGCGACCGTAGCCCGCCACCAGCTGCGTCTGATAAATGCCCTGCTTGTAACGCAGCCCGGTATCCCAGTTCTGGCTGTATAACTGACGCGTATCCGGCGTGCCGGTAAAATTGAAATTATTGTCGTAGCTATCATACCCGTCGTATGCCGTGCGGTTGTCATAGCCAAAACCGCGAACGAAACCACTCAGGCTGTCGTTAATCTGCTGTTCGATAGACCCGTAGAGCGACTTACTCATAAAGCCATCGCGATCCGGCTGACGCGGCGCATCCTGCGCATCAATATCAAAACCACGGGTATAGGTATAGTTTCCAGCCATCGTGATTTTGGTTTTATCCAGCACCTGCTGGAATGAACCATCGTAAGACTGATAGCCCTTCGAGCCGACACTCGCGGTAATGTCCGCGCCAGGCTTATCACGCCCGGTAATAATGTTGATCACGCCGCCAATTGCATCGGAACCGTACAGCGCAGAACGCGGGCCGCGAATGTACTCGATACGTTGAATAAGGGACGTTGGAATTTGACTCAGATCGGCAACGTTGCTGATTCCGGCATTATTTAGCGGAATACCATCGATAAGCACCAGAACGTGACGGGATTCGGTTCCACGAATAAAGGTTGACGCGTTTGCCCCCCATTCCGCCGCTTTGCGCAATATCCACGCCAGGTAAACGCTGCATGACTTCGACGACGCTTTTTGCCTGCCAGCGCTCAATATCTTCACGCGTTACAACAGAAGTCGGTGCCAGAACGGTATTTGCCGGTTGTTCAAAACGGTTTGCTGTGACCACCAATGAGTCAGCGCTATCCTGCGCCCAGCCCGAAAATGCCGTGACGGAAAGAGCCGTCATCAGCGATACTTTTTTAATCATTTTTAAAGCATCCACAATATAAGAAGGATGCCGCAGGCGTCATCTATAGCACGCGATGATGAAACCAGATGCGACGTAATTCCGGCAGGTCTTCGGGCTTGGTGGCGTTTTACGGATGACGACTTCCCATTTTCACAGTGTCTACAACATTCATCCCGCCAGTCTTTACCGCTGCGCGTCAGCTCCAGATTTGCACTGGATTCCCTTTTCACTTACATGAGACCGGAAACAGAATGCTACAATTAGAAACGTATGGATGTCCAGACAGCTATGCAGGATTAAATCTGGACATCCCCTGTACAGTGCTTACAATCCCCGCGAAATTCTTTACCACTCAGGATGCATGATGACACCCGAACACCTCCCGACAGAACAGTACGACGCGCAGCTGGCAGAGAAAGTTGTCCGTCTGCAAAGTATGATGACGCCTTTTGCCGCGCCCGTTCCCGAGGTGTTTCGTTCTCCTGTCAGCCATTACCGCATGCGTGCTGAGTTCCGTATCTGGCATGACGGCGACGACCTGTATCACATCATTTTCGATCAGCAGACCAAATCCCGTATCCGCGTAAACAGTTTCCCGGCAGCCAGCGAATTAATTAACCAATTAATGACGCTGATGATTGAAGGGGTACGCACTAACCCTCAGTTGCGTCATAAACTGTTCCAGATTGATTACCTGACCACCCAAAGCAATCAGGCTATCGTCTCGATGCTGTATCACAAAAAGCTGGACGACGAATGGCGCAAAGAAGCCGAAGTCCTGCGCGATGCGCTGCGGGCGCAGAATATCAACGTCCATCTGATTGGCCGCGCGACTAAAACTAAAATCATGCTCGATCAGGACTACGTGGATGAGCGCCTGCCGGTGGCTGGTAAAGAGATGATTTATCGCCAGGTCGAAAACAGCTTCACCCAGCCGAATGCGGCCATGAATGTGCAAATGCTGGAGTGGGCGCTGAGTGCAACGGAAGGGTCAAAAGGCGATCTGCTGGAGTTGTACTGCGGTAACGGCAACTTCTCGCTGGCGCTGGCGCGTAACTTTGAGCGCGTACTGGCAACCGAAATTGCCAAGCCATCCGTTGCTTCCGCGCAATACAATATTGCCGCCAACCATATCGATAACGTGCAGATCATTCGTATGGCGGCAGAAGAGTTTACGCAGGCAATGAACGGTGAGCGCGAATTCAACCGTTTGCAGGGTATCGATTTGAAGAGTTACCAGTGCGAGACGATTTTCGTCGATCCCCCGCGCAGCGGGCTGGACAGCGAAACCGAAAAGATGGTGCAGGCGTATCCGCGTATTTTGTACATTTCCTGCAACCCGGAAACGCTATGCAAGAATCTGGAAACATTAAGCCAGACGCACAAGGTTGAACGTCTGGCGCTGTTCGATCAGTTCCCCTACACGCACCATATGGAATGCGGCAAACGACTCAGTGCTGATCGTGGCTTGCGTAAAATTAATGCCAGCAGACGTGAGTAAAGGACGTTCGATCCCCCTTCCTGATTCAGCAAGGCACTCATTAAATGAAGAGGTTCGAAGCTGCGAGTGACTGGGCGTCGGCGACAAGCTGGAATTTATTGGTAAGACGATCCAGACGCATAACTCCTCCCATAACAGGTCAAATTTGCTACTGGAGATTAAATGAGGTCATCCCTCAATTATTCAAGGTTAATGACCTGAATTATGCGAAAAGAAAACGGCGCGTGCCGGATCGTCTTGATTCTCTAGGTTATACAGCCAAATGAAACTTGCCATACGCACAGCACCCTTTTCTGTGAAGGTACACCGATCGCCGCCGAAGATTTGCGTGATGCCGACATTGTTTAATGGCGAGCCAGTTGATAAATATCAGCCAGATATTTATCCCCTTTGACGAAACGCACTCGCATCTTGTGCAATGAATGCGTCGCACTTCAGGGCCGACTTCAAAGGCCAGTGGACCGATGGCCGCAGGACACTCCGGACGATCTGCAAAACATGCCACGGTCTCTTCCAGAACGCCAGCACACAGCCCACGCCATCCGGCATGCGCTGCTGCAACTTCTGCCGGCTTGATTGCACAACAGAACGGGCAAACAGTCCGCAGTCATAACGGCACACACTGTCCCGGGAGTATTACTGTATGCGGTTTTGAGGTATAGGGCTAACGTCAATACGTCAGTGCCATGCACCTGCTCAAGCCAAACCGGTTTTGAGGCAGATGCCCCGCCGCAAACATCCGCTTGCGGTTTTCGTCAACATGGTCAACGCCGCAGTGCGCACCTAAATTCAGTGACTCCCACGCATCCTGACTCACGCCGCCGATTCGGGTAGAACTACAGAAAATAGGCAGTGGCCACTCCGGGACAATGAGTTTGGTCATAACCAGTCCACTTTATCCTTATGCTCTTCAAAATCTGCACGCATCGCTTCGATGAGCTCGACCATACCGCATGCCATTCCATCTCGATGCCCGTAATGGGGTGATACAGACGCAGCATACCAAAGCCTGACGATCAAATTTACGCAGCGTGCTGATAAACTCTTCAGAAGCCCCTTTCGGTGGACGCGGACGTCCGCCATAAACCTGATCGCCCACCAGCGGATGCGTAATGTGTGACATGTGCACACGGATCTGGTGAGTACGGCCCGTTTCCAGACGCAGACGCAAACGCGTATGAATGCGGAAATGTTCCATAATGCGGTAATGCGTTACCGCGGGTTTCCCCATCGGGTGCACTGACTGTGACGGCTAATCGGTTCTTCTACCGTTCTGAGGTCATGTGACCAATCGCGACCGCTTCATATTCACGGGTGATGCAGCCTCCACCAGCCGCGTTTTTTTGCGACGACCATCAAACCGGTTGTGTCTTTATCCAGACGATGCACGATGCCTGCGCGCGGCACATCGGTAATCGGCGGATAGTAATGGAGCAGCGCGTTCCACTGTACCAAGGATCCAGCCGGGTGGACAACCAAGCCGCGAGGCTTATTGATCACCAGAATGTCATATCTTCATAGACAATGGTAAGCGGGATATCTTGCTCAAAACGCACTTCTTCATCAATTTCAGCATTTGCGGCTTGTCCCAAACTTTGCCGTTAACCAGCACGCGCTGGTCAAGAATCATTCTTTTATGCGTGAACGCGAATAATCAGGGAACATTTCGGCCAAAGCTTGATCTAAGCGTTGACCGAGCTGATTTTCGGAGACTGTTGCGGTGAGTTCTAATAGACTGCTTCTTCGTTTACCATAATATAGTGTCTATTGTAGCTGGTCTTAATCGGGAGCAGGAAAGAGATTCTCCCGGACAAACATTTGAGGAAAGTCAAAACGTCATGACGCGCATGAAATATCTGGTGGCAGCGGCCACGTTGAGCCTGGCTTTGGTGGGCTGCTCCGGTTCAAATGAACAGGTCCCTGATCCGCCGAATGAAATCTATGCGACTGCTCAGCAAAAACTCCAGGACGGTAACTGGAAACAGGCCATAACGCAACTGGAAGCGCTGGATAATCGTTATCCATTTGGTCGCGCAGGTACAGTTAGATCTTATCTACGCCTACTACAAAAACGCCGATCTGCCGCTGGCTCAGGCAATTGATCGCTTCATGCGTCTGAATCCGACTCATCCTAACATTGATTACGTCATGTATATGCGTGGCCTAACCAACATGGCGCTGGATGATAGTGCCCTGCAAGGTTTCTTCGGTGTGGATCGTTCTGACCGCGACCCGCAGCACGCACGCGATGCCTTCAACGATTTCTCAAAACTGGTACGCGGATATCCAAACAGCCAGTACATCACCGATGCGACCAAGCGTCTGGTGTTCCTGAAAGATCGTCTGGCTAAGTATGAATACTTCGTAGCCGAATACTATACCCGCCGTGGTGCATGGGTGGCAGTGGTGAACCGCGTAGAAGGAATGCTGCGTGATTACCCTGATACTCAGGCGACCCGCGACGCGCTGAAGCTGATGGAAAATGCCTATCGCCAGATGCAGATGAACGCTCAGGCAGAGAAAGTGGCGAAGATCATTGCCGCGAACAGCTTTGTACCTGATTGCTTTACGCCATGCAAAACGGCAGCCCATGGGCTGCCGTTTTTTTAATCATTTCATCGCTTGTTAGGGCGATCTAGCCCCGACCAATCCTATCAACTATGGCTGCAAATCCGCACTGTCGACAAGCAAAAAGACGCGTGTTCCTGTCGAGCCTCACAAAAAAGGTTCCCTGACAAAAAGTGGGTCTGGTACGTGATTTAGATCACACATTTTGACATTGCGAAAGGTATGCTGGAATCACTAAGACGGAAAGACAAGAGGTAACTTTTATGACAGTGAACATTACCAGTAAACAAATGGAAATTACTCCGGCAATCCGCCAGCACGTCGCAGACCGTCTCGCCAAACTGGATAAATGGCAAACACACCTGATTAACCCATATCATTCTGTCTAAGGAACCGAAGGGTTTTACCGCTGATGCAAACTATCAATACTCCTAACGGCCATCTGGTCGCCAGCGCTAAACACGAAGATATGTACACGGCTATCAACGATTTGATCAACAAGCTGGAACGGCAGCTCAATAAAGTGCAACACAAAGGCGAAGCCCGTCGCGCCGCTACATCGGTGAAAGTCGCAAGCTTAGCGGAAGAAGTTGAAGAAGAGTACTCCTTTAAATTGAGTGTACCGCCAACGCGCCTTCGGGCGCGTTTTTTATTGACAGAATGACACCTTTTTTCCGTCCGGATAATTCATGCTCCGCGTGAATGGTTTCGTCGTACCATAAACCGTGGTGATTCGCCACAACGAAGAGTACGAAAGAATCGAGCCCTGCGACGACGGCGTGATTATGCATCTGAAGTCTGGCAAAAAGCTGAAAGCCGATTGCCTGCTGTACGCGAATGGCCGTACCGGTAACACCGATTCGCTGGCGCTGGAAAAACATTGGCCTTGCCACCGACAGTCGCGGCCAGTTGAAGGTCAACAGCATGTACCAGACGGCGCTGCCGCATATCTACGCGGTAGGCGATGTGATTGGGTATCCGAGTCTGGCATCCGCCGCTTACGATCAGGGGCGCATCGCGGCTCAGGCGTTGGTGAAAGGTGAAGCCACCGCCCATCTGATTGAAGATATTCCAACCGGCATTTACACCATTCCGGAAATCAGCTCTGTGGGTAAAACCGAACAGCAGCTGACATCGATGAAAGTGCCGTACGAGGTCGGTCGCGCGCAGTTTAAACATCTGGCGCGGGCGCAAATCGTGGGAATGAGCGTGGGGACGCTGAAGATTTTGTTCCATCGCGAGACGAAAGAGATCCTCGGCATTCACTGCTTCGGTGAACGTGCGGCGGAAATCATTCACATCGGTCAGGCAATCATGGAGCAAAAAGGTGGCGGTAACACGATCGAGTACTTCGTTAACACCACCTTTAACTACCCGACGATGGCAGAAGCCTATCGGGTAGCGGCGCTAAATGGCTTAAACCGCCTGTTTTAACGCGTCGTCAAAATGGCCATCCATCGAACTGCGGATGGCCTCTGCTAGCTGCTCATAGCGGCTGCGCAGGGGCGATCCCGGACGATAAACCAGGCCAACCGTACGACGTGGTTCTGGCTTAATGCATGGCAGATAAACCACACCATCACGTCGACGCTCGCGCGGTACGGCCAGCGCAGGCAGCAGCGTAATACCACTTCCCGCCGCCACCATATTACGCAGCGTTTCCAGACTGGTTGCGCGGAAATGGGTATCTTCCTCAGCACCCGCCTCAAAGCAGAACCCCATCGCCTGATCGCGCAGGCAGTGACCGTCTTCCAGCATCAACAGCTTTTCACCCGCCAGATCGCCCATCGGTACGCGATCGCGATTGGCCCACGGGTGATCTTCGTAGATCGCCAGCATCATCGGCTCATCAAACAGCGGCACCTCAATAAACGCCTCGCTCTCTTTAACCAGCGCCAGGATCGCGCAGTCGAGCTTGCCGCTGTCGAGCTGGGCCAGCAATTGATGTGTCTGCGCTTCGTGCAGATACATTTCGAGTTTCGGGAAGGTCTGATGCAGCATCGGAATGATGAGCGGCAGGAGATACGGGCCAACGGTCGGGATCAGGCCAATATGAAGCGGACCGGACATCGCCTCGCCCTGCTGGCTCGCCATTTCCTTGAGCACTTTGACCTCGCGCAATACGGTGCGCGCCTGATCCACCAGCAACAAACCGGCCTGAGTGAACAGCACTTTACGGCTGGTGCGCTCCAGCAGCATTACGCCCAGCTCATCTTCCAGCTTGCGGATCTGACCGCTCAGCGTGGGCTGACTCACGTGGCAGGAATCTGCCGCGCGGCGAAAATGTCGGTGCTCAGCGAGTGCAACCAGGTATTCAAGATCACGAATATTCATTATTCATCCTCTATCGCCATGATAGTTCATGGCGATAGATAGCATAGCAACGAACGATTATCCCTATCAAGCACTCTGTTGAATAATACACCACATAGACGAGGCGGCACGTGTTTGACCCTTGACGTCCCCGCCGAGCCACACGAGTTTATCCCTGACTCGAACAACTAAAGCCAACGTGAACTTTTGCGGACCCCGTGGTCCGCTTTTTTTTTTGCGTAAAAAAGCCCGGCTTTTAACCAGGCTGCCTATTCTTCCCGCACCTGGCTCTCTCCCAAAGAGAGGAGACAGCTCGCGCCTTTCACCATGGAAGAGGCTCGGGTTGAGACAAGGTAAAAGCAAAATGGCAACCGACGTTGCCATTTTTAGTGTTTACTCCCCCTCCATTGGGAGAGGGCCGGGATTGAGACAAGGTAAAAGCAAAATGGCAACCGACGTTGCCATTTTTGGTGTTTACTCCCTCTCCTGTGGGAGAGGGCCGGGGTGAGGGCATCAGCCCGCACAAATCCTAAACAAGGCGCGCTTTCGCATCCGCAATCGCCTGTGCGACCTGCTTCGGTGACACGCCACCTTTCGCCGCGCGCTTATCCAGACAGGATTGCAGCGAAAGAATCGGGTACACGTCATCGCCTATCACGGCACTGAATTTCTGCAAATCGGCCAGCGTCAGATCTTCCAGCGGTTTGCCCTGACGAATCGCCTCTACCACGGCTTCGCCCACAATATGGTGCGCCTCGCGGAACGGTACGCCCTTGGCGACAAGATAATCCGCCAGCTCGGTGGAGTTCGCATAGCCCTGTTGTGCCGCTTCCTGGCAACGCGGACGTTTCACCTGAATGCCGTCCAGCACCAGCGCGCCCATATGCAGGCAATCCAGCCAGGTGTCGAGCGCATCGAACAGCCCTTCTTTATCTTCCTGCATATCTTTGTTGTAGGCCAACGGCAGACCTTTCAGGGTCATCATCATGCCCGTCAGCGCGCCCTGCACACGGCCACACTTACCGCGGATCAGCTCCAGCGCGTCCGGGTTTTTCTTCTGCGGCATCAATGAAGAGCCAGAGGTGACACGATCGGACAGCTCCACAAAACCGGCTTCACCGGAGTTGAAGAAAATCAGATCTTCGGCAAAGCGCGACAAATGCACCATGCCGATAGAGGCGTTCGACAGCAATTCCAGGACGTGGTCACGATCCGACACGCTGTCCAGACTGTTGCGGGTCGCAGAGGCAAAACCTAACCAGCCCGCCAACTGTTCGCGATCGATTTCATAGGCGGTACCGGCCAGCGCACCGCTGCCCAGCGGGCTAACGTCCAGACGCTTCAGCGTATCCTGCAAACGGCTTTCGTCACGCGCCAGCATCTCGACATACGCCAGAGACCAGTGAGCAAACGTAACCGGCTGCGCGCGCTGCAGGTGGGTGTAACCCGGCATCACTGCATCCTGATTGTTTTGCGCAGTTTCAACCAGCGCATTCTGCAGCTGACGGTTCGCCGACAGCAGTTCCACGATAGTGTCTTTACACCACAGCTTCAGGTCTGTCGCCACCTGGTCGTTACGACTACGCCCGGTGTGCAGTTTTTTACCCAGCTGACCCACTTTGTCGATCAGCTTGCCTTCCACCCAGCTGTGAATATCTTCCGCGTCGCTTTCGAGGATTTGCTGCGGATTCAGGCGCACTTCTTCCAGCAGGTTGTTCAGCGCCTCTTCGAGCTGTAATTGCTCATCAGCGCTTAATACACCAACGGTGACCAGCGCTTTGGACCAGGCCACAGAGCCGACGATATCTTGTTCGGCCAGGCGGTAGTCGAAGCGCAAAGAGTCGTTGAACTGTTTGAACCGTTGATCCGCTGCCTGTGTAAAACGCCCACCCCAAAGTGCCATAACATGCTTCCTTAAATTCGTTTAGAGATACCCTCTGATGAGGGGAAAAATGCTTACGCCAGAATACGTGTGCCAATCGGCGTGCCGTTAAACAGCGCCGGGAGTTGTTCCGCGTGACGCCATGAGGCAATGTCCACCGGACGACCCAGGGTGCGCGCAGCGTCCAGCGCCGCGTTCACTTTTACAATCATGCCATCCGTAATGATGCCCTGAGAAATCAGCTGCTCCGCTTTTGCCGCCGTCATCTCGGCGATACGCTGGCCTTTACCGTCCAGAATGCCGCTCACGTCGGAAAGCAGAATCAGGTCAGCGCCCAGCGTGGCGGCCAGCGCCGTTGCGGCCTGATCGGCGTTCACGTTCATCAGTTGCCCTTCTTCGGTTACCCCGATAGAGCTCACCACTGGCAAGAAACCGCCTTCCAGCAGCGTATTAATCAGCTTAGGCGAACCCGGCTGCGCCAGTCCAACGTGGCCCAACTCTTCGTCGAGCTGCGTCACTTTTACGCTGTCGCCATCGCCGAGGTACAGGCCGACCGACGCGATATGATGTTTCTTCGCCCATGACAGCAGCGTTTTGTTCGCCGTTCCCGCCAGCGCACCGGTGATGATGTCAATCTGATCGGCAGGCGTCACGCGCAGACCGTTCTTCTTTTTCACCGGCAAGTTGAGGCCTTTCATCAGCTCATCCACCACGCAGCCGCCGCCGTGAACAATCACCAGCGGACGTTGATGGGATTCGCGATAATCAACCAGCGCGCTAAACAGACGCTCCAGCGCTTCTTCGCTGTCCAGCAATACGCCACCGAGTTTGATAATTAATGGATTCATCATCACACCTTAAATAAGAGACTGGGTTTCAGCGTAGCCAAAACGAATATTTGCGCACTGCACAGCCTGAGCGGCAGCGCCTTTAAGAAGGTTATCTTCCGCCGCAACCACAATCAGATGCTCGCCCTGAACGGCAAAGCCGATGTCACAGAACGGCAGACCGACTACATTTTTCAGCGCTGGCAGCACGTTGTCATACAGGCGGACCAGCGGTTTATTGGCATAGGCCTGCGTAAAGACTTCAGAAATCTGGTCTTTGGTCACGCCCGGCTTCAGACGGCAGGTAATGGTTTCCAGAATCCCGCGCGGGAAATTGCCCAGATGCGGTGTGAAAATCACCTCTGCACTCAGATGCGTGGTGATCTCCGGATGATGACGGTGGTTGAACACGCCATACGGTTGCAGACTCACTTCGCAGAAACTATTGGCAATCGCCGCCTTGCGCCCGGCACCGCTCACGCCGCTGGTGGCGTTGATCACCGGCCACTGATTGAGATCCAGCAGGTCAGCGTCGATCAGCGGTTTAAGCGAAAGCTGCGCCGCCGTCGGATAACAACCCGGAACAGCGATCAGATTGGCTTCTTTTATCTTGTCGTCATTCCACTCCGCCAGGCCGTAGACCGCCTGCTCAAGCAGATCGGTATGCTGGTGAGTGAAACCGTAATATTTTTCGTAGAACGCACTGTCGTTTACGCGGAACGCGCCGGAGAGGTCAAACACCACACAACCCGCCGCCAAAAACTGCGGGGCCAGATCGTGGCTGACTTCGTGCGCCGTGGCCAGAAACACCACGTCTACGCCACCAACAAACTCACTGATATCGGACATCGGCTGCAACGGGAGATCGACGATTCCCTTAAGTTGCGGATGCAAATCGGAAATTAACTTTCCCGCATCATTGCTTTGCGCTGAGACAGTCAAAGCGGTTATGGTCATATGAGGATGGCGATTCACGTAGCTTACAAGCTCTGCGCCCGCATAACCGCTAGCGCCCACAATCAGCGTATTCAACATCGGGTTCCTTTACGATCAACGTTAGTGTATTTTTATTCACATTTAGTGCATGAATATTGATACTATCACGACCTAAGGTATGTCAACAATGAAAATGAATTTACCACCCTTTATCGAGATTTACCGCGCCCTGATTGCCACGCCGTCCATCAGTGCGACCGAAGAAGCGCTCGACCAGAGCAATGAGTCTTTAATCAATATGCTGGCTGGATGGTTTAGCGATCTCGGCTTTAAGGTGGAAGTTCAACCCGTTCCAGGAACCCGTCAAAAATTTAACCTGCTGGCCAGTGCCGGACAGGGTGCAGGCGGCCTTTTACTGGCTGGCCATACGGACACCGTGCCCTTCGATGATGGGCGCTGGACGCGCGATCCTTTCACGCTCACCGAGCATGACGGCAAGCTTTACGGTCTGGGTACCGCCGACATGAAAGGCTTTTTTGCCTTTATTCTCGATGCGCTGCGTGACGTTGATGTGAAGACGCTTAAAAAACCGCTATACATTCTGGCGACCGCCGACGAAGAAACCAGCATGGCGGGCGCGCGCTATTTCTCGGAAAACACCGCCATTCGCCCGGACTGCGCGATCATTGGCGAACCGACGTCACTGCAACCGATTCGGGCGCATAAAGGCCATATCTCTACGGCGGTGCGCGTGTTGGGCCAGTCAGGCCACTCCAGCGATCCGGCACGCGGCGTCAATGCCATTGAGCTGATGCACGACGCCATTGGCCGCATCATGGTGCTGCGCGACGCCCTGAAAGAACGCTTCCACCACGACTCCTTCACCGTACCATATCCCACGCTCAATCTCGGTAGCCTGCACGGCGGCGATGCCTCTAACCGCATCTGCGCCTGCTGCGAACTGCATATGGATATTCGCCCGCTGCCAGGCATGACGCTCGACGATCTCAATGGCTTACTGAGCGAAGCGCTGGCCCCGGTAAGTGAACGCTGGCCTGGCCGTCTGACCATTTTCGATCTGCATCCGCCAATTCCAGGTTACGAATGCCCGCCGGATCATCAATTGGTGCAAGTGGTTGAGAAACTGCTCGGCGAAAAAACGGACGTGGTGAACTACTGCACCGAAGCACCGTTTATCCAGACGCTGTGCCCGACGCTGGTGCTGGGTCCGGGCTCCATCAATCAGGCCCACCAGCCGGATGAATACCTGGAAACGCGCTTTATTAAGCCCACTCGCGAGTTAATTACGCAGGTTGTGCATCACTTCTGCTGGCATTAACAACACGCTTTCCAAGGGGGCGAGAGCGTAAAAAAACAGCGCCGAGCTATCCCCTCTCCCGGTGGGAGAGGGTCAGGTGAGGACAACATAACGCATGATCCCCATCACATTCCCATAAGCATCTCTTATCTGACGCGAAGCGAATTAAATTTCGTAAATTGCCTGCATTTATTCGTTTGCTGAACCGTTTTCGCAGCAATTGACGACAGGGGTTTTACGTGGCTTTATAAAGGACAACTGAAAAATTATGTCCGAGAGATTTCAAGCTGCGGCAAGGCGGCAACGAGCGCATCTTCGGAAACTTACATAAGTAAGTGACCTGAGTGGGTGAGAGCAGCCAACACGGCTGTGGTTTGAAAGATGCAGGGCATTTACAAAAATGATGGGGTGTCTGGGTTTATATGAACGAACAATATTCCGCGTTGCGTAGTAATGTCAGTATGCTCGGCAAAGTGCTGGGAGATACCATCAAGGATGCGCTAGGAGAGACTATTCTCGACCGCGTCGAAACAATCCGTAAGCTGTCCAAATCCTCCCGTGCAGGAAATGAAGCTAATCGTCAGGAGCTGCTCACCACGCTGCAAAACCTGTCAAATGATGAGCTTCTGCCCGTGGCGCGTGCGTTCAGCCAGTTCCTGAATCTGGCTAACACCGCCGAGCAATACCACAGCATTTCGCCAAAAGGCGAAGGTGCCAGCAACCCGGAAGTGATTGCCCGTACGCTCAGAAAACTCAAAGACCAGCCTGAACTGAACGAAGAGACCATCAAAAAAGCGGTTGAATCCCTCTCGCTGGAGCTGGTGCTGACTGCACACCCGACCGAAATCACCCGCCGTACGCTGATTCACAAAATGGGCGAAGTGAATAGCTGTCTCAAGCAGTTAGACAACAAAGACATCGTCGATTACGAACGTAACCAGCTGATGCGCCGCCTGCGCCAGCTGATCGCCCAGTCCTGGCACACCGATGAAATTCGCAAATATCGCCCAAGCCCGGTTGATGAAGCCAAATGGGGTTTTGCGGTTGTCGAAAACAGCCTGTGGGAAGGCGTGCCGAACTACCTGCGCGAATTAAACGAACAGCTGGAAGAGAACCTTGGCTATCGCCTGCCGGTGGATTTTGTTCCGGTGCGTTTCACCTCCTGGATGGGTGGCGACCGCGACGGTAACCCCAATGTCACCGCCGAAATCACCCGCCATGTGCTGTTGCTCAGCCGCTGGAAAGCCACCGACCTGTTCCTGAAAGATATTCAGATCCTGATTTCTGAGCTGTCGATGGTTGAAGCCACGCCAGAACTGCTCGAACAAGTCGGCGAAGCCGGTGCAACCGAACCGTACCGCTTCTTGTTAAAAGGCCTGCGCGGCCAGCTGATGGCGACCCAAGCCTGGCTGGAAGCACGTTTGAAAGGCCAGCGCCTGCCAAAACCCGCAGGGCTGCTGAGTCAAAACGAACAGCTCTGGGACCCGCTGTACGCCTGTTATAAATCACTGCAAGCGTGCGGCATGGGCATCATCGCCAACGGTGAACTGCTCGACACCCTGCGCCGCGTGAAGTGTTTTGGCGTGCCTTTAGTGCGCATTGACGTGCGTCAGGAAAGCACCCGCCATACCGAAGCGCTGGGCGAGTTGACCCGTTATCTTGGCATTGGCGATTACGAAAGCTGGTCAGAAGCCGACAAACAGGCGTTCCTGATCCGCGAATTGAATTCCAAACGTCCACTTCTGCCACGCAGCTGGGAACCAAGCGAAGAAACCAGCGAAGTCCTCAACACCTGTAAAGCGATCGTCGATGCGCCAAAAGGATCGGTCGCGGCCTATGTGATCTCCATGGCCAAAACGCCGTCTGACGTGCTGGCCGTTCATTTGCTGTTGAAAGAAGCCGGTATCAGCTTTGCGCTGCCTGTCGCACCGCTGTTTGAAACCCTCGACGACCTGAATAATGCCAACGACGTGATGACCCAGTTGCTGAACATCGACTGGTATCGCGGCTTTATCCAGGGCAAACAGATGGTGATGATTGGCTATTCCGACTCCGCAAAAGACGCGGGCGTGATGGCGGCATCCTGGGCGCAGTACCAGGCACAAGATGCGCTGATCAAAACCTGCGAAAAAGCCGGGATCGAATTAACGCTGTTCCACGGACGCGGCGGTTCTATCGGTCGCGGCGGTGCACCAGCTCATGCTGCACTGCTCTCTCAGCCCCCGGGCAGCCTGAAAGGCGGTTTGCGCGTCACCGAGCAGGGCGAGATGATTCGCTTTAAATACGGTCTGCCAGAAGTGACGATCAGCAGCCTGTCGCTCTACACCAGCGCGATTCTTGAAGCCAACCTGCTGCCGCCGCCTGAGCCGAAAGACGCATGGCGTCACATCATGGATGAGCTGTCGGATATCTCCTGCGACTTGTACCGTGGCTACGTGCGCGAAAACAAAGACTTCGTACCTTATTTCCGCTCGGCCACGCCAGAGCAGGAACTGGGCAAACTGCCGCTGGGTTCTCGTCCGGCAAAACGCCGTCCGACCGGCGGTGTGGAATCCCTGCGCGCGATTCCGTGGATCTTCGCCTGGACGCAAAACCGCCTGATGCTACCCGCCTGGCTGGGTGCCGGTGCAGCGCTGCAAAAAGTGGTGGAAGACGGTAAGCAGACTGAGCTTGAGACGATGTGCCGCGACTGGCCGTTCTTCTCCACGCGCCTGGGTATGCTGGAAATGGTGTTCTCCAAAGTCGACCTGTGGCTGGCGGAATACTACGATCAGCGTCTGGTGAAACCCGAACTGTGGGCGTTAGGTAAAGAGCTGCGCGATCTGCTCGAAAGCGACATCAAAATTGTTCTGGATATCGCTAACGACTCCCATCTGATGGCTGATTTGCCGTGGATTGCCGAATCCATCCAGTTGCGAAATATCTACACCGACCCGCTAAACGTTCTGCAGGCTGAGCTGCTGCATCGCTCGCGCAAGGCCGAAGAAGAAGGCAAAGAGGCGGACCCACGCGTCGAACAGGCGCTGATGGTGACGATTGCGGGCGTTGCGGCAGGCATGCGTAACACCGGCTAACGGTTTTCCGAATCAAAAGGTCACACAGGGTGTGGCCTTTTTTTTGCCCAAAAATCCCCCACCTTAGATTTAGCGCAACAAATGCCAGCTACTGTGGCGGTAAAGTCACAATAGTGACGTTCGAGCACGACGGGAAAAACGCGTTTAGTAACCTCAACCTCTATGGGAGAAATGTTATGGACCGTATCATTCAATCACCGGGCAAATACATTCAGGGTGCAGATGCCCTCACTCGACTCGGCGACTATCTCAAACCGCTGGCAAAACGCTGGCTGGTTGTCGGGGATAAGTTTGTTTTAGGCTTTGCGGAAGAAACCTTGCGCCAAAGTTTCAAACAGGCAGAACTGCACGTCGAAATCGCGCCATTTGGCGGCGAATGTTCACAAAATGAGATCGACCGTCTGCGCAAGCTGGCCAAAGGCGCTGACTGTCAGGCCGTGCTAGGTATTGGCGGCGGTAAAACGCTCGATACCGCTAAAGCATTAGCGCATTTTATGGATGTACCGGTGGCCATCGCGCCAACCATTGCCTCTACGGATGCACCGTGTAGCGCCCTTTCAGTCATCTACACCGACAGCGGCGAGTTCGATCATTACCTTATGCTCCCGCACAATCCCAATATGGTTATCGTCGATACCAAAATCGTGGCGGGTGCGCCTGCGCGTCTTCTGGCCGCAGGGATTGGCGATGCGCTGGCGACCTGGTTTGAGGCGCGCGCCTGCTCACGCAGCGGTGCCACCACCATGGCCGGAGGAAAATGCACGCAGGCAGCTCTCGCGCTGGCGGAGCTTTGCTATAACACGCTGATTGAAGAGGGAGAAAAGGCGATGCTGGCAGCGGAACAGCATGTCGTCACGCCGGCCCTTGAGCGCGTCGTCGAAGCCAATACCTACCTCAGCGGCGTGGGCTTTGAGAGTGGTGGACTGGCCGCAGCCCACGCGATACACAATGGGCTGACGGCGATTCCGGATGCGCACCATTACTATCACGGTGAAAAAGTCGCGTTCGGCACGCTCACCCAGCTGGTGCTGGAAAACGCGCCGGTAGAAGAGATCGAAACGGTTGCCGCACTGTGTCACAGCGTTGGGCTGCCCATCACCCTGGCACAGCTGGGTATCAAAGAAGATGTTCCTGCCAAGATGCGTCTGGTGGCAAAAACTGCCTGCGCGGAAGGCGAAACCATTCACAATATGCCGGGCGGCGTGACGCCAGATGAGGTATATGCAGCGCTGCTGGTCGCCGATCAGTATGGTCAGCGTTGCCTGCATGAGTGGGAATAACGTCTGACATAAAAAATCCCCGCCGAGGCGGGGATTTTTATTTATGACTGATGTCTGATTACTTCACATCAAAACGATCCAGATTCATCACTTTGGTCCATGCCGCGACAAAATCTTTGACGAACTTCTCGCTAGCATCCTGACTGGCATAAACCTCCGCCAGCGCACGCAGAACCGCATTTGAACCAAACACCAGATCGGCACGCGTTGCGGTGTATTTCACCTCACCACTCGCACGGTCGCTGCCCGCAAACAGTTCATTGGATTCGTCTGTGGCTTTCCACTGGGTGCCCATATCCAACAGATTCACAAAGAAATCGGTGGTCAGCACACCCACGCGATCGGTGAACACGCCGTTCTGGCTGCCATCAAAGTTGGCTCCCAGCGCGCGCATTCCCCCGACCAGCGCGGTCAGTTCTGGCGCGGTAAGCGTCAGCTGCTGCGCTTTATCAATCAGCAGCGATTCCGTTGTGGAGACATCAACCTGTGCGCGATAGTTGCGGAAACCATCTGCAACTGGCTCAAGGAGATTAAACATCTCGATATCAGTCTGATCCTGACGCGCATCCACGCGGCCCGGCGTAAACGGCACGGTGATGTAAACCCCCGCCGCTTTTGCCGCCTGCTCAACGCCGACGACGCCCGCCAGCACGATGATATCGGCGAGCGATGCTTTGTTGGTTGTACGTTGAATCGCTTCCAGCGTTGGTAAGACGCGTACCGCGGCGGCATTAACATCCCAGTCGCGCTGCGGAGCCAGAGCCAGTCGCGCGCCGTTGGCACCACCGCGTTTGTCACCGCCACGGAAGGTGGACGCAGACGCCCAGGCAACCGACACCAGCTCGCTAACGGAAAGCCCGGACGCCACAATTTCCGCTTTCAGACTCGCAATATCTTCTTGAGACGGATTGAACACCGCCTGCGGCAGCGGGTCCTGCCAAATCAGATCTTCTTTCGGCACTTCAGGACCGATGTAACGTGCTTTTGGCCCCATATCTCGGTGCGTCAGTTTGTACCAGGCCCGCGCGAATGCTTCGTTAAACGCCTGCGGATCGTTCAGGAAGCGACGAGAAATTTTCTCGAACTCTGGGTCGAAACGCAGCGTCAGGTCGGTCACCAGCATGGTCGGTTTGCGTTTTTTCGACGGGTCGAACGGATCGGGAATAATTTCCGGCGCGTCAACGGCTTCAAACTGGATAGCGCCTGCCGGGCTGCGGGTCTGTACCCACTCGTATTTGAACAGGTTTTCGAAGAAGTAATTACTCCACTGGGTTGGCGTCTGTGACCAGACGACTTCCAGACCGGAGGTGATTGCATCTGCACCCACGCCCGTTCCGTGGGTGCTGGTCCAGCCTAAGCCCTGAGATTCAATCAACGCCCCTTCCGGATCGACACCCACATGCGTGGCCGCCGCTGCACCGTGCGTTTTGCCGAGCGTATGTCCGCCCGCAATCAGCGCGACGGTCTCTTCATCGTTCATGCCCATGTTGCCGAACGTCGCGCGAATCGCTGCGGCGGCCGACAGCGGCTCACCGCTGGCGTTTGGCCCTTCCGGATTGACGTAAATCAGCCCCATTTCGGTAGCGGCCAACGGACGCTTCGCCAGTGATTCAGGATCGCGATGGGTCAGCCAGGCTTTTTCATCACCCCAGTTAACGTCCATATCTGGCTCCCAGACATCTTCGCGCCCGGCACCAAAGCCAAACGTACGGAAGCCTGAATTTTCCAGCGCCACGTTCCCCCGCCAGGATATACAGATCGGCCCAGGAGATTTTCTGCCCGTATTTTTGTTTAACAGGCCACAGCAGACGACGCGCTTTGTCGAGGCTCACGTTATCTGGCCATGCATTCAGAGGAGCAAAACGCTGCTGACCGCGACCGGCACCGCCACGACCATCCACGGAACGGTAAGTCCCTGCGCCGTGCCATGCCATACGGATAAACAGGCCCACATAGCTGCCCCAGTCGGCAGGCCACCAGGATTGAGAATCGGTCAGGAGAGCTTTGATATCGCCTTTCAGAGCGGAATAATCGAGTTTGCTGAATTCTTTGCGGTAGTCGAAGTCTTCACCCAAAGGGTTCGAACGGTTGGAATGTTGGTTTAAGAGTTCTACGCGCAGCTGCTTGGGCCACCAGTCGCGACTGTCTGTCCCCGCGCCTGCGCTCTGGTCAGACCCTCCATGGTGAAAAGGACACTTGCCGCTGGATGACGAATTATTGGTCTCTTCTGACATGCTCATCTTTATACTCCCTTGATCGTATTTCCCTTAAGATATACACCGAAGCCAGATAGGTATAATTGAGATAACCCACAGATTCGATAGTTATTACCGTTTAAATTACCCTGGAAAATGTAAGCTTTTTTAGTGAATCGGTAAAAATGCCGTCAGGCCGGAGAAGGGCGGAAGGTCAGATAAGCAAAAACCCTCCGAAGAGGGTCATGAGATTACAGTCCAGGGCGAACGCCGAGGGTGTGGCAGATGGCGTAACTCATCTCGGCGCGGTTTAGCGTGTAGAAGTGGAAATCCTTCACCCCTTCACGGCTCAAAATTTTCACCATGTCCATCGCGATATTCGCGCCCACCAGCTTGCGGGTTTCGGCGTCGTCATCCAGACCTTCGTACATTTTCTGCATCCACAGTGGAATGCGCACGTTGGTCATGTCCGCAAATTTCTTCGCCTGCCTGAAGTTCGAGACCGGCAGGATGCCCGGGATAATTTCCAGGTCGATTCCAGCGTTAACACAGCGGTCACGAAAACGCAGATAGCTTTCGACGTCGAAGAAAAACTGGGTAATCGCGCGGTTGGCACCGGCATCGACTTTCCGTTTCAGGTTGAGCAGATCGGCCTGGGCGCTTTTCGCTTCCGGATGCACTTCCGGATACGCGGCGACGGAGATATCAAAATCGCCCACGTCCTTGAGTAACGCGACCAGATCGGTGGCGTACATTTCCGGTTTGCCGCTCCCCGGCGGCAAATCACCGCGCAGGGCGACGATGTGGCGAATCCCGCTGTTCCAGTAATCCTGGGCGATAGCGCGCAGTTCGTCGCGAGTCGCATCCACACAGGTCAAATGCGGCGCGGCTTCAAGCCCGGTACGGTCCTTAATGCCCTTGATAATGCTGTGCGTACGGTCGCGCTCGCCAGAGTTTGCCCCGTAGGTGACGGAGACAAATTTCGGCTTCAGGCTGCTCAGGCGATCGATAGAGCTCCATAGGGTTTGCTCCATTTCACTGGTGCGCGGCGGAAAGAATTCAAAAGAGACGTTAATCTGGCCCTGCACTTCAGCCAGGCTCTGATTCAGGGCTTCCCGCTGGTTGGCGTGAAAAAAGCTCATACCTTACCTCATCAATCGCGTGATAATTATTGCTCGTTATAAACATCTATCCATTTAGACGTCTGGATGTAAAAATGACGGAAAACGCGAATGCCGTCAACTGAAATAATCAGTCATAACGGTGAGGAATGTTCAGGCAAGATGAAAGATGTTCATGATGGCGGGGAAAGAGTGCGGTTTGATGCCCTCACCCCAGCCCTCTCCCACAGGGAGAGGGGGGAAGACAACCCTTTCGCCGCATTGCGATGAGGGAGGAAAAAATCCTTTCGCCGTATTGTGATGAGGCAGAAAACAATCCTTTCGCCACATTGTAATGAGGGAGAAAACAGTCCGTTCGCCGCGTAAGGAACAGGGAGAAAACAGTTCCTCTTATTTGCGGAGACTGGGAGAAGACCGCCCCGAACGATTCCCTCTCCCGTGGGAGAGGGTTAGGGTGAGGGCATCAAACGATGCAGAGCAAAAACTACAGCAGTTGCGCCAGACGGTTAATATCCGACTGAATGGCACCGGCAGTCACATCACGCCCCGCGCCTGGCCCACGAATCACCAGCGGATTATCGCGATACCAGCGGCTTTCGATGGCAAAGACGTTATCGCACGGCAGCAGCGCCGCCAGCGGATGCTCCGGACGCACCGCTTCCACACCCACACGGGCTTTACCGTTGGCATCAAAACGCGCCACGTAGCGCAGCACTAGCCCCATCTCTTGCGCGGCCTCCAGACGTTGCACCATCTGGTCGTTCAGCTCATCACCATTTTCAAAGAAGTGATCGACTGACCCCTCTTCGCAGCCCGCAGGAACTAACGATTCCACACGCACCTGGCCCGGCTCGATATCGTAACCCGCCTCACGCGCCAGAATCACCAGCTTGCGCATCACGTCTTTCCCGGCCAGATCCACACGCGGATCGGGCTCGGTCAGCCCCTGCTGCCACGCCTGATCGACCAGGTCGGTGAACGGCACCGTGCCGTCGAACTGCAGGAACAGCCACGAAAGTGTCCCGGAGAAAATCCCGCTGATCGCTAAAATGCTGTCGCCACTGTCAATCAGATCCCGCACCGTATGGTTAACCGGTAAGCCAGCGCCTACGGTGGCGTTGTACAACCAGTGACGCCCGGTTTTTTCAAACGCATCGTGAATCTGACGGTATTTATCGGTGCTGCTCGCGCCCGCCAGTTTATTCGCGCTGATGACATGGAAACCATGGCTGGCGAAATCCAGATACTGGTCGGCAAGCTGTTCGCTGGCCGTAACATCCAGCACCACTAAATCGTCGTACGGGTGCGCACGCATCCACAGGAACAGCGACTCTTCATCCTGCTCGACGGCTTCGTCATTGAAGAATGCGAGCGCGCGGCTGGCGTCCAGCCCTTCGTAATTGAGCAGGCTACGGCGACTGTCCACAACGCCTGCCAGTACAAATTCAAATCCGGTACGCGCCGACAGCGTCGTTTGCTCGCGAGCGAACAGCTCCAGCCAGCGGGAACCGATATTACCTTTACCAAACAGCACCAGACCGATACGTTTTTCCGCGCGGAACAGCGTGGTGTGCAGGCCTTGAATCAGACTCTCGGTTGGCCCCTTACGCAGCACGGCAACCAGGCTGATGCCCTCCTCCGACTGCCAGGTAAATTCGACCGGCTGACCTTTCAACTGTTGCCAGAAACGGTGGCAATGCAGCGGGTTACGCGAGACACCCGCGCCGACCATCGCCACCAGCGCCAGGCCTTGACGCAGACGGAGTTCGCCCGGCAAACCAGCTTCATCCAGCATTTTGAGCGCGCTGTCGGCCACTTCCGCGGTATAGCAGAATTGCAGTAAATGACGATCGCTGTGCACGCCAACCGCCAGCGGACGCACCTGCGCACGCTTGAGAATTAAATCGATATCTTTATGCGCCAGCTTGACGTCCTGGCCCGCCGGCACCTGGAACTCAATCAGGCAAATATCATCGTGACTGGTGACAATACGTGCGCCCGTACCCGACGCCAGAACGCGTTCGATGCGCGTGGAACCCTGATCCGGCGTGTAGCTGCAGCGCAGTTGCAAATCAATATCGCTTCCGGAAACCGGCTGCAGCGTACGCGCATGCAGAACCGGAGCCGCGAGACGTGCCAGCTCGCTGGCTTCGTCCAGACGCAGCAGCGGCAGCAGACAGGCATCTTTGACTTTGCGGGGATCGGCACTGTAGACGCCGGCCACATCGCTCCAGATGGTGACGCGAGACGCTCCCGCCAGTGCACCGATTTGCGTGGCGGAATAGTCAGAGCCGTTACGGCCCAACAGCACGGTTTCACCCGCGTTGCTGCGGCTGATAAAGCCGGTGACAACGATACGTTTACCCGGATGCTGCACCAAAAGCTGTTGCAGCAGCGGATAAGATAACCCTTCGTCGACCTGCGGCTGCGCAGCACGTTCGGCGCGCAGGAAATCGCGTGCGTCCAGCCAGGCGGCCTCGAGACCTTGCTGTTCCAGCACTGCGGCCATCAGGCGCGCAGACCAGACTTCACCGTGGCCGACCACTTCAGCGTAAACCGCATCGTTAATGCCGCTGTCCAGCAGCGCCGCAAGGCGCTCAAGATCGTGAACAAAAGCGCTGATCAGCCCGTCAGCCGCTTGCGCGGGCAGCAGGCCGGAAATCAAATCGCTCTGATAACGGCGTAACGTTTGTTGAACCTGATGCGCAGAAAGACGATCGGTCTGGCTCAGTTTGAGCCAGCTAATCAACTGGTTGGTAGTGCTGCCCGCCGCCGAGACAACCATCATGTCGCCCGGCATCGAATACTCCGCCATGATCCCTGCAACACGCAGGTAACATTTCACATCAGCAAGACTACTACCACCAAACTTATGCAGTTGACGACCCTTCGCCCCTGCCTGCGCTATCACACTCATGATTACCCCTTGGCTGCGACCTGGAAGGCATTTTCCAGATCGGCAATTAAATCTTCACAGTCTTCAATACCGGTTGAGATGCGCAGCAGCGTCTCAGAAATTCCGGCTGCGGCACGCGCTTCTGGCGCCATGCCTGCGTGTGTCATTGTTGCGGCGTGGGAGATCAAGCTTTCAACGCCCCCTAAGGATTCCGCCAGCGTAAACAGTGACAACGCACTCAGGAAGCGACGCAGCGTTTGCTCATCGCCATCCAGTTCAAAACTTAACATCGCGCCAAAGCCTTTCTGCTGGCGCACGGCAATCTCGTGGCCCTGGTTTTCCGGCAGCGACGGGTGATACAACTTTTTCACCAGCGGCTGGTTTTTCAGGAAATCGACAATCGCCTGGGCATTGCGTTGTGCCACTTCCATACGTGGCGACAGCGTGCGGATACCGCGCAATAGCAAATAGCTGTCGAACGCACCCGCAGTCACGCCAATGTTATTGGCCCACCATGCCAGTTCGGTGACAATCTCCGGATCTTTTGCAATCACCACGCCAGCGACCACGTCAGAGTGACCGTTCAAATATTTAGTGCATGAATGCAATACCAGGTCCGCACCCAAGGAAAGTGGGTTCTGAAGCGCCGGACTGAGGAACGTATTATCCACTACACTTATCGCTCCCGCATCCCTTGCGAGCTGACAAATTTTCGCGATATCGACAACACGCAATAACGGGTTGCTTGGGCTTTCCACCAAAACGAGCTTAGGTTTTTCGGCAAGTGCTTGTTTTAGCACCTGTTCGTCATTTTGATCGACAAAGAGCACGCGATAACAGCCGCGTTTTGCCAGGCTATCAAAAAGTCGGTAGCTGCCACCGTAACAGTCGTGCGGGGCCAGCAGTAAATCGCCAGGTTTCAGGAATACCGTGGTCACCAGATGAATGGCCGACATACCGGTATTGGTCAGGACCGCGCCTGCGCCGCCTTCGAGTTCCGCCAGCGCGCGCTGGGTTACGTCACGCGTCGGGTTGCCACGACGTGAATAGTCATGCGCACGAGGTTCATTAAATCCGGTGAAATTATAGGTACTGGAAAGATGAATCGGCGGGACAACGCAGCCGTACTGCTCGTCATCATTCAATCCGCTACGCACTGCAATCGTGGCCTGTTTACGCGTCATGGTGAAGGCTTCCTGGCTAATGAGGTGAAAAGTCAGGCACCAGAGTAAACACTGAACTTATGGACGTCAATACATCTGGACATCTAAACTTCTTTGCGTATAGATTGAGCAATGCGAGAATAGCCGTTAAAATGACATGCTTTAGTGCACGGCTCGGGCGCAATATCCGTGTCACGGTATCGTCCTTACGGTAAACTACGCGAGATTACGGTATAAAGCCCCATATAATCTATGGCTTTATGCCCTTATAAATGACAGAGAGGATTAAAGGTATCTCATGGCTGAATGGAGCGGCGAATATATCAGCCCATACGCTGAGCACGGTAAGAAGAGTGAGCAAGTAAAAAAAATTACGGTTTCCATTCCTCTGAAGGTGTTAAAGATCCTCACCGATGAACGCACGCGTCGTCAGGTGAACAACCTGCGTCACGCGACAAACAGCGAACTGCTCTGCGAAGCATTTTTGCATGCGTTTACTGGCCAACCCCTGCCGAATGATGAAGACCTGCGCAAAGAGCGTAGCGATGAAATTCCGGAAGCGGCGAAAGTGATTATGCGTGAACTGGGTATCGACCCGGATACGTGGGAATACTGATTTGCAGATACAAAAAAAGCGCCTTTCGGCGCTTTTTTTTTCGGGTAGCTTATTTAGCGCCCGGGATGCTGAAACGCTTGTTGAAGCGGTCAACACGGCCACCGGTTGCAACATCACGCTGCTTACCAGTGTAGAACGGGTGGCATTGACCGCACACGTCCAGGTTCAGATCGTGACCCACTGTAGAGCGGATTTTGATCGCGTTACCGCAAGAGCAGTTTGCAGTAATAAAATCGTATTTCGGGTGAATATCTTTTTTCATGGGGAGAACCTCAGTTAAGGCCGCGTCGCTCTTCCAGCCCTAACGCCAGACACCACGCGATGTTGATAGTAAATTCTTTGGCGTAAAGTTACACCAAAGGCGGCGAATCATACAGAATCCATTCGATGGATGCAAACTGATCAGCACGTCTATAGCATCTAATGTGTATACTAACGCGCCACTTTTCAAGTCAGGAAGATTCGATGCCCGTTGCTCACGTTGCCCTGCCCGTTCCGCTTCCCCGCACCTTTGACTATTTGCTGCCCGACAGCATGAGCGCCAAAGCGGGCTGTCGCGTAACCGTGCCGTTTGGCAAGCAGCAGCGCGTCGGCGTAGTGGTGTCGGTAAGCAACCAAAGCGAGCTGCCGATCAATGAATTAAAAGCGGTGGTCGATGTGCTCGACGTTGAGCCGGTTTACTCCGCAAGCGTCTGGCGACTGCTGCTGTGGGCGGCGGATTATTATCACCACCCGATTGGCGATGTGCTGTTTCACGCGTTGCCGATTTTGCTGCGTCAGGGTAAAAGCGCCAGCCATGCCCCGACGTGGTACTGGTTTGCGACGGAAGAGGGCCAAGTCGTCGATATCAACAGCCTGAAACGATCGCCGAAACAGCAGCAGGCGCTGGCCGCGCTGCGCCAGGGCAAAATCTGGCGTCATCAGGTTGAAGAGCTGGAATTTAACGACGCAGCGCTGCAGGCGTTGCGCAAAAAAGGGCTGAGCGAGCTTGCCAGCGAATCTCCTGCGCTGGTGGACTGGCGCGACGGTTTTAGCGTGGCGGGCGAGCGACTGCGTCTCAACACGGAACAAGCGACCGCCGTTGGCGCGATTCACAGCGCGTCTGACCGTTTTTCCGCCTGGTTGTTAGCGGGCGTGACCGGTTCCGGTAAGACCGAAGTTTATCTGAGCGTACTCGAAAACGCGCTCACACAGGGTAAACAAGCGCTGGTGATGGTGCCTGAGATCGGCCTGACGCCGCAGACTATCGCCCGTTTTCGCGAACGTTTTAACGCCCCGGTAGAAGTACTCCATTCCGGTTTAAACGATACCGAACGCCTGAACGTCTGGCTGAAAGCCAAAAATGGCGAGGCGGCGATTGTGATTGGTACCCGCTCGTCGCTGTTTACGCCATTTAAAAATCTGGGCGTCATCGTGATCGACGAAGAACACGACAGTTCCTATAAACAGCAGGAAGGCTGGCGCTATCACGCCCGCGACCTGGCCGTTTACCGTGCGCACAGCGAACAAATCCCGATTATTCTGGGCTCGGCAACGCCCGCCCTGGAAACGCTGCACAACGTCCGCCAGCGGAAATACCACATGCTGCGCCTGACCCGCCGCGCGGGTAATGCGCGCCCGGCCATTCAGCATGTGCTGGATCTGAAAGGTCAGCAGGTACAGGCCGGATTAGCGCCCGCGTTAATCACTCGCATGCGCCAGCATTTGCAGGCTGATAATCAGGTGATTCTGTTCCTGAACCGCCGTGGATTCGCTCCGACGCTGCTGTGCCACGACTGCGGCTGGATAGCAGAGTGCCCGCGCTGCGATCATTACTACACGCTGCACCAGGCCCAGCATCATTTACGCTGCCACCATTGCGACAGCCAGCGCCCGGTGCCGCGCCAGTGCCCGTCGTGCGGCTCTACGCATATGGTTCCGGTCGGTCTTGGCACCGAGCAGCTCGAACAGGCGCTGGCACCGTTTTTCCCCGGCGTACCGCTTTCGCGTATTGACCGCGACACCACCAGCCGTAAAGGGGCTCTGGAGCAACAGCTGGCTGAGGTTCATCGCGGCGGCGCGCGCATTCTGATTGGTACGCAGATGCTGGCGAAAGGGCACCACTTCCCGGACGTCACCCTGGTGGCGCTGCTGGACGTCGATGGCGCGCTGTTTTCTGCCGATTTCCGTTCCGCTGAACGTTTCGCCCAGCTTTACACGCAAGTAGCCGGGCGTGCCGGTCGCGCGGGTAAGCAGGGTGAAGTGGTATTGCAAACGCATCACCCTGAACACCCACTGCTGCAAACGTTGCTCCATAAAGGCTATGACGCGTTTGCCGAGCAGGCGCTGGCCGAGCGCCAGACCATGCAACTTCCGCCGTGGACCAGCCACGTGATTATTCGCGCGGAAGATCATAACAATCAGCAGGCACCGCTGTTTTTGCAGCAATTACGCAATCTGTTGCAGGCCAGTCCTCTGGTAGATAATCAGCTGTGGATTTTAGGCCCCGTTCCGGCGCTGGCGCCTAAACGCGGTGGTCGATATCGCTGGCAAATTTTGCTTCAGCACCCTTCTCGCGTGCGTTTACAACATGTAATTAGTGGCACGTTGGCGCTCATCAACACGTTGCCAGAAGCGCGAAAAGTGAAGTGGGTTCTGGATGTCGACCCTATCGAAGGGTAGAAACGATGCGAGAGGGATCGAAAAATCAAACGCCCCTCACACTTTTTATGAAAATTCTGTAACCGCTTCCATTCACTATCTGTAAAAATGAATCAGTCAGTAGTTGGTGGTCCTGCGAGGAGAAGACGTTGAAGTCCAGGAAAGAGGTTGCCCCGGCGACCATGAAAGACGTTGCCCAGAAAGCCAAAGTGTCCACGGCAACGGTGTCCCGCGCGTTAATGAACCCGGATAAAGTCTCTCAGACGACGCGTAATCGCGTCGAGCAGGCGGCGCTGGAAGTGGGCTATTTACCTCAGGCGATGGGCCGTAACCTCAAGCGTAACGAATCGCGGACCATCCTGGTAATTGTGCCGGACATTTGCGATCCCTTCTTCAGCGAAATCATTCGCGGCATCGAAGTGACGGCCGCCGCACAGGGTTATCTGGTGCTGATCGGCGATTGCGCGCATCAGAATCAGCAAGAAAAAACCTTTATCGACCTCATCATCACCAAGCAGATCGACGGTATGCTGCTGCTCGGGTCGCGTTTGCCGTTTGATGCCAGCATTGAAGAGCAACGCAACCTGCCGCCTATGGTGATGGCGAATGAATTTGCACCTGAGCTTAAACTGCCGACGGTCCATATTGATAATCTGACCGCCGCGTTTAACGCCGTGAACTATCTTCAGGATTTGGGGCATAAGCGCATTGGCTGTATCGCCGGGCCAGAAGAGATGCCGCTGTGCCATTATCGCCTGCAGGGCTACGTTCAGGCATTGCGCCGCGCAGGCGTGACGGTCGATCCGCATTACATCGCGCGCGGTGATTTCACGCTTGAAGCCGGAGGCCTGGCGCTCGAGCAATTACTGGCGCAGCCTGTGCCGCCAACGGCCGTTTTCTGCCACAGCGACGTGATGGCGATGGGCGCGTTGTCGTATGCCAAACGTCGGGGCCTGCGCGTGCCGCAAGATTTGTCGATTATCGGGTTCGATAATATTTCCCTTTCCGAGTTTTGCGATCCTCCCCTCTCGACCGTCGCGCAACCGCGCTATGATATTGGACGCGAGGCCATGCTGTTGCTGCTTGATCAACTGCATGGGCAAACCGTCAGCAGCGGCTCGCGGTTACTGGATTGCGAACTTATTATTCGGGGCTCTACACAGGCGCTTACTTAAAGTAAACGGCTTTAAGACTCCCTCATCTGGTCAAAGGCCCGCCGCTTAAGTAACATGGCGGGCTGACGAATGCATAAATACAGCGAAACGATAGTGGCACAACGAGATTATGTACGTCGCGGCCAGCCGGCACCTTCGCGACGCAAAAAGAGCACCTCACGGAGCAAGAAAAGTAACCTGCCCTCCGTCTCGCCCGCTATGGTCGCGATAGCCGCGGCTGTGCTCGTGGCCTTTATCGGCGGTTTATACTTTATTACTCACCACAAAAAAGAAGAGTCTGAAGCGCTTCAGGGCAACAAAGTGGCCGGTAATGGCCTGCCGCCAAAACCTGAAGAGCGTTGGCGCTATATCAAAGAGCTGGAAAGCCGCCAGCCAGGCGTGCGTGCGCCGACGGAGCCTTCTGCCGGTGGTGAAGTGAAAAATGCCGATCAGCTTACGAATGAGCAACGCCAGCTTCTGGCGCAGATGCAGGCCGATATGCGTCAGCAGCCAACGCAGCTGACCGAAGTCCCGTGGAACGAACAAACGCCACAGCAGCGCCAGCAAACGCTGCAACGCCAGCGTCAGGCACAGCAACAAGTTCAGCAACAGCAGTTGACGCAAACGCAGCCGGTACAGCAACCACGCACGCAGCCGCGTGTGACCGAACAACCGTATCAGCAGCCGCAGCAGCAAACGCGTACCGTGCAGACTCAGCCTGCCCAGCAGCCGCGCCAGGCACCGGTGCAACAGCAGAAACAAACTGCATCAGCGCAGCCGTATCAGGATCTGCTGCAAACGCCAGCGCATAACACCGCGCAGCAGCCGAAAGCGCAGCCACAGCAGAGCGCACCGGTTACGCAGCAAACTGAAGCGCCGAAACAAACGGCCGAGAAGAAAGACGATCGTCGCTGGATGGTTCAGTGCGGATCGTTCAAAGGTGCAGACCAGGCAGAAACCGTGCGCGCGCAGTTGGCCTTCGAAGGTTTTGATTCACGCGTGACCACCAACGGTGGCTGGAATCGCGTTGTGATCGGCCCGGTGAAGGGTAAAGAAAATGCAGACGGCACCATTAGCCGCTTGAAAATTGCCGGCCACACAAACTGCATTCGACTCGCCTCCGGGGGTTGAAACCCCAAAAATCCCCCCCATCTATCATTCTATTCAGCCCTGAGTATCAGCTCAGGGCATCTGTTTCGAATTTGTAACCAGGGGGTCTGCTCGTGACAACAATAGTAAGTGTACGCCGTAACGGCCATGTGGTAATCGCCGGTGATGGCCAGGCCACGCTGGGTAATACCGTCATGAAAGGCAACGTGAAAAAAGTGCGCCGCCTGTATAACGACAAAGTGATCGCCGGTTTTGCGGGCGGTACCGCTGACGCCTTCACGCTCTTCGAACTGTTTGAACGCAAGCTTGAAATGCACCAGGGCCACCTGGTCAAAGCGGCCGTTGAGCTGGCGAAAGACTGGCGCACCGACCGCATGCTGCGCAAGCTCGAAGCGCTGCTGGCCGTCGCGGATGAAAACGCCTCTCTGATTATCACCGGGAACGGTGACGTCATTCAGCCAGAAAATGATTTGATTGCTATCGGCTCCGGCGGTCCTTACGCCCAGGCCGCTGCGCGTGCTTTGCTTGAAAATACTGAGCTGGGCGCCCGCGAAATTGCCGAGAAGGCGTTGGGAATTGCAGGTGATATCTGCATTTACACCAACCACTTCCATACCATCGAAGAATTGACCTCCAAAGCGTAAGGATCTCCCATGTCTGAAATGACCCCACGCGAAATTGTCAGCGAGCTGAACAAACACATTATCGGCCAGGACAACGCCAAGCGTTCCGTGGCAATCGCCCTGCGTAACCGCTGGCGTCGTATGCAGCTTGATGAAGAGCTGCGCCACGAAGTGACCCCAAAAAATATTCTGATGATCGGCCCGACCGGCGTCGGTAAAACCGAAATCGCCCGTCGTCTGGCTAAGCTGGCTAACGCGCCGTTCATCAAAGTTGAAGCCACCAAGTTCACTGAAGTGGGCTACGTCGGTAAAGAAGTGGACTCTATCATCCGCGATCTGGCCGATTCAGCGATGAAAATGGTGCGTGTGCAAGCCATCGAGAAAAACCGCTATCGCGCGGAAGAAATGGCCGAAGAACGCATTCTCGACGTGCTGATCCCACCGGCAAAAAACAACTGGGGTCAGAATGAACAACCTCAGGAGCCGTCCGCCGCGCGTCAGGCATTCCGCAAAAAACTGCGTGAAGGCGAACTGGACGACAAAGAGATTGAAATCGATCTCGCTGCAGCGCCAATGGGTGTTGAAATCATGTCTCCTCCGGGCATGGAAGAGATGACCAGCCAGCTGCAGTCGATGTTCCAGAATCTGGGCGGCCAGAAGCAAAAGCCGCGCAAGCTGAAAATCAAAGATGCAATGAAGCTGCTGATTGAAGAAGAAGCGGCCAAACTGGTGAATCCAGAAGAGCTGAAACAGGACGCAATCGACGCGGTTGAGCAGCACGGTATCGTGTTTATCGATGAAATCGACAAGATCTGTAAGCGCGGTGAATCAAACGGTCCGGACGTGTCTCGCGAAGGCGTTCAGCGCGATCTGTTGCCGCTGGTCGAGGGCTGTACCGTTTCGACCAAGCACGGCATGGTCAAAACCGATCACATTCTGTTTATCGCATCTGGCGCATTCCAGGTGGCTAAGCCTTCCGATCTCATTCCGGAATTGCAGGGTCGTCTGCCGATTCGCGTAGAGTTGCAGGCGCTGACCACCGACGATTTTGAGCGCATTCTGACTGAGCCAAATGCCTCCATCACCGTGCAGTATAAAGCGCTGATGGCGACCGAAGGCGTGACCATTGAATTCACCGAAGACGGTATCAAGCGTATCGCGCAGGCTGCATGGCAGGTTAACGAAACCACCGAAAACATCGGTGCGCGTCGTTTACACACCGTGCTGGAACGTCTGGTCGAAGATATCTCTTATGAAGCCAGCGATCTGAACGGCCAGAGTATTACCATTGACGCAGATTATGTGCGTAAACATCTGGATGCGTTAGTGGCAGATGAAGATCTAAGCCGTTTTATCTTATAATCGCGGTTAATGCATTTTCATCACTGTTGATGGGGGCTAATGCCCCCATTTTTATTGGCTAAATAAAATGACTGATATCAGCCGTACTCAGGCGTGGCTCGAGAGCCTGCGTCCTAAGACATTACCTCTGGCCTTTGCCGCTATCGTCGTTGGCACCACGCTTGCCTGGTGGCAGGGTCATTTCGATCCGCTGGTTGCCGGTCTGGCGCTCATTACCGCGGGCCTGCTGCAAATCCTCTCTAACCTCGCGAACGACTACGGCGATGCGGTCAAGGGCAGCGACAAACCCGATCGTATTGGGCCGCTGCGCGGCATGCAGAAAGGGGTGATTACTCAGGCGCAGATGAAACGTGCGCTGATAATCACCGTGGTGCTCATCTGTCTTTCAGGCCTGGCGCTGGTGTCGGTGGCGTGCAAAACGACGGCCGATTTCATCGGATTTATGGTGTTGGGGCTTTTGGCGATTGTTGCCGCGATTACCTATACCGTCGGCACGCGCCCTTATGGTTATATCGGTCTGGGTGATATTTCCGTGCTGGTTTTCTTCGGCTGGCTGAGCGTGATGGGCAGTTGGTATTTGCAGGCGCATACGCTGATTCCAGCACTATTCTTGCCCGCTACTGCCTGCGGATTACTGGCCGCTGCGGTTCTCAATATCAATAATCTGCGTGATATCGAAAGTGACCGTCAGAACGGAAAAAAACACCCTGGCGGTGCGGTTAGGCCCGGTCAACGCCCGTCGCTATCACGCTGGCCTGCTGATGGGCGCGCTGATCTGTCTGGCGCTGTTTAATCTGCTTTCACTGCATAGTCTCTGGGGCTGGCTGTTTGTTCTGGCCGCGCCGCTGTTAGTCAAACAGGCACGTTTCGTGATTCGCGAGCTCAACCCCTCAGCGATGCCGCCCATGCTCGAACGTACGGTAAAAGGAGCATTGTTAACTAACCTCTTGTTCGTACTTGGGATTATTCTGAGCCAGACGCTGAGTTAACTGACAAATATCAATTAACAATTGATGATTTTGCCAACAACGCGTTTAGCGCGATATACTGAACACATTCGCAGCAACCGAGCGTTAAACCTATGAAATACGATACTTCCGAGCTTTGTGACATCTATCAAGAAGATGTCAACGTCGTGGAACCGCTGTTTTCCAACTTTGGGGGACGGTCGTCATTTGGCGGACAAATCATCACGGTAAAATGTTTCGAGGACAACGGGTTGCTGTATGAGTTGCTCGAACAAAATGGCCGTGGCCGCATTTTGCTGGTTGATGGCGGCGGCTCTGTTCGTCGTGCGTTGATCGACGCCGATCTTGCCCGTCTGGCCCTGCAAAACGAGTGGGAAGGGATTGTGGTATACGGGGCGGTCCGTCAGGTTGACGATCTGGAAGAGCTGGATTTGGGCATTCAGGCCATTGCAGCCATCCCCGTGGGTGCAGCAGGCGAAGGCATCGGCGAAAGCGATGTGCGCGTTAACTTCGGTGGCGTCACCTTCTTCTCCGGCGACCATCTCTACGCCGACAATACCGGCATCATCCTTTCCGAAGATCCTCTCGATATCGAATAATGAAAAAAGGCACCGAAAGGTGCCTTTTTTTATGGATTCTTTTGGCCAGCATTTGACTGCTGGGCAATTACGCACAAGATTTCGTGTTGTAGCAAGGCGGCAAACGAAGATATCCCCAGCAGCGTAGTCAACTACGTGACTGGGGTAGCTGAACACAGCCAACGCCGCTACGGCGCGAAAGAAAAAGCGTAATTAGACTTCTTCCATACGTCCGAGCAACGCCTGCAGGCGATCCTGCCAGCCGCTCTGCTGCTCGCGCAGCTGGTGATTTTCGCGCTCCAGCTCTTCACGACCATTCTGAGCAGAATGAACTTCCTGCGCCAGTGCATTGTTCTTTTCTTTCAGTTCTTCGATTTCCATCTGCAGCAGTGTGATGGTGTCGATCGCCTGCTGTACTTTTGATTCCAGTTTCTCAAACACTTCTAATGACATGGTCATACCTCTTCTGAATGGCAAGGCGACGCTTCGAACTTACGCTACATCATTCACATTTCATCAAGGAAGAAAATTGAACAATGGCGTGTAAAACGCGCGCAACATATTTAATGTCGATTGTATGGAGCGCGGCGTCGCCTGTCCAGCGGCACGCCGCGCAGATCGCGGTTTGCAACACTTTTCGGTCTGGTCCTGGTGCATTCGCGCCATCTACCCCTAAATTGTTAATACTTTAGTTAATGAAATGATTCAGCTCACATTTACCTGATACCGCTAAAACACGCTTTATAGCGCGAAAACGCTCATTTTATTGACACAGCACACACATTTTGATTTCGATATTTCTCGTTTTTGCTCGTTAACGATAAATTAACAGCATGTCTACAGGACATCGTGGCTGTCCGCTGTCGCTGCGCTAACAATAAACATTCATCTTTCTTCAGGATTCCGATTATGAGTCAGACATCAACCTTAAAAGGCCAGTGCATCGCCGAGTTCCTTGGTACCGGGTTGTTGATTTTCTTCGGTGTAGGCTGTGTTGCTGCCCTGAAAGTAGCTGGCGCGACCTTCGGCCAGTGGGAAATCAGCATCATCTGGGGTTTGGGCGTGGCCATGGCCATTTACCTGACTGCAGGGGTTTCCGGCGCACACCTTAACCCGGCGGTAACCATCGCGTTGTGGCTGTTTGCCTGCTTTGACGGACGCAAAGTTGTGCCGTTCATTATTTCTCAGTTTGCCGGCGCCTTTTGCGCAGCAGCATTAGTTTACGGGCTTTATTACAATCTTTTCATCGACTTCGAACAGACGCATCATATGGTGCGCGGCAGTGTCGAAAGTCTGGATCTGGCCGGTATCTTCTCAACGTATCCAAACCCGCATATCAATTTTGTGCAGGCCTTTGCGGTTGAGATGGTGATTACCGCTATTCTGATGGGCGTTATCATGGCGCTGGGCGATGATGGTAACGGCATTCCACGCGGCCCGTTGGCGCCACTGCTGATTGGTTTACTGATTGCGGTGATCGGCGCATCAATGGGTCCACTGACGGGCTTTGCGATGAACCCGGCGCGTGACCTGGGGCCGAAAACCTTCGCCTTCTTTGCAGGCTGGGGTGAAGTGGCCTTTACCGGCGCTAAAGATATCCCTTACTTCCTGGTGCCGCTGTTCGGCCCGATTGCAGGGGCTGCGCTGGGCGCATTCGGCTATCGCAAATTAATTGGTCGCCACTTACCGTGCGACACCTGTGTGGAAGATGAGAAAGAAACGACCTCTACCGCACAACAAAAAGCTTCGCTGTAATCTGACTACGGGACACATACTATGACCGACAAAAAATATATCGTTGCGCTCGACCAGGGCACTACCAGCTCCCGCGCTGTCGTAATGGATCATGACGCGAATATCGTCAGCGTGTCACAGCGCGAATTCGAACAAATCTATCCTAAGCCAGGCTGGGTAGAGCACGATCCGATGGAAATCTGGGCTACCCAAAGCTCAACGCTGGTCGAAGTGTTGGCGAAAGCCGACATCAGTTCCGATGAAATCGCGGCAATTGGTATCACCAACCAGCGTGAAACCGCGATTGTATGGGAACGTGAAACCGGCAAACCAATCTACAACGCCATCGTCTGGCAGTGCCGTCGTACGGCGGAAATCTGCGAGAAGCTCAAGCGCGACGGCATGGAAGATTACATCCGCAGCACCACCGGTCTGGTGGTGGATCCGTACTTCTCTGGCACCAAAGTGAAGTGGATTCTGGATCACGTTGAAGGCTCCCGCGAGCGTGCAAAACGCGGCGAACTCCTGTTCGGTACCGTTGATACCTGGCTCATCTGGAAGATGACTCAAGGGCGTGTGCACGTTACCGATTACACCAACGCCTCCCGTACCATGCTGTTCAACATCCACGAGCTGGACTGGGATGACAAAATGCTGGAAGCGCTGGACATCCCGCGCGCCATGCTGCCCGAAGTGCGTAAATCGTCAGAAGTGTACGGCCAGACCAACATCGGTGGTAAAGGCGGCACGCGTATTCCAATCTCCGGTATCGCCGGTGACCAGCAGGCAGCGCTATTTGGCCAGCTGTGCGTGAAAGAAGGGATGGCGAAAAACACCTACGGTACCGGCTGCTTTATGCTGATGAACACTGGCGAGAAAGCGGTGAAATCAGAAAACGGCCTGCTGACCACCATCGCCTGTGGCCCACGCGGCGAAGTGAACTATGCGCTGGAAGGTGCGGTATTCATGGCCGGTGCATCCATTCAGTGGCTGCGCGACGAAATGAAGCTCATCAGCGATGCGTTCGATTCCGAATATTTCGCCACCAAAGTGAAAGACACCAACGGTGTGTACGTGGTACCTGCATTCACAGGCCTGGGCGCGCCATATTGGGACCCGTATGCGCGCGGCGCGATTTTCGGCCTGACCCGTGGGGTGAACTCGAACCACATCATCCGCGCGACGCTGGAATCTATCGCCTACCAGACGCGTGACGTGCTGGAAGCGATGCAAGCCGACTCCGGCATTCGTCTGCACGCTCTACGCGTGGACGGCGGTGCGGTGGCGAACAACTTCCTGATGCAGTTCCAGTCTGACATTCTGGGCACCCGCGTTGAGCGCCCAGAAGTGCGCGAAGTCACCGCGTTGGGTGCCGCGTATCTGGCTGGTCTGGCGGTTGGCTTCTGGCAGAATCTGGATGAGCTGCAGGAAAAAGCGGTCATTGAGCGTGAATTCCGTCCGGGTATCGAGACGACCGAGCGTAACTATCGCTACAGCGGCTGGAAAAAAGCGGTGAAACGCGCACTGGCGTGGGAAGAGCACGAAGAGTGATTTTCCCCTACCCCTCTCCGAATGGGAGAGGGGTTTTCTGGTTTTCACTCACACTTTCTCTGCCACTTTTTTTTCCTGACCGACTCGTGTTAATCCTGACCGCTTTTCTCCCTCTCCCCGTGGGAAATGGCCGGAGTGAGGGCAACACACCGCACCGCATCAATCCGCACCCCATCCCACTCTGTGATAAACTTCGTACAATTCCTTTTGACTGCACGAGTACCCCATGAAACGTGAACTTGCCATCGAATTCTCCCGCGTCACCGAAGCCGCCGCCCTCGCAGGCTATAAGTGGTTAGGCCGGGGCGACAAAAATATTGCTGACGGCGCGGCCGTTCACGCGATGCGCATTATGCTCAATCAGGTCAACATTGACGGGACCATTGTCATCGGCGAAGGCGAGATCGACGAAGCGCCAATGCTGTTCATCGGTGAGAAAGTGGGCACCGGTAACGGTGACGCGGTAGATATCGCCGTCGACCCGATTGAAGGCACGCGCATGACGGCGATGGGCCAGGCGAACGCGCTGGCGGTGCTGGCGGTCGGCGATAAAGGCTGCTTCCTCAACGCGCCTGATATGTACATGGAAAAACTGATTGTCGGTCCTGGCGCGAAAGGCGCTATCGATCTCAATCTGCCTCTGGCGGATAACCTGCGCAATGTCGCGGCCGCGCTGAATAAACCGCTCAGTGAACTGACCGTCACTATTCTCGCCAAACCGCGCCATGACGTCACCATTGCGCATATGCAGCAGCTGGGCGTGCGTGTTTTTGCCATTCCGGATGGCGACGTCGCGGCGTCTATTTTGACCTGTATGCCAGATAGCGAAGTCGACGTGCTGTACGGCATTGGCGGCGCGCCGGAGGGCGTGGTGTCCGCTGCGGTGATCCGCGCGCTAGATGGTGATATGCAGGGCCGCCTGTTGGCGCGTCATGACGTGAAAGGTGACAGCGAAGAGAACCGTCGCATCGGTGAACAGGAGCTGGCGCGCTGCAAAGCGATGGGCATTGAAGCGAATAAAGTGCTGTCACTGGATGACATGGCGCGCAGCGATAACGTGATCTTCTCGGCAACGGGCATCACTAAAGGCGATCTGCTGGACGGCATCACCCGCAAGGGCAATATGGCCACCACCGAAACGCTGTTGATTCGCGGAAAATCACGCACCATTCGTCGTATTCAGTCGATTCACTATTTGGATCGCAAAGACCCGAATGTTCAAACTCACATCCTGTAAGGTGATTTGATCAATAGAGCTTTCCGGCCCCGCTGGGCTGGAAATCTCTCCGGCAAGAACGGAAGATAGAAACAGATATCAGCACAGGAGATCGTCATGGCGGACTGGGTAACAGGTAAAGTCACAAAAGTAACGTTCTGGACCGATGCACTTTTTAGTATCACCGTTCATGCCCCCATCCATCCGTTCACGGCCGGGCAATTTGCCAAGCTGGGGCTGGAAATTGACGGTGAACGCGTGCAACGCGCCTATTCCTACGTCAATGCGCCGGATAATCCGGATCTCGAGTTTTATCTGGTGACCGTCCCTGACGGCAAACTCAGCCCACGCCTGGCAGCGCTCCAGCCCGGTGATGACATTCTGATGGTCAGCGAAGCCGCCGGTTTCTTTGTGCTGGAAGAGATCCCCGACTGCGACACCTTGTGGATGCTGGCAACCGGTACAGCCATCGGCCCTTATCTCTCGATTTTGCAATACGGGAAGGATCTGGAGCGATTCAAAAATATCGTTCTGGTTCATGCCGCACGCTATGCCGCCGATCTGAGCTATCTGCCGCTGATGCAGGAGCTTGAAAAACGCTACGAAGGGAAGTTGAAAATCCAGACGGTGGTGAGCCGTGAAACCGTGGATGGTGCGCTTACCGGACGCGTTCCGGCGCTGATTGAAAGTGGCGAACTTGAATCCGCCGTGGGTTTACAGATGAATGCTGAAACCAGCCATGTGATGCTGTGCGGCAACCCGCAGATGGTACGTGATACTCAGCAGTTGCTGAAAGATTCCCGGCAGATGACCAAACATTTGCGCCGCCGACCGGGCCATATGACTGCTGAACACTACTGGTAATTAGCGGAAATTCACTTCCAGGGTGTCCTTGCCGTATTTATTCTCGCTCTGGGTGCCCACAAATGCGCCCAGATCGATAAGGGTCATCACAAAAATCACCGTCGGAATGAGTTTCCCAACCACCCAGGGCAGTACCGACGGCAGTATTGCCCAGTTGCCCGCCACCAGCATCCACGCCAGTGGAACCAGCAGCGCCCACAAACCGGAACGGCCCCTGTCATGCAGACGTTTAACGATGACTGAAGCCGTTGGCCACAGCAGACATACGAGTGCAAAAGCCGCCGTTTGGGTGCCCAACCAGTTGCTGTACGCCAGGCCGAAAAGCACCAGCATCGCGACAATCCACGTCACGATCCAAATCCAGAAATCACGGCGTCCAATACGCCCTTTGAATGAAAACAGCCACTGCTGTATGGTCATGTCAGGTTCCTTATTATCGTCTGCCGCGTAGTTTACCCTGGAGTGCCGACCTTTTGACAAGCCGGGCAGATATCGTTTTAATCATGAGCAATGACCGCCAGGGATAATATTGATGAAAAGATGGACTCACCCGATTCTGCTGTGTTTAACGATGCTTATCGCCAGCTTTTCCCTGCTCGCCAATGACGCTTCTCCGCCTGCGACTGCGCCGTATCTTCTGCAAGGCGCGCCGTCGTTCGATCAATCGATCAGTCAGTTTCGTGAAACGTTCAACAAAGATAATCCCACGCTGGCGCTGGGTGAATTTCGCGCGATAGACGGCGCAAAAGACACGCCAACCCTGACGCGTGCAGCGAGTAAAATTAACGAAAATCTGTACGCCTCGACCGCACTTGAGCGCGGCACGTTAAAAATCAAAAGTATGCAAATCACCTGGTTGCCGATTCAAGGCCCGGAACAGAAAGCGGCCAAAGCCAAAGCGTTGGAGTACATGAGCGCCATTTTGCGCGCCTTTACCCCGATTTTGACCAAAGTGCAAAGCCAGCAAAAGCTGCAAAAATTGCTAACCGCCGGTAAAAATAAACGTTACTACGCCGAAACAGACGGCGCGATCCGCTATGTGGTCGCAGATCACGGCGAAAAGGGGCTGACCTTCGCCGTTGAACCGATTAAGCTGGCGCTATCTGACACACTCGGAGGGGCGAATTAATGACAAAAAGCAAAGCCTTTCGAGGGAAAATCTCTATACTGATTCACAGACCATGCTGCCCGACAGGGCGGCCATAATCCTTAATTCGCTTTAGTAGCGTGGAGAATTGAAATGCGACATCCTTTAGTGATGGGTAACTGGAAACTGAACGGCAGCCGCCATATGGTAAACGAGCTGATCGCGAACCTGCGTACAGAGCTGGCTGGCGTGACGGGCTGTGCTGTAGCGATCGCTCCACCAGACATTTATCTGGATCTGGCTAAACACGCTGCTGACGGCAGCCACATCGTTCTGGGTGCACAGAACGTTGACGTTAACCTGTCTGGTGCATTCACCGGTGAAACCTCCGCTGAAATGCTGAAAGATATCGGCGCAAAATACATCATCATCGGCCACTCTGAGCGTCGTACTTATCACAAAGAGTCTGACGAGTTCATCGCGAAGAAATTCGCTGTGCTGAAAGAGCAGGGTCTGATTCCAGTTCTGTGCATCGGTGAAACCGAAGCAGAAAACGAAGCAGGCAAAACCGAAGAAGTGTGCGCACGTCAGATCGACGCTGTGCTGAAAACCCAGGGCGCAAGCGCGTTCGAAGGCGTAGTTATCGCTTACGAACCTGTATGGGCAATCGGTACTGGCAAATCAGCAACCCCTGCGCAGGCACAGGCTGTTCACAAATTTATCCGTGACCACATTGCTAAAGCCGACGCGAAAGTCGCTGAGCAAGTGATCATTCAGTACGGCGGTTCCGTTAACGCGGCAAACGCTGCTGAGCTGTTCACCCAGCCGGACATCGACGGCGCGCTGGTTGGCGGTGCATCCCTGAAAGCTGACGCTTTCGCGGTGATCGTTAAAGCAGCAGAAGCCGCTAAACAGGCTTAATGGCTCGTCCCCTCTCTCCGATGGGGAGAGGGGAAAATCGAAAAGAACCTATAATTTCCCCAGCACGCTGAACCACACATAATCGAGCGGTAGCAGGACCAGCCAGGTCGCCACTGCCAGCGCCAGACACAGCATCATTCCCGCCTTTGCAGGCACTTTCCCGAGCCCCATCGCCACCACAATCGGCGACGCCTGATACGGCAACAGCGGCGTGGAATAACCCAACACCTGAATCATAATCACCGAGAGCAGCGGGAAACCGGTCGCATCGGAAAAACTCTGCGCCAGCGTGGTGTACAACGCCGGAACACCGTTGGCGGTCATGATGAAGTTAAGCGCTGTGGTGATCCCCGTAAGCGCCAGAAAACTGGTAAACGGTTTATCTGCGTCCAGCGGCATCAGACGAAGCAGCGCTTCACCTACAGCGCTCCCTATTCCCGTCTGCGTGACGGTGATGGCCAGCCCCAAAATGCCCGCCACGTAGATGCAGGTGCGCATATTCACGCCCGCCGAAAACTCCTCGCCGGTAATAAAACCGATGCGCGGGAGCATCACCACCAGCGATGCCGCCAGCCCGGTCCACGCAGGGCCAATCCCGTGCCAGCCCTCCGTCACCCACATCACCAGCACCACCGCCAGAAGCCAGGCGAGCCGCTTCTCATCGCGCCCCATCGGTTCCGGGGCAGAAACCTCCTGCGGATGTTTGGGTGAACCGGGAAACAGCCAGCAGATCAGCCCAATCAGAATCAGCCCCTTCAGAATGCCGAGCACCGGCGTATGCAGCAGCAGATAAGGCACGTAGTTCAGGTGGATGCCGTATGAACCTTCTGCCGCGCCGCTCATCACCAGATTGGGCACGTTAGCGGGTAGAATGGTTGCAGAAAGCTGGAACGTGCCAAAACCCACCGCCAGCGCCAGACCAAACCACGCACGCGAGCCGTCCGCGATGCTGGCCCGTTTCGCCATCGCCGCCACAATCGGCATCAGAAGCGCGATACGGCCCATGTTCGACGGCATCACGAATGCCAGGGCATAACTCAGCAGCACCACGCTTGCCACCATCAACACCCACGAATCGGTCAATTTTGCCGATAGCGCTCGCGCCGCCCTGTCCGCCAGGCCAGTTTTGCGAATCGCCACGCCGAGTACAAATCCGCTAAAGACAAGCCAGAAGGCCGATGATGCAAAGCCCCCAAAAATGACATCCGCTGGGGCAATTTTGGCGATCATCGCCGCCGTAAAGAACAGCAGCGCGGTGATAAATTCCGGCAGGAGCGAGGTCGCCCACAGCACGATAGTGATGCCAACAATGACCGAGGGCAGAAAAAGAGGGTGAGTAAACCAGAGCGACATACCTGTCTCCTGTCGAATTTTTCAGCAAGTCTACGGCGACAGGCAGTACGAGTAAACGCTATTTATGGTGGGGTCAATTCAGGATATCGCATTGATGATCCTGTAATTCCTCAGCAGATGCGCGGTTAAGCACCAGTAAATTTCGCTCGGTCGCCAGCAGCACAAACGAACCGTCGGACTGCTGCGCCATCGCCATGGCAAACCGCCCCATGTGCTCACGCGCTTCCGGCAGTTCTTGCGCCAGCATCATAAACGGGCTGTGTTTTACCAGCTCGGCTTCCGTCACCCGTCGCGCAAGATACTCATGCCCCTCCAGGCCGCCAGGAAACGGCAGCCACTGCGTGCTAATTTGTCCCTGATTCGCGTCCAGCTTTTCGCGCACATCGGCACCCAGGCAGGAAATGTGAATATGAAAATGATTTTGCGTGCGCCCGGTTGGCGAATTGATCGTGAGCGAGATGGCGCTATCCGGCACTTCCACACCGCGCTTCATGCTCATAAAGTTGCGCGACTGCCACGCCAGCCAGAAGAAATTCGGCGTCTGCGGCTCGGTCAGCAGCGGGCTTTCGGTGCCGTTGATACGGTAAGTTGGCATCAGCAGGTATTGCAGCGGCCCGTTGCGATCTTTAAACACGACGTAACCGGCATCCGGTTTAACCTGCGCGCACGGCGCGGGATTGCGGTGCTGCTGCTGATTCACAAGACACTGTTCGAGAACGATATGGCGCAATGCGTCAGGATTACCGGACTTCATCCAGAACCAGCCGCCCGCGACAGCCACGCTGACCACCAGTACCAGTACGATAAGTTTTTTCATCACGCATTCCCTGTATCCAGTTGAAGCGAAAGAGTAACGCAAAATGATGACCAAATAAAAACCCGGCGGATTTCTCGCGCCGGGTCTCTTGTCATGCGGGTTGAACGCTTAGCGTTTGCTGATCTGGTCGAAGGTGCCGCCGTTAGAGAAGTGCTCTTTCTGTGCTTTCGCCCAGCCGCCGAACTCTTCATCAATGGTGAACAGCTTCAGTTTCGGGAACGCGCTGTCATATTTCTTCGCTACGTCCGGGTCACGTGGGCGATAGAAGTTTTTCGCCGCGATTTCCTGGCCTTCTGGAGAGTACAGGTACTTCAGATAGGCTTCGGCCACCGTTTTGGTGTCTTTTTTCTCAACCACTTTATCGACGATAGAAACGGTTGGTTCCGCCAGAATAGATTCGCTCGGGGTGACAATTTCGAACTTATCTTTATCCAGTTCATGGGTTGCCAGCAGCGCTTCGTTTTCCCATGCAATCAGCACATCGCCAATGCCGCGTTCTACGAAGGTATTGGTTGCGCCGCGCGCGCCGGAATCCAGCACTTCGACATTTTTGAACAGGGATTTAACGAAATCCTGTGCTTTAGCCTGATCACCGTTGTTGTGATGCAGCGCGTAGCCCCAGGCCGCCAGGTAGTTCCAGCGTGCGCCACCGGAGCTTTTCGGGTTGGGGGTGATCACGGAAACGCCGGGTTTAATCAGATCGTTCCAGTCATGAATCTGTTTGGGATTACCTTTACGTACCAGGAAAACGATGGTGGAGGTATACGGCGCAGAGTTGTCCGGCAGACGTTTAATCCAGTTTTTATCAATACGACCACGCTCAGCGATGGCGTCTACATCGTAGGCCAGCGCCAGGGTGACCACATCAGCTTCAATACCGTTAATGACGGACGTAGCCTGTTTTCCGGAGCCGCCATGCGACTGGCGAATCACCACGTTATCGCCGGTCTCTTGCTTGTAATGCGCCGCGAACGCTTTGTTGTATTGATCGTAAAGCTCACGCGTCGGATCGTACGACACGTTCAGTAACTGGATGTCTTTTGCCAGAACGCTGGTCGATGCCAGCAATAACGTTAATCCCACGCCCCATTTGTTCATCGCCCAACTCTCTTGTGTAGTGTTTTGATGAATGCAGGTTGCCAGAAAGGATTATGACGATAAAAGAATAAAAAAGATTGGCTATAACTTAGGGGAATAAACAGCCCTCTCCAGATAGAGAGGGCGAAGAGATCAATACAGTTTTTTCGCGCAGTCCAGCCAGTCACCTTTGAACGGACGCTTCATGCTTTCGATCGCGTCAACGATGTCATGGTGAACCAGTTTTTCGTTCTGAATACCGACGCAACGGCCGCCATGACCCTGCAGCAGCAGGTCGATAGCGTATGCGCCCATGCGGGAGGCCAGAATACGGTCGTAAGGACCCGGGGAACCGCCGCGCTGGATGTGACCCAGAACCGTGGCACGCGTTTCGCGCTTGGTTTCGGTTTCGATGTATTTTGCCAGCTCGTCCACATCACAGATGTGTTCAGTGATCGCGACGATGGCGTGTTTTTTGCCTTTCGCGATACCGGCTTTGATTTCGTTGACCAGGTCTTCACGGCTGAACTCGACTTCAGGCACTACGATGAACTCGCAGCCGCCAGCAATGGCCGCAGCCAGCGTCAGGTCCCCGCAGTAACGGCCCATCACTTCAACGATGGAAATACGCTGGTGAGAAGAAGAGGTGTCACGCAGACGGTCAATCGCTTCAACAACCGTCCCGAGGGCCGTGAAGAAGCCGATGGTGTAGTCGGTGCCTTTGATGTCGTTATCGATAGTGCCCGGCAGACCGATACATGGGAAACCCATTTCAGTCAGGCGTTTGGCGCCCATATAAGAACCGTCACCGCCGATAACCACTAACGCGTCCAGGCCGCGTTTTTTCATGTTTTCGATAGCCACCTGACGGATGTGCTCTTCGCGGAATTCCGGGAAGCGCGCGGAACCCAGGAAGGTGCCGCCACGGTTAATCATGTCAGATACGCTGTAGCGATCGAGCTGGACCATACGGTCTTCATACAGACCCAGATAACCGTCATAAACGCCAAAAATTTCCAGACCTTCCGTCAACGCTGCACGCACAACACCACGAATTGCCGCGTTCATGCCTGGGGCATCACCGCCGCTTGTCAACACACCGATTTTCTTAATCATGACTACCTCTGAACTTAGGAATGCAAAAATGAAATCTGTTGCCGGAAGAGGTCTATACCCTACATAGTTCAATTTGCAGAAAAGCGCAGACTACGCGCATGCAACTTGAAATATGACGGGTCTATTCAACCAACCAATACTGCAAATAGTATATCAACCACTTCCAGCTGAATTGATTCAGGTCAGCCCCAATGGGGGTAATTTATCCACAAAATGCTGGCCTGGCTCACTTTTTTACAACGAATTACGAAAGCTCAAATGTCCTGGTACGACCGAGCAGGGATCCTGGTGAATAATGACGTCCGAACCCGGGAAACGCTGCAAAATCGCCTGTTCAACCTGCTCAGCAATCACATGCGCCTGAACCAGCGGCAGGTTATCTTCCATTTCTAAATGAATCTGAATAAAGCGGGTCGGCCCTGACTGCCGCGTACGAAGATCGTGAGCACCACTGACGCCCGGCCAGGTGGTGACGATATTAAAGATGTCTGCTCGTTCTGCATCGGGAAGCGCGCGGTCAAGAAGCGATTGCACAGCTTCATAACCCATATGTAAGGCGCTGTATAAAATATAGATCCCAATCCCTAACGCAAATAACGCGTCGGCACGATGCCATCCATACCATGCGAGTCCGAGCGCAACAAGAATCGCACCATTCATCATAACATCAGACTGATAATGAAGCATATCCGCCCGTACCGCCTGACTTTGGGTTTTGCGAACAACCCAGCGTTGGAACGTTACCAGAACAATTGTGCTAATAAGTGCTATTACCGTGACGACCACGCCAACACCCGGATCTTTCATCGGAACGGGTGATATCAAATTCTGAATACCGGTTAAAAAGAGAAATAACGCAGAACCAGAAATAAACATACTTTGCGCCAGCGCGGCGAGTGATTCCGCTTTGCCGTGGCCGAAAGTGTGTTCATCATCCGCGGGTTGCAACGAGTAGCGCACCACCAGCAGATTGGTTAACGACGCGGCGATATCGACGAGGGAATCCACCAGCGCCGCCAGAATACTGACCGAGCCGGTATACCACCATGCAAAGATTTTGATGATGAGCAAACACGACGCCATAACCGTCGCGGCGATTGCGGCGCGGCTCACCAGCCGGCCATAAGAATGATTCATACATGCTCCTGTCATGCCATGCCGCTAGTATAACGGATGCATCAGCAGGTAAAGCATGAATAAACGGTTAACAAATCAGAATGAAAGGCAAAAAAAACCCCCTCATCATGAGGGGGAAGACAGGGATGGTGTCTATGGCAAGGAAAACAGGGTCTACTGGTTACTACGGGTATTGCTACTGAAAAACGTCATCTCAGCGCTTTGTTGCATCCGGGCAACCTCACGCAACTCATCCATTCGTTGCTGATGTTTCTCGTTCAAAACCGCTTGCTGCTCGGGCGATAGCAGGTGGAACATTTGGTTGCGAACCCTGGCCATCTCGACCTGGCGGGCCACTTGTTCCTGTGCCATCTTTTGTGCCTGAGCGCGTACAGCGCTTTCGTCAAAATTTTCTGCAGTGACAAGGCTATGCATTGTCTCTATTTCGCTAACATTAACAGGGGGCTGATCGTGTCTTGCCCTGTGCATCAGATCTCGCATCTGTTGACGCTGGTGTTCAGTTAAATTTATGCCGTCAAACATATGGCTCTGGCCACTGTGCTGCGTAATGCCCTCAGCTGAGGACCCGTTAACGCCGGTGATGACTCCAGCAGCCTGGCTTAAAGCACTAAACGCCAGCGTTGAGGCCATGACGGCAGCGGTAACTTTGCGCATCACTTGCTCCCAAAAATCTTTCGTGTCGCGATTCAACGAAGACAGATTACGATACGTGCTGCAAACATGCGTCAGGGGGTGTAAAACAACGTAAAGTCATGGATTAGATAGCCTTGATGACGTAATTTCTGCCTCGGAGGTATTTAAACAATGAATAAAATCCTGTTAGTCGATGATGACCGAGAGCTTACATCTCTTCTAAAAGAGCTGCTGGACATGGAAGGTTTCAACGTGATTGTTGCCCATGATGGGGAACAGGCGCTGAGTCTTCTGGACGACAGCATTGACTTGCTTTTGCTTGACGTGATGATGCCGAAGAAAAACGGTATTGATACGCTTAAAGAACTACGCCAGACCTATCAGACACCTGTAATCATGCTGACCGCTCGCGGCAGCGAACTGGATCGCGTTCTCGGCCTTGAGCTGGGTGCCGATGACTATTTACCTAAACCGTTTAACGATCGCGAGCTGGTAGCGCGTATCCGCGCGATTCTGCGTCGTTCCCACTGGAGCGAACAGCAGCAGAATAGCGATAACAGTTCACCGACGCTCGAAGTGGATTCCCTTAGCCTGAACCCAGGACGTCAGGAAGCGAGCTTTGATGGGGTCGCGCTGGAATTAACCGGCACCGAGTTCACCCTGCTTTATCTGCTGGCGCAGCATCTCGGCCAGGTGGTATCGCGTGAACATTTGAGTCAGGAAGTGCTGGGCAAGCGTCTTACACCGTTTGACCGCGCCATCGACATGCACATCTCTAACCTGCGCCGGAAGCTGCCGGAGCGCAAAGATGGTCACCCATGGTTTAAAACCTTACGTGGCCGCGGCTACCTGATGGTTTCCGCTTCATGATTGGCAGCTTAACCGCCCGCATTTTCGCCATTTTTTGGCTGACGCTGGCACTGGTTTTGATGCTGGTTTTGATGTTGCCAAAACTCGACTCACGCCAGATGACGGAGCTTCTCGACAGCGAGCAACGTCAGGGCGTGATGATCGAACAACACGTGGAAGCTGAACTGGCAAACGATCCGCCCAATGATTTGATGTGGTGGCGCAGGCTGTTTCGCGCTATCGACAAATGGGCGCCGCCCGGACAACGGCTGCTGCTGGTTACCAGCGAAGGCCGCGTGATCGGTGCGGAACGCAATGAAATGCAGATTATCCGTAACTTCATTGGCCAGGCGGATAACGCCGATCATCCGCAAAAGAAAAAGTACGGTCGGGTAGAAATGGTGGGGCCATTTTCCATCAGGGATGGGGAAGATAATTACCAGCTCTATCTGATTCGACCGGCTAGCAGTTCGCAAACTGATTTCATCAACCTGCTGTTTGACCGTCCGCTACTGCTGCTGATTGTCACCATGCTGTTGAGTTCTCCGCTGCTGTTATGGCTGGCGTGGAGCCTGGCAAAACCGGCGCGTAAGCTGAAAAACGCGGCGGACGAAGTGGCTCAGGGCAACCTGCGACAGCATCCGGAACTGGAAGCCGGACCGCAAGAATTCCTTGCCGCTGGCGCCAGTTTTAACCAGATGGTCACCGCACTCGAAAGGATGATGACGTCACAGCAACGCCTGTTATCTGACATCTCTCACGAGCTGCGCACCCCGCTCACGCGTCTGCAACTCGGCACCGCGCTGCTGCGTCGTCGTAGCGGCGAGAGTAAAGAGCTGGAGCGTATCGAGATGGAAGCGCATCGTCTGGACAGCATGATCAACGATCTGCTGGTGATGTCGCGCAATCAGCAAAAAAATGCGCTGGTGAGCGAAACGGTGAAAGCCAATCACCTGTGGCATGAGGTGCTGGATAATGCCGCGTTCGAAGCCGAACAGATGGGCAAGTCGTTTACCGTCAACTTCCCGCCGGGGCCGTGGCCGCTGTACGGTAACCCCAACACGCTGGAAAGCGCGCTGGGAAAATATCGTGCGTAACGCGCTGCGCTACTCGCACACGAAGATTGAGGTGGCGTTCTCGGTCGATAAAGATGGGGTCACCATCAACGTGGATGATGACGGTCCTGGCGTGAGCGCGGAAGATCGCGAACAAATTTTCCGTCCATTCTACCGTACCGACGAAGCGCGCGATCGCGAGTCAGGCGGGACGGGGCTTGGGCTGGCGATTGTCGAAACCGCCATTCAGCAGCACCGTGGCTGGGTTAAAGCCGACGACAGTCCGCTGGGGGGATTACGGTTAACCATGTGGTTGCCGCTGTATAAGCGTTCGTAACTTTTTGCCCTCACCCTACCCCTCTCCCACAGGGAGAGGGAATGGCTCCGTGCAGTTTTTTCCCCTCACCGACAAGAGAAGGAACGGCTCCGTGCAGTTTTTTCCCCTCTCCGACAGGAGAAGGAATGGCTCCGTGCAGTTTTTCCCCCTCTCCGACAGGAGAAGGAACGGCTCCGTGCAGTTTTTTCCCGCTTCCCTTGGGAAAGAAAAGAGCTCCCTACTGTCTTTCTCCCTCTCCCCTTGGGAGAGGGCCGGGGTGAGGGGATAACAGCACGCTATTTGCCCCACAACCTCCGGGAATTATCCTCGATCTTGCGAGCAATTCGTCGCTTCTGCATGGTTCTGGTCCAGCTTGTCGACAGACCCGCCGCGGACAATAGCCGATGATATTGTTCATCATCAAACGGCATATGCCAGGCGATGGCGCAAGCATCATAAACCGACACATCACTCAGGCGCGACGCCAGCTCGAGCGGTGCATCGGCAAAAACCTGCCCCGCCAGCACCACGCGATACAACCAGCCGGTTTTACCCGCGCTTTGCATCAGCGAAGACATATCGCTGATACCGAAATGGAAGTTGAGTTTGAAGCACGGGGAGCGCGGCTGCGTGACCTGAATCAGCGCATCACCCCAGCGATAAATGTCGCCGATAAAGACGTCTTTTTCGGTCATGCCGTCGGTCGACAGGTTTTCACCAAACGCGGGAGCGACAAAGAGATCCGCCTGCTCGGGGAGTTCACGCGCCCAATGGAGATAATGTTCGCGGGGATAATGACACAGCGCGCGCTCAGGCCCGCCGTGGATTTTTTTCTCGGCCTGCTCGTCACCCGCCAGCCCCAGTTCGGTCAACGTGAGCTCACCATCAACCTGCACTTTAGCAATCGCGCTCGGACGGCTACCATCGTAGTCCCTGACCTTGCCTGTAAACACATTTACCGGATAGTGCATCGCTGCTCCTTAGGATACAAAAAAGGCGAGCCATCAGACTCGCCTTTCCCTTATCAGCGTGCAAGTATTTTTGATTAGTTGACGGTCAGATCCATCGTCAATGTGTAGGCAAATGTATAACTACTATTCCAGTCTTTAGCTGAGAAATGAATGACGCCCATATAGTGCCCAGCAGGTAAACCCGGATTGTCCGTTTGTGCATACGTAAAGATGGCCTTCATTCCTGCCTCAACATCCTCGCAGCTTGCGGCTGCATTAAGAGGGCGCCTTGTGCAGGCAGATTCGCGATAACCTTTCAGGTTCACAATGTACTGTTTACCGCTTTCGCTTATCAGGGTGATTGGCGTAGTGACATCAGAATATCCATTCGTCTGCCAGTCAAGCGTGGTTGGACCCGTTGTGGGTAAGTCTGTCACAAATCCCAGACTCCGGAACCCCTTAATCTCCGGAGAATCATATTCGGAATTGGCCGAATTCACTACCCACAAATCCTCCAGATTATTCACGAAAACCACGTCATCAACCTTGCGCGTTGAGCTGCCAATCGTTGCGGTGACCGTCACCTGCCCGATCGTCGCTCCGGTAAGATTCACCAACGCGCTGCCGTTTGCATCCGTTTGGCTGCTGCTCGCAGACAACGTATTCATGGATGTCGTCCAGACCACTGTCGCATCCGGAACCAGGTTCCCATTAACATCCTTAACCGTTACGCTGTATTTCGCTGAATCAGAGTTGTTGGCAGCGACTGTCTTTTTATCCGATATTAAGGCACTTACGCCCGCCGTTTTTGACATCCCCCACAAAGCTCACTTTTGCGGCAGTCAATGATTTCCCGGTCGCGACAATCGTTGCCGTCACGAGGAAAATCACCCGCTTTAGCGGTATAACCGCTGATGCTCGCGGTTCCCGTTGCGTCGGTCACACTGCTTACACCGCTCAGTTTCAGATCGGCATTAGCGCTGCTCCAGTTCACCGTAACACCAGGCAAAGCGTTGCCGTTGGCATCCTTAGCAACCGCATGCCACGTCACCTGCTCGGCATTATCCGCAACGGCTTTGGTTTTATCCGCTTGTACTGCCGCAATCAGAGACGTACTCGCATCGCCCGTGAAATCAACGCCCAGCGTTTTATACTCACTGTTCACGCCCGCGCCAATAACGGTCGGTACCGCTGACGTCGCCGAATAGGTAATCTCCGCCACACCAAGCGCATTGGTGACGCTGGTATCGTCCGGCGCGAATGTTCCGCTATCGTTGTCGGATCCCCAATACACCTCCGCGTTACTCACAGGGTTATCGTTTTCATCTTTGACCGTCGCCTTTAGGGTGATGACATCTTTTCCAGCAATCACTCCCGTGGTCTTATCGGCAGTGATATCCGTCACCGCTTTCGTTGCGAGATCAGAGACGTAAGCACCGCGAGCGATGATTTACTCACGCTGTTATAGGTCGCTACCGCTTTAAAGGCACCCCGGTCGGTTGAACCGAGTGTGACGCCAGTCTGGCCGTTGGCATCGGTAAGTTGCGAAACCGCAGAAAGCTGCGTATTGCCTGTGGGAATAACCTGCCAGCTGACATTTGCCTGACTCACCGGATTACCGTACCGATCTTTTACCGTGGCAAGCATTGAAATGAGATCGGTTCCACTAGCCACCGCGCTCCTTTTATCGTTTGTCACTGTTGATATTGCCGCAGTTTGCAGATCGGGAATGAATGTGAGATTTACCGTTTTCTGGCTGACAGCGCCCGTTTTCACCGTGATAACCGTTGGTATCGCCAGGGTGCTGCTATAGGTGACAGACGCAGAGCCATTACTGTCCGTAGACGAACGTGTCTCGCTAAATACGCCCTTCGCATTATCACCTGCCCACGATACAACTGCGCCTGAAACCGGCAGGCCGTTAGCGTCCTGAACAATAGCAGATAGCGTCACAGAGTCCGTGCCCGCAATGATATCCACTGTTTTATCTGCGCTCAGGCTGCTTATCGCAGCCGTCGCGGCATCCGCAGTGAATGAAATTGCACCTGACGTTTCCTGAGTACCATTCACTGTGGCCGTCACGCGATAGTTCGCGATATGTGTCGATGTTAGCGTCACCGCAATGCGCCCCTGCGCATCGCTTTTGCCGGATACGGTTGAAAGCAGCCCTGAGACAGGAGAAACGGACCACGCCACATTAACGTCTTTCACCACATTACCCTTCGTATCCGCAATCAGACCCGAAATCGTGACGCTATCAAGGCCATTTGCCAGCGCGGTTTGTTGGCTCACGCTCAGGCCGCTGACCTGCGCTGTAGCACTGTCAGCGGTAAACATCACCGAAGGCGCGTTACCGGCCACGCCCGTTCCTGCCTTGGCCGTCACGTTCACTTCTCCGGCAGCGCTCGTGACAAGCGTGACCGTCGCTACGCCGTTGGTATCAGTTAGCGTGTTGAGAGAAGCCAATTTTGCCGTCGTTGGCGTTGCAGTCCATTTCACTTTTTGGGCTCTGACAGGATTTCCTTCGTCGTCTACTACCGTCGCCTGATAGGTGACAGAATCTTTGCCATTGGCTAGCGCCTGCGTTTTATCCACCGTTACGGCGGAAACTTTTGCCGTCGAGGTATCCGCGATAAACGTCAACTCCGGGGAATTCACTGCTGCACCTGCCGTTGAAGCGGCTGAAACGACAATTTTCCCGACATCTGCCGACGACAGCGTGATGGCGCTTTCTCCCTGCGCATCCGTCGTGGTTTGCGACTGACTCAATACGCCTTGCCCTTCTACAATCGTCCAATGCAACGGTGCTGCCGCCACCGGGTGATCGCTAGCATCGACGACGCTGGCGGTAAGCGTTATGGCATCGTCATCGTTCGCGGTGGCATGCAGGCTATCTGCTTGCAGCAATTTCACCTTTGCCGTAGTGCTGTCAGCAGTAAAACTCAATTGCGCTGAAGTCTGCGTCTGCTGCGCCATCTTAGCGGAGATCTGAAGTGCTTCCACGGTAGTAGAAGTGACGTCAATCATCGCCACGCCATCATTGCCGGATAGTGAAAAATCAGCGGACAACTGCGCCGTTGTGCTGGCCGTCGCCCAATTTATTTTCGCCCCCGGAACCGGATTTTTTTCTGCGTCTTCGACTTTAACCTTCAACGTAATAACATCAGCGCCATCCGCCAGCCCGGATAATTTATCCGCCGTGACGGCACCCAGAACCGCACTATCACTATCCGCAACAAAGCTGAGCGTCCCGGAATCTATTGCTGCACTGGTTCCTGTAGAGGCAGAAATAGCGACATCGCCGGCCTGAGTGGAGGTTAACGCTACGGTTGCCACACCCTTATCATCCGTCGTGGTTTGGCTCTGAGATAGTTGCGCAGTGATACTGGATGAGGAGACTTCCCACTTAACAGACTGCCCTGCGAGTGGATGATTGCTCGCATCTTTCACCACAGCGCTAAGCGTAATCACATCATGGCCGTTTGCTTTGGCGATCTTTTTCTCTGCAGTCAGCTGGACCACCTTTGCCGTCTGGGCGTCGGCCGTAAATTGCAGGTCAGGGCTTTTCACACTCTCACCGTTTTCAAGCTCTGCGCTCACGAGAGTATTCAGCACCTGATCGCTGGTCAGTGAAACGCTGGCATTTCCCTGCGCATCGCTGACGTTGTGTGTTGCCGATAACAGCGCGTTGGCGTTACTGGACTGCCATTGAATAGCGACTCCCTCAGCGGGTTCATTTTGGGCATTCACGATATGGGCTTGCAGAGTAATCACGTCCTGCCCGTTTGCCAGCGCGGTGGTTTTTACTGCGTCCAGTTGCGTAAATTTAGCGAGTGAATTCACCGCCACAAGCTTAACCGTCGCTTTGCTGAGCAGAGTATTGTTGTATTTCGGCTGGATAATGACCGTGCCAGCCGTTTTACCGCTCGTGTATGCGCAGGTATAAATGCCCGGGCTTTGTTCTTTGAAGGGGGTGATATTTTCGCCGTCGGCTGAGGCAGAAACGGCACGTTTAAGCGTCGTTATTTTTGCATTCACTGGATGGATCAATTGCGTGCTCAATTGACTTTCCACGCCACTAATCGGCTTGCCGGAACCGGACATTATCGTCAGCGTGACCGGAGTAGAACTCACGCCGTCAGCCAATAAACTGGAACTGGTTGTGGTGGTAAGTGTCGTTGCGGTCAGTATATTATAACCTTTAACCGCTACCGAGATATAAGCAGTGTCTGACTGATTTCCTTTTACGTCATAAGCCGTAGCCGAGATAACATAAATATTATTTTCCGCTCCATCTTGCTCATAATAAGGAAGTACTATTGACCAGGCACCATCCGTATTAATAATTTTACCGCCATGGCTGATAAGACCCGCATCGTGCCAAATAATTTGGCTTAAGGGGTGTTTAGTCGATACTTTCACCGCTATCGGTAGCGTCTCTGACTCTTCACCTTCAATATTATTTGGTAGTGAGAGGGAAATGGTCTCTTTTTTACGGTATTCCAAAACAATATTATTATTGCGATTAACAAGATCCAGGCGCCCTCCGCGTAGAGTACGGTGTTCCTTAACGCTATCCATATCAATTTGATCGACAAACGGCATTCCCATCACCCAATTTACATTAAGGTCGGCGCGAGTATCATGCTTGTCCCCTTTGCCTGCTTTCTGATTGACACCAAATGAAATCAACGGGAATGGGGTATAATTCAGGCCCGCCGTAACGGCGTAAGGGTTGTGTTGTCGCTGATCTTTATCATTGCCAAATAAACCCACATGTTTACCATAATACTGTTCCCAAATAAGCTGCATACCCAACTGCGGCCAGGCGGGTAAATAGCCCTCAACGCGCGCGTCGTAACCATTTGCCACGCGTTCTTCTTCATCCATGTAGGCGGCAGAATTTTTCCAGTCGGAGATCCGCAGATAACTATTTGCGCTCAGTTTTACGTAGTCCCAGCCAAGTTCACCACCTATGCCAACGCGCTGATGGGTATTCTGCGAGAGCTGCTGATCGTAAAAGGTATTCACCCCCCACATCCAGTTTTTAGCAAAATAACGATAACCGACGCCAAGATTCATGATATTACGATCGTCATTACGTCGAACGCCTGTTTGCGTAAAGAAGAGGTGCTGGTCCTGGTTATAGACAGGAAGTAAAAAATCCAAGTCGCCGCTGGAGAGATCAAGCTGTCGGTCGACGCCGATATTAATCCGTGCCGTACCAAATTGCTGAAGCCACTGCTGGAGTTCTTCCGTCACTTTCCCGGTACTTTGGTTGACCATACCGTTAATAACCGCATCCATACGATCATCCTGACTTAACATTGCACCCGCAGAAGAGATGCCAGCAGCGATCTCTTTTTCCTGTTCATCTCCGGATTGCTGATCTGTATTTATCGTTTTTTTCGCTTCTTTATTTACCGTAATGACGGCAGGCGTTTCTTCGGCAGAGGCGGAGAACGAAAAGAGAAATGTATGAAAAAAAATCAAATGGAGATAAAGGAGTATCTGCAAGCATGCCGCTGCTCTTCTATTATCGCGCATAATTTCACCTGAAATATTTTTAAGTAAATTAATGGCGATAGTGGATCAAATTATTATTCATTTCCATTTCAAGGAGGTGCGTTTACTCACAGAATATTAATTACCTCTTTTCATAGAAAAAATTTAAAATAAGCATGATGAAAAACTTGAGCGTCAGAGTGAGAAGTTTCGGAGAAATATTAGCGCAGATAATGTGCAATATATAAAAAAGCCTGACACATAGTCAGGCTTATATTTCTGAGAGCAATGGTTGCTCAAGCGAAAATATTATTTTTTAGCGGCGAAACGCGCTGCTGCTTCGTCCCAGTTCACCACGTCCCAGAATGCTTTGATGTAGTCTGGACGACGGTTCTGGAATTTCAGGTAGTACGCGTGTTCCCACACGTCCAGGCCCACAATTGGGAAACCAGACACGCCAGAAACTGCTTCACCCATCAGCGGGGAATCCTGGTTAGCGGTAGAAACCACAGCCAGTTTGTCGCCTTTCAGCACCAGCCACGCCCAGCCAGAACCGAAACGGGTTGCAGCGGCTTTTTCGAATTCCGCTTTGAAAGCATCCACAGAACCGAAATCGCGCTCGATAGCCGCTTTCAGGTCGCCCTGCAGGGTGGTGCCGGTTTTCAGGCCTTTCCAGAACAGGCTGTGGTTAGCGTGGCCGCCCGCGTTGTTACGCAGAACGGTTTTCTTGTCTGCTGGCAGTTGATCCAGTTTGGTGATCAGCTCTTCAACAGACAATTCAGCGAATTCTGGCAGGCTTTCCAGCGCAGCGTTCGCGTTGTTTACATAAGCCTGGTGGTGTTTAGTGTGATGGATTTCCATCGTCTGCTTGTCGAAATGCGGTTCCAGTGCGTCATAGGCATACGGCAGGGATGGCAGTGTATAACTCATAATCCTCTCCATTATTGTCGGGCGGCACAGCTGTTAATGCCGCGTAAGCAGTTGGTTCATTATAGTTAATTAAATGATATTGAAAATGATTATCAATGCCGTACTTTTTATAAGGTTATTCATTTTTGTGTCAATCGTGAAATTGTGAGTCTGCTCACGCGGTTAACGCGTTGATTGCCATTTGGAAGAAAAGTGCGGCAACCTTCTGAAGGTTCGCTCACCGCGTAATTTTTACACTCATCGGGTCGGAGGGAAGCCAACGACATATAAAAACGATGAGGATGTAAAAATGAATCATGCGATTACGATGGGTATTTTCTGGCATTTGATAGGCGCAGCCAGTGCAGCCTGTTTCTATGCCCCGTTTAAAAAGGTCAAACATTGGTCATGGGAAACCATGTGGTCTGTTGGCGGTACTGTCTCGTGGCTTATCTTGCCCTGGACGGTCAGCGCTCTGCTCCTCCCTGATTTCTGGGGATATTTCTCTTCCTTTAGCGCCTCCACGCTGCTGCCCGTTTTTCTGTTTGGCGCGATGTGGGGCATCGGTAATATCAACTACGGCCTGACGATGCGCTATCTGGGCATGTCGATGGGGATTGGGATTGCCATCGGGATCACCCTGATTGTCGGCACTCTGATGACGCCGATTCTGAACGGTAATTTTGACGTGCTGATCAACACCCGTGGCGGACGAATGACGCTGCTCGGCGTGCTGGTGGCGGTGATTGGCGTGGGGATTGTCACCCGCGCGGGCCAGTTGAAAGAGCGCAAAATGGGCATCACCGCCGAGGATTTCAATCTGAAGAAAGGGCTGGTGCTGGCGGTGATGTGCGGCATTTTCTCGGCGGGCATGTCCTTTGCGATGAACGCGGCAAAACCGATGCACGAAGCCGCTGCCGCGCTCGGCGTCGATCCGCTGTACGTCGCACTGCCAAGCTATGTGGTGATTATGGGCGGCGGGGCGCTGGTCAACCTGGGCTTCTGTTTTGTTCGTCTGGCAAAAGTGAAGAATCTGTCGGTAAAAGCCGACTTCTCGCGGGCAAAATCGTTAATCATCACCAACGTGCTGCTCTCCGCGCTTGGCGGCCTGATGTGGTATCTGCAGTTCTTCTTCTACGCCTGGGGACACGCCAGCATTCCGGCGCAGTATGACTATATGAGCTGGATGCTGCACATGAGCTTCTACGTGCTGTGCGGCGGGTTGGTAGGTCTGGTGCTGAAAGAGTGGAACAACGCCGGGCGTCGTCCGGTGGGCGTGCTGAGTCTGGGTTGTGTGGTGATCATTATTGCCGCCAACATTGTCGGCCTGGGCATGGCGAGTTAATTACGCCGCTTTTCGACTGCGATGACGCCACTGAACCGGCGTCATCCCTACTTCGCGGTTAAACACCACCGAAAAATAGTTACTGTCCTCAAAGCCGCAGCGCATCGCCACCTCACTCACCATCAGCTCCGTGTGTTGCAGCAGATATTGCGCGTGGCAAATGCGTAGCTGGCGCAAATAGTGATTCACGGTCATGCCCGTCTGGGTGCGAAACTGCTGACGCAAGGCGCGTTCACTGCACTGTTCCTGTTCGCAAAACGTCTCCAGCACAAAGCTGCGATTCAGGCTGCCAGCCAGCGCAGTAATCAACTTATCCAGCAGCGCCTCTTGCTCGTTCGCCGAAGGGTTATCGATCGCATAACGAAAGCGTTTGAGCGTCATCACCAGTTGGGCAAACAGCAGTTCAGCCATTTCGTTCGCACTCGGGTCAGCCTTCAAACTCTCCTGTTCAAGCTGCGCGATAACGGGCCTGACCTGCGCCATACCGTTGCTGCTCAAACGCCAGTGCGGCGCGCCTGGTGTATCGTTAAAGCCAGGAATATTGCTGGCCCAGTCAACGTTCAGCTTGAGCCTGTCCGGGCAATAAATGACGTTTTGCAAAACCAGATCGTTAACCGAGGCGTAGGAGTGTTTGTCTTCCGCGCGGATATAAAACAGGTCACCGCGCGTAATACGATAGGGACGATCGTTGAGGACGTGAAGGCCGTTGCCGCGCCACACCAGCACTAACTCGCAAAACTCGTGCGTGTGCTCAGCAAAGACATTTTGCGGATAGCGGTCAGCCACCGCGACGGCCTGTCCGGTGTTGGCAAAAAAATCAGATTTGCGAAGGATTAACGGAACGCCCACAACACACCCCAGCGGCTAATAACCGAACATTATTAGCCGTTTCGCGAGAAAAAAACGGTGATTGCCCTCGCGTTACTGAAGTGACGCATCCCGTCCCTGACGGATTTCGCGCGGTGACCAGCTAAACTCCCGGCGAAAAAGCGTCGAAAAGTGGTTACTGTCGCCAAAGCCGCAGCGATAAGCGATATCCGTCACGCTCTCGTCCGTATGACGCAAAAGATGGCGGGCTTTAATCAATCGCAGGCGATTCAAATAGCGCTGCGGCGTCAAACCGGTGTGCTGTTTGAGCTGGCGATGCAAAGTGCGCAGAGAAAGCGAAAATACATCCGCCACCGTCTCCCAACTCACCTCTTCGGCAAAGTGATCTTCCAGCCAGGCCATCAGTTGATTGAGCCGCGCGTCGTTATTCTCCAGCCCTTCCACCAGACTGCTCCGACGCAGAAGCACCAGCAGTTGCATGAACAACAGCTCACGGCTGGCGAGCGCATGTGATTCCGTATTTTCCTCGGTCTGCTCCATCTGGGTGACCAACTGGCGCACCTGCTGCAGCGTGGACTGATTCACTCGCCAGTGCGACGGATAGTGCCCGTCTTTTTCCTGCGGCAACAGCTGGTTTAGCCCCGATAAAAACTGGAACGCGTCCGGGGAACGATAGAGCACATTCGTCAGGCACAGGTTGTCGGTATGTTCATACATGTGGCGGTCGTGATCGCGTACAAAGCAGACCGTACCCCCGCTGATGGTGTACGGCTGGCCGTTAAAAACGTGAATGCCCGTTCCATGCTCAACAATCACAATTTCATGAAAATCATGGTGATGCTCCGGAAAGGCCGCCTGCGGCAGGCGCGGCTCAATCGCAACGGGCGAATGTCCGGAAGGGAAAAAATCCACGCTGTGCAGTACGGTCATAACGGCCACCACCAATGAGAAATGTTCTCAAAATAGTAATTAAGGGGCGCGATTCTCACCTTCAATTTTCGACAGCAAAGCACGCAAAGCCTGTCGGATTTTTAAGAAACAGCGGGAAAGATCGGGAAATGCGGCAACCGTCACATGGCCTGACATCCGCGCCATAACTGGAAACTGTGAACTCCCTCACGTTCATCTTTGATTTCTTGCCAGCCGCGGATTTTGCCTGTCAGTGGCGAGAAGGTCTGTTTTTCCTTCCTTTCTTACACTCTCCGGTAATGACTTAAAGAAGGACCGGAACATGACTCTTCGCCATTGTGTCGCTGTCGATTTAGGCGCCTCCAGCGGCCGCGTAATGCTGGCCTGCTACGCCCCTGAACAGCGCACGCTGACTCTTCGCGAGATCCACCGTTTTGTTAACTGCCTGCAAAAGCAGGACGGCGTGGACACCTGGGATATTGACAGCCTGGAAGCTGAAATCCGCACTGGCCTGAACAAGGTCTGCGAAGAAGGCATTCTGATTGACAGTATTGGGATTGATACCTGGGGCGTGGATTATGTCCTGCTCGACCGCGACGGCGCGCGCATCGGTTTGCCGGTGTCGTATCGCGACAGCCGTACCGACGGCGTGATGGCCCGCGCCATTGAACAGCTTGGCAAAGCGGACATCTACGGGCGCAGCGGCATTCAGTTTTTACCGTTCAATACGCTATATCAGCTGCGTGCGCTGGCGGAACAGCAGCCGGCGCTGATTAAAAACGTCGCCCACGCGCTGCTGATCCCCGACTATTTTAGCTATCGCCTCACCGGCAATCTGAACTGGGAATATACCAACGCCACCACCACGCAGTTGGTCAACATAAACTCCGATAACTGGGATGAACGCCTGCTCAACTGGACCGGCGTCTCCGCCGCCTGGTTTGGTACGCCGACGCATCCCGGCAATGTGATCGGTCACTGGATTTGCCCGCTGGGCAATCAAATTCCCGTCGTCGCGGTGGCAAGCCACGACACCGCCAGCGCTGTAATCGCCTCTCCGCTCGCCAGCAAAGACGCGGCGTATCTCTCGTCCGGCACCTGGTCGCTGATGGGTTTTGAGAGCAAAACGCCGTACACCAGCGATGCGGCGCTGGCAGCCAATATCACCAACGAAGGCGGCGCGGAAGGCCGCTATCGGGTGCTGAAAAATATCATGGGGCTGTGGCTACTCCAGCGCGTGCTGAAAGAGCAAAACGTCTCCGACCTGTCGGCGCTGATTGCCGATACCGAAGCGTTGACAGCGTGCCGTTTCGTGATCAACCCGAACGACGATCGCTTTATCAATCCGGCCAATATGAGCGCCGAGATTCAGGCCGCCTGTCGCGAAACACACCAGCCTGTTCCTGACACCCCAGCCGAGCTGGCGCGCTGTATTTTCGACAGCCTCGCGCTGCTGTACGCCGACGTGCTGCAAGAGCTGGCAGCACTGCGCGGCAAACCCTTCAGCCAGCTGCATATCGTGGGCGGCGGCTGCCAGAACAATCTGCTGAATCAGCTGTGTGCCGACGCCTGCGGGATCTCCGTCGTGGCGGGTCCTGTAGAGGCCTCCACGCTCGGCAATATCGGCATCCAGTTGATGACGCTGGACGAACTCACCAACGTGGACGATTTCCGCACCGTGGTCACGGGCAACTATGCCCTCACCACGTTTACCCCTAATTCCTGCCATGAAATTGCCCGCTACCGAGCGCAGTTTCAGCAAAAACGACTGACTAAGGAGCTTTGCGCATGACCACTCAACTTGAACAAGCCTGGGAACTGGCTAAACAGCGTTTCGCCGACGTCGGCGTGAATGTCGACGAGGCGCTGCGCCAGCTCGATCGTCTGCCGGTTTCCATGCACTGCTGGCAAGGCGATGACGTCGCAGGCTTTGAAAATACCGGCGCCGCGCTGACGGGCGGTATTCAGGCCACCGGTAATTATCCAGGCAAAGCGCGTAACGCGACCGAGCTGCGCGCCGATCTGGAGCTGGCGTTGAGCTTAATCCCGGGCCCAAAACGCCTGAATCTGCATGCGATTTATCACGAAGCTCCAGAGCCAGTCGCGCGTAACGAAATCAAACCGGAACACTTTAAGAACTGGGTTGAGTGGGCAAAAGCCAACAAACTCGGGCTGGATTTCAACCCGTCCTGCTTCTCACATCCGCTGAGCGCCGACGGTTTTACCCTGTCTCACGCAGATGATGAAATTCGCCAGTTCTGGATCGACCACGTGAAGGCCAGCCGCCGCGTGTCCGCTTATTTTGGCGAACAGCTTGGTACGCCGTCAGTGATGAACATCTGGATCCCGGACGGCATGAAAGACATCACCGTCGACCGCCTGGCCCCACGCCAGCGCCTGCTGGCGGCGCTCGATGAGATCATCAGCGAAAAGATAAATCCGGCGCATCACATCGATGCCGTGGAAAGCAAGCTGTTCGGTATCGGCGCGGAAAGCTACACCGTCGGCTCGAACGAGTTCTACATGGGTTACGCCACCAGCCGCCAAACCGCGCTGTGCCTGGATGCTGGCCATTTCCATCCAACGGAAGTGATCTCCGACAAAATCTCCGCCGCCATGCTGTACGTACCGCGCCTGCTGCTGCACGTCAGCCGTCCGGTGCGTTGGGACAGCGACCACGTGGTGCTGCTGGATGACGAAACCCAGGCCATCGCCAGCGAAATCATCCGCCACGATCTGTTCGACCGCGTGCACATTGGCCTCGACTTCTTTGACGCCTCTATCAACCGCATCGCCGCATGGGTGATTGGTACGCGCAATATGAAAAAAGCCCTGCTGCGCGCGCTGCTGGAGCCAACCTCTGCGCTGAAACAGCTGGAAGAAAACGGCGACTACACCGCGCGTCTGGCGCTGCTGGAGGAGCAAAAATCCCTGCCGTGGCAGGCCATCTGGGAAATGTACTGCCAGCGCAACGACGCGCCCGTCGGCAGCCAGTGGCTGGACAACGTGCGGGCCTATGAGAAAGAGGTGTTGAGTCAACGCGGGTAACACAACCCTCACCCCTGCCCTCTCCCTGAGGGAGAGGGAGAAAAGAACAGTCCTCTCCCTGTGTGGGAGGGGAGAAACAGCTCCGAAACAGTCCTCTCCCTGTGTGGAAAGGGAGAAAACCGCACCGAAAACAGTCCCCTCTCCCTGTGTGAGAGGAGAAACAGCACCGAACAGTCCCCTCTCCCTGTGGGAGAGGGCTAGGGTGAGGGCATCAGGCCTCACCGAATACCAGATTTTGTAGGCCGGGCAAGCGCAGCGCCACCCGGCTCGTTGAAGGAAAGAGAAACTATGCAGACCATCACCAACGCCTGGTTCGTCCAGGGCATGATTAAAGCCACCACCGACGCCTGGCTGAAAGGCTGGGACGAGCGCAACGGCGGCAACCTGACGCTGCGTCTTGACGATGCAGATATCGCGCCGTTCGAGGCGGATTTTCACCACAAGCCGCGCTATATCGCGCTGAGTCAGCCGATGCCGCTGCTCGCCAATACGGCGTTTATCGTCACGGGCTCCGGTAAGTTCTTCCGCAACGTGCAGCTCGATCCGACCGCGAATTTAGGCGTGGTAAAAGTGGACAGCGACGGCGCGGGGTATCACATTCTTTGGGGGCTGACGAACGACGCGGTACCGACGTCCGAGCTGCCGGCGCATTTCCTCTCCCACTGCGAACGTATTAAAGCGACCGATGGGAAAGACCGCGTGATCATGCACTGTCATGCCACCAACCTGATCGCACTGACTTACGTGCTGGAAAACGACAGTGCGTTCATCACCCGCAAACTGTGGGAAGGCAGCACCGAATGTCTGGTGGTGTTCCCGGACGGCGTGGGCATTTTGCCGTGGATGGTGCCGGGTACCGACGAGATCGGCCAGGCGACGGCGCAAGAGATGCAAAAACATTCTCTGGTTCTGTGGCCGTTCCACGGTGTGTTCGGCAGCGGTCCGACGCTGGATGAAGCCTTTGGCCTGATCGATACCGCCGAGAAATCCGCCGAAGTGTTGGTCAAAGTCTATTCCATGGGCGGAATGAAACAGACCATTACTCAGGAAGAACTGATTGCACTGGGCAAACGCTTTGACGTGAACCCGATGAAATCGGCGTTAGCGCTATACAAATAACAACATCGCGCCCCGCTCACTGAGACGGGGCGAAAAACACCTGCAATCCCTACACATATTCCCTATGGATTTCGCGGTGCAGGAAGGCGGCTTCGCAGTGAATCCCCAGGCGCTTACAAAAGTAAGTGGCTGGGGTGAGCGAGAAAGCCAACGCACCCGCAACGTGATAGACGACGGGAATCACCCTAAGTGGAGTCAAAGCAATGAAAATAAAGACAAGCTTAATCCTCACCGTTGCCGCTCTGGCGTTGTCCGGTTCCGCATTAGCAGAAGTCAAAATCGCCCTGGTGGCGAAATCCCTCGGGAATGGATTCTTCGAAGCCGCGAACGTCGGCGCACAGGAGGCGGCCAAAGAGTTGGGTGATGTGAAAGTGATTTACACCGGCCCACGACGACCACCGCTGAAGCGCAGATCGAAGTGTTAAACGGCTTGATCGCACAGGGCGTGGATGCGATCGCCATTTCCGCTAACGATCCGGATGCCCTGGTTCCGGTACTCAAAAAAGCCATGCAGCGCGGCATTAAAGTGGTGTCGTGGGATTCTGGCGTGGCAAAAGCCGGGCGGCAGATCCACCTGAATCCGTCTAATAATGCGCTGATCGGTGAAACCAACGTCAAGCTGGCGGCAGACGCATTGAAAGCTCTGAACGTGGAAAAAGGCGATGTGGCGGTACTGAGCGCGACGCCGACCTCCACTAACCAGAACACCTGGATTGCCGAGATGAAAAAGGTGCTGCCGAAGTACCCGTCCGTCAATCTGGTGACCGTGGCCTACGGCGATGATCTCTCTGACAAAAGCTACCGCGAAGCGGTTGGCCTGTTGAAAACCTATCCTGATTTGAAAGTGATTGTCTCGCCGTCCTCCGTCGGCATTGTCGCTGCCGCGCAGGCAGTAAAAGACCAGGGAAAAATCGGCAAAGTGTACGTCACCGGTCTGGGCTTGCCGTCTGAAATGGCGGGCGCAGTGAAATCCGGCGCGAGCAAAAGTTTCGCTATCTGGAACCCAATCGATCTCGGCTACGCCGCCACCTATCTGGCAGACGATCTGGTGAAAGGCACCGCCACCAAAGACGAAGCCAGCATGGGCAAACTGGGCAAAGTGAAGCTTGATGCCGACGGCAGCGGCGCGATGGCTGAGCCGTTCGTTTACGATGCCAGCAATATTGATAAGTTCTCGAAAATCTTCTGATCCTTTCTCCCGCTCCCTGTGGGAGAGCACCGGGGTGAGGGCTGTATTTCCCCTCATCCAAACGCTCTCCTGAGGGAGAGGGGATACTTTGGAGAACTATCATGACCCCATTGCTTCAACTCAACGGCATCACCAAGATTTTCCCGGGCGTGCGCGCTCTTGAGAACGTGCAGCTTGAGCTTTGGCCCGGCAAAGTCACCGCCCTTATCGGCGAAAACGGCGCGGGCAAATCGACGCTGGTCAAAGTGATGACCGGCATTTACCAGCCTGAAGAGGGCGAAATCCTCTACAAAGCGATCCCCATTCAGCTCCCGACGCCGGAATCGGCGCACAAAGTCGGGATCACCGCCATTCATCAGGAAACCGTGCTCTTCGATGAACTGTCGGTGACGGAAAATATTTTCGTCGGTCAGTATCTGCACAAAGGCTTTTTCAAAAAGCTCGACTGGCCGGAAATGCACCGTCGCGCGCAGGAGATTTTGTCACGGCTCGAGGTGCAAATTGACCCGCGCGCCACGCTCAAAACCCTGAGCATTGCTCAACGTCATATGGTGGCCATCGCCCGTGCGCTGTCGTTCGAGGCACAGGTGGTTATCCTCGATGAGCCCACCGCTGCATTGTCTCAGCATGAAATCCTCGAGTTCTATCACATCGTTGAGCGCTTAAAGCAGGAAGGCAAAGCCATTCTGTTTATCTCGCACAAATTCGACGAGATTTTCGAGCTGGCGGATCACTACACCATTTTGCGCGACGGCGTGTTTGTCGGTGCGGGCGCGATGAATGACATCACCGAAGAGCGCATGGTCTCAATGATGGTGGGCCGTGCCATTACCCAAACCTTCCCAAAGGTGGCGTGCGAAAAAGGCGAGACGGTGCTGGAGGTCAACGATCTCTGCCATCCGACCGAATTCGCACACATTTCGTTCTCACTGCGCAAAGGCGAAATCCTCGGCTTTTACGGCCTGGTCGGTGCAGGACGTACCGAGCTGATGCAGGCGCTGTCTGGCGTCACGCGCCCGTCCTCCGGGCAAATCGTGCTGAACGGCAAAGCGCAACAGTTCCGCCAGCCGTCCGACGCCATCAAAGCAGGGATTGTCTGCGTGCCGGAGGAGCGGCAAAAACAGGGGGCGATTATTGCTCTGCCGATTGCGCAAAACATCAGCCTGCCGCAGCTCGGCAAGCTCAACCCCAACGGCGTGTTAAATGACCGCCGCGAATGGGCGCTGGCGGACGAATACGCGACGCGTCTGCAGGTGAAGGCCTTTAGCTGGAAACAGCCTGTCGAAACGCTCTCCGGCGGCAATCAGCAAAAAGTGGTTATCGGCAAATGGCTGGCGACGCATCCAGACGTGATAATCCTCGATGAGCCGACAAAAGGCATCGATATTGGCTCAAAAGCGGCCGTGCATCAGTTTATGTCCGAGCTGGTTGGACAGGGGCTGGCGGTGATCATGGTGTCGTCGGAGCTGCCGGAAGTGATGGGTATGGCTGACCGCATTATCGTGATGCACGAGGGGTTGATGGTGGCGGAATATCAGGCGGGCGGCGCAACGGCGGAAACCATCGTCAGCGCGGCCAGCGGTGCAAAACAGGAGGCGGCGTAATGATAAAGCAACTGCTGAAGCACCGTGAGGCGCTGTTGGGTGCCGTGATCGTGCTGATGATTCTCGCCATCGGTAGCCGCGTGCCGTCATTTATCGCGCCGGGCAATCTGGTGGAGATGTTCAACGACACCGCCATTCTGATCATTCTCGCGCTCGGTCAGATGATGGTGTTGCTGACCAAAGGCATCGACCTGTCGATGGCGGCAAACCTGGCACTGACCGGGATGATTGTCGCGCTGATTAATTTCCATTATCCGGCTGTTCCCGTCTGGACGCTGCTGATTCTGGCCACCGGGCTTGGGTTGTTGATGGGCGCGATCAACGGCCTGCTGGTGTGGAAGCTCGGCATCCCGGCGATTGTGGTGACGCTCGGCACCATGAGCATTTACCGCGGAATTATCTTTTTGCTCTCCGGCGGCGGCTGGGTGAACTCCAACCAGATGGGCGCGGATTTTCTCGCCCTGCCGCGCACAGCGATTTTAGGTCTGCCCGTGCTGAGCTGGTGTGCGGTTGCCGCGCTGCTGTTAGTGGGTTATTTCCTGCGCTACAGCCGCACCGGACGCGCCCTTTACACTGCGGGCGGCAACGCGACGGCGGCGTATTACACCGGGATTAACGCCGGGAAAATGCAGTTCGTCAGCTTCTGCCTGTCGGGCGCGCTGGCCGGATTCTGCGGCTATCTGTGGATCTCGCGCTTCGCGGTGGCCTACGTCGATGTGGCAAACGGGTTTGAGCTACAGGTCGTGGCGGCGTGCGTGATTGGCGGCATCAGCACCATGGGCGGCACCGGGCGTGTGCTCGGCTGCCTGTTCGGCGCGCTGTTCCTCGGCATTATCAATAACGCGCTACCGGTAATTGGCGTTTCGCCGTTCTGGCAAATGGCGATTTCCGGCACGGTGATTGTGATTGCAGTGCTGCTTAACGAACGCGGCAATAAACGCAAAGGACGGCTGATCTTGCGCGATGCGGCGCTGGCACGTCAGAAACAGGCGGTGAACTCATGAGCAAAATGATGACGTCGGAAGAGATCAACACTACGACTGCGCCCACGGGGATTTTCCAGCGTCTGCTGTGCTGGGAAGGATTTTTGCTGGCGGTGACTCTGGCAGTGTTTGTGGTCAATGCGTTCGCCTCGCCCTATTTCCTCGATATCTGGAATCTGTCGGACGCGACGTTTAACTTCACCGAAAAAGCGATCATCGTGCTGCCGATGGCGATGCTGATTATCGCCCGCGAAATCGATCTGTCGGTGGCGTCGACCATCGCGCTGAGCTCCACGGTGATGGGCTTTTGTGCGGCGGCGGGGGTGGATACACCGCTGCTGGTTTGTGTGGGATTAGGCGTTGGGCTGCTGTGCGGATTGTTCAACGGCCTGCTGGTGACCCGCTTTAACCTGTCGTCGATTGTTATCACTATCGGCACCATGAGTCTGTATCGCGGCATTACCTACATTTTGCTCGGCGATCAGGCGCTGAACAGCTATCCCGAAAGCTTCGCCTGGCTGGGTCAAGGCTACGTGTGGGGCGCGCTGTCATTCGAATTTGCGCTGTTCATCGTGCTGGCGACGGTGTTTGCCTTCGTGTTGCATCGCACCAACTTTGGTCGCCGCACCTACGCCATCGGCAACAATCCAACCGGGGCGTGGTATTCCGGCATCAACGTGAAACGTCACAACTTACTGCTGTTTGCGCTGGTGGGGCTGATGTCCGGGCTGGCGTCGGTATTGCTCACCTCGCGTTTAGGCAGCACGCGCCCGACGATTGCAATGGGCTGGGAGCTGGCGGTTGTCACGATGGCGGTGCTCGGCGGTGTCAATATTCTCGGCGGGTCCGGCAGCATGGTGGGCGTGATTATCGCCGCCTTCCTGATGGGGCTGGTCACCTTTGGCCTGAGCCTGCTGAATGTGCCCGGCATTGTGATGTCGGTGATTATCGGTGCGATGCTGATTGTGGTGATCTCCCTGCCGATTATCACTCGCCGGATGATGCAGCGAAGACGGATTTGAGTCCCCTCATCCCTAGGGGTGAAAAAACACACCGAGCAGCCGCCTCTCCCCCTGGGAGAGGGCCGGGGCGAGGGGAACAGGATTTCCCAAAATCAATGTTAAGGAGAATTATCATGAGCTTTATGTTGGCGCTTCCCAAAATCAGCCTGCACGGCGCGGGCGCAATCGGCGATATGGTCAATCTGGTGGCAAACAAACAGTGGGGTAAAGCGCTGATTGTTACCGACGGACAGCTGGTGAAAATGGGCCTGCTCGACAGCCTGTTTACGGCGCTGGACGCCCACCAGATGTCCTATCATCTGTTCGATGACGTGTTTCCAAATCCGACCGAAGCGCTGGTGCAGAAAGGGTTTGCAGCGTATCAGGATGCGGATTGTGATTACCTGATTGCCTTCGGCGGCGGCAGCCCGATTGATACCGCAAAGGCGATTAAAATCCTGACGGCGAATCCTGGCCCGTCCACCGCCTATTCGGGCGTCGGGAAAGTCAAAAATGCAGGCGTGCCGCTGGTGGCGATCAATACCACGGCGGGTACGGCGGCAGAAATGACCAGCAACGCGGTGATTATCGATACCGTGCGCCAGGTGAAAGAAGTCATTATTGATTCGAACATTATCCCGGATATCGCCGTGGATGACGCCAGCGTGATGCTCGATATTCCCGCTTCCGTCACTGCGGCAACGGGGATGGATGCGCTGACGCACGCCATCGAAGCTTATGTGTCTGTTGGTGCGCACCCGCTGACCGACGCCAACGCGCTGGAAGCCATTCGCCTGATCGCGCTGTGGCTGCCGAAAGCGGTCGATGACGGGCATAATCTGCAAGCCCGTGAGCAGATGGCCTTTGGTCAGTATCTGGCGGGTATGGCGTTTAACAGCGCCGGTCTGGGGCTGGTGCATGCCCTTGCCCATCAACCCGGCGCGACGCACAACCTGCCGCACGGCGTGTGCAACGCCATCCTGCTGCCGATCATCGAAAACTTTAACCGTCCCAATGCGGTCGCACGTTTTGCCCGCGTGGCACAGGCGATGGGCGTTGAGACGCAGGGAATGAGCGACGACGCGGCAAGCATGTCAGCGATTCAGGCCATCCGCGATCTGAGCACGCGCGTCGGCATTCCATCGGGCTTTAGCCAACTCGGCGTAACCCAAGCGGATATCGAAGGCTGGCTGGACAAAGCGCTGGCTGACCCCTGCGCACCGTGCAACCCGCGTACCGCCAGCCGCAACGAAGTACGCGAGCTGTATCTGGAGGCATTATGATCCGCAAAGCTTTTGTGATGCAGGTGAACCCAGATTCACACGACGAATATGAGCGCCGCCACACGCCGATCTGGCCAGAACTGGAATCGGTCCTGAAAGACCACGGTGCGCACCATTACGCCATTTATCTGGATAAAGCCCGCAATCTGCTGTTTGCGACCGTCGAGATTGAATCGGAAGAGCGCTGGAACGCGGTGGCACAAACCGACGTTTGCCAGCGCTGGTGGAGGCACATGCGTGACGTCATGCCCTCGAATCCGGACAACAGCCCGGTGAGTGCAGAGCTGAAAAGCGTGTTTTACCTGGAGTAAGCTTTTTGCGCTGCCGCATGAACTCGCGGCAGCGCCTTGTTTTTAACTGGCCTGCACCGTGTTCCCTCTTGCGGCAATCTGCTGTTTGCTACTCAGCGTAAATGCCGAAATCACCGTTATCGTCAGCACAATACAGCCCAGCATCAGGTAGGTGTCCTGGAAGCCGATCCGGTCATACATATTTCCGGCAAAGGCGGACAGGAAAATCGCCGCCGACTGTTTGGCAAAATTGAAACCTATCAGATAGATCGTCGCAGACAGTCGGGTATCAAACACGCCGGTAATGTATTTGAACGCGCCCACCAGCAGGAACGGCACTTCCAGCGCATGCAGCATTTTCAGGGCGATCACTTCTACCACCGTGGTGGCGAACGACGAGCCGATAATGCGCGTCGCCATGATCAGTCCGGCAATCAGCAGCGTATTTTTTGCGCCAATGCGGTTAATGATCCACGGCGAGCAGAACATGATAATCGCGTTACAAATTTCCCCTGCCGTCGTCGCAAATCCGAAGGCTCGCGTGCCTTCTTCTGGGGTGGCGAAGAATGATTTAAAGAAGGTGGCAAACTGCTGATCGAACACGTCGTAGACGCACGCCACGCCAATCACGTACAAAATAAACATCCACATTTTGCGCTGACGGAACAGGCTCATGACGGTTTTAGCGGTGATTTGCGGCTGGTTTGCGCCGAGCGCGTTCATCACTTCCGCCGTCTGGTTTGGCTTCGGCCTGGCGACGACTAACAGCAGCATAAGCAGCAACGCCGCCCCAGACCCCATCCAGAACACCAGCGACGGATCGATGCTGAACAGCACGCCACCCGTTGAGGCGCAAAGTCCCCAGCCCAGACAACCGAACATGCGCGCTTTGCCATATTCGAAGAAGCTGTTGCGGCTGACGCGTTCGATGTAGGCCTCAATGGCACCCGACCCCGCCGAGAAGACAAAGCCGATATACAGCCCGCCGCTTAGCGCCCCAAGCCAGATACTGGTTTTTAACAGAGGCGCGAAGACATACAGGAAAAACGGGGCGAACAAAAACAGCAGTACCGCGATTATCCATAGCAGATGTTTTTTCAGCCCCAGTTTGTCAGAAATCACGCCCAGCACTGGCTGGAAGGCGATCGCAGAAAGCGAAATACAGGAGAAAACAATCCCGGTATGGGTTTTGTTAAGGCCGATGACATCCGACAGCCAGATCGGCAGGAACGGAAAACAGGTGGCCATGATAAAGAAGTAGAGAAAGAAGAACGCCCCGAAAATCCAGAAATTAGGGTTGTCTTTGTGGGTACAGGCAGTCGTGTTCATTATTTTTATCCTCAACTGAGGGCCGGCTATCCGGCCCGTCACCTTTACACGCGTTCAACGCCAATCAGAATGGCGGTTTCCGGATCCAGAATCGGCAGCGCAATGCCTGCCTGCATCAACCATTCGCCGCTCACCGTTTGCGGCTCTTCCATCCACGCCGGGAGCTTGCGCATGGTGTGCCCGCCCTCGCCCGTTAGACAAATATTCGGATGATCGAGCAGCGTGATGCGGTACTGTGCGCTCGCCTCCAGCCCCGGCATGCGCAGCGGCATCATCAGCGTGTAATCTGGCATCGCCAACTGGCTGACAATAAACAGCCCCTGCCCTTTGTCGCCACTCACGATACCGTGCGCCAGCGTGCTGGCATCCGGCATATCCACGCGCCACTGCGTGCCATGATGAATCACCTCACGCCACTGCTTGTGCAGCGCGGCGTAGTGGCGATACCCGTCTCGCTCGTGCTCATCGACACTCAGCGGATCCAGCTCCAGTCCCATATGACCAAACAGCGCGGTCAGGCCCCGGAAGGCGATACTGTGCTGGCGGAATGTGGCGTGGCATTTATGATGACCGATATGCGCGCCTATCACCTCCGGCGGGAAGAAATAGCTCATACCGCGCTGGATGGTGTTGCGCTCCAGCGCATCATTGTTGTCCGACGCCCAAAAACGGTGGCAGCGGGTCAGCACTTCATAATCGATACGCCCACCGCCCGACGAGCAGGATTCAAATTCAACCTGCGGGAAGCGTTCACCCAATACATCCAGCAGACGGTAGAACTGGCGGGTTTGCGCGTCGGCGGCAGCTTTACCGTTATGGGCAGGCTGCACCAGCTCGCGGTTCATGTCCCACTTTACGTAATCAATCGCGTGTTCACCGAGAAGCCAGCTCAGGCGCTCGAGTAAATAATCAAAGGCTTCAGGAATGTTCAGATTGAGCACCCACTGATGGCGTCCTGTGGCCTGCGTGTAGCCCGGCAGAGCCAGCACCCAGTCGGGGTGAGCGCGGTACAAATCCGAATCAGGGCTGATCATCTCGGGTTCGACCCAAATCCCGAACTCCATGCCAAGATTTTTGACGTGGTTAATCACCGGCGTTAAGCCGTCAGGATATTTTCTCTCATCAAGATACCAGTCACCCAGCGCGCCGTGGTCGTTATTGCGCCCCTTAAACCAGCCGTCGTCGATGATAAAACGCTCCACGCCGAGCCCAGCGGCTTCGTCCGCCATTCGCATGATGTAGTGCGGATCGTGGTCGAAGTAGATCCCTTCCCAGGTATTGAGATGCACCGGGCGCGGTTTGTTTTCCGGGAAGCGAATGATATTTTTACGCAGATAGCGGTGGAACTGCTGACTCATGCCGTTTAGCCCGTGGGCGGAATAGCTGGCGTAGAGGCGTGGCGTCCACAGCGTTTCACCCTCTTCCACCGCCATTTCGCCTGGCAGATAGAGCGCCTCAGCCTGCAGATAACGGCGACCGTCTGTTTTGGCTTCGGCACGCAGGCGGTGGTTGCCGCTCCATCCCAAATGTACGCCCCACACGTCGCCATGCATTTCGTTAAACGATGGCGTGCCGGTCATCAGGGCCGGGAAATGTTCATGAGAAGAGCGCCCGCGACGGCTTTCAATCACAAAGCTGTCGTGCTCAAGCGTGACGCGATGCGGCTGAAACTCGCGGATCCAGCGGCCATGAAAGGCCATCACTTCCTGGGCGCGCTCGGCGATTGGCAGCGTGACGGCGAGCCTGTCGACCTGCCACGGCTGTGCGCGTAAATTCGTCAGGCCGTGACGCACCACCAGCACACCGCTCTCATCGAGGGCAATTTCACTGGTCAGACGTAACCCTGCATTGTCATCTTCGGCGGTGATGGAAAGATGTTGTCCTTCCTGCGCCACAGCAATCGTTTTGAATATCGGTGAACCGTCGAGTCCCTGACGATGGCCTTCAATGCCGGGCGCGCCAAACAATCCGTGGCCCAGCTCTGCCATCAGCGTCAGCGGGATATCAACATCCAGTCGGCCGTTGGCAATCGGGCGGGAAAGGCTTTGCACATCTTGCGGAGAAAAGTGGCGAAGATGCGGCCCCCAGTAAAGAATTTCGGCGAATGGGTGCGTTTTTATCACCACGTCAACCGAATGGCTTTCGAGTCGTAAAATGAAATCGTGCATCGGACATCTCCTGTCATCAGATGTCCTGAGTGTTGATCCGAAACGTTTCGGATACCAACCTAAACGTTTCGGATTTGTGATCGGTTTATGATTTTAACGCGTTTAGGCGGTTTCGCCTGGCGAGAATTCAGGTTGCCACAGCACCTGAAGTTGAGAGAGGTCATCGCCGCCAATCAGCTGGCGCACCATGTCAGCAATTTGTTTGCCTACGCCCTGCCGGGTGGACTGAATCACCGCCGCTACGTCGGTCTCAACAATGCTGTCCTGCGGTAGGCCGTCATACACGATCAGCGCCACCGCGTGTTCACCGCTTAAACGCCCGGCTTGCGCCAGCGCCATGGCGGCCCCGTCACCGTGGGTGTTGCAATCGGTGATAATGGCGCTCGGCGGTTGTGCGAGCGCGAGCAGCGCTTGCGTGGCGTTATACCCTGCGCGACGAGATGGCGGCATAGCGCGCAGCCATTCGCTGGACAGTCCGGCTTCACACAGTGCATCGAGATAACCCTGTCGACGCTGGGTTATGAACGCCTGATTATTGCTTTCACCCAGCAGCGCAATACGCTGATGACCTTTTGCAATCAACCAGCGTGTGGCGTTATACGTCCCGGCGTAGTTGTCAAAATCAAACCAGGCGTAAGGCTGCGGCAACTGACTGCGACCCAGCGCCAGGAAAGGGAATCCCGCCGCCTGAAGCTGTTCAAGACGCGGATCGTGATCGAGCGTATGCGCCACAATCAACGCATCCACGCGCCGGCTTTGTACCATGCGCATATAGCTGTGTTTGTCGGCCAAATCGTCGTCCGCGATCAGCAGCAAATCGATCTCATGTCGCGCCAGTTCGTGGCTAATTTCGCCGACCATATCCATAAACACGCTGTTATTGAGCGGAACCGGATGCACCGGAAACACCAGCCCAACAGCGTCGATTTTGCCCATTTTCAGGCGACGGGCAAACGTATTCGGGCGATAGCCACGGCGCTGGGCTTCGGCTTCAACGCGCGCGCGCGTTTCGCTGGACACGTCATCATATCCGTTGAGGGCGCGACTGACGGTGGTAACGGACAGCCCCAGTTCTTTGGCAATGGCTTTAAGCGACATGATTTTCCGTGTCCTGCTGTTTAGTTTTGTTCCGCCACCATAAGCGCGTACGTATCTCGCTCAAGGGCTTTGAAGATATGCGGCTGGTCTGCGGGATAGCAAATATAGTCCCCTTCGCCCAGCTCTTCAGGCGCTTCCGTCAGGCCAACCAACGCCCGGCCTTGTGTCACAATAATGTGTTCCACTGACCCCGGCGGATGTGGCTGCGAAACGCGATCCGCGCCCGGCTGGGCCATCAGCATATACACATCGCGACGAGCGCCTGGCGGGCATGCGGCCAACAAAATCGCCTGATAATTTGCGTGCTCGGCGGTCACTTTTGTCCCTTCGCCACGACGAATTACCTGCGTGGTGGGCTGCTGCGGCTCCAGTAAACGGGCAAACGGAATGTCGAGTGCGACGCAAAGCGACCATAATGTTTCCAGGCTCGGATTGCCGTTGCCGGACTCTAGCTGAGAAAGCGTAGATTTCGCGATCCCGGCACGACGCGCGATTTCCGCCAGTGAAAGCCCGGTCCGGGTACGCTCTCGCACCAGACTTTTGGCGATAACGCTAATTGGCTGCGTCATAAAAAGGGCCTCTGTTCTATAAATCGAACGAATCGTTCATCTTGTAAAACAATATTGATGCGTTCATTATAATGGAAACTCGTTCGATATGGCTAAAATTGTATGAAGCATTATTTCTCCTGCCTGAAAGGCGACACGATAAAAGCAATCGTCCTGGTGTGCCTGGCCGTGGGCGTCGTTGGGGTGTCCTACGGTTCGCTGGCGATGGCGTATGGTTTCCCGATATGGGTGCCGTTTCTCCTTTCACTCACCGTGCTGGCAGGTGCATCGGAATTTATGTTTATCGGCATTGTCGCCAGCGGCGGAAATCCGCTTGCTGCAGCCGCCGCAGGGTTACTGGTTAATGCGCGCCATGTCCCGTTTGGTGTCACGGTGCGCGATCTGGTCGGCAAGCGCGGCGCGAGCTTTTTAGGCTGCCACATTATGAATGATGAAAGCGTGGTATTTGGTCTGTCGCAAAAGACGCCGGAGCAGCGCAAAGCAGCCTATTGGCTGTGCGGATTGGGCGTCGCCATCATCTGGCCGCTCGGCACGCTGCTGGGCGCAGGGGTGGGGAAATTATTGCCTGCGCCGGAGACCATCGGCCTGGACGCCGTTTTCCCGGCCATTTTATTGGCTTTGGTGGTGCCCGCGTTTAAGAATCGCACCACGCTTATCCGCGCCTGTAGCGGTGCGGCGCTGTCGCTGGCGGCGGTGCCGTTTGCACCCGTCGGTTTGCCGGTGTTGCTCTCGTTGCTGGGTCTCGCCGCGAGGAAGAAATAATGGGCAATATGACGGTTTTCATCCTCGGCATCGCCATTTTATCGGCGGGAACGTACCTGATGCGCCTCGGCGGCGCGAAGCTGGGGAATCGTTTAGCGCTTTCTGAGCGTTCTCAGGCGCTGCTATCCGATGCCGCAACGGTGCTGTTATTTTCCGTGGCGCTGGCAACCACCTTCTACGAAGGCGAACATTTTGCCGGAATGGCGCGGGTGACAGGTGTGGCGTTTGCGGTGTTTTTGGCGTGGCGGAAAATGCCGCTGATCGTGGTGATTTTTGCGGCGGCCATTGCCACTGCGCTACTGCGCCTGGCAGGCATAAACTAAAAAAGCGCCCCAGGGGCGCTCTTTCGACAGGTGATTCGCTTATTTAGTCAGTTCAGCGGTCATGTGAACCTGGTTACCGGTGAATGCCTGAGTAATTTTATAAGATGACGCGCCCGCTTCTTGTGCCTGAGCAGCAATTTTCGCTTCTGCACCGTCAATGGTGGTTGCGGTCGCGGTCACTGACTGAGCAGCAAATGAACCGAAAGAAGTAGCCAGTGCGATTACTGCAACAAAAGTTTTGATGTTTTTCATGATGTAAATCCTTCAGTAAGTTGTTTAGATAAGGCGTTATGCCTTGATGTGATAATAATAGGCCTCATCACCGACAACTAAAAGCGGAAGGATTTGCTCAGGTTATTCAAATTTACTGATCAATAATCAAGCGCTCAGGATGCGTATAAATCGTCACGCGTCCTGGTTTACAAAAGCCCACCAGCGTCAGATTGCAGCGCTGCGCTACCTCGACCGCCAGCGTCGTCGCCGCGGATACCGCGAACAGGATTTCAACGCCACACATCGCGGCTTTTTGCACCATCTCATAACTTGCCCGGCTGGACACCAGAACAGCACCCTGCTGCCACGCGTCACGTTCACCCGCACGACGGCCCAGCAGTTTATCGAGCGCGACGTGACGTCCTACATCTTCGTGTCCGCCTGCAATTTCACCCGACGGTAAAACCCAGGCGGCGGCATGCGTGCAGCCGCTCAGTTGACCAATGGGCTGAACATCGTTGAGATGCTCCAGAGCATGATCGAGCTGCCGGAGATTGAACGTCTGGGTGAACGGCAGCGGGGTAATGGGCTTGCCGATATCGTTGAGTTGCTCGACACCGCATACGCCGCAGCCCGTGCGACCAGCCAGCGCGCGGCGACGCTCTTTGAGCCCCATAAAGCGGCGGCTGGACAGCTCGATTTGTACTTCGAGACCGTTGCAGACGTTGACCACGTCCATGCCGTAGATTTCCTGAGGCTGCTCGATAATGCCTTCAGATAGCGAAAAGCCGATGGCGAACAGCTGGAGATCTTTAGGCGAAGCCATCATCACGACATGGGAAATTCCGTTGTAAACCAGCGCAACGGGCACTTCCTCCGCCAGAAAATCAGGGACGGAATGGGTAATGTGAGGGGGTCTGTGTACCGAATGTTCCACCACGCCCACAGGCAGTGTAGACAATTGGGCATCACGATTCTGTTTTGACACAACGGTATTCCTGAGCAACCACGTAGGTGAGACCTGCTATTGCATCATAAACCGCAGGCCTCGCGCATAGTATGGATCAACTTTTCGGCTCCCATACCCTTCAAGTTTACCTACTCCTTCTGGAGAGGCACAACGTTGACACCGATACAAAATCGTAACATCCCTTAAGTAAAATGTGATTAATATCACACTTTATAATCGTCATAGTGATAATACGCTCACTTTGTTTTAACACGGCGGGAACAGGCTTACCGACATTGTGGTATTCTCAACATATCCCTCGTGCAAATGGGGGAATAAATCAATTTTTCACCTTTGTGGTTCTTTCTCATCCATAAAGTAAAACAATAATGCCCCTAAATAACTCGCCTAACGGGTTAAACGCCCGCTGTCCGAGGAATGAAGGGTGGCAATGTCGAAACAAGGAGTGACCCATGCAGGTCAGCAGAAGGCAGTTCTTTAAGATCTGCGCTGGCGGTATGGCAGGCACGACGGTAGCCGCGCTGGGCTTTGCCCCAGGCGTCGCGCTCGCGGAAACACGGCAGTACAAACTGCTGCGCACCCGTGAAACCCGTAATACCTGCACTTACTGCTCTGTCGGTTGTGGGCTGTTAATGTATAGCCTCGGCGACGGCGCGAAAAACGCTAAAGCATCTATTTTCCATATCGAAGGTGACCCGGACCATCCGGTCAACCGTGGCGCGCTGTGCCCGAAAGGCGCAGGTCTGGTGGATTTCATCCACTCAGAAAGCCGCCTCAAATTCCCCGAGTACCGCGCGCCTGGATCTGATAAGTGGCAGCAAATCACCTGGGACGACGCATTTGACCGCATCGCTAAGCTGATGAAAGAAGATCGCGACGCCAACTTTATGCCGCAAAATGCGGACGGCGTAACGGTCAACCGCTGGCTCTCCACCGGGATGCTGTGTGCCTCGGCGTCCAGCAACGAAACCGGCTATTTAACGCAGAAATTCACGCGTGCACTCGGTATGCTCGCGGTCGACAACCAGGCGCGTGTCTGACACGGACCAACGGTAGCAAGTCTTGCTCCAACATTTGGTCGCGGTGCGATGACCAACCACTGGGTCGACATCAAAAACGCCAACCTCATCGTCGTGATGGGTGGGAACGCGGCAGAAGCGCATCCGGTGGGATTCCGCTGGGCGATGGAAGCCAAAATCCATAATGGCGCGAAACTGATTGTGATCGATCCCCGCTTCACGCGAACTGCGTCAGTGGCGGATTTCTACACCCCTATTCGATCGGGTACTGACATTACTTTCCTGTCGGGCGTTTTGCTGTATCTGCTCACCAACGAAAAATATAACCGTGAATACGCCGAAGCCTACACCAACGCCAGCCTGATCGTGCGTGAGGACTATGGCTTTGAAGATGGCCTGTTCAGCGGTTACGACGCCGAAAAACGCAAGTACGACAAAACCAGCTGGAACTACGAGCTGGACGAGAACGGCTTTGCGAAACGCGACACCACGCTGACGCATCCACGCTGTGTATGGAATCTGCTGAAAGAGCACGTTTCCCGTTACACGCCAGATGTGGTCGAAAACATCTGCGGCACGCCAAAAGCGGATTTCCTGAAAGTGTGCGAATACATTGCGGAAACCAGCGCCAAAGACAAAACGGCGTCGTTCCTGTATGCGCTCGGCTGGACGCAACACTCCGTCGGGGCACAGAACATCCGCACCATGGCGATGATTCAGCTGCTGCTCGGCAACATGGGGATGGCAGGCGGTGGCGTCAACGCCCTGCGCGGTCACTCCAATATTCAGGGGCTCACCGACCTTGGTCTGCTGTCACAAAGCCTGACGGGCTATATGACGCTGCCAAGCGAGAAGCAGACCGACCTCCAGACCTATCTGACTGCCAACACGCCGAAACCGCTGCTGGAAGGCCAGGTCAACTACTGGGGCAACTACCCGAAATTCTTCGTCTCAATGATGAAGGCCTTCTACGGCGACAAAGCGACGGCTGAGAACAGCTGGGGCTTTGACTGGTTGCCGAAGTGGGACAAAGGGTACGACGTGCTGCAGTACTTCGAGATGATGCACCAGGGCAAAGTGAACGGCTATCTGTGCCAGGGCTTTAACCCGGTCGCCTCGTTCCCGAACAAAAACAAGGTAGTGGAATCACTGTCCAAGCTGAAATTCCTGGTCACCATTGATCCGCTCAATACCGAGACCGCGACTTTCTGGCAGAATCACGGTGAATCGAACGACGTAGATCCGTCGAAGATTCAGACCGAAGTGTTCCGTCTGCCATCGACCTGCTTCGCCGAAGAGAACGGTTCGATCGTCAACTCCGGCCGCTGGCTACAGTGGCACTGGAAAGGCGCGGACGCCCCGGGCATCGCCATGAACGACGGCGAGATCCTGGCCGGTATCTTCATGCGCCTGCGTAAGATGTATGCGACCGAAGGCGGCGCCAATCCGGAACCGGTTCTGAACATGACCTGGAACTATTCGACGCCAGAAAATCCAGCGCCAGAAGAAGTGGCGATGGAGAGCAACGGTAAAGCATTGGCGGATATTATCGATCCGGCCACCGGCACCGTGCTGGCGAAGAAAGGTGAACAGCTGAGCACCTTTGCGCACCTGCGCGATGACGGCTCGACCTCCAGCGGTTGCTGGATCTTCGCCGGTAGCTGGACGCCGAAAGGCAACCAGATGGCTAACCGCGATAACGCCGATCCGTCAGGTCTTGGCAATACGCTGGGCTGGGCGTGGGCGTGGCCGCTGAACCGTCGAATTTTGTATAACCGCGCATCCGCCGATCCGCAGGGCAATCCGTGGGACCCGAAACGCCAACTCCTGAAATGGGACGGCGCGAAATGGGGTGGCGTCGATATTCCGGACTACAGCGCCGCCGCACCGGGCAGCGACGTGGGACCGTTTATCATGCAGCCTGAAGGGATGGGCCGCCTGTTTGCTATCGATAAGATGGCGGAAGGACCGTTCCCGGAACACTACGAGCCGTTTGAGACGCCGCTGGGCACTAACCCGCTGCACCCAAATGTTATCTCTAACCCGGCCGCCCGTATCTTTAAAGGCGATCTGGAAGCGCTGGGTAAAAAAGATAAATTCCCGTATGTCGGCACCACTTACCGCCTGACCGAGCACTTCCACTACTGGACCAAGCACGCGCTGCTTAATGCCATCGCGCAGCCAGAACAGTTTGTGGAGATCGGTGAGAAGCTGGCGAATAAGCTCGGCATCGCGCACGGCGACACGGTGAAAGTCTCGTCTAACCGTGGCTATATCAAAGCCAAGGCGGTGGTGACTAAACGTATTCGCACGCTGAATGTTCACGGCCAGCAGGTGGATACCATTGGTATTCCGATTCACTGGGGTTACGAAGGTGTGGCGAAGAAAGGCTTTATTGCCAACACCCTGACGCCGTTTGTCGGTGATGCAAATACGCAGACGCCGGAGTTTAAGGCTTTCCTCGTGAATGTGGAAAAGGTGTAAGGAAGACGACTTATGGCTTATCAATCGCAAGACATTATTCGTCGTTCCGCGACTAACGGTTTCACGCCCGCGCCTCAGGCGCGGGACCACCAGCAGGAAGTGGCGAAGCTTATTGACGTCACCACCTGTATCGGCTGTAAGGCCTGTCAGGTGGCGTGTTCCGAGTGGAACGATATCCGTGACGAAGTGGGACATAACGTCGGGGTGTACGATAACCCCGCCGATTTGACCGCGAAATCCTGGACGGTGATGCGTTTTTCGGAAGTGGAACAGAACGACAAACTGGAATGGCTGATCCGCAAAGACGGCTGTATGCACTGTGCCGATCCGGGCTGCCTGAAGGCGTGTCCGTCGGAAGGGGCTATCATTCAGTATGCCAACGGCATCGTCGATTTTCAGTCCGAGCAGTGCATTGGCTGCGGCTATTGCATCGCAGGCTGTCCGTTCGACGTCCCGCGCATGAACCCGGAAGACAACCGCGTCTACAAATGTACGCTGTGCGTTGACCGCGTGAATGTCGGCCAGGAGCCGGCCTGCGTGAAAACCTGTCCGACGGGCGCTATCCACTTTGGCTCAAAAGAGGATATGAAAACGCTGGCGGGCGAGCGCGTCTCCGAGCTGAAAACCCGTGGATATGACAACGCAGGTCTGTACGATCCGGCGGGTGTTGGCGGGACGCACGTGATGTATGTACTGCACCACGCCGACAAGCCGAATCTGTATCACGGCCTGCCGGAGAACCCGGAGATCAGCGCGACCGTGAAGTTCTGGAAAGGTATCTGGAAACCGCTGGCCGCCGTTGGCTTTGCGGCGACGTTTGCCGCCAGTATCTTCCACTACGTCGGTGTCGGTCCTAACCGTGCGGATGATGAAGAAGACAATCTTCATGAGGAAAAAGACACGCCTCGTGACGATCGTGAGGAGGAGCGCAAATGAGGAAACGTGACACCATCGTGCGCTACACCGCGCCCGAACGTATCAACCACTGGGTCACCGCTTTCTGCTTCATGCTGGCGGCGATAAGCGGGCTGGGATTTTTCTTCCCATCCTTCAACTGGCTGATGCAAATCATGGGCACCCCGCAGCTGGCGCGAATTCTGCACCCGTTTGTCGGCGTGATTATGTTTGCGTCCTTCATCATCATGTTTTTCCGTTACTGGCACCATAACCTAATCAATCGGGATGATATCTTTTGGGCGAAGAATATTCGTAAGATCGTCGTCAACGAGGAAGTGGGTGACACCGGGCGTTATAACTTCGGCCAGAAATGCGTATTCTGGGCGGCGATTATTTTCCTGGTTCTGCTGCTGGTGAGCGGTGTGATCATCTGGCGTCCGTACTTTGCGCCTGCTTTCTCAATCCCGGTGATCCGATTTGCGCTGATGCTGCATTCATTTGCCGCAGTAGCGTTAATTGTGGTTATCATGGTGCATATTTACGCGGCCCTTTGGGTCAAAGGCACCATTACCGCGATGGTGGAAGGATGGGTTACCAGTGCCTGGGCGAAGAAACATCACCCGCGCTGGTACCGAGAAGTTCGAAAGACAACGGAAAAGAAAACTGAATGAGTATTCGCATAATCCCGCAAGATGAGCTGGGTTCGAGCGAGAAACGCACGGCGGATTACATTCCGCCGTTGTTATTCCCCAGACTCAAGAACCTCTACAACCGCCGCGCAGAGCGTCTGCGCGAGCTGGCAGAGAACAATCCGCTTGGCGATTTCTTACGCTTCGCCGCGCTGATCGCCCATGCGCAGGAAGTGGTGCTGTACGATCACCCGCTGCAAATCGACCTGACCGCGCGCATCAAAGAAGCGAACGATCAGGGCAAGCCGCCGCTGGATATCCACGTTTTACCGCGCGATAAGCACTGGCACACGCTGCTGCACTCCCTGATTGCTGAGCTGAAGCCCGAGATGAGCGGCCCAGCGCTGGCAGTTATCGAGAATCTGGAAAAAGCCTCTGAGCTTGAACTGGAAGAGATGGCGAGCGCGCTGTTTGCTGCGGATTTCGCGCTAGTCAGCAGTGATAAAGCACCGTTTATTTGGGCTGCGCTGTCGCTCTACTGGGCGCAAATGGCCAGCCTGATTCCGGGCAAAGCGCGCGCGGAGTATGGCGAAGCCCGCCAGTTCTGCCCGGTCTGCGGCTCAATGCCGGTCACCAGCATGGTGCAAATCGGCACGACGCAAGGCCTGCGCTATCTGCACTGCAACCTGTGTGAAACCGAGTGGCACGTGGTGCGCATTAAATGCAGCAACTGCGAGCAGACCCGCGATCTGAACTACTGGTCGCTGGAAAACGAAAACGCGGCCGTTAAAGCGGAAAGTTGCGGTGATTGCGGGACGTATCTGAAGATTCTTTATCAGGAAAAAGACCCGAAAGTGGAAGCCGTCGCGGACGATCTCGCCACGCTGGTACTGGACGCGCATATGGAGCAAGAGGGCTTTGCCCGCAGCTCTATCAACCCGTTCCTGTTCCCGGGTGAAGGGGAGTAGTCTCCTGTCAAAAGCCGGGCGGCGTAAAGTCGCCCGGCCTACAAATTGTAGGGCGTGACCACATCAGGGATGTTACCGAAATCCTTGGTATTACGCGTAACCAGTTCAAGACGATGAATTTGTGCAGTAGCCAGAATAATGGCATCCGGGAGCTTCATTCGATACTCCTGCCGGAGATCAACACTCCGCTCAGCAACCTCTTGTGAAACACCAAGGACGTTAAACGCACTTAAGGCAATCCGGGTACGATGCTCCTGATGGTATTTTTTTGCTCCCACCATGACTTCCATCCAGGTGATGATGCTAATCGCATTTTGCGGCGGCCAACTCTCTAATGCGTGCTTTGCCTCTGCCCTTCCACTGAACAAGTCGATGAGAATATTGGTGTCAAAAAGAGCAGACCCTTTCGCCATTACCACTCCTCACGAAGCTTGCGCTGATAATCAACACCCTCTTCCTCACAGCCATGCCACAGGCCAAGGGCATCTGAGATCGTGCTTTCAGCCTGATCGTGTCTTTCAAGATATTGCTCAACGGCTTCCCGCAACAATTCAGCGCGAGGGACGTTCCGGTGCACCTTGAGGTCGTCCAGCCGTTTTATCACCTCGTCTGATAGATCGAGTAGAATTCTGCCCATGTCCCTTCCCGCCATCATGCTCATATATACCTCCAGTATATCATGCGTGGTGAATTAACCAGCAAAATACACCTGGTATTAGAAAGGCTAAAGAAGATTATGATAGCGAGAATGATTTCTGCGAGCCGCTTTCCAGAACAGCCACTAGACGTGCAGAACGACACGGCAAAGGAATCTTTTAAACGGGCCCGAAAGACGAATCGATCAGGCCATTACGACAGTCTTACTCTTCCTCGTTGCCGCCCTCTTCAAAGGCACCATACGGTTTCGCAGGCAGGACGATATAGGTTCCCTCGAACACAGCGCCCGACGTCTCGTCGCCAAACAGCTCTACCTGCATCTGCACGCGGGCTTTACGTCCACGCGCCAGACGGTCCAGATCGCCGCTCAGGCAGCCTAAATCGGCAATAGCGCTCGGTTTACCGCTGATGGGTCTGCTGTAACGAATATGCGCATCGGCAAGAATAATGGTCCCGCCAAGGTGACGTTCGCGCAGCATCAGCCAGATCAGCCCCCAGCCCGTCAGTGTCGCCAGCGAGAACAGACTCCCGGCGAACAGCGTATGGTGCGGATTTTGATTGCCGATTTCCGGCATGGTGGTAATGAATTTCTGGCCGGTATATTGCTGGATGCGTACGCCCATTTTCTCGCTGAGCGGAATGTGCTGATACCAGGCCTGCTGAAGCTGACCGCACCAGTCGCCGCGATGCAGAATATCATCGAGTGAAGCGATCGGTTTAATCATCAGGAAGTGGCGAATCGGCGTGGTTTGCGGCGCGGTAATTTCGCCTTCGTTGACGAATCCCAGCTTGGAGAAAAACTCGACCGCATCTTCGCGGGCACTGCAGGTGACGCGCTTTACGCCCTCCTGACGGGCCACGGACTCCAGCGTCATCGCCATCAGGGTGCCCAGACCTTTGTCCTGTACGGAGGGATGCACCGCCATAAAGCGGATGGAGGCTTCATAGTCGGCGTTGATGTATAAGCGGCCGACCGCAACCAGATTCCCCTCTTCGTCCACCACCATCTGATGGTGCGCCATCGCATCCCAGGCATCACGCTCTGAGCCTTTCGGCTGATGCAACGGTTTGCGCAGCATTTCCCAACGGAAATGGTAGTAAACCTCTAACTCTTCTTCTGTTTGCGGTACGCGTAGATGATACATAGCGGTACTCTCTCTTGTTACCCGCGGCCAGGCCGCCAGCTGGCTCATACCTGCAGCCAGAAGGTGACGGGGCCATCGTTCACCAGCGAAACCTGCATATCTGCAGCGAAACGTCCGGTTTGCGTATTCATTTCCTGTTGGCGACAACGCTCAACAAAGTATTCGTACAACGCCTCTGCACGATCGGGCGCGGCGCCTTTTGAAAATCCAGGGCGCATGCCGCGATCGGTATCGGCCGCCAGCGTAAATTGAGACACCACCAGCACGCTGCCACCGGCCTGCTGGACGTTGAGATTCATCTTGCCGTCTGCATCGCTGAAAATGCGATAGCCGAGCACTCGCTCGCACAAGCGGTTGGCTTTTTGCTCGTCATCATCCTTTTCGACACCTAACAACACCAAAAGTCCTGGGCCAATTTCACCCGTCACCTCGTCCTCCACGGTGACGCTGGCACGGGTTACGCGCTGAATCAATGCAATCATGGTTGGTCTGCTTCTTCTTGTTCTGCGGCTAATTTGAGTTTGCGGTATTCCCCGAGAGTGACAGTTATTTCCGCCCCAAGCAAGACGATGCACCAGGTCCAGTAGACCCAGACGAATAGGATCGGCACGACGGCCAGCACGCCATAAATCAGCTGATAGGAAGGGAACGTGGTGATGTAAAGCGCGAAGCCTTTTTTGCCCAGCTCAAATAAAATCGCGGCGACAAGCGCGCCCGCCATGGCATCGCGATTAGGCACGCGCGTGGTCGGCACTACGCTGTACAGTAGCCAAAAAGCGAGCCACGACAGGATTAACGGAAAGAGCCGAAGCACGTTATCGATCACCGTGTTCAGCTCGCTGGCCCAGCGCAGCGACAGCAGATAAGAACTGATGGCCAGACTTGCCCCAGCCAGCAGTGGCCCGAGCGTGAGGATCATCCAGTAGACGGCAAAAGAGTACACTTTTGGCCGCACTTTTTTGCTGCGCCAGATGGTATTGAGCGCGCTATCGATGGCATACATCAGCAGCAGCGCCGTGACGATCAGCCCACAGGCACCGACTGCCGTCATCTTGTTGGAGTTAGCGACAAACTGTTCGATATAGCGCTGAATAACGTCGCCCGTAGCGGGCATAAAGTTAGCGAAGACAAAGTGTCGCAGCTGGACGCTGACTTCCGAAAACATCGGAAATGCAGCGAACAGCGCAAAAATCACCGCCACCAGCGGCACCAATGAGAGCAGTGACACATACGCGAGGTTGCCCGCCAGCGTGGTCATGTTGTCCTCATCAATGCGCTGCCAGAGCAGTTTTACCCATGCCCGAAACGGACGGGTGTGATGTGCGGCTTTTTGATGAACGTTTTTTAACATACCTGCTTCGCAAAATAGTTCGGTATCGTCTCTTTTCCTGTCACCAGAATTGAGGTGATACCCAACTGGTTAGCTCCCTCTATATTATCGGCGTTGTCGTCAAAAAAGACCGCATCGGCGGCGGAGAAACCTTCGGCCTGCAAGACGGCCTGATAAATTCGCGCTTCCGGCTTACGCATGCCCATCTCCTGAGAAAGGTAAATTTTATCGGCTGCTGCGCGGATCTCCGGATATTCCTCCGGCCAGAACGTGGTGTGAAGACGGTTAGTATTGGACAGGACCACCACGCGATGTCCCTGCTCACGCAGTTTGTGCATGATGTCGACAACGTCCGGACGTATCGCCACAAAGACCGCCTGCCAGCCGTGGGAAAATTGTTCGTAGCTCAGCGGCAAATCCATTTCATGGCACATCGCTTCTGCGAAGGCCTCATCGCTGATTTCACCGCGCTCATGCTGATGAAACGCCTCGCCCATGGCGAAGTTCTGCTTGAGCGTCGCCAGCGGGACACGGCTGAAATCGCTCCACGCCCCCAGCACCCGATTGAAATCGATATCAACGATGACATTTCCTAAGTCAAAGATATAAAGCATGTTTATCCCCTTCGCTCCGTGGAGAAATAACTGTAGCGGGAAAGATAAGCTTTGGCTATGCGCCAGATTCAGCTTAGAGAAAGAGAGCAAAAAACCCGGTGCGGTGTGGACCGGGTCTGCCTGTCAGGGAGATTAGCCTGCCTGCTGTTCTTCGCTGGAGCTGACTTCGACCAGCTCAACATGGCTGTTTCTGAGAAGGGATTGCAATGCGGTGCCGGGAAGCTCATCGGTAAACAAGGCGGTCGCCTGGGCGACGTTACCGATCTCAACGGCGGCGGAGGCCTGATATTTTGTATGATCGGCCGCCAGTAAAACATGCCGGGCGTGGGCGATCATCGTTTTTACGACGCTGGCTTCATTGACGTCAAACTCCATCATTGCTCCGTCGGGTTCAATGGCTCCGACGCTGGTCACCAGGTAATCTGCCCGAAAACCTGAGACAAAAGCCGTGGCGGCAGGGCCAATAATGCCGCCGTTATGCGCACGCAACGTTCCGCCCGGCACCATCACTTCAAAACGCGGATTTTTATAGAGAATATGCGCCACCCGCAGACTGTTGGTGATAATGCGCAGATGGTTGTGATTCAGCAGGGCGCGCGCCACATGTTCCACCGTGGTACCAATGGTGATGAAAATCGTCGAACCATCCGGGATGTAATCAGCAATGGCTTCGGCGATTGCCCGTTTCTCCTCCGTCAGAGAGACTTCACGCTGTTCAAACGCCGTATTCACCACACTCGACGCACGCCCCGCGCCGCCGTGATGGCGCGTAATCAATCCTTGCTCGCTGAGCTTGCGAATATCACGCCGCACCGTTTGCGTTGAGACATCCAGCAGTTGCGCCAGTTCATCAATGTTCATGTAGCCACGATCGGCGATCAATGTGAGCAGTTGATCGTGCCGTGGATTACCGGTCATTTCGGTAAGGCTCATGGGCTGTCCTCTGAAAACCATCACGCCCCGCATTTTATACAAAAAGTGACAAGAAAGAGCGGGTTTGATCACAGTCGGGGATTCCCGCCCGTCCGCCGGGGCGGGTACATTTTAATGCCGCGACGGCGCTGGCAAAGCGCACCGCTTCCTGTGCGGGCTGATTCTGCGCCAGTCCCACCGCCAGTGCACCGTGAAAAACATCCCCTGCTCCAGTGGTATCCACGACGTCGATCTGAAAAGCCGGCAGATGGCTCAGTGCCCCCTTTTCAAGCCAATAACAACCGTCTTTGCCCTGCGTGACGTACACATGTCCATTTGTGAGCGTTTGTGCTTTTTTCAGGGCGCTTTCAGCCTCGGCGATTTGCGTCATACGCTGCAGGCCCGGGGCGGAAAAGGCGGCGTGATCGCTTAAGGCCACCAGTTCGGCGATATCCTGCGGGGTGATATCCGCATCCAGAACCGTTGTAACCCCTTGCTGACGAGCCAGGGTTAAGGCCTGTTTTGCGCCGTCATGCCAGCGTACGTCTGCCAGCACCACATCCCACTGAGAAAAGTCGATATCCTGCAACCAGTCCGCTTCCTCCGGGAGATCGGGCTCGGGTAGTTGGCAATAATCCGTTCGCCGCTGGCATCGACCAGCACCGCCGATTGCGAAGAGCGCGCGCCCTTAAAAATCCGGGTAAAGCGCGTATTTACTCCCAGGGACTCCAGCTCCGCGAGGAGCCGACTGCCGGTATCGTCATCGCCCACCCGCCCAATAAAGTCCACGTCGGCCCCCAGTTTCGCCGCAGCCACCGCCGCAGTGGCCGCCGGACCACCGCCCACTTCCGTGTAATTGTTTGCCACATATTTGCCTCCCTCTTTGGGTAAATCAGCGAGATACCAGATGCGATCCAGCACGGTGATGCCAACACAAGCGATTCGAGCCATGGTGATTCCTTCCCTCAATTGGATGTGACCATTTTAATTTCATCAAATGTTTAAAAAGTGACCCATGTCTATTTTTTGACTATAAATTACAAATACGATCAAAAACAGACACCACAAACGCTCACGAATAGACAAACTGTGACAATAACGTATTAGCAGGAGAGAGGCATGTCAGTGATTGCATTTATTGGTCTGGGACAAATGGGCGCGCCGATGGCGAGCAATCTGCTCAAACAGGGTCATCAGCTTCACGTTTATGACGTTAACCCGCAGGCGGTTCAGGTGCTGGTCGAAAAAGGTGCGGCGTCTGCCGCAACGCCCGCCGATGCCGCCAGAGGGGCGGAATTTATCATCACGATGCTGCCAAACGGCGATCTGGTCCGTGCCGTGTTATTCGGTGAGAACGGGGTTTGCGACGGCTTATCCCGTGATGCACTGGTCATTGATATGTCGACCATTCATCCGCTGCAAACCGACAAACTCATCGCTGAGATGGTCGAGCGTGGTTTTAGCATGATGGACGCGCCTGTTGGCCGGACGTCCGATCATGCAATCGCCGGAACGCTGCTGCTACTGGCAGGCGGTACGTCGCAGCAGGTTGAGCGCGCCACCCCGGTGCTGATGGCGATGGGAAACGAGTTAATCGAGGCAGGCGGCCCGGGGATGGGCATCCGCGTGAAGCTTATCAATAACTACATGAGTATTGCCCTGAACGCGTTGTCCGCCGAGGCCGCCGTGCTGTGCGAAGCATTGGGTCTCTCCTTCGATGTGGCCCTTAAGGTCATGAGCGGCACGCCGGCGGGCAAAGGGCATTTCACCACCTCGTGGCCCAACAAAGTGCTGAAAGGCGATCTTTCGCCAGCGTTCATGATCGACCTCGCGCATAAAGATCTGGGCATCGCGCTGGACGTGGCTAATCAGCTGCACGTTCCCATGCCGCTCGGCGCAGCCTCTCGTGAAGTTTATAACCAGGCGCGTGCCGCCGGGCGCGGTCGCGAAGACTGGACCGCCATTCTTGAACAGGTTCGCGCATCTGCCGGGCTGAACAACCAACACTGATGAAGAAAAGGACTATTGCATGACGACGTACACCCTGAAAGATATCACCCGACCTTCCGGCGGTTTTTCCATGCTGGCGGTCGATCAGCGTGAAGCGATGCGCCTGATGTTTGCCGCTGCGGGTGTGCCTGCGCCGGTGACCGATCGGCATTTAACCGATTTCAAAGTGAACGCGGCAAAGATTCTGTCACCCTATGCCTCGGCGATTCTGGTCGATCAGCAATTCTGCTACCACCAGATCGTGGAACAAAACGCGATAGCAAAAAGCTGCGCCATGATTGTCGCCGCAGACGAATTTATTCCGGGCAATGGTATTCCGGTCGACAGCGTGGTGATTGATAAAGGTGTGGATGCACAAGCGGTAAAACGCGATGGCGGCAAAGCGCTCAAGCTGCTGGTGCTGTGGCGCAGTGACGAAGATCCCGCGCAACGCCTGGAGATGGTGCGTAATTTTAACCAGCTTTGCCATGCGAATGGCTTGCTCAGCATTATCGAACCCGTTGTGCGCCCACCGCGTCGGGGTGATGTTTTTGACCGCGAGCAGGCCATTATCGAAGCGGCAAAAGAGCTGGGTGACAGCGGGGCAGATCTCTACAAAGTCGAGATGCCGCTTTACGGTAAAGGCACACAGCAAGCCCTGCTGAACTCCTCGCAAAAGCTGAATGAGCAGATCAACATGCCGTGGGTGATTCTCTCGTCCGGTGTCGATGAGAAGCTGTTCCCGCGCGCGGTGAGCGTGGCAATGCAGGCAGGGGCGTCTGGCTTCCTCGCCGGACGAGCCGTGTGGTCTTCCGTAGTGGGTCTGCCGGATACCGAGCTGATGCTGCGCGATATTTCTGTGCCGAAACTGCAGCGATTGGGCGAAATCGTCGACGAAATGATGGCTCGCCGCTAGAAAAGGACATGAACATGAAATGGTTTAACACTCTCAGCCACAACCGCTGGCTGGAACAAGAGACCGATCGCATTCTGGATTTTGGTAAAAACGCCGCCGTCCCGACCGGTTTTGGCTGGCTGGGCAATAACGGTCAGGTGCGAAGCGATATGGGCACGCATCTGTGGATCACCGCCCGCATGCTGCACGTCTATGCGGTCGCCGCCGGAATGGGCCGCCCCGGCGCGTATGCGCTGGTCGATCATGGCATTAAAACCCTGAACGGCGCGCTGCGCGACCAGCAGTACGGCGGCTGGTACGCCTGCGTGAATGACGAAGGTGTGGTCGATGCCTCCAAACAGGGTTATCAGCACTTCTTCGTCCTGCTGGGGGCCGCCAGTGCGGTCACCACCGGTCACCCTGAGGCGCGCCCGCTGCTTGATGAGGCCATCGCCGTTATCGAGAAATACTTCTGGAGCGAACAGGAACAAATGTGCCTGGAATCCTGGGACGAAGCCTTCAGCAAAACCGAAGATTACCGCGGCGGTAACGCCAATATGCACGCGGTCGAAGCGTTTCTCATCGTCTATGACGTTACGCACGATCGTAAATGGCTCGATCGTGCCCTGCGCATTGCGTCAGTGATTATTCACGACGTCGCCCGTAAGGGTGAGTACCGCGTGAATGAGCATTTCGACACCCACTGGAACCCGATCCGCGATTACAACAAGGATAACCCCGCGCACCGTTTTCGTGCCTATGGCGGGACGCCGGGCCACTGGATCGAGTGGGGCCGTCTGATGCTGCATCTGCGCGCCGCGCTGGAAGCACGCTTTGAAACCCCACCGGAATGGCTGCTGGAAGATGCAAAAGGCTTATTCCACGCCACGATCCGTGACGCCTGGGCACCTGATGGCGCCGACGGGTTTGTCTATTCCGTAGGCTGGGACGGTAAACCGATTGTGCGTGAACGCGTGCGCTGGCCGATTGTTGAGGCCATGGGTACGGCCTATGCACTCTATACCGTCACCGGCGATCCGCAGTACGAAGCCTGGTATCAGAAATGGTGGGATTACTGCATCAAGTACCTGATGGATTACGAAAACGGCTCATGGTGGCAGGAACTGGACACCAACAATGAAGTGACGACCAAAGTCTGGGATGGCAAACAGGATATCTACCATCTGTTGCACTGTCTGGTGATCCCTCGCCTGCCGCTGGCACCGGGGCTTGCGCCTGCGGTCGCCGCCGGGCTACTCGACAGCCAGGCCAAATAACAATACTCCCGAAACGATGGAGATCGTATGACTACCCTACATGATGTCAACCTGACCACGCTCGACAATGGCTTTACGTTACGCTGGCAAAACCGGCTAATTTTGGCCCATACCGATGAAGCGCCCTGCCTGTGGATCGGCACCGGTATGGCGGATATCGAGATGTTTCGCGGTAATTTCAGCATCAAAGATAAGCTGAATGAAAAAATCGCACTGACAGAGGCGACCGTCACCCACCAGCAAAACGGCTGGGCGATTCGCTTTACCCGTGGCGATACGGTGAGTGCCACGCTGCTTGTCGAGGCAGACGATCAGGGCCGACTTGAAATTAAACTCAAAAACGATGCCGCCAGCCATAACCGCATCTGGCTGCGGCTGGCGGCAGAGCCTGAAGATCACATCTACGGCTGTGGCGAACAGTTCTCGTATTTCGATTTGCGTGGCAAACCCTTCCCGCTGTGGACCAGCGAACAGGGCGTGGGGCGTAACAAACAGACGTATGTCACCTGGCAGGCTGACTGTAAAGAGAATGCGGGCGGCGATTATTACTGGACCTTCTTCCCGCAGCCAACCTTTGTCAGCACGCAAAAGTATTACTGCCACGTTGATAACAGCTGCTATATGAATTTTGATTTTAGCGCGCCCGACTTCCACGAACTGGCCTTCTGGGAAGATAACGCCACGCTGCGCTTCGAATGTGCAGAAACGTATATCGATCTGCTGGAAAAATTAACGGGGCTGCTGGGCCGTCAGCCTGAACTGCCAGACTGGGTTTACGATGGCGTGACGCTGGGGATTCAGGGCGGAACCGACGTTTGCCAGCAAAAGCTGGACACCCTGCGCAACGGTGGCGTCAAGGTTAATGGGATCTGGGCGCAGGACTGGTCCGGCATCCGCATGACCTCTTTCGGCAAGCGCGTGATGTGGAACTGGAAGTGGAACAGTGAGCTTTATCCGCAGCTGGATGAGCGTATTGCGCAGTGGAAGCGCGAAGGGGTGCAGTACCTTTCGTATATCAACCCGTACGTCGCCAGCGACCGTGACTTGTGCGAAGAGGCCTCTAAACGCGGGTATCTCACCAAAGACACTGACGGGAAGGATTACCACGTTGAGTTTGGTGAGTTTTATGCCGGCGTTATTGATCTGACCAATCCGGAGGCTTACGCCTGGTACAAAGAGGTCATCAAAAAGAATTTAATAGAACTCGGGTGCGGTGGCTGGATGGCCGACTTCGGTGAGTATCTGCCGACCGACACCTTCCTGCACAACGGCGTCAGCGCTGAGATCATGCATAACGCCTGGCCTGCACTGTGGGCAAAATGTAACTACGAGGCGCTGGAAGAGACCGGCAAGCTCGGGGAGATCCTGTTCTTTATGCGGGCAGGTTACACCGGCAGCCAGAAACACTCCCTGATGATGTGGGCAGGCGATCAGAACGTGGACTGGAGCCTGGACGATGGTCTGGCCTCGGTGATCCCGGCGGCGCTGTCGCTGGCGATGACCGGACACGGCCTGCACCATAGCGACATTGGCGGTTACACCACGCTCTTTGAGATGAAGCGCAGTAAAGAGCTGCTGTTGCGCTGGTGCGATTTCAGCGCCTTTACTCCCATGATGCGCACCCACGAAGGCAATCGCCCCGGTGATAACTGGCAGTTTGACAGCGATGCTGAAACCATCGCCCATTTTGCCCGTATGACCACCGTCTTCACGACCCTCAAACCTTACATCAAAGACGCTGTAGCCCAGAACGCCAAATCTGGCCTGCCGGTGATGCGCCCGCTCTTCCTGCATTACGAGGATGACGCCCATACCTACACGCTGAAATATCAGTATCTGTTTGGCCGCGATCTGCTGGTTGCGCCGGTGTATGAAGAGGGCCGCAGCGACTGGACGCTGTATCTGCCGCAGGACAACTGGGTCAATGCCTGGACCGGAGAGCGCTATCAGGGAGGCGAAGTGACCGTTGCCGCGCCTCTTGGCCAACCCCCGGTCTTCTGGCGCGAGCAAAGTGAATGGGCCGATCTGTTTGGCCGCTTACGTCAACTCTGATAAGGCTCGCCCGCAGGGAAACCTGCGGGCAGACGGAGAATAATAATGAGTCAACATGCATCCGATCCGGCAACCCTACGACTGCCGTTTAAAGAAAAACTCGCCTACGGAATGGGCGATTTAGGGTCCAATATTCTGTTAGATATCGGCACCTTGTACCTGCTGAAGTTTTACACCGACGTGCTGGGGTTACCGGGCACGTATGGCGGGATTATCTTTTTGATTGCCAAATTCTTTACCGCCTTCACCGATATGGGCACCGGTATCATGCTCGACTCGCGGCGCAAAATCGGGCCAAAAGGCAAGTTCCGCCCGTTCGTGCTTTATGCGGCGTTTCCGGTGACGCTATTAGCTATCGCCAACTTTGTCGGTACGCCGTTTGAGGTGACCGGCAAGACGGTGATGGCCACGGTGTTGTTCATGCTGTATGGCTTGTTCTTCAGCATGATGAACTGTTCCTACGGCGCCATGGTGCCCGCGATCACCAAAAACCCTGACGAGCGCGCCTCGCTTGCTGCATGGCGACAGGGCGGCGCGACGCTGGGTCTGTTGCTCTGTACCGTGGGGTTTGTTCCGGTGATGAACCTGATCGAGGGGAACGACCAGCTCGGGTATATCTTTGCCGCTACCCTCTTCTCGCTGTTCGGGCTGTTCTTTATGTGGTGGTGCTACCGCGGCGTGAAAGAACGTTACGTGGAGGCACAGCCGGCGCACCCGACGCATAAACCGGGGCTGTTACAGTCGTTTCGGGCGATTGCGGGTAACCGACCGCTGTTTATTTTGTGCATCGCCAACCTTTGTACCCTGGGCGCGTTCAACGTCAAACTCGCCATTCAGGTCTACTACACCCAATACGTCCTTAACGATCCGATTTTGCTGTCCTATATGGGCTTTTTCAGCATGGGCTGCATTTTCATTGGGGTCTTTTTGATGCCCGGTGCCGTGCGTCGCTTCGGTAAGAAAAAAGTCTATATCAGCGGATTGCTGATCTGGGTGGCAGGCGATCTTCTTAACTACTTCTTTGGCGGCGGTTCGGTCAGCTTTGTTGCGTTCTCGTGCCTGGCTTTCTTCGGTTCTGCGTTTGTGAACAGCCTGAACTGGGCGCTGGTGTCCGACACGGTCGAGTACGGCGAATGGCGTACCGGTGTGCGTTCGGAAGGGACGGTCTATACCGGCTTTACCTTCTTTCGCAAGGTGTCGCAGGCGCTGGCGGGCTTCTTCCCCGGCATTATGCTGACGCAAATCGGCTATATACCGAATGTGGTGCAGTCGGCAGGTACGGTTGAAGGGTTGCGGCAGCTAATCTTCATCTACCCCAGCCTCCTCGCGGTGATCACCATCGTGGCGATGGGCTGTTTCTATAATCTCAACGAAAAGATGTATGTACGCATCGTTGAAGAGATAGAACAGCGTAAACGTCCGGCCTGAATGAACTGTCTTAGCGCTCTCACGGGCGCTACGAGGATCGACTATGAATCACACTCCTGATCCGTTAACCCTGAAACTGAGCCTGCGAGAGAAGTGCGCCTATGGGATGGGCGATTTTGGCTCTAACCTGATGCTGTGTATTGGCACGCTGTATCTGCTGAAGTTTTATACCGATGAGCTGGGTCTGCCTGCCTTCTATGGCGGCATTATTTTTCTGGTCGCCAAGTTCTTCACCGCGTTCACCGATATGCTGACCGGCGTGCTGCTGGATTCACGGCGTCACATTGGCGCGCGGGGCAAGTTCAGGCCTTTTATTCTCTATGCTTCCGTTCCCGTCGCGCTGGCGGCGACGGCGCAGTTTGTGGCGAATGATTTTAACCTGACGGTGAAAACCGCCCTCGCGACCGTTCTGTTTATGCTGTTCGGGTTGTTCTACAGCCTGATGAACTGTTCTTATGGGGCGATGGTTCCGGCGATCACCAAAAACCCGAACGAGCGGGCGCAGCTGGCCGCGTGGCGTCAGGGGGGTGCCACAGTGGGCTTGCTGCTGTGCACGGTGGGCTTTATGCCTGTCCAGGCACTCTTTGTCAGCCAACCGTCGCTGGGCTACCTCGTTGCGGCTCTGCTGTTTGTGACCTGCGGGCTGTTCTGCATGTGGTGGTGCTACAGCGGGGTGAAGGAACGCTATGTCGAGGTTTCGCCCGTTCATCACAAACCCAGCATTTTAAAATCCTTCTGCGCCATCTTTCGCAATCCCCCACTGCTGGTGTTATGCATCGCCAATCTCTGCACGCTGGCGGCGTTTAACATCAAGCTCGCCATCCAGGTCTATTACACCCAGTACGTGCTGAACGATATCCATCTGCTGTCGTGGATGGGATTTTTCAGCATGGGCTGCATTCTGGTAGGCGTTTTCCTCGTGCCCGGCGCGGTAAAGCGTTTTGGTAAGAAACAGGTTTATTTGGGTGGGCTGGCGCTGTGGGCCGTGGGCGACGTGCTGAATTTCTTCTGGGGGAGCAGTTCCACCACGTTTGTGCTCTTCTCCTGTATGGCCTTTTTCGGCACCGCCTTTGTCAACAGCCTGAACTGGGCGCTGGTGCCCGACACCGTGGACTATGGCGAGTGGAAAACCGGGATTCGCGCCGAAGGGTCGGTGTATACCGGGTATACCTTTTCACGCAAGATTTCCGCCGCGCTTGCCGGTTTCCTGCCGGGCATCATGCTCACGCAGATTGGCTATGTTCCGCATGCCGTACAAAGCGCGGGCACGCTACTGGGGTTACGTCAGCTGATCTTTCTCTGGCCCTGCGGGCTAGCCATTATTGCGGCCATCACCATGGGACTTTTTTATAAACTCAATGAAGCGCGCTTCGCTCTTATTATTAAGGAGATAAGCAAACGGAAGAAAAAAATGGGCGACGTAACGCCCTTGAATAACGAGAATAAAGCCTCACCCGTCACTTTATAACAATAAACCCAGCCGGTATTCCCTTCCTGTTCATCAGGAGGGGCGGCCTTTCTGTACCTGACACATGGAAGAATTATGAAAAAAATAGCGACAGTACTCCTCGTTTCGTCTGTGTCTGGCTCTGCTTTTGCGGGGGCCTATGTCGAAACACGTGAAGCCTACAACACTGCCTCTGAACGCCATGAGGTGATCCTGCGAGCCGGTTATAATTTTGATATGGGCGCGGGTCTGATGTTCACGAACGCCTATGACGTGGGGAAATGGGATGAAATTAAGCACAGCTATAACGAAATCGAAGGATGGTATCCCTTATTTAAACCGACGGCTAAACTCACTTTTCAGCCCGGCGGGTTAATCAACGACAGCAAAGATGGATCGGGAGGTGCCCTTTATCTGGATACCAATTATAAATTTACTGACGCGTTTAATCTGACGTTTCGTTATCGCTATAACCATAATAATTATGATACGCCTGACTTTAACGGCGAGATGGATAAAAACGATACCCATGAGTTTGCCAATTACTGGAATTTCAAATTAACCGATTCGTTGTTCTATACCTTTGAGCCGCATTATTTCCAGCGGGTGAATGATTACCACAGTAAAAACGGTAAGGATCATCACTGGGAAATTACCAACAAGTTTAGCTATAAAATCGACCGGAACTGGATGCCGTATCTGGAACTTCAGTGGCTGGACAGATGGAATGATTACAACCGCGAGCAGTACCGCATTCGCCTGGGGATGCGGTATTCGTTCTAATAAAAAAGCCGCTGATTTCAGCGGCTTTTTACGTTCCGGGCGAGGCTTACGCCCACCCGGTATACGGCGTCTTTACAGGCGTCGTATTAGTCTTTGCTGCCACGGCCCGCACGTTTACGGTCGTTCTCAGTCAGGTGACGTTTACGGATACGTACGGAGGTAGGGGTAACTTCTACCAGTTCGTCGTCATCGATAAATTCCAGAGCCTGCTCAAGAGACATTTTCAGTGCTGGAACCAGCGTGGTCGCTTCGTCAGTACCGGAAGCACGCATGTTGGTCAGTTTCTTACCGGTCAGGCAGTTTACAGTCAGGTCGTTAGAACGACTGTGAATACCGATGATCTGGCCTTCGTAAACTTCTGCACCGTGACCCAGGAACAGCTTACCGCGATCCTGCAGGCTGAACAGTGCGAACGCAACTGCTTTACCCTGGCCGTTAGAGATCAGCACGCCGTTCTGGCGCTGGCCGATTTCACCCGGTTTAACGTCATCGTAGTGGCTGAACGTGGAGTACAGCAGACCTGTACCAGACGTCATGGTCATGAACTCGGTACGGAAGCCGATCAGGCCACGTGCCGGGATCAGGTAATCCAGACGAATACGGCCTTTGCCGTCAGGGATCATGTCTTTAACATCACCCTTACGCTCGCCCATTGCCTGCATCACAGAACCCTGGTGCTGTTCTTCGATATCCAGCGTCACGTTCTCGAACGGCTCTTGCATACGGCCGTCGATCATGCGGTTGATAACTTTCGGACGGGACACAGCCAGTTCGAAGCCTTCACGACGCATGTTTTCGATAAGAACAGACAGGTGCAGCTCACCACGACCGGATACACGGAACGCGTCCGCATCTTCGGTTTCTTCAACACGCAGTGCCACGTTGTGCACCAGCTCTTTGTTCAGGCGGTCAAGAATCTGACGAGAGGTAACATATTTACCTTCTTTGCCACAGAACGGAGAGGTGTTGACGTTGAAGAACATGGTGACTGTTGGTTCATCAACAGACAGCGCTGGCAGCGCTTCGACATTTTGCGGATCGCAAAGGGTGTCGGAGATGTTCAGTTCGCCCAGACCGGTGATCGCGATGATATCGCCCGCTTCAGCTTCGGTGGATTCAATACGCTCCAGACCGAGGTGAGTCAGAACTTTACCCACTTTACCGTTACGTGTTTTACCTTCGCTGTCGATCAGAGTGATCTGCTGGTTAGGTTTAACACGGCCACGTTTGATACGACCGATGCCGATTACGCCAACGTAATTGTTGTAATCCAGCTGGGAGATTTGCATCTGGAACGGACCGTCAAGATCTACGCTCGGTGCTTTAACGTGGTCAACGATAGCCTGGTACAGCGGGGTCATGTCTTCCGCCATATCAGTGTGGTCGTTGCCCGCGATACCCATCAATGCTGATGCATAGATGATTGGGAAATCGAGTTGCTCGTCGCTTGCATCCAGGTTTACGAACAGGTCGAAGACCTGATCCACAACCCAGTCAGGACGCGCGCCAGGACGGTCAACTTTGTTGATAACCACGATTGGCTTCAAACCATGGGCAAATGCCTTTTTGGTTACGAAGCGCGTCTGCGGCATTGGGCCATCCATTGCGTCAACGACCAGCAGAACGGAGTCTACCATGGACATCACACGTTCAACTTCACCACCGAAGTCGGCGTGCCCTGGGGTATCAACGATGTTGATACGGTAGTCATTCCATTTGATAGCGGTGTTTTTAGCGAGGATGGTAATCCCACGCTCTTTCTCCAAATCGTTGGAGTCCATCACGCGTTCGGTGGCTTCTGCACGTTCATTGCTGAAAGTACCGGATTGCTGTAGCAGCTTGTCAACCAGGGTAGTTTTACCATGGTCAACGTGCGCGATGATGGCGATATTACGCAGATTTTCGATCACAACTTTGCCTCAGGCATTTAGAAATAGCGCGTTATTGTACACGGATTAATCGCAGGACTAAACAGGATCACAAACATCCTCCGCAAACAAGTATTGCAGAGTTGCTTTGTGATCGCTTTCACGCAGCGTAAAAAGTGCACTTTAACGGAAATCGCACCATTATGGTGCTCAATGTTCACATTGAAGCACTATAATGGTGCAATGTGACGTTCGTGGTGCAGGTCGTTTGCACTATGGTGTGCATGATAACGCCTTTTGGGGGTAATTTGAAAGTTGGCACAGATTTCGCTTTATAAAAATACGGCAAAAAGATGGCGACGACGCCAGCCTTAAACAGAATTGAAGACCTCGTTACCACGACGACAATGACCAATCCGGGAGAGTTAAGTATGTCCGCTGAACACGTTTTGACGATGCTGAACGAACATGAAGTGAAGTTTGTTGATCTGCGCTTCACCGATACCAAAGGCAAAGAACAGCACGTCACAATTCCTGCTCACCAGGTAAATGCCGAATTCTTCGAAGAAGGCAAAATGTTTGACGGCTCCTCTATCGGTGGCTGGAAAGGCATTAACGAATCCGACATGGTGCTGATGCCAGATTCAACGACTGCGCTCATTGACCCGTTCTACGAAGAGTCTACCCTGATTATCCGTTGCGACATTCTTGAGCCAGGCACGCTGCAGGGCTACGATCGCGACCCACGCTCCATCGCGAAACGCGCTGAAGAGTACCTGCGCTCCACTGGCATTGCAGACACCGTTCTGTTTGGGCCAGAGCCAGAATTCTTCCTGTTCGACGACATTCGTTTTGGTGCGTCCATTTCTGGTTCCCACGTCGCTATCGATGATATCGAAGGCGCATGGAACTCCTCCACCAAATACGAAGGCGGCAACAAAGGTCACCGTCCTGGCGTGAAAGGCGGTTACTTCCCGGTTCCTCCGGTCGATTCTTCACAGGACATCCGCTCTACCATGTGTCTGATCATGGAAGAGATGGGCCTGGTGGTTGAAGCTCACCACCACGAAGTGGCCACTGCGGGCCAGAACGAAATCGCGACCCGCTTTAACACCATGACCAAAAAAGCGGATGAAATTCAGATTTACAAATATGTGGTGCACAACGTTGCTCACCGCTTCGGCAAAACCGCGACCTTTATGCCAAAACCTATGTTTGGCGACAACGGTTCCGGTATGCACTGCCACATGTCCCTGTCCAAGAACGGCGTAAACCTGTTCTCTGGTGACAAATATGCGGGTCTGTCTGAGCAGGCGCTGTTCTACATCGGCGGTGTTATCAAGCACGCTAAAGCGATTAACGCCCTGGCAAACCCAACGACCAACTCCTACAAGCGTCTGGTCCCGGGTTATGAAGCCCCTGTTATGCTGGCTTACTCCGCACGTAACCGTTCTGCTTCTATCCGTATCCCAGTGGTGGCATCTCCGAAAGCACGTCGTATCGAAGTGCGTTTCCCGGATCCAGCGGCTAACCCATACCTGTGCTTCGCAGCGCTGCTGATGGCGGGTCTGGACGGCATTAAGAACAAAATCCATCCAGGCGAAGCCATGGATAAAAACCTGTATGACCTGCCGCCAGAAGAAGCGAAAGAGATCCCACAGGTTGCCGGTTCTCTGGAAGAAGCACTGAACGCGCTGGACGCTGACCGCGAGTTCCTGACGGCTGGCGGCGTGTTCACTGACGATGCAATCGATGCTTACATCGGCCTGCGTATCGAAGAGAACGACCGCGTACGCATGACTCCACACCCGGTTGAGTTCGAGCTGTACTACAGCGTTTAAGAAATAAATACTCGGTGGATTTCTTGTCGCAACAAGGCGGCAGCTGGTGAGAGGCAGAATGCCTCTCATACATCCCCAGGCGCATAGATAACGATGTGACTGGGGTGAGCAAAGGCGGCCAACGCCGTTGTGGCGAGAAAAACGCGAGAAGATTTTTGTTGCCGTGGAAACTTTCAGCCCATCTTCGGATGGGCTTTTTTCTCCACCAACAGACTGATCTGACGCGCTTTTTACAACGAAAAAGCTATACTGCACTAAATTAGTGCACCTACTCCAGGAGACTGCTGAATGGCAACTGGCGCGCTGCCCGATGCTGGGCAGATCCTCAATTCTTTAATCAACAGCATCTTACTTGTCGATGATGAGCTGGCGGTCCATTACGCCAACCCTGCGGCGCAGCAGCTGCTCGCCCAAAGCTCACGCAAATTATTCGGCACACCCTTGCCGGAACTGTTGAGTTATTTTTCGCTGAATATCCCGTTGATGCAGGAAAGTTTGGCTGCGGGTCAGGGATTTACCGATAACGAAGTGACCCTGGTGATTGACGGACGCTCGCATATCCTCTCGTTAACGGCACAACGTTTGCCGGACGGCCTGATTTTACTGGAAATGGCGCCGATGGATAATCTGCGTCGGCTCAGTCAGGAACAGCTTCAGCATGCACAGCAGATTGCTGCACGCGATCTGGTGAGAGGCCTTGCGCATGAAATCAAAAACCCATTAGGCGGTTTACGGGGCGCAGCGCAGCTGTTAACCAAAGCGCTGCCGGACCTGCGCTGGCGGAATATACCAACGTCATCATTGAGCAGGCCGATCGCCTGCGCAATCTGGTTGACCGATTACTTGGGCCGCAGCAGCCGGGTATGCACGTGACGGAAAGTATTCATAAAGTGGCGGAGCGGGTCGTGAAGCTGGTGTCGATGGAGCTCCCGCCGAACGTCAAACTGATTCGCGATTACGATCCGAGCCTGCCGGAATTGCCGCATGACCCCGACCAGGTTGAGCAAGTTCTGCTCAATATCGTGCGCAATGCCCTACAGGCCCTCGGCCCCGAAGGCGGCGAAATTATCCTGCGTACCCGCACGGCATTCCAGTTGACGCTGCACGGCGTGCGCTATCGCCTGGCGGCGAGAATCGACGTTGAGGACAACGGGCCGGGCATTCCGTCGCATCTTCAGGATACGCTTTTCTACCCGATGGTGAGCGGCCGCGAAGGCGGCACCGGGCTTGGGTTGTCCATTGCCCGCAATTTGATCGACCAACACTCCGGCAAAATTGAATTTACCAGTTGGCCGGGTCATACCGAGTTTTCGGTTTACCTGCCAATAAAAAAATAAGGTGACGACGATGCAACGAGGGATAGTCTGGGTAGTCGATGATGATAGTTCCATACGCTGGGTGCTCGAACGCGCGCTTACCGGAGCAGGATTAAACTGCACCACCTTTGAAAGCGGTAGCGAAGTGCTCGACGCGCTCATCACCAAAACCCCGGACGTGCTGCTTTCTGATATTCGCATGCCGGGAATGGACGGGCTTGCGTTACTGAAGCAAATTAAACAGCGTCACCCGATGTTGCCGGTCATCATAATGACCGCTCATTCCGATCTGGATGCGGCCGTGAGCGCGTACCAGCAGGGTGCGTTTGATTATTTGCCCAAGCCGTTTGATATCGACGAAGCGGTGGCTCTGGTTGAGCGCGCGATCAGTCATTATCAGGAACAGCAGCAGCCGCGCAATGCGCCAGTCTTTGGGCCAACGACCGATATTATTGGCGAAGCACCTGCTATGCAGGATGTCTTTCGCATCATCGGGCGTTTGTCGCGCTCATCCATCAGCGTCCTGATTAACGGTGAGTCCGGGACCGGTAAAGAGCTGGTTGCTCACGCCCTGCACCGCCACAGCCCGCGTGCGAAAGCGCCGTTTATCGCGCTGAATATGGCGGCGATTCCAAAAGACTTAATTGAGTCGGAACTGTTTGGCCACGAGAAAGGGGCCTTTACCGGCGCGAACACCGTTCGTCAGGGGCGCTTTGAGCAGGCCGATGGCGGGACACTGTTCCTCGATGAAATCGGTGATATGCCGATGGATGTGCAGACTCGTCTGCTTCGCGTTTTAGCGGATGGTCAGTTCTATCGCGTCGGTGGATACGCGCCGGTGAAAGTGGACGTGCGCATTATCGCCGCGACACACCAAAATCTGGAGCAGCGTGTGCAGGAAGGCAAATTCCGTGAGGATTTGTTCCACCGCCTGAACGTGATCCGCGTCCATCTGCCGCCGCTGCGCGAGCGCCGTGAAGATATTCCCCGCCTGGCACGTCACTTTTTGCAGGTTGCCGCCCGCGAATTGGGCGTGGAAGCCAAACTCCTGCATCCGGAGACAGATGCCGCATTAACTCGCCTGGCCTGGCCCGGAAACGTGCGCCAGCTTGAAAACACCTGCCGCTGGCTGACCGTAATGGCAGCCGGTCAGGAAGTGTTAATCCAGGATTTACCGAGTGAGTTGTTTGAAGCGACGGCGCCAGAGAGCAGCAACGGGCAGTCATTGCCCGACAGCTGGGCGACACTTCTGGCGCAATGGGCGGATCGCGCACTGCGTTCCGGTCATCAAAATTTACTGTCAGAAGCACAGCCAGAGATGGAGCGTACGTTGCTGACGACCGCGCTTCGCCACACGCAAGGACACAAGCAGGAAGCGGCGCGACTGCTGGGTTGGGGGCGAAATACCCTGACCCGCAAGCTGAAAGAGTTGGGAATGGAGTAAGTACAGCTAAAACCGGAGGCTTGAGCCTCCGGTTTTTTACTTAAATCACCCTTGAGAACTGTTGCAGCCTTGCCTTCTGGCGCAGATAAGCGTCAAAACACATGCAGATATTACGAATTAATAAGCGCCCTTTCGGCGTCACCTGAATCTCTTTATCCGTCACATCCACCAGCCCATCTTTCGCCAGCGGGGCGAGCAGCTGTAAATCTTCGGCAAAATGGTCTGCAAATTTCAGATCCCATTGCGCTTCTACCGACTCAAAATCGAGGCGGAAGTTACAGATAAGCGCCTTAATAACGTCACGGCGAATACAATCGTCGCGCGTTAACGCAATCCCGCGCCACAGCGCATTCCCGATGTCATCCACCTGCTGATAATACTGCTTCAGCTCTTTCTGATTTTGCGCGTAGCAGTCGCCGATCATACTGATGGCAGAGACGCCCATGCCCAGCAAGTCGCTGTCGCCCTGAGTGGTGTAGCCCTGGAAATTACGATGCAAAATGCCTTCGCGTTGGGCGACCGCTAGCTCGTCATCCGGGCGGGCAAAGTGATCCATACCGATAAACTGATAGCCTGTTTCCGTCAGTGACGTGATGGTTTCTTGCAGAATATCGAGCTTCTGCTGCGCGGACGGCAGGTCGGCATCTTTAATTTTACGTTGAGCCGCAAACAGCGTTGGCAGATGCGCATAGTTAAAGACGCTCAGGCGATCGGGATTCAGTTCTGCCACTCGTTTAAGCGTGAAGGCAAAGCTTTCGGGCGTCTGCTTCGGTAGGCCATAAATCAGATCAATATTGGTTGAGGTAAAACCGATTTCGCGAGCATGGTTCAACAGAGCAAAAATAAAATCTTCATCCTGCTCGCGGTTAACCAGACGCTGAACCTCTTTGTTGAAGTCCTGGACCCCCATACTCAGACGGTTAAAACCTTCCGCCCGCAGGTGATCAAGGACGTCCAGCTCAATTTCACGCGGATCGACTTCGATAGAAATTTCGGCATCAGCATCGAACCGGAAGTTTGCCCGCAGCAGATCCATCAGACGGCTGATTTGCACTTTGTTCAGATAGGTCGGCGTACCGCCGCCCCAGTGCAGCTGGCTCACATGCCGGCCAGCAAAAAGCGGTGCGCGATGCAGAATTTCCTGCTCAAGCGCATCGAGATAGTAGTCGGCTTTATGCTGCTGGCGAGTCACGATCTTATTACAGCCGCAAAAATAGCAGAGCTTGTGGCAGAAAGGGATGTGAACATACAGCGAAAGCGGGCGCTCAGGATAACGCACCACCGCCTGCTGGAAATCAGCCTCACTGAACGTTTCGGCAAACTCCAGCGCAGTCGGATATGAGGTATAACGCGGCCCGGAATAGTTATATTTTTGGATCAGGGCCAGATCCCAGTCGATGCTCGGTACAGACATGTTCACTCCTTCCGTTGGTGTCGCATTCGTATACGGCGGCCCGTTTTAACCCCATTGCGGGTCATCATTCGGGTGCGCAACAACCTCTGTCGCCGCGACAACCGCCGTAGTTTAACGAATAACCACACCAGATAACATATAACCGGAAGGGTTATAAGCAGGACGATAGTGCCTGCCGGGTGCAAATGTTAGTTTCCACCTTTCAGTAGACGCATCAGGTCGTCCTGCTTCTCTTCTTCTTCGTCGTCTTCATCATCTTCGTAAGAGAGGCCGAGCTGCTGCATCAGTTCATCAATACGGTCTAATTTGGCATCGACCCATTTTTGCTCTTCAGCATTCAGTTTTTCGCCTGCTTCAAGGCGTTCCAGCAGCGCGTCCAGGCGCTCATCATTCTCCAGCATATCCAGCTCTGCCTGCGGTGAAAGCATAGGTTTCTCGCTCTTAGGTTTGTGCTGCTTGACGACTGGGGTGTCTGTCACGCCCAGTGGAATTGGCGTTTTACTGCCGATGCGCGGATCTTTCTGTTTGCTGTTTTGTGCAGCAGAACCTGATGCACTGCTACCATTCGCACGGCTCCCCGCAGAATGCCCACTGTGCTTTTTAACACGTTTGCGATCGCGTGCTTCCTGATTCAGTTCTTCACGCGTTTTGCGGTGCGCTTTTGCCGGGCGTTTTGCGCCCGCTGCAGAGGTCGGTTTTTTCATGATGTCTTGTCTTTAAGCCGTTTTATTCAGTATAGAATTGCGGCGAAATCTAGCAGAAAGCAAGCAAAGAAAAAAGGCGACAGAGCAATCTGTCGCCTTTTTTCCTGACTCACCACCCTAAACGGGTTTTACAATCCCTGTTCGCCAACAACTAACCCTGTTTATCCTTTAGCGGAATCATCCGTGATGCAGTTCCATTTCCCTTTAAAACGCCTCCTGGCGCTCCTGACCCTCATCCTTAAGTCATAATCCTGATGGCATCCTCGCCGTGGGTGCTACTTTACCTTTTTCACTTCTTCTGACAAGTAACGAAAGTGTACAAAAAAAGATTTTAGGAAAATTACTTAAAAATAAGATATTGATTTTAAATGCTTTGGTTAATTTCTCGCCTGGCGTTAGTCTGATATTTCCCATAGCTTTCATGGCGCATATCTCACAATGGATAGGGTATTCACGTACGCCGTATTCGCGAAGGGAAAGCCTTTTGCCTGCATTCAGGTATAATCCCTCACAGAATAAGAATTTTGGAGACAAGTACGTGACTAACTGGAACTATCAACAGACGAATTTTGTCACCAGTGCGCCTGATATCCGCCATTTACCCCCAGATACCGGGATTGAAGTGGCGTTTGCGGGCCGTTCTAATGCCGGGAAATCAAGCGCCCTCAATACGCTGACTAACCAGAGAAGCCTGGCGCGTACCTCAAAAACGCCAGGGCGCACCCAGCTTATTAACTTATTTGAAGTTGCTGAAGGCAAGCGACTGGTTGATTTACCCGGTTATGGCTATGCGGAAGTTCCAGAAGAGGTAAAACTCAAATGGCAAAAAGCCCTGGGTGAATATCTGGAAAAACGCCAGTGCCTGAAAGGTCTGGTTGTGCTGATGGATATCCGCCACCCGCTTAAAGATCTGGATCAGCAGATGATCCATTGGGCGGTAGCGAGTGAAATCCCTGTACTGGTGCTATTGACCAAATCCGACAAGCTGGCCAGCGGAGCACGTAAAGCGCAGCTTAAAATGGTGCGTGAAGCCGCGATGGCATTCAACGGTGACGTGCAAATTGAGACGTTTTCATCGCTGAAAAAGCAAGGCGTAGATGTGTTACGCCAAAAGCTAGACAGTTGGTATAACGGACTGGAACCCGCTGTAGAAGCGGAAGAGTGATAAGAAGCGCGGCGATGCTCGCGCTTTTTTTTGGCCTAAAATTTTCTTTGCCGCAATAAAAAACGCCCCAGTCATTACTGACTGGGGCGGCTAAAATATTCAGCCAAATCCGATTACGTGAAGTAAAAGGTCTGAAAGATAGAACATCTTACCTCTGTACCCTACGCGAATAACTCTACTCTTTTTTTATCGCTGGACAAAGCACTTTTTGTAGTTTTTTTTCACTCTTTACATAGGTAAATCTAATGAATGTCACATAATGCGCGCTGTTATGTTGCTTACTTACATAAAAAGCGCATTACGCATCGAATCATTAGTGAGCCTGATCCCAGTTTTCACCGCTTCCCACTTCCACCAGCAACGGCACATCGAGTGTCATGCTGCTTTCCATCAGTTCATGGATTTTTTTCGAAACGGCTTCCAGATCTTCGTGATGAACTTCGAACACCAGTTCATCGTGTACCTGCATGATCATGCGCACGCGCGGTTTGTCTTTTTCAAGCCACGCATCCACTGCAATCATTGCACGTTTGATAATGTCGGCTGCCGTTCCCTGCATCGGTGCGTTGATCGCCGCTCGCTCTGCTCCAGCTCGACGCGCCGCATTGCTTGACGTGATGTCAGGGAGATAAAGGCGACGGCCATCCAGCGTTTCGACGTAACCTTTTTCCTTCGCCTGCGCGCGAGTGCGTTCCATATATTCCAGAACGCCAGGATAACGCTCAAAGTAGAGATCCATGTACTTTTGCGACTCTTTACGCGGAATATTTAACTGGCGAGAAAGACCAAACGCGCTCATGCCGTAAATCAAACCGAAATTGATCGCTTTCGCGCTGCGGCGCTGTTCGTTGGTCACGCTATCCAGTGGCAATCCAAAAACTTCTGCAGCCGTCGCGCGATGGATATCCTTGCCTTCGGCAAACGCGGTCAGTAAGCCTTTGTCACGCGACAAATGCGCCATGATGCGCAGTTCAATTTGCGAGTAGTCGGCAGAGACAATCAGATAATCTTTCGGCGCGATAAATGCCTGACGGATTCTGCGCCCCTCTTCATTACGAACAGGGATGTTCTGCAGGTTTGGCTCGGTAGAGGATAAACGCCCCGTCGCCGCAACCGCCTGATGATAAGAGGTGTGAACGCGACTGGTTTTTGGGTTGATCATCAACGGCAGCTTATCGGTGTAAGTCGATTTAAGCTTAGCGAGACCCCGGTATTGCAGAATCACTTTAGGTAACGGGTAATCCAGCGCCAGCTCTTCCAGTACCTCTTCAGACGTCGACGGGGCGCCACCAGGGGTTTTCTTCAGCGGCTTGATGCCTTGCTTTTCAAACAAGATAGTCTGCAACTGCTTGGTTGAGGACAGGTTGAACGGCTCACCGGCAATCTCATGGGCTTTTTGCTCAAGCTCGCTCAATCGTAGGGCGAGTTCCTCAGAATGTTTATGCAACACCGCCGGATCGATTTTGACGCCGTTGCGCTCAATGCGCGATATAACGGGCACCAGCGGCATTTCAATATGCTCGAATACATTCAGCGGACCTTCCTGCTTTTGCAGTTTTGGCCACATTTTCAGATGCAGTTGCAGAGTGACGTCGGCGTCTTCAGCCGCGTAACGGCCCGCTTCTTCCAGCGCGATCTGGTTAAACGTCAGCTGATTTTTGCCCTTACCCGCGATCTCTTCAAAGGTGACGGTTTTATGCTTAAGCCAGCGATCTGAAAGCGAATCCATATCGTGGCGACCCGCGACACTGTTTAGAATGTAAGATTCCAGCATGGTGTCATAGGCAATACCGCGCAGCTCAATGCCGTAATTTTGCAAAATGCCGCGGTCAAACTTGAGGTTTTGCCCCACTTTTTTCGCGTTCTCATCTTCGAGAAGCGGTTTCAGTAATTCCAGCACGCGGTCGCGTGAGATCTGATTAGGGGCATCGAGATAGTCATGCGCAACGGGAACATAAGCCGCCATGCCAGGTTCCGTTGCAAATGACAGACCCACCATGTTGGCAGAGATATTATCAAGGCTGTCAGTTTCGGTATCAAAAGCAAAGACGGGCGCTTTTTTCAGTTTTTCAATCCAGGCAATAAGCTGCGACTCTTCAAGCACAACTTCATAGTTCTCATAAGAGAGCGTCGCTGCCTCTTCTTCCACTTCGTCTTCAGCATTGACGACGATAGTGTCTTTTGGCTTCGCGGCAGGTTTGCCGCCCTTAGCTTGCATCCATTTACCGGCTTCGACATCCGTTATCCAGCGCTTGAATTCATATTGCTTAAACAGGCCAAGCAGCTCTTCAGCAATCGGCTGCTGAACCTCAAGCTGTTCACAGGTCAGTTCTAGTTCAACGTCGGTTTTAATGGTCGCCAGTTTGTAAGAGAGGTAGGCCACCTCTTTATTCTGTTCCAGCTTCGCGGCAATGGTCTTCGCGCCACGGAATGTTAAGCCAGCGATTTTATCCGATTCGGCATAGAGGGTGTCCAGCCCACCTAGCCCTTGCAGCAGCGCTTGCGCGGTCTTTTCACCTACGCCCGGCACGCCTGGGATGTTATCCGAGGAGTCACCCATCAAGGCCAGGAAATCAATAATCAGTTCTGGAGGTACGCCATATTTGGTGACGACTTCATCTGGCCCAAGAATGGTATTTGTCATGGTATTGATTAGGGTGATACCAGGGGTCACCAGCTGCGCCATGTCTTTATCACCCGTGCTGATGAGCACCGGACGACCTAATTTTTCAGCTTCGCGCGCCAGCGTACCGATGACGTCATCGGCTTCAACGCCAGAAACGGCAAGCAACGGCAAGCCCATCGCTTTCACCATGGCATGTAGAGGCTCAATTTGCGCACGCAAATCGTCCGGCATAGGTGGACGGTGGGATTTGTAATCTTCAAACAGTTCATCGCGGAACGTTTTGCCCTTCGCGTCAAAAACGACCGCTGCATGCGATGGCTGATACTGAAGGATCAGACTGCGCAGCATGTTCAGCACACCGTACATCGCGCCGGTAGGCAATCCCGCGCTATTGGTCAGAGGAGGAAACGCATGATACGCCCGATAAAGGTAAGAAGAGCCATCGACGAGAATAAGAGGGTTTTCTGGGATCTGAACCATAGTGTACGTGCCTTTAATTAATTTATGGCTCAAGGATGCCACAGACGGATGAAAACATCAGTTTTTAGCGCTGTGTACAGCAAAAGATTTCGCGATCCTCAGGATCCCTCGCAAATTCAAACTGTGGATAACTTTGTGAATACTTTCATGACATAACAATAATCGTATCCTTCAAAATATCAGATTTTATAATTTATGCTTTATGATCAAAGTACTAAGAAAGTATTCCATCCGTATATTTCCGGGCGCTGATTATTTACTCTGTGTGGATATTACCTGCACTAAAATCATTTTCGGGTGAAATACTCTGTCGCAAAATCAGTTCTAAATAATCACTGAGTGAAAGTACATCCGACGCTATGTTTTCTGATAAAATCAGCGTCCTGCCTCAGCGATACCCTCGTTGATTATCCGCTAACCACCTGAAAAACCCATCATGTCGAGATTCCTCGCTGCAGCAACCTTACTGCTCAGCATCACTTTAACGATTCTGATCACTCTCTTTTGCGCTGTGCCTATAATTCTCGCTGGCATAATAAAATTATTGCTGCCTGTTCCCATCGTTTGGCGCACAGTCTCGACATTCTGTAATTTCATGATGTATTGCTGGTGCGAAGGGTTAGCGTTCCTGCTTTGTCTAAACCCCGACCTGAAATGGGATATCGAAGGGTTAGATGGACTGAGTAAGAACAAGGGATATTTGCTTGTCTGCAACCACTACAGCTGGGCAGATATCGTCGTGTTATGCGTGCTGTTTCGCAAACACATTCCAATGAACAAATATTTTCTGAAACAGCAGTTAGCGTGGATTCCTTTTATTGGCCTGGCCTGTTGGGCATTAGATATGCCGTTTATGAAACGCTATTCACGTAGTTATCTGCTTCGCCACCCTCAGCACCGCGGTAGAGACGTTGAAACGACACGCCGTTCATGCGAAAAATTTCGCGTGCTTCCGACAACTATTGTCAATTTTGTCGAAGGGTCTCGCTTTACAGAACAGAAACGCTTGCAGGCTCGTTCCCCTTATAAAAATTTGCTGCCACCCAAAGCTGCGGGGATCGCTATGGCGATTAATGTCCTGGGGAAAAACTTCGATAAGCTGCTGAATGTCACTTTGTACTATTCAGAAAATAGCAAAAAACCGTTCTACGATATGCTCTGCGGAAAGTTAACGCACATGGTGGTGCGGGTTAACGTTGTCGAGGTGAATGAAGAGTTGCACGGCGATTACATTAACGATAAGCACTTCAAACGTCGCTTTCAGCTTTGGCTAAACACGCTGTGGAATGATAAAGATGAGCTGATAGACAGGATTAAATCACCAAATAAAAACGCCGGCTGTTAACCGGCGTTTTCTTTTTTATTTCTTCTCAACCAGATATTTTACGGTGTCAGCGTATTGCTGCACGAAAATGTCCATGTTGCTTGCATCCATACCTTGTGGGTTCACCTGATATTTGCCATTTACGAACATGGCTGGAACACCCTGCAGCTGAAGATCCGCGGCAGCTTTTTCCTGTTGGGCGACCAGGGATTTCACGACAAAGCTATTCCATGCAGCGTCGTAATCTTCACCTTTCACACCGGCATCAACAAAGACTTTGCGAATATCGGCGGTTGTCTGAACGGTTTGGGTTTTCTGAACGGCTTCAAACATTGGCGCGGTAACTTGATCTTCCACACCTAACGCCAGTGCCACAGCCCAAGCCTGGGTCAAATCTTTGCCCAAAGGACCCAGGAATTCGACATGATATTTGGTCATTTTGGTGCCTTCAGGCAACTTTTTCTTCACGTTATCTGAAACGTGCAGCACTTCCTCAAACTGATAGCAATGTGGGCAATAGAATGAGAAAAACTCAAGCACCTGAGGCTCACCGGCGACCGGTTTTTCAAGGGTATTGAACTGCTTGCCATCGCTAAATTGAGCAGCGGATGCGCTAAATGCCAGAATCATACCTGCCAGCGCCAGCCATATTTTTTTCATGATCAACTTTCTCCTGATGTTTCCGATTAATACATTGGCGTTAATTGCAGTGGAGGTTCATTGAGAACCTTAACCTGCTCAATAAATGTGGTTGTCTGGCTGCGCCAGTAATCCTCCCCGGTTAACCACGGGAAGTTTTTAGGAAACGCGGGATCGTCCCAACGCCTGATTAACCATGCGAGATAATATACAAAACGCATGGCGCGTAAAGGTTCAATCAGAGCGATTTCATCTGAATTGAAGGGGCTAAACTCTTCATACGCTTCAATGATGGTTTCAAGCTGCATGCGTTGTTCCGCTTTATCACCATTCAGCAGCATCCAGAGATCCTGAACCGCGGGTCCCATTCTGGCATCGTCGAGATCGACAAACAAAGGCCCGTCTCGCCACAGGATATTACCGGCATGACAATCCCCATGAAGACGCAACGTTTCTGCCTGACCATCCCAGTGCATCGCAGCCGCATTAATCAGTGCATCAGTTGCTTTAAGAAAGTCATCTTTAAGAGCCTTGGGGATCAGCGTGGTGGTTTCAAAAACCTGACGGGGTTCTGTTAAATATTCCTGAATACCGATCGCAGGACGGGCACTAAAGGTTTTTTTTCGGCCAGTCTGATGAATGCGCCCCAGATAGCGGGCAACCCACTCCATTTGATCGATATTATCGGACTCAAACTGACGGCCGCCGAGACTTGGGAAAACTGCATAAAAAAAGCCTTTATGCGTCAATAACGTTTGGCTATCAAATTGAATCGGCGCGGCTACAGGAATCTCATCATTCACGAGATCCAAGGCGAACTGATGCTCTTCCTGAATTTGCTCAGCAGACCAACGTTGAGGCCGATAAAACTTAACGACAAAACGCTGGCGGTCTTCATCCTGAAATTGATAGACGCGGTTTTCATAGCTGTTAAGGGGGGTTAACCCGGAGTCTACGCGGATACCCTGCTCGAACAGGGCATCCATAATGGTATCCGGGTGTAATGTCTGGAAAGTAAAAGACTTGTCGTTCATCCGATCATCCGGAAATTATACGAATGATTCAGGATATCATTTCACAGCGATTTCGGTGGCGCCTCTTACAAGGTTTTACTCTTTAATTACACCACGGGCTCGCAGAAGTGCGGTTTTAAAGTCTTCTTCGTAATCTTTCTTTATCCCTGGAATCGCAGCATCTTTTGCAGAATCGCGCATTTTGAGGTGATAGATCAGAATGTCATCAGAAAGGTCGGTCAGTTCGCCGTCATAACCTGACTCTTTCGCCAGTTTCTGTAAAAATTGGATTAGATTCAGTTCAGGCTCTTTTTGCCAGGCTGGCTGGAGGAGTTCAATAACTTCGTTCAGACGTTTACATTTCATTGCGATGCTCCTTTCGTTTATGGGAATACGTTATCAGGGTCAATCCCACAATAAAAGAGGCGATATTTGTGAATCAATGCAAGGAAGTACTTGCTGTGGTTCTGGCAGGTGGAAGAGCGACACGAATGGGGGGAAGAGATAAGGGCTTACAAGAACTTGATGGAAAGCCTTTATGGAAACATGTGGCCGATACGCTTAGTAAGCAAGTCGATGCGATCGCTATTAGTGCTAACCGGCATATCGATATTTATCAGCAAAGTGGTTATCCCGTCTATCAAGACAGTCTTGATGATTATCCGGGGCCTTTAGCCGGTATGCTCAGCGTTATGCAGCAGTCAGAGCGAGAATGGTTTCTCTTTTGCCCCTGCGATACGCCTTTTATTCCAACTTGTCTTGCTGAGCGATTGGTCAACAATCGGAATAATGCTTCTGTCGTCTGGGTACACGATGGCGAGCGAGATCATCCTACTATTGCATTGATTAATAGAAAGTTAATTGCTGAAATGAAAGCGTACCTGACATCCGGAGAACGTCGAGTGATGATATTCATGCGTCAATCCGGCGGTCATTCAGTCGATTTTAGCGACCAAAAATCTGCTTTTATTAACGTGAATACACCTGAAGATCTGCGAAATATACAGGGGATTGTATGAAACCCGTTTTAGCCATCGCCGCGTGGAGTGGCACAGGTAAAACATCTCTTCTTAAAAAACTCATTCCTGCGCTTTACGCCCGAGGTATCCGTACTGGGGTAATTAAGCATACCCATCACAATATGGATATCGATAAACCGGGTAAAGACAGTTACGAATTGCGCCACGCTGGCGCTGCGCAAACCATGGTTGCCAGTGCGCAGCGATGGGCACTGATGACTGAGACACCAGAAAAAGACACACTCGATCTCAATTATCTTGTGAGTCGTATGGATCATTCAGCATTGGATCTGGTTTTAGTTGAGGGATTTAAGCTGGAATCGGTGGCTAAGATACTGTTGTTCAGACAGGGTACCGGGCATGGAGTCGATGAGTTAACGTTGGATCAGGATGTGATTGCCGTTGCCAGTGATGTTTCACTGAAAATACAGATGCCAGTTTTAAATCTCAATGATACGGATGAGATTGTCGATTTTATTGAGGAGTGGCTACAGACGCAGTAAACATCTGGCCAACGTATCAGACTGGCTTGTTTTCTGCGCAGCTCACCCAAAAAACACAAGCAAAAAACCCCGGACCTTGCGGACCGGGGTTCTTCTTTATTGATGCCTGGCAGTTCCCTACTCTCACATGGGGAGACCCCACACTACCATCGGCGCTACGGCGTTTCACTTCTGAGTTCGGCATGGGGTCAGGTGGGACCACCGCGCTAAAGCCGCCAGGCAAATTCTGTTATCAACATGCATCTCTGCACGTCAATTAATCTGTTATCAAGCTGAATATCGTCTCTTTCCGCCAAAACAGCTTCGGCGTTGTAAGGTTAAGCCTCACGGTTCATTAGTATCGGTTAGCTCAACGTATCGCTACGCTTACACACCCGACCTATCAACGTCGTAGTCTTCAACGTTCCTTCAGGACTCTCAAGGAGTCAGGGAGAACTCATCTCGGGGCAAGTTTCGTGCTTAGATGCTTTCAGCACTTATCTTTTCCGCATTTAGCTACCGGGCAATGCCATTGGCATGACAACCCGAACACCAGTGATGCGTCCACTCCGGTCCTCTCGTACTAGGAGCAGCCCCCCTCAATTCTCCAGCGCCCACGGCAGATAGGGACCGAACTGTCTCACGACGTTCTAAACCCAGCTCGCGTACCACTTTAAACGGCGAACAGCCGTACCCTTGGGACCTACTTCAGCCCCAGGATGTGATGAGCCGACATCGAGGTGCCAAACACCGCCGTCGATATGAACTCTTGGGCGGTATCAGCCTGTTATCCCCGGAGTACCTTTTATCCGTTGAGCGATGGCCCTTCCATTCAGAACCACCGGATCACTATGACCTGCTTTCGCACCTGCTCGAGCCGTCACTCTCGCAGTCAAGCTAGCTTATGCCATTGCACTAACCTCCTGATGTCCGACCAGGATTAGCTAACCTTCGTGCTCCTCCGTTACTCTTTAGGAGGAGACCGCCCCAGTCAAACTACCCACCAGACACTGTCCGCAACCCGGATTACGGGTCTACGTTAGAACACCAGCCATTAAAGGGTGGTATTTCAAGGTTGGCTCCACGCAGACTGGCGTCCACGCTTCAAAGCCTCCCACCTATCCTACACATCAAGGACCAGTGTTCAGTGTCAAGCTATAGTAAAGGTTCACGGGGTCTTTCCGTCTTGCCGCGGGTACACTGCATCTTCACAGCGAGTTCAATTTCACTGAGTCTCGGTGGAGACAGCCTGGCCATCATTACGCCATTCGTGCAGGTCGGAACTTACCCGACAAGGAATTTCGCTACCTTAGGACCGTTATAGTTACGGCCGCCGTTTACCGGGGCTTCGATCAAGAGCTTCGCGTTACCGCTAACCCCATCAATTAACCTTCCGGCACCGGGCAGGCGTCACACCGTATACGTCCACTTTCGTGTTTGCACAGTGCTGTGTTTTTAATAAACAGTTGCAGCCAGCTGGTATCTTCGACTGATTTCAGCTCCACGAGCAAGTCGCTTCACTTACCATCAGCGTGCCTTCTCCCGAAGTTACGGCACCATTTTGCCTAGTTCCTTCACCCGAGTTCTCTCAAGCGCCTTGGTATTCTCTACCTGACCACCTGTGTCGGTTTTGGGGTACGATTTGATGTTACCTGATGCTTAGAGGCTTTTCCTGGAAGCAGGGCATTTGTTACTTCAGCACCGTAGTGCCTCGTCATCACACCTCAGCGTTAATAAGCGTCCGGATTTACCTAAACGCTCCGCCTACATGCTTAAACCGGGACAACCGTCGCCCGGCTAACATAGCCTTCTCCGTCCCCCCTTCGCAGTAACACCGAGTACAGGAATATTAACCTGTTTCCCATCGACTACGCCTTTCGGCCTCGCCTTAGGGGTCGACTCACCCTGCCCCGATTAACGTTGGACAGGAACCCTTGGTCTTCCGGCGAGCGGGCTTTTCACCCGCTTTATCGTTACTTATGTCAGCATTCGCACTTCTGATACCTCCAGCATCCCTCACAGGACACCTTCGACGGCTTACAGAACGCTCCCCTACCCAAACAACGCATAAGCGTCGCTGCCGCAGCTTCGGTGCACAGTTTAGCCCCGTTACATCTTCCGCGCAGGCCGACTCGACCAGTGAGCTATTACGCTTTCTTTAAATGATGGCTGCTTCTAAGCCAACATCCTGGCTGTCTGTGCCTTCCCACATCGTTTCCCACTTAACTGTGACTTTGGGACCTTAGCTGGCGGTCTGGGTTGTTTCCCCTCTTCACGACGGACGTTAGCACCCGCCGTGTGTCTCCCGTGATAACATTCTTCGGTATTCGTAGTTTGCATCGGGTTGGTAAGCCGGGATGGCCCCCTAGCCGAAACAGTGCTCTACCCCCGAAGATGAGTTCACGAGGCGCTACCTAAATAGCTTTCGGGGAGAACCAGCTATCTCCCGGTTTGATTGGCCTTTCACCCCCAGCCACAAGTCATCCGCTAATTTTTCAACATTAGTCGGTTCGGTCCTCCAGTTAGTGTTACCCAACCTTCAACCTGCCCCATGGCTAGATCACCGGGTTTCGGGTCTATACCCTGCAACTTAACGCCCAGTTAAGACTCGGTTTCCCTTCGGCTCCCCCTATACGGTTAACCTTGCTACAGAATATAAGTCGCTGACCCATTATACAAAAGGTACGCAGTCACCCTGATAAATCAAGGCTCCACTGCTTGTACGTACACGGTTTCAGGTTCTGTTTCACTCCCCTCGCCGGGGTTCTTTTCGCCTTTCCCTCACGGTACTGGTTCACTATCGGTCAGTCAGGAGTATTTAGCCTTGGAGGATGGTCCCCCCATATTCAGACAGGATACCACGTGTCCCGCCCTACTCTTCGAACTCACAGTATGTGCATTTTTGTGTACGGGAGTATCACCCTGTACCCTGCGACTTTCCAGACGCTTCCACTAACACACAAACTGATTCAGGTTCTGGGCTGTTCCCCGTTCGCTCGCCGCTACTGGGGGAATCTCGGTTGATTTCTTTTCCTCAGGGTACTTAGATGTTTCAGTTCCCCTGGTTCGCTTCGTTAAGCTATGTATTCACTTAACGATAGTGCAACGGATTGCACTGGGTTTCCCCATTCGGAAATCGTCGGTTATAACGGTTCATATCACCTTACCGACGCTTATCGCAGATTAGCACGTCCTTCATCGCCTCTGACTGCCTAGGCATCCACCGTGTACGCTTAGTCGCTTAACCTCACAACCCGAAGATGTTTCGTAAAACACCCGCAGTGTTGCGAAAATTTGAGAGACTCGAACACACCGCTTATCTGCTCTTATTACGGAGAGCAGACACAGTGTGTCGTTTCAATTTTCAGCTTGATCCAGATTTTTAAAGAGCAAATATCTCAAACATGACTTACTGTTTACACAGTGCAATCAGTTTTGAGATACAGAGGTCGGCGACTTTCACTCACAAACCAGCAAGTGGCGTCCCCTAGGGGATTCGAACCCCTGTTACCGCCGTGAAAGGGCGGTGTCCTGGGCCTCTAGACGAAGGGGACGTGTAAGTCTCAATCGCAAGACGCCTTGCTATTTACTTTTTCATCAGACAATCTGTGTGGACACTACAAAGGCAGGTTCTTCAGGTAAGGAGGTGATCCAACCGCAGGTTCCCCTACGGTTACCTTGTTACGACTTCACCCCAGTCATGAATCACAAAGTGGTAAGCGCCCTCCCGAAGGTTAAGCTACCTACTTCTTTTGCAACCCACTCCCATGGTGTGACGGGCGGTGTGTACAAGGCCCGGGAACGTATTCACCGTAGCATTCTGATCTACGATTACTAGCGATTCCGACTTCACGGAGTCGAGTTGCAGACTCCGATCCGGACTACGACATACTTTGTGAGGTCCGCTTGCTCTCGCGAGGTCGCTTCTCTTTGTATATGCCATTGTAGCACGTGTGTAGCCCTACTCGTAAGGGCCATGATGACTTGACGTCATCCCCACCTTCCTCCAGTTTATCACTGGCAGTCTCCTTTGAGTTCCCGGCCGAACCGCTGGCAACAAAGGATAAGGGTTGCGCTCGTTGCGGGACTTAACCCAACATTTCACAACACGAGCTGACGACAGCCATGCAGCACCTGTCTCAGAGTTCCCGAAGGCACCAAAGCATCTCTGCTAAGTTCTCTGGATGTCAAGAGTAGGTAAGGTTCTTCGCGTTGCATCGAATTAAACCACATGCTCCACCGCTTGTGCGGGCCCCCGTCAATTCATTTGAGTTTTAACCTTGCGGCCGTACTCCCCAGGCGGTCGACTTAACGCGTTAGCTCCGGAAGCCACTCCTCAAGGGAACAACCTCCAAGTCGACATCGTTTACGGCGTGGACTACCAGGGTATCTAATCCTGTTTGCTCCCCACGCTTTCGCACCTGAGCGTCAGTCTTTGTCCAGGGGGCCGCCTTCGCCACCGGTATTCCTCCAGATCTCTACGCATTTCACCGCTACACCTGGAATTCTACCCCCCTCTACAAGACTCTAGCCTGCCAGTTTCGAATGCAGTTCCCAGGTTGAGCCCGGGGATTTCACATCCGACTTGACAGACCGCCTGCGTGCGCTTTACGCCCAGTAATTCCGATTAACGCTTGCACCCCTCCGTATTACCGCGGCTGCTGGCACGGAGTTAGCCGGTGCTTCTTCTGCGAGTAACGTCAATCACTGCGGTTATTAACCACAATGCCTTCCTCCTCGCTGAAAGTACTTTACAACCCGAAGGCCTTCTTCATACACGCGGCATGGCTGCATCAGGCTTGCGCCCATTGTGCAATATTCCCCACTGCTGCCTCCCGTAGGAGTCTGGACCGTGTCTCAGTTCCAGTGTGGCTGGTCATCCTCTCAGACCAGCTAGGGATCGTCGCCTAGGTGAGCCATTACCCCACCTACTAGCTAATCCCATCTGGGCACATCTGATGGCAAGAGGCCCGAAGGTCCCCCTCTTTGGTCTTGCGACATTATGCGGTATTAGCTACCGTTTCCAGTAGTTATCCCCCTCCATCAGGCAGTTTCCCAGACATTACTCACCCGTCCGCCGCTCGTCACCCAGAGAGCAAGCTCTCCTGTGCTACCGCTCGACTTGCATGTGTTAGGCCTGCCGCCAGCGTTCCAATCTGAGCCATGATCAAACTCTTCAATTTAAGTTTGATGCTCGTGTTTCTTTATTTCTAAAGAAAAGAACTTCGTAATGAATTACGTATGTTCACTCACTGAGACTTGGTTATTCATTTAGCGTCCGAAGACGTTTAGAATCCATGTCACTTTGAGTGCCCACACAGATTGTCTGATAAATTGTTAAAGAGCAGTGCAACGCGGCTTTCGCTCACCGTTGCGAGGTCCCGTATAATACGTTTTCCTCATTCAGAGTCAAGCGTTTATTTTCGCTTTTCTCTGCCGGCGTTCATCGCTGAACCCCGCTGACCCGGCGGCTTGTGTTCCGTTGTTCCGTGTCAGTGGAGGCGCATTATAGGGAGTTATTCTGAGGTGACAAGAGGAAATTTAAAATTAATTTCCAACCGTGTTTTTTTTCACCAAAACCGCTAATAACAAGTCATATATTGTTCTATTTGTTGTTTTTGCAGCCACAATCACACTCCAGGTGGCATACTTATTAGCAAGAACAATTAAGGAATAAGAGCTATGCCCTTAAGCGCACAACAGCTGGCGGCACAAAAAAAACCTATCTTATGTGTTGGCTGAAAAGCTGGCTCAACGAATTTTGGCGGGAAAATATGCTCCAGGAAGCATTTTGCCCGGAGAAATGGAACTCGGTGAACAGTTTGGCGTGAGCCGCACCGCCGTTCGTGAAGCAGTAAAAACATTAACGGCAAAAGGAATGGTGCTCCCGCGTCCTCGTATTGGTACTCGGGTTATGCCCCAAAGTAACTGGAACTTCCTCGATCAGGAGTTGCTTTCCTGGTGGATGACTGAGGATAACTTCCATCAGGTTGTTGACCATTTCCTGGTAATGCGCAGCAGCCTTGAGCCTCAGGCGTGTTTACTCGCCGCGATGTTGGGCAGCGCCGAACAAAAAGCGCAGTTGAACACTTTAATGGAAGAGATGACCTTCCTGAAGCAGCACTTTAACCGCCAGCGTTGGATTGAAGTCGACATGACGTGGCATGAGCACATTTACTTGATGAGCGGAAATCCCTTCCTGACCTCATTTGCGTCCCTGTTCCACTCTGTGTACCACACCTACTTTGCTTCTATTACCCAGGATGAAGTGGTTAAGCTCGATCTGCACCAGGCCATTGTTGATGCTATCCAGGATAGCGATGGACAACGCGCATTACACGCTTGCCAGGCTTTGTTGGCTGCCCCAAATCAGTAACAGGAAATCGATGAACGAGAAAAAATCACGCAGCATGGCGGGATTGCCATGGATTGCCGCTATGGCTTTCTTTATGCAAGCGCTGGATGCCACCATTCTAAATACAGCTCTGCCGGCCATCGCCCAAAGCCTCAACCGCTCTCCACTGGCCATGCAGTCCGCCATCATTAGCTATACGTTGACCGTCGCGATGCTAATTCCTGTTAGCGGCTGGCTGGCCGACCGTTTTGGAACACGCCGAATATTTATGTTCGCCGTCACGCTATTTACGCTCGGCTCGCTGGCGTGCGCACTTTCAACCTCATTAACTGAGCTCGTGGCCTTTCGTGTACTTCAGGGTATAGGCGGCGCAATGATGATGCCGGTCGCACGACTCGCGTTATTACGCGCGTATCCACGCAGCGAGCTATTACCCGTGCTGAATTTCGTTACCATGCCCGGTCTGGTCGGTCCTATCCTCGGCCCGGTATTGGGTGGCGTACTGGTGACCTGGGCAAGCTGGCACTGGATTTTCCTGATCAACATTCCGATTGGTATCGCTGGGCTATGCTATGCCCGCAAATACATGCCGAATTTCACTACGCCCAAGCGCAGTTTCGACATGGGCGGTTTTTTCCTTTTCGGCGTGAGCCTTGTATTGTTCTCCATCGGCATGGAGTTATTCGGCGAGAAAATAGTCGCGACCAGGATAGCATTGTCGATTATCTTTGGCAGCGTTCTGCTTTTCCTTCTTTATATACGTCACGCGCGACGTCATCCAACGCCACTTATCTCATTACAGCTTTTTAAGACTCGGACTTTCTCCGTCGGGATCGCAGGGAATATCGCCTCGCGTCTTGGCACTGGCTGCGTACCCTTTTTAATGCCGTTGATGTTACAGGTAGGATTTGGCTATCCGGCGCTGATAGCGGGGATAATGATGGCTCCGACCGCCGTCGGATCTATTCTGGCGAAATCGATGGTGACGAAAATACTGCGTGGGCTGGGCTACCGGAAAACGCTGGTTGGAATAACGGTCTTTATTGGCGCGATGATTGCGCAGTTCTCGTTACAGTCATCGGCACTGCCCGCGTGGATGCTGATCCTGCCGCTCTTTATATTGGGGGATGGCGATGTCTATCCAGTTCACCTCGATGAACACCATCAGCCTCGCTGACCTCACCGATGAAAATGCCAGCGGCGGTAATAGTGTTCTGGCCGTCACTCAACAGCTTTCGATAAGTTTAGGCGTGGCAGTGAGCGCAGCGGTACTTCGCGTGTATGAAGGTATAGAAGGCACAAACACCGTCGAGCAGTTCCACTACACCTTTATTACGATGGGCGTCATTACTGTGGTTTCCGCTCTGGTGTTTTTATTATTGAAGCCGAAGGATGGCCGAAACCTGATTAAAGATCGCCACCCGACGAAACCGAACCGCGTTCCATCAGAACAGGAGTAAGCTGCAAGCGCTGCTGCTGCAATGTGGGCTGTGCCATTCGATGAATCAACACATCAATGGCCAGCTCCCCCAGTTCATCTTTCGGTTGATGAATAGTGGTAAGCGGCGGAGTCATGAAGCGCGCCAGTTCAATGTCATCGTAGCCAACTATCGCCATATCATGCGGAACGCTTAACCCCGCCTGATATAACGCCTGATAAGCACCAAATGCCATCGCATCGTTACCAATAAATACCGCCTGCGGACGCTGTTCCTGCGCCAGCAATTTTTGCATCGCCTCGAGGCCACCATTGAACTCAAAATCGCCCGTGATGCGATAACCTTCTGGTACGGATAAACCGGCGCGATCCATCGCGGTCAGATACCCTTCCAGACGTAAACGCGCGGGTGTTTTATCAAGTGGCCCCGTGATACAGGCGATGCGACGATACCCTTTATCAATCAAATGCTGCGTCGCCATATCGCCACCGACAAGCGAGTTGTCCTGGATGAGATCGCTGGTTCCGTCGAACGGTGCCCAGTCCATCATCACGGTAGGGACTGAAGGATAGCGCTGCATTATCTCTTTCGAGGGCTGGTGCGTTTCGGTACACAGCAACAGCAACCCATCCACGCGTTTTTGCATCAGCGTTTCAAGATTACGGTTCATGCGTTGCTCATCGCCTTCCGTGTTACATAGCACCAGGCTGTAACCGCGCTCAAAGCAGCTACGCTCCACGCCGCGAACCAGCTCAGAATAGAAAGGGTTGGTACTGGCGGTGATAAGCATCCCGATAGTGTGGGTCTGATTGAGCTTAAGACTGCGCGCTAACGCCGAAGGCGCATAATTGAGGTCTTTAACTGCGGCTTCGACTTTCGCCTTAATGGCGTCGCTGACGAAGCGATCGCTATTGATTACGTGAGAGACTGTCGAGGTAGAAACGCCCGCCATGCGGGCGACATCTTTCATTGTGGCCAAGCGTTACCTCTGCTGAATCAAAAATTCATCAATCTCTTTGCGCCATGGAACGGAAGGCTGAGCACCTTTACGCGTCACCGCAATTGCGGCCGCGGCATGGGCAAAGCGAATGGCATCATCCATCGGCTTACCTTCCAGCAACGCCGTGACCAGCGCACCGTTAAAGGTGTCTCCCGCAGCGATAGTATCAACGGCTTTAACCTTAAAGCCGGGCACGCGACGACCTTCACCGTTAACGCTCGCCCACACGCCACGACTACCGAGCGTGATAATCACGGTGTCGATGCCTTTCTCGTGCAATGCCTTAGCGGCTCGCGCGGCGTCGTCATCGTTTTCAACACGAATACCCGTCAGCTTTTCTGCTTCGGTTTCGTTTGGCGTAATGATGTCCACCAGCGCCAACAGCTCGTCTGATAATACACGCGCTGGCGCGGGGTTAAGTACGACAGTGGTATGATTTTCATGCGCAATTTTTGCCGCCGCCAGCACGCTTTCGACCGGAGACTCCAGCTGCATCAGCAACGCTTCAGCACGGGCAATAATTTCACGCTGTGCCTCTACACGTTCAATGTTCAGCGCCGCGTTTGCCCCCGCGTGAATACCGATAACATTCTCACCTTCTGCGTTGACGAAAATCAGCGCCACGCCGGTTGATTCCCCTGCCACCACGCTCACGGGCGCAATATCGATGTTGTCGCTTTCGAGCTGCTTGCGAACACGTTCGCCGGTATCGTCATCACCCGTACAGGCAATAAAGGCAATATTCGCACCACTGCGCCCGGCCGCTACGGCCTGGTTTGCACCCTTACCACCGAAAGCCACCTGATACTGATTACCCGTAACGGTTTCACCCGGAGTGGGGAAAGATTCAAGGTTAAGAATGTGATCGGCATTAATACTGCCAAGGACGACGAGATTGCCTGCGGTTTTCATGTATGAGGTGTCCATCTAAGAGCGCCACCGGTTTGACCCGGTGGCGTGTGCCACACTTTTCTTTATTTTGAGTCCCTCAGGCCGTTCTCGACGACCTGAATCGCCTATTACTGCTTGATGACCAGCTTCAGGTCAACGGGATATTTAGCCTGAACCTTTTCGCCTTTCAGCACTTTATCTGCAGTATCAACGCCTGTTGCGCCAATCTGCTCAGGTAACTGAGCGATGGTCGCCGCCAGTTTACCATCGTTTACCGCTTTCTCGCCGTCTGGCGTGCCGTCAAAGCCGACAACCATCACATCTGTTTTACCGGCAGTTTGCAGCGCACGCAGCGCGCCCAATGCCATTTCATCGTTCTGCGCGAAGACTGCCTGCACGTCAGGATGCGCGGTCAGCAGGTTCTGCATCACGTTCAGACCTTTAGTACGGTCAAAGTCAGCTGGCTGGCTCGCCAGTACGTTAAATTTGTGTGCAGCAACGGCTTGCTGGAAGCCTTCACCACGCTCACGCGCTGCGGAAGTCCCTGCGATACCCTGCAGCTCGATAACTTTTGCGCCTTCACCGGCTTTCTTCGCGATGTAGTTGCCGGCGATTTTGCCGCCCAACACGTTATCAGAAGCAATGTGGCTTACCACTTCGCCTTTAGCGGCAACGCGGTCAAGGGTGATAACCGGAATATTCGCCTGGTTTGCCATCTTAACGGCGTTACCTACAGCGTCTGAATCCGTTGGGTTGATCAACAGAATTTTAGTGCCACGCACGGTTAAGTCCTGAACGTTAGCCAGCTCTTTCGCCGGGTTGTTCTGAGAGTCCAGTACAACCAGGTTGTAGCCCAGCTTATCAGCTTCTTTCTGCGCGCCATCCTTCAGCGAAACGAAGAACGGGTTGTTTAGCGTAGAGACCACCAGCGCGATGGTGTCTTTCGCCATTGCGTTAGCACTTACGGTGGCGCTCAGTGCCACAGCAGAAACCAGGATAGCCAGTTTTTTCATATTCATATCAGTGATGTCCTGTAGTGTGTCGTCAGTTACTGTTTTTTGTTGTCTACCAGAACCGCCAGCAAAATCACCACTGCTTTAACGATCATCTGGTAATAGGAAGAAACACCTAACAAATTCAAGCCATTATTGAGGAAACCAAGGATCAGTGCGCCGATCAATGTCCCAACAATGCGACCTTTACCGCCCGCAAGGCTGGTACCGCCCAGCACAACCGCCGCAATCGCATCCAGTTCATAACCCGTACCCGCCGTCGGCTGTGCCGAGGAGAGACGAGCCACTTCGATGATGCCCGCCAGCGAAGCCAGCAAGCCGCAAAGGGAGTAAACGATAATCTTCACTTTGTTAACGCTGATGCCTGACAGACGCGTTGCCGCTTCATTGCCGCCCAGCGCATAAATATAACGACCGAGACGGGTGTGATGCAGCATGTACCATGCGGCCAGGAAGACGATACCCATGATCCAGACCGGGGTTGGAACCCCAAGCGGGCGGCCAATACCAAACCAGCCAAACAGATCGGCATTGTCAGTAAAGCCGGTGTTGACGGGACTGCCGTTGGTATAGACCATCGTGACGCCACGCAGCAGCAGCATCATCACCAGAGTCGCAATAAATGCCTGCACCCGGCCTTTTGCCACAATCATTCCTGTGACAGCACCAATCGCAGCACCCAATGCCAGAGCCGCCGCGATGGCCACCAGCGCGTTCACTTCAATCCCGACAATGGAAGCCGCGACCGCGCCGGTGAGCGCCAGCAGAGAACCGACGGACAGGTCGATACCCGACGTCAAAATCACCAGCGTCATCCCGACGGCCATAATGGCGTTCACCGACGTCTGCTGGAGAATATTGAACAGGTTATTTACGGTAAAAAAGTTTGGGCTCATGGTCGAAACCACCGCGATCAGCACCAGCAGTGCAATCAGCGATTTTTGTTCCAACAGCCATGCCTTAGTGAAATAGCGGCGACCAGAAACAGCCTGGGTAGTCATCTTGTTACTCCTGATTCACGCGATTAAGCTTGCCCACAGCGGCAGCCATCAGAACTTCCTGGGTGGCCTGCTCGCGAGTGAATTCACCGCCGAGATGCCCTTCATGCATGACAATAATGCGATCGCTCATGCCTAATACTTCTGGCATCTCGGAAGAGACCAGAATGATGCTCAGCCCGTCAGCCTTAAACTGGTTGATCAGCTGATAAATCTCTTTCTTGGCGCCGACGTCCACGCCGCGAGTCGGCTCATCGAGGATCAGCACTTTTGGCCGCGTCATCAAACCACGCGCAATCGCCACTTTCTGCTGATTACCGCCGGAAAGCAGGCCGATAGCCTGTTCCATCGAAGGCGTTTTCACATTGAACAGGCGGATAAAATCACTGACCGCCTGCTGTTCATCTTTATGCTTTAAGCCGCCGCCGTTACGACTGAAATAGCGCAGCGCAGTCAGAGACATGTTCTCTTTGACCGACATACCCAGCACCAGTCCATCGCGTTTACGGTCTTCAGAGATATAAACGATGCCGTTTGCCAGCCCATCCTGCGGAGAACGGGTGACAACTTCATGACCGTTAAGCGTGACGTAACCGCTGGTACGCGGCAGCGCACCGTACAGCACTTTCATCAATTCGGTACGGCCTGCGCCCATCAGACCCGCCACACCCAGGATTTCCCCCTGGCGCAGCGTAAAGGAGACATTGTCGACGCCTGGACCGCACAGGTTATCCACCTTCAGGCGGATTTCACCCGGCGCTTTATCCAGTCGCGGATACTGATCTTCCAGCTTGCGTCCCACCATCATTTCGATTAGTGAATCTTCGGTCAGAGAGGCCACCTCGCGCTCGGCAATAAACTGTCCGTCGCGGAACACGGTGACATCATCGCAAATCTCGAAAATCTCTTTCATGCGGTGAGAGATATAAACAATGCCTCGTCCTTGCGCTTTGAGCTCGCGGATGACGCGGAATAAGGAGTCGGTTTCGGTATCAGTGAGCGCATCGGTCGGTTCGTCCATCACGATGACTTTTGACTCGAAGCTCAGGACTTTAGCGATTTCCACCATCTGCTGGTCGCCGATCGAAAGATCGCCCACCAGACGGTCGCTCTTGAAGCGCAGATTCAGTTTCGCCAGCAGTTTGTCGGCTTCAGCATACATCTGCTTCCAGTCGATTTTGCCAAAGCGGCCCACGAATTCACGGCCAAGGAAGATATTTTCTGCAATGGTGAGCTGCGGGATCAGGTTTAATTCCTGATGGATAATGCCGATCCCAGCTTCCTGAGAGGATTTCGGTCCGGTGAAGGTGGTTTCTTTCCCCAGCCACACCAGCGAACCCGCATCGCGTTGATAGATGCCGGTCAGCACTTTCATCATGGTGGATTTGCCAGCGCCGTTTTCACCGACCAGCGCCATCACGCGACCGGCGTAAACATTCAACGCCGCGCCAGAGAGGGCTTTTACGCCCGGGAACGATTTATCGATCCCTTTGAGTTGTAATAATGCGTCCATGACGGCCTCAGAACGTGACGCCAGCACAGAGAATGATATTCGCATACGGGGAACACTCCCCGCTGCGAATCACCGCCTGACTGTCTGCGGTTTGTTGTTTGAACTGTTCATGCGTTGTGTAACGAATTTCAATGGTGTTTCCCTGGTGTTGTTGCAGTTGCTCTATGTGGCCGAGCAACGTTTCGTGGAGTTGCGGATTATGTTGTTTAATTTCCGTCGCGAGAATGGCTGTCTCAACCTGCATCTCCGCCGTCACCACTTCAAGTACCTGCATAAACGAGGGAACACCCTGCGTTAATGCCATATCAATACGCGTTGTGCTGTGCGGAACCGGTAAGCCTGCATCGCAAACCACCAGCGTATCGGTATGCCCAAGACGGGAAATAACCGATGAGATTTCAGAATTGAGTACCGTGCCTTTCTTCATTTTCTTGCTCCACTAGCGAAACGTTTCGCTGAAATAAGTGTAGCCGTAAGAGTGTTCAGAAAACCATCATGACGTAACAGAATTGTGATCAACGTCGAAACGTTTCGCTAAGTAAAATCTGAAGGGAAAAATACAAAGAAAAATGCCGGGTGAGCGTTACGCTTCCCGGCATTCGTGCGGCGATTTAAATCTCGACCTGCGTTCCTAATTCAATCACGCGGTTAGGCGGAATCTCAAACTGATCCGGCGCACGCAGGGCGTTACGTTGCAGAATAAGATACAGCTTGCCGCGCAGGCGCAGATACCATGGCCGTTTGCCGACAATCAGCGACTCGTGCGACATAAAGAACGAGGTCTCCATCATGCGACAGCTCAACCCTTCGAGACCGCAGCGGTGGAAGACCTCTTCCACATTCGGCGTTTCACGCCAGCCGTAGCTTGCGACTACGCGCCAGAACGTCGGGGATAATTGTTCTATCTGCACGCGACGAACGTTATGCACGTACGGCGCATCTTCGGTACGCAGCGTCAGCAAAATCACGCGTTCGTGCAGCACTTTGTTGTGCTTGAGGTTATGCATCAGCGCAAACGGAATCACTTTCTGCGCACGCGACATATATACCGCAGTCCCTGGCACGCGCACCGGCGGTGATTTCTCCAGCGAGGCGATCATCGCCTCAAGAGAGTTACCGTGCTCATGCATGCGACGTAACAGGCGGAAACGCTCGCTTTTCCACGTTGTCATCACGATGAACATCACCAGACCCAGCGTCAACGGCAGCCAGCCACCCGAGACGATTTTATCCAGGTTTGCCGAGAACAATGGCAAATCAATACACAGCAGCCCCACCAGAATCAGCGCCACAAGGAACTTATTCCAGTGCCAGTTCCGATACGCCACGGTGGTCGACAGAATCGACGTAAGCACCATCGTCCCTGTGACGGCAATACCGTACGCCGCCGCCAGATTGCTGGAGTGTTCAAAGCTGACAATCACAATCACCACGGCAACGTAAAGCAGCCAGTTAATGAAAGGAATGTAGATCTGACCGGATTCCATCTCCGAGGTATGAATAATCCGCATCGGCGACAGATAACCCAGGCGAACCGCCTGACGCGTCAACGAGAACACCCCCGAGATCACCGCCTGAGATGCGATAACGGTCGCCAGCGTGGCGATAATCAACATCGGCACCAGCGCCCATTCGGGTGCCAGCAGGAAGAACGGGTTCTTGATAGCCTCAGGGTTTTTCAGCAGCAGCGCACCCTGACCGAAGTAATTCAGTACCAGAGACGGCAGCACGACGGTAAACCACGCGAGGCGAATCGGCAGCTTCCCGAAGTGACCCATATCCGCGTACAGCGCTTCGACGCCGGTAATAGAAAGCACGACCGCGCCGAGGGCAACAAACGAAACGGTTTTGTATTCCAGGAAGAAATGAACCGCCCATGCCGGGTTAAGAGCCTGCAGCACTTCTGGATTGCCAATAATTCCGCGCAAACCCAGTGCCGCCAGGATCAGGAACCAGGCCAGCATAATCGGTGCAAACAGCTTACCGACAAGCCCGGTGCCATGTTTCTGAATCGCAAACAGCAGGGTCAGGACAACAATGGCGAGCGGAACCACCCACGTCTCCAGCTGCGGCGCGATAATCTCCAGCCCCTCGATCGCCGAAAGCACCGAAATCGCAGGCGTAATCACCACTTCCCCATAGAAGAAGCTGCCACCTATCAACCCGATGATCACCAGGAAAGAGGTCATTCTTGCCGACGTGTTACGCCCCGCCAGGGACATCAACGTCAGGATCCCGCCTTCACCGGCGTTATCCGCGCGCATGACGAAAGAGAGATATTTAAGCGAGACCACCAGAATCAGCAGCCAGAAGATGAGTGACAAAAAGCCAAACACGGCGTCACGTTCGACACCAAAACCAAACTGACCGGACAGACATTCGCGAAGCGTGTAAAGCGGGCTGGTGCCAATATCACCGTAGACAACCCCAATCGCCGCAAGCGTTATAGCGCGTAATGATTGCTTATTATCAGTGCTCATAGACTAGTCTTTTCGTTGTAGAACAAATGTGTGCTGAGTCCCTTGGCCCACAAAAAGGCGCACAGTATGCACGATTAATCGCAAGATCGTATCCTTAAATGCAACCGTATTAATTTAGCGCAAAGAAAATAGCGCCGGAGTTCAGTCTATTACCAGCCCAACCCGAAACGTCTATACTCGCATCAAATAGCTGCAACGACAGCGAAAGGACGCAAAACTATTATGGCTCACTCACATTTATTAGCAGAAAGAATTTCCCGCCTCAGCAGTGCGCTGGAAAAAGGCCTTTTCGAGCGTAGCCATGCGATTCGCTTGTGTTTGTTGGCCGCATTGAGCGGTGAAAGCGTCTTTTTATTGGGCCCTCCCGGCATCGCAAAAAGCCTGATCGCCCGCCGCCTGAAGTTCGCCTTTCAAAATGCACGCGCCTTTGAGTATTTGATGACTCGCTTCTCCACGCCGGAAGAGGTGTTTGGCCCGCTGTCGATTCAGGCGCTCAAAGATGAAGGGCGCTATCAGCGTTTAACGGCCGGTTATCTCCCCGAAGCCGAAATCGTTTTTCTGGATGAGATCTGGAAAGCCGGTCCCGCCATCCTGAATACGCTGCTCACCGCCATCAACGAACGACGTTTTCGCAACGGCGCATTTGAAGAAAAAATCCCGATGCGTCTGCTGGTGGCCGCATCCAATGAACTGCCGGAAGCAGATAACAGCCTTGAGGCGCTGTATGACCGCATGCTGATTCGCCTGTGGCTGGACAAGGTGCAGGACAAATCCAATTTCCGTTCGATGCTCGTGAGCCAGCAGGATGAAAATGAAAATCCGGTTTCGCCTTCGTTACAGGTGACCGACGAAGAGTATCAACAGTGGCAGCAGGATATCGGCAAGATAAAGCTGCCCGATTCCGTGTTTGAGCTGATCTTCATGCTTCGCCAGCAGCTGGACTTATTGCCGTCAGCACCCTATGTGTCAGACCGTCGCTGGAAAAAAGCCATTCGCCTGTTGCAGTCGAGCGCGTTATTTAGCGGGAGAGACGCCGTCGCCCCAATCGATCTTATCCTGCTGAAAGACTGCCTGTGGCACGATGCTGAAGGCATGAATCTTATGCAGCAGCAGCTGGACGTTTTGATGACCGGGCACGCGTGGGGGCAGCAGGCGATGCTTAATCAGCTGGGCGCTATCACTCAACGACGCATCCAGCTTCAACAGCAGCAAAGTGATAAAACAGCGCTTAAAGTCAGCCGCCTCGGCGGGATGTTCTCACGTAAACCTCACTATGAACTCCCCGCAGAACTGACAGAGACGTCGCTGACGCTTCTTCTGCAACAGCCGCTGAAACTCCACGATATGCAGGTGGTGCACATCACCCTGGAGCGCGAAGCGCTGGCGCAGTGGCTAGATAAAAGCGGTGAGATCCGCGGGAAGCTAAACGGGATCGGTTTTGCGCAGATCCTGAATATGGAAGTGGATACCAGCCTGCATTTGGTGATCCGCGATGTCAGTCTGCAAGGATCGCGTCTTGCCCTGCCAGGCAACGCGGCCGAGAACGTTCCGGAAGAGATCAAACAGCAGTTGGAAGCGCTGGACACCGAGTGGCACCAGCAACATACGCGCTTCAGCGAGCAACAAAAATGCCTCTTTGTTCATAGCGACTGGTTGGGTCGTATCGAAGCCAGCTTGCAGGATGTCAGCGCGCAGATTAAACAGGCGCGTCAATGCTAACGCTGGATACGCTGAATGTGATGCTGGCTGTAGGAGAAGAAGGGCTGATCGAAGAGGTCGTAATCACCTTACTGGCTTCTCCGCAGCTGGCTGCTTTCTTTGAAAAATTTCCCCGAATTAAAAAGGCTGTTACCGACGACCTCCCGCGCTGGCGCGATAGCCTGCGCAGACGTCTCAAAGAGACAGAAGTCCCGCCTGAACTGACGGAAGAGGTGGTGTGCTATCAGCAGTGTCAGCGGTTATCCACACCACAATTCATTGTTCAATTGCCGCAAATTCTGACGCTGCTCGATAAAGTTCACTCGCCTTATGCGGCTCAGGCCCGCAAGCTGGTAACGGACAACGCAACGTTTACCCCTGCGTTGCATACCCTGTTTTTGCAGCGCTGGCGGCTCAGTCTGGTGGTACAAACCACGTCCCTTAATCAACAGCTTCTGGAAGAAGAACGTGAACAATTGCTCAGTGAAGTTCAGGAACGCATGACGCTGACCGGGCAACTGGAACAGGTGCTGGTGGAAAATGAAAATTCTGCCGGACGTCTTTGGGATATGAGCGCGGGAAAAATCAAGCGCGGTGATTATCAGCTGATTGTGAAATACGGTGATTTTCTGACACAACAACCCGAACTCATGCAGCTCGCAGAACAGCTTGGTCGATCCCGAGAAGCCAAGTCCGTGCCGAAAAAAGACGCCCCGATGGAAACCTTCCGCACGCTGGTGCGCGAGCCCGCCACCGTACCTGAGCAGGTGGATGGATTACAACAGAGTGACGATATTTTACGTCTGTTGCCGACCGAACTGGCGACGCTCGGCATCACCGAACTGGAATATGAATTTTACCGCCGGCTGGTGGAGAAACAGCTGCTCACCTATCGCCTGCAGGGTGAATCCTGGCATGAAAAAATCAGCCAGCGCCCGGTCATTCATCAGGATTTTGATGAACAACCTCGCGGACCCTTTATTGTCTGCGTTGATACCTCTGGCTCAATGGGCGGTTTCAACGAACAGTGCGCTAAAGCGTTTTGTCTGGCACTGATGCGCGTCGCCCTCGCTGACCGGCGTCGCTGTTTTATTATGCTGTTTTCCAGTGAAGTCGTGGGCTACGAGTTAACGGCTGAACAAGGTATCGAACAGGCGATCCGCTTTTTGAGCCAGCGCTTTCGCGGCGGGACGGATATCGCCAGCTGTTTTCGTTCCATCATCGAACGAATGCAGGGCGGAGACTGGTATGACGCCGACGCGGTAGTGATTTCTGATTTTATTGCCCAGAGATTGCCGGACGACGTAGTAGCAAAAGTGAAGTCATTGCAGCGAGATCAACAACATCGCTTTCATGCTGTGGCGATGTCTGCACATGGAAAACCCGGGATCATGCGCATTTTCGATCATATCTGGCGCTTTGATACCGGGTTACGTAGCCGTCTTATCCGACGCTGGAAACGCTAATTAAAGAAGAGAATCCACGCTCGCACGCACCTGCTGTGGCCATACACCACACTGAACCTGGCCGATATGGGAAAGTTGCAGGAGCAACATCGTTAAACGAGACTGACCAATACCGCCGCCGATCGTCTGCGGCATTTCGCCGCGCAGCAGCGCCTGGTGCCACTCGAGTTTCAGGCGATCTTCATCACCCGTCACCGCCAGCTGACGCTTAAGCGCATCGGCATCCACGCGGATCCCCATTGAAGAAAGCTCAAACGCGTCTTCCAGAATCGGGTTCCACACCAGAATATCGCCGTTCAAACCCGCGCGTTCGCTTTCACCTGAGGTGCTCCAGTCATCATAATCCGGCGCACGAACGTCATGACGTTTGCCATCGGACAGTTTGCCCCCGATACCGATGAGGAATACCGCGCCCAGCTCTTTTGCGATCGCACGTTCCCGGCCTTTTGCATCAAGATCCGGGAAACGACTTAGCAGATCCTGACTGTGAATAAAGTGGATCGTGTCTGGCAGGAACGGTGCCAGACCGAATTCTTCACTGACGGCAGCTTCAGTCGCTTTAATTCCCGCATAAATCGCTTCTACGGTAGATTTCAGCGTACCGACATGGCGCTCGCCATCGCCCATCACGCGCTCCCAGTCCCACTGGTCAACATAGACAGAATGAATGGCTGTCAGGCGGTCTTCATCGGGGCGCAGGGCTTTCATGTGCGTGTAAAGCCCTTCGCCCGCGCTGAAGTCGTGTTGCCCTAACGTTTGACGCTTCCATTTCGCCAGTGAATGAACCACTTCGAACTGGGCATCTGGCAACGTTTTCACTTTGACCTGTACCGCTTTTTCGCAACCAGACAGGTTATCTTGCGTTCCATCACCTAGGCGGCTGAGGATCGGTGCCTGAACTTCAATCAGGCCCAGCTTCTCTTCAAGCTGACGTGAAAAATGGGATTTAACGAAGCTGATCTGGCGTTGTTTTACGATGTAAGCGGTTTTCATTTTTATACTCCTGCGTCCTGTTGATATTGATTAAGCAACAAAAACGGGCATCAATTCAATAATCCAACAACAAAAAGCCACGTTCACTTTTGATTCGATAAAATAAGACGCTAGAATAGAGTGATTACTCATTCTTCATAAGAAAAAACGATGGAAAATTATCAGATCGATAATCTGGACCGCGGCATCCTCGAAGCATTAATGGCGAATGCGCGCACCGCTTACGCCGAACTGGCAAAACAATTTGGCGTTAGCCCCGGCACGATTCACGTTCGTGTAGAGAAGATGAAGCAGGCCGGGATCATTACCGGGGCGCGTATTGATGTGAGCCCTAAACAGTTGGGTTATGACGTGTGCTGCTTTATTGGCATTATTCTGAAAAGTGCGAAGGATTATCCGTCAGCGCTGGCAAGACTCGAGAGCCTGGAAGAAGTGACAGAAGCCTATTACACCACTGGCCACTACAGCATCTTTATTAAGGTCATGTGCCGATCGATCGACGCCCTGCAACAGGTACTTATCAACAAGATCCAAACAATTGATGAAATTCAGTCCACCGAGACACTGATCTCCCTGCAAAACCCGATCATGCGCACCATCCGCCCTTAACAGGGCATTTTAATCACCACATTTTCCACAGGTAGATCCCAGCTCACTCACAGCGTACAATGATCCCCTCTTTATATGAGCGAGCGATCATGGCAGATATAACTCTTATCAGTGGCAGTACTCTTGGCGGCGCGGAATACGTTGCAGAACATTTGGCCGAAAAGCTCGAAGACGCTGGTTTTTCGACCGAAACGCTGCACGGGCCGTTACTGGAAGATCTCCCCACTGATGGGATTTGGCTGCTGATCACGTCGACGCATGGCGCTGGCGACATCCCGGACAATCTGCAACCTCTCTATGATGAGCTACTTGAGCAGCAACCGAACCTGACCGCCGTACGTTTCGGTGCCGTGGGTATAGGTAGTCGCGAATATGACACGTTTTGCGGTGCAGTTGAGAAAGTAGAAGCCGCGATCAAGTCCTGCGGTGCAAAACAGATCGGTGAAACACTGAAGATCAACATCCTCGATCACGATATTCCAGAGGATCCGGCCGAAGAATGGTTGGGTGAATGGAAAAATTTACTCAAAAACGATTAAAGATCACGCGATCAGATGTGTATAAGTCTGGTTAAAAGCTTGGATTAAGCGGTAGTTATCCAATGTATAACGCTTGCTTCCTTTTTGAGCTGTGGATAAAGTCACGATCTAACCCCAGCTTATACTGTCCAGGATCACCGATCATTCACAGCAAACGATCCTTTCTAACGTTATGATCTTCCTGATGAGATCCCGCTTATCCACAGAAACGTGCGATCCTAATAAGAGATCATAGTAAAACAGATCTCTAAATAAGAAGATCTTCTTTTTAATAGCCAGGATCCCAGTGCTTTCTCGAAAGACTAAACTTGAGTAGAATCCACGGCCCGGGCTTAAATCCATTTTCAAACCGCTTTACGCAAGGCAGGAAAGCATGTTTTATCAGGATCCTTTTGACGTCATCATCATTGGCGGGGGTCATGCAGGCACTGAGGCCGCTATGGCCGCAGCGCGTATGGGTCAACAGACCCTGCTTTTGACACACAATATCGACACGCTGGGACAAATGTCCTGTAATCCGGCGATTGGCGGCATTGGGAAAGGACACCTGGTAAAAGAAGTCGATGCCCTCGGCGGCTTGATGGCGAAAGCGATCGATCATGCTGGAATCCAGTTTAGGATACTAAACGCGAGTAAAGGGCCGGCCGTTCGTGCCACCCGTGCTCAGGCCGATCGTGTGTTATACCGGCAGGCGGTGCGTACTGCGCTGGAGAATCAACCCAACCTGATGATCTTCCAGCAAGCGGTTGAAGATCTTATCGTTGAAAACGATCGGGTTGTCGGTGCAGTGACCCAAATGGGGTTGAAATTCCGTGCCAAAGCGGTTGTGTTAACGGTGGGGACTTTCCTCGACGGCAAAATTCATATCGGTTTGGATAATTACAGCGGTGGCCGTGCTGGCGATCCGCCATCCATTTCGCTCTCCCGTCGTTTACGCGAGCTGCCGCTGCGTGTTAATCGCCTGAAGACCGGTACGCCGCCGCGCATCGACGCGCGCACTATCGATTTCAGCGTGCTGGCTCAACAGCAGGGTGACACGCCCATTCCTGTCTTCTCGTTCATGGGCAATGCTGCTCAACATCCTCGACAGGTGCCGTGTTACATCACGCATACCAACGAGAAAACCCATGATGTGATCCGTAATAATCTCGATCGCAGCCCGATGTACGCGGGAGTGATCGAGGGGATCGGTCCACGCTACTGCCCGTCGATCGAAGACAAAGTGATGCGTTTTGCCGATCGTAACCAGCACCAGATTTTCCTGGAGCCGGAAGGCCTGACGTCCAACGAAATTTATCCGAACGGCATCTCCACCAGCCTGCCGTTTGATGTTCAGATCCAAATCGTTCGTTCGATGCAGGGCATGGAAAACGCGAAAATTGTGCGTCCCGGCTACGCGATTGAGTACGATTTCTTCGACCCTCGCGATCTGAAACCGACGCTGGAAAGCAAATTCATTCAGGGTCTGTTCTTTGCCGGTCAAATTAACGGGACAACGGGTTACGAAGAAGCCGCTGCCCAAGGGTTGTTGGCAGGCTTGAACGCCGCACGTTTTTCTGCCGAAAAAGAGGGCTGGGCGCCGCGTCGTGATCAGGCTTACCTTGGGGTTCTGGTTGACGATCTCAGCACCATGGGCACAAAAGAGCCGTACCGTATGTTTACCTCTCGCGCGGAATATCGTCTGATGCTGCGCGAAGATAACGCCGATTTGCGTCTTACCGAAATGGGGCGTGAGCTGGGTCTGGTTGATGACGAACGCTGGGCACGCTTCAACGAAAAGTTGGAACGTATCGAAACCGAACGTCAGCGCCTGAAATCTACCTGGGTGAATCCGTTAGCCGAGTCCGTTGCCGAAGTGAATGCTCACTTAGCAGCGCCGCTCTCCCGTGAAGCGAGCGGTGAAGATCTGTTACGTCGTCCCGGCATGACTTACGAACAGCTGGTTCAGATGACGCCATTTGCACCAGGCCTCGACGATGCTGAAGCGGCTGAGCAGGTTGAAATTCAGATCAAATACGAAGGTTACATCGCGCGTCAGCAGGATGAGATCGAAAAACAGCAGCGCAACGAAAATACGCTGCTGCCAGAAATGCTGGATTACCGTCAGGTGACGGGGTTGTCTAACGAAGTGATCGCCAAACTTAACGATCATAAACCCGTTTCGATCGGTCAGGCATCGCGTATTTCTGGCGTTACACCTGCAGCCATTTCCATTCTGCTGGTCTGGCTGAAAAAACAAGGTATGCTGCGCCGCAGCGCTTAAGTCTATGATAATCGTTGCCCGGTCGCGTTGCGTTGGCCGGGCTAACAATCCTCTCTACAGGTATTCGCCGTGCTCAACAAACTCTCTCGTCTGCTGGAACAGGCCGGCATTTCGCTCACCGATCACCAGAAAAACCAGCTGGTGGCGTATGTCGATATGCTGAACAAATGGAATAAAGCGTATAACCTTACGTCAGTACGCGATCCTAACGAGATGCTGATTCGCCATATTCTCGATAGCATTGTGGTTGCGCCTCATCTGCGCGGCGAGCGCTTTATTGACGTCGGGACTGGTCCGGGGTTACCCGGTATTCCGCTGTCTATTGTGCGTCCTGAATGCCACTTCACCCTGCTGGACAGCCTTGGCAAGCGAGTACGTTTCCTGCGCCAGGTGCAGCATGAGCTGAAGCTTGAAAATATTGAGCCGGTGCAGAGCAGGGTAGAAGCGTTTCCTTCCGAGCCTCCATTTGATGGCGTGATCAGCCGTGCTTTTGCTTCCCTCAACGATATGGTGAGCTGGTGCAAACATTTACCCGCGCAGGATGGCCGTTTTTATGCGCTTAAAGGGTTGGTTCCTGACGATGAAATCGCCCAGCTACCTGCGGGTTATAGCGTAGAGTCCATTGCTAAGCTTCAGGTTCCGCAACTTGATGGTGAGCGTCATTTGGTGGTGATTAAACCAAATCATTTTTAAAAATGTATAAAAATGTGGAATTTGTGCTGTTCTTAGTGTGTTAAAAAACAGCACGGAAAAAAGATTCCCTTAAAGGCTGATTTAACCTGATTGTTACTTGGGGTTTTCCTGAAGTTAACGTAATCAGCGTTGTTCACCCAAAAGATAGTCAACCACGAAAATATAAGCCTGCGAAAAGTCGGATTGAGTAACGACACGTTGATGTTAAATTTTTATTAAGAATGTCAATGAAAGGTTTTTGTTGTAGATAGGGTTGTTTTGAGAAAAGTTGCGTTAATTAACCTTTAATATCATAAAGATGAAATAATCTGATTTATGGATTTGATTAATATGACCTTATCGTAAATGTATATTTTGTGATCTCGTGCACGCTTTATCATCAACGTTTCCGAGCTGTTTGCCGTTTTGCATCCTGGCTCACTCTTTGATGAAAAGTTAAAAAATAGCGGTGGTGAAAAATTTTTAAACATTTATTCACCTTTTCGCTACTTATTGTTTGAATTCACGGGGGCGCACCGTATAATTTGTCCGCTTTTTGCTGCTTGACTCTGAGCCTTAAAGAACGTTTTATACGACACGCGACGTACCTCGAAGGGAGCAGGAGTTTAACGTGATGTCTGTGTCGCTCTTGAGTAGAAACGTTGCACGTAAACTTCTGTTCATACAGTTTTTGGCCGTAGTAGCAAGTGGACTGCTGTTCAGCCTGAAAGACCCCTTCTGGGGCATCTCCGCTGTTTGTGGAGGTCTGGCAGTTGTTTTGCCTAACATGTTATTTATGATTTTTGCCTGGCGTCATCAGGCGCATACACCCGCCAAAGGCCGCGTGGCCTGGTCCTTCGCTCTTGGCGAAGTGTGTAAGGTGTTGCTGACCTTTGCCTTTTTGGTGGTGGCGCTGGCTGTTTTCAAAGTGGTATTTTTGCCGCTGATCGTGACGTGGGTTTTGGTGCTGGTGGTACAAGTTCTGGCACCAGCTGTAATCAACAACAAAGGGTAAAAGGCATCATGGCTTCAGAAAATATGACGCCGCAGGATTACATAGGTCATCATCTGACGAACCTTCAGATGGATCTGCGTACATTCTCGCTGGTGGATCCGCATAACCCCCCGGCCACCTTCTGGACGCTCAACATTGACTCCATGTTCTTCTCGGTGGTGTTGGGTCTGTTGTTCCTGGCCATGTTCCGTAGCGTTGCTAAAAAAGCGACCAGCGGCGTTCCAGGGAAATTCCAGACGGCAATTGAATTAGTCATCGGCTTTGTTCATGGCAGCGTCAAAGACATGTATCACGGTAAGAGCAAGCTGATTGCTCCACTGGCGTTGACTGTCTTCGTCTGGGTCTTCCTGATGAACCTGATGGACCTTCTGCCTATCGACCTGCTGCCATACATCGGTGAGCATGTCTTCGGCCTGCCTGCACTGCGTGTGGTTCCGTCTGCTGACGTGAACATCACCCTGTCCATGGCGCTGGGCGTATTCATCCTGATTCTTTTCTACAGTATCAAAATGAAAGGCGTAAGCGGCTTCGTGAAAGAGCTTACCTTGCAGCCGTTCAACCACTGGGCGTTTATTCCGGTCAACCTGATCCTGGAAGGCGTGAGCCTGCTGTCCAAACCGGTTTCTCTCGGTCTGCGACTGTTCGGCAACATGTATGCGGGTGAGCTGATTTTCATTCTGATCGCGGGTCTTCTGCCGTGGTGGTCACAGTGGATTCTGAATGTGCCATGGGCCATTTTCCACATCCTGATCATTACGCTGCAAGCCTTTATCTTCATGGTTCTGACGATCGTCTATCTGTCGATGGCGTCTGAAGAGCACTGATTTTTTACCAACACTACTACGTTTTTTTTTGAAACAAACTGGAGACTGTCATGGAAAACCTGAATATGGATCTGCTGTACATGGCTGCCGCTGTGATGATGGGTCTGGCGGCTATCGGTGCTGCGATCGGTATCGGCATCCTCGGGGGCAAATTCCTGGAAGGCGCAGCGCGTCAACCGGATCTGATTCCTCTGCTGCGTACTCAGTTCTTTATCGTTATGGGTCTGGTGGATGCAATCCCAATGATCGCTGTAGGTCTGGGTCTGTACGTGATGTTTGCTGTCGCGTAGTAGTAGTTCGAAAAACCTAAGCCACAGAAATTTAAGAGGTATTGTGCTGTGAACATGAACGCAACAATCCTCGGCCAGGCCATCGCGTTTATTCTCTTTGTCTGGTTCTGCATGAAGTATGTATGGCCGCCTTTAATGGCTGCCATCGAAAAACGTCAGAAAGAAATTGCTGACGGTTTGGCTTCTGCAGAGCGCGCTAAGAAAGATTTGGACCTTGCACAGGCCAACGCGACAGACCAGCTGAAAAAAGCGAAAGCAGAAGCTCAGGTCATCATTGAACAGGCTAACAAACGCCGTTCACAGATCCTGGACGAAGCAAAAGCTGAAGCAGAACAGGAACGCACTAAGATCGTTGCACAGGCGCAGGCTGAAATTGATGCTGAGCGTAAACGTGCACGTGAAGAACTGCGTAAGCAGGTTGCGATTCTGGCTGTTGCTGGCGCCGAGAAGATCATCGAACGTTCCGTGGATGAAGCTGCTAACAGCGACATCGTGGACAAACTTGTCGCTGAACTGTAAGGAGGGAGGGGCTGATGTCTGAATTTGTTACGGTAGCTCGCCCCTACGCCAAAGCAGCTTTTGACTTTGCTGTCGAACACCAAAATGTCGATCGCTGGCAGGATATGCTGGCGTTTGCCGCTGAGGTAACGAAAAACGAGCAAATGGCTGAGATGCTTTCAGGTGCTTTAGCACCAGAAACGCTTGCTGCGTCGTTTATCGCCGTTTGTGGCGAGCAGCTGGACGCCAGCGGCCAGAACCTGATTAAGGTTATGGCTGAAAATGGTCGTCTACGCGTGCTCCCGGATGTTCTTGAGCAGTTCGAGCACTTACGTGCTCTCAGTGAAGCTACCGCCGAAGTTGAAGTAACCTCGGCGAACGAACTGAGTGAAGAACAGCTTGCGAAGATCACCGCCGCGATGGAAAAACGTCTGTCACGCAAAGTTAAGCTGAATTGCAAAATCGATAAGTCTGTAATGGCAGGCGTAATCATCCGAGCGGGTGATATGGTCATTGATGGTAGCGTACGCGGCCGTCTTGAACGCCTTGCAGACGTCTTGCAGTCTTAAGGGGACTGGAGCATGCAACTGAATTCCACCGAAATCAGCGAACTGATCAAGCAGCGCATTGCTCAGTTTAGTGTTGTGAGCGAAGCTCATAACGAAGGTACTATTGTTTCTGTAAGTGACGGTGTTATCCGCATCCACGGCCTGGCCGATTGTATGCAGGGTGAGATGATTTCCCTGCCGGGTAACCGTTACGCAATCGCACTGAACCTGGAGCGCGACTCCGTAGGTGCAGTTGTGATGGGCCCGTACGCTGACCTTGCCGAAGGCATGAAAGTCAAATGTACTGGTCGTATTCTGGAAGTACCGGTCGGCCGTGGCCTGCTGGGTCGCGTGGTGAACACCCTGGGTGCACCAATCGACGGTAAAGGCCCGGTTGATAACGATGGCTTCTCGCCAATCGAAGTTATCGCACCAGGCGTTATCGAACGTCAGTCCGTTGATCAGCCAGTGCAGACTGGTTATAAATCCGTTGATGCCATGATCCCAATCGGTCGTGGTCAGCGTGAACTGATCATCGGCGACCGTCAGACCGGTAAAACCGCGATGGCAATCGATGCGATCATCAACCAGCGCGACTCCGGTATCAAATGTGTGTACGTGGCTATCGGCCAGAAAGCGTCCACCATTTCTAACGTGGTTCGTAAACTGGAAGAGCACGGCGCGCTGTCTAACACCATCGTTGTGGTTGCGACCGCTTCTGAATCCGCTGCACTGCAATACCTGGCGCCTTATGCCGGTTGCGCAATGGGCGAATACTTCCGTGACCGCGGTGAAGATGCGTTGATCGTATACGATGACCTGTCTAAACAGGCTGTTGCTTACCGTCAGGTTTCCCTGCTGCTGCGCCGTCCACCAGGACGTGAAGCATTCCCGGGCGACGTGTTTTATCTCCACTCCCGTCTGCTTGAGCGCGCATCCCGCGTAAACGCGGAATACGTTGAGAACTTCACGAAAGGTGAAGTAAAAGGTAAAACCGGTTCTCTGACTGCTCTGCCGATTATCGAAACCCAAGCGGGTGACGTTTCTGCGTTCGTTCCAACCAACGTTATTTCGATTACCGATGGTCAGATCTTCCTGGAAACCAACCTGTTTAACTCCGGTATTCGTCCTGCAGTTAACCCAGGTATCTCCGTATCCCGTGTTGGTGGTGCTGCTCAGACCAAGATCATCAAGAAACTGTCCGGTGGTATTCGTACCGCGCTGGCACAGTATCGTGAACTGGCGGCGTTCTCGCAGTTCGCGTCCGATCTGGACGAAGCAACCCGTAAACAGCTGAGCCACGGTCAGAAAGTGACCGAACTCCTGAAGCAGAAACAGTATGCCCCAATGTCTGTTGCACAACAGGGCCTGGTGCTGTTCGCGGCTGAACGCGGTTACCTCGAAGATGTGGAACTGGCGAAAATCGGTAGCTTCGAAGCCGCTCTGCTGGCTTACGTTGACCGTGATCACGCTCCGCTGATGCAAGAGATCAACCAGTCCGGTGGCTATAACGACGAAATCGAAGGCAAGCTGAAAAGCATCCTCGATTCCTTCAAAGCAACCCAGTCCTGGTAACGTCCGGCGGTCTGTCTTAGGGCAGACCGCAAGGCATTGAGGAGAAGCTCATGGCCGGCGCAAAAGAGATACGTAGTAAGATCGCAAGCGTCCAGAACACGCAGAAGATCACTAAAGCGATGGAGATGGTCGCCGCTTCCAAAATGCGTAAATCGCAGGATCGCATGGCGTCCAGCCGTCCTTATGCAGATACCATGCGCAAAGTGATTGGTCACCTTGCAAACGGTAATCTGGAATACAAGCATCCTTACCTGGAAGAACGCGACGTTAAACGCGTGGGCTACCTGGTGGTGTCTACCGACCGTGGTCTGTGCGGTGGCTTGAACATTAACCTGTTCAAAAAACTGCTGGCGGATATGAAAGTCTGGTCTGATAAAGGCGTTCAGAGCGATATCGCGATGATCGGCTCTAAAGGCGTCTCTTTCTTTAATTCCGTAGGCGGCAATATTGTCGCTCAGGTGACGGGCATGGGTGATAACCCATCCCTGTCCGAGCTGATTGGCCCGGTTAAAGTGATGTTGCAGGCCTATGATGAAGGCCGTCTGGACAGACTTTACGTTGTCAGCAACAAATTTATTAACACCATGTCTCAGGTTCCGACCCTCACTCAGCTGCTGCCTTTACCGGCATCAGAAGATAAAGAGCTGAAGCAGAAAGCCTGGGATTACCTGTATGAACCCGATCCGAAACCGCTGCTGGATACCCTGCTGCGTCGTTACGTTGAATCTCAGGTTTATCAGGGCGTGGTAGAAAACCTGGCCAGCGAGCAGGCCGCACGTATGGTGGCGATGAAAGCCGCGACCGACAATGGCGGCAGCCTGATTAAAGAGCTGCAGTTGGTATACAACAAAGCTCGTCAGGCCAGCATTACTCAGGAACTCACCGAAATCGTCGGTGGTGCATCCGCGGTATAACCAGGTTAATTCGTAGAGGATTCAAGATGGCTACTGGAAAAATTGTCCAGGTAATCGGCGCCGTGGTTGACGTCGAATTCCCTCAGGATGCCGTACCGCGCGTGTACGATGCTCTTGAGGTACAGAATGGTAACGAGAGTCTGGTGCTGGAAGTTCAGCAGCAGCTCGGTGGTGGTATCGTACGTACTATCGCCATGGGTTCTTCCGACGGTCTGCGTCGTGGTCTGGCTGTTAAAGATCTCGAACACCCGATCGAAGTCCCGGTAGGTAAAGCAACACTGGGTCGTATCATGAACGTTTTGGGTCAACCAATCGACATGAAAGGCGACATCGGTGAAGAAGACCGTTGGGCAATCCACCGTGCAGCACCTTCCTATGAAGAGCTGTCTAGCTCTCAGGAACTGCTGGAAACCGGCATCAAAGTTATCGACCTGATGTGTCCGTTCGCTAAGGGCGGTAAAGTTGGTCTGTTCGGCGGTGCGGGCGTGGGTAAAACTGTAAACATGATGGAGCTGATCCGTAACATCGCGATCGAGCACTCCGGTTACTCCGTGTTTGCAGGCGTGGGTGAGCGTACTCGTGAGGGTAACGACTTCTACCACGAAATGACCGATTCCAACGTTCTGGATAAAGTATCCCTGGTTTATGGCCAGATGAACGAGCCACCAGGAAACCGTCTGCGCGTTGCGCTGACCGGTCTGACTATGGCTGAGAAGTTCCGTGACGAAGGTCGTGACGTACTGCTGTTCGTAGATAACATCTACCGTTACACCCTGGCCGGTACTGAAGTATCTGCGCTGCTGGGCCGTATGCCTTCAGCGGTAGGTTACCAGCCGACCCTGGCGGAAGAGATGGGCGTTCTGCAGGAACGTATCACTTCTACCAAAACCGGTTCTATCACCTCCGTTCAGGCTGTATACGTCCCTGCGGATGACTTGACTGACCCATCTCCAGCCACCACCTTTGCTCACTTAGATGCAACCGTGGTACTGAGCCGTCAGATCGCGTCTCTGGGTATCTACCCAGCCGTTGACCCGCTGGACTCCACCAGCCGTCAGCTGGATCCACTGGTTGTTGGTCAGGAACACTACGACACCGCGCGTGGCGTACAGTCCCTGCTGCAACGTTACCAGGAACTGAAAGACATCATCGCCATCCTGGGTATGGATGAGCTGTCTGAAGAAGATAAACTGGTGGTAGCTCGCGCACGTAAGATTCAGCGCTTCCTGTCCCAGCCGTTCTTCGTAGCGGAAGTATTCACCGGTTCCCCTGGTAAATACGTTTCCCTGAAAGACACCATCCGTGGCTTTAAAGGCATCATGGAAGGCGAATACGATCACCTGCCGGAGCAGGCGTTCTACATGGTTGGTTCCATCGACGAAGCCGTGGAAAAAGCCAAAAAACTTTAACGCCTTAATCGGAGGGTGATATGGCAATGACTTACCACCTGGACGTCGTCAGCGCAGAGCAACAAATGTTCTCTGGTCTGGTCGAGAAAATCCAGGTAACGGGTAGTGAAGGTGAACTGGGTATTTTCCCAGGACACGCGCCGCTGCTCACCGCCATTAAGCCTGGTATGATCCGCATCGTAAAACAGTTCGGTCATGAAGAGTTTATCTATCTGTCCGGCGGCATTCTTGAAGTGCAGCCTGGCAGTGTGACCGTTCTTGCTGATACCGCTATTCGTGGCCAGGATCTCGACGAAGCGCGAGCTCTGGAAGCGAAGCGTAAAGCAGAAGAGCATATTAAGAGCTCTCATGGCGACGTGGATTACGCACAGGCGTCTGCTGAACTGGCCAAAGCGATCGCGAAATTACGCGTTATCGAGTTGACTAAAAAAGCGATGTAACACCGGCTTGAAAAGTACAAAAGCCAGTCTGGTTTCAGACTGGCTTTTTTTATGCTTGCGTTTCAGGATAATTGAAACTGAAAAGGCGTTTTATTATTTTGTGATGTATCTCACAAAAATCTTGATCGGTTAAATTTTGAGGTGTAGACTTGTTTTTGTGATGTGTGTCACATAATTAATTCAGATTAAAAACAGGATGCCAACATGAAACTGATCAACAAAATCATCGCCCTTTTCAGCAGCATGAATATCTCTTTCGGGACTTTCAACCTGTAATACCGCTGATATGCAATGTGGCGCTGTGCTTACAGTGGTTCGATAAGCAAGCGCCATCTGCTACAACTTCAGCTCAGCTAACGTGGCTTTTTCGTCTAATACCTTCCCCTCGCTATTCACGCTTTTCCCTTTCTGCATAAAGTAATTCGTCTTATCAACGTTACCGACGACGGCGTCGTCATAGCGTCCAGGCTGCGTGCGTACTGACTTATTACCGGAGAAAATGCCCTGTGTAGAGGGATCGCCGTACGGGCTTGGTCGGAAGATAAAGTTAAAGCGCTGGTTGTCCACCGCCACATTATTTTCGACAACCAGTTGGCCTGGGTTGAAGTTATCGGTAAAACCATCCAGATGATTTCCCACCGCCTTACTGTTACGCACTTCATGCGCGACGGGTTGCCCTTCACCGCCGAGTTTAAAACCGTTGCTGGTGTTGTTGCGTGCAATGGAATTCTCGATCACCACAACGCCGTTGGCACCATCTTCAATCTTATTGAACAGATCAAAGCCGTCGTCGATATTGTCATGAGAAATGCAGTTTTCCAGGCGATTACCCTCACCGACGCGCATCTTCACCGCAAATCCATCGGCGTTAATTTTGCCAGGATCTTCATTGGAATAGGATTCGGCGTTGATCACCCGGTTATAGCTTGCCCACAGCGGGCGGCCTACGTTATCCGGGGATGAAATCTGAATGCCGGTATCGTCATTGCGATAAGCCGTCACATCTTCAATCAGATTATGACTGCCCTGAACGCGCAGGCTTTTCCCGGTAACGTCAATTCCGTTGATGTGCCAATAGCTGGCATCCACCAGCAACCCCTGAATCACCACTCTCCCATCCGCTTGCAGCGTTTTGATGTTGTCCGCGCTGCCGCTGGACGAAACCGGGATTTCGCTGCGCGGATAATCACCTTTCGCCATGATGATTTTGCCGCCAGGCGCCAGCAGGCTAATAGCAGTCGTTAAATCCATCGGTGAAGCGACCGTTCCCTGACCCTCCGCTTTCCCTTCCGGGGAAACGTGCAAGGTCGTTGCCGTGATACCTGCCACTTTTTCGACGGTGAATTTCTGCTGCACAGGCTCACCGCTGGCAGGCGTAAACGTTAAGTCAAAGGCGTTGTTATCACTCAGTTTCGCAGGCACGGAATACATTTCACCCGCTTTAACGGATTTATCATTGCCGATCACCACTTCGTTTTGGCGAAGACGGAAGACGCCATCGTAGTTGGCGCGCGCTTGTACCTGATAATCTTCAGAGGTGCTCTTGCCTGGCGAGGCGATCTGCACAACAGGTGGTAATGCTTTTGGTTGCCAGGGCTTGCTGGCAACCGTTTCTGCCACAGATGTTGTCAGAGCCGCATCGGTCACGGTGATTTTTGCGTTACGGGAAGCAAAGAACCCAACGTAATAGCGATCCTGATTTTGTACCGAAATTAAATTGGCACGGGGAACGCTTTGGCTGACCCACGCGTCACTCCCAGCGGGGGCCCACGCGGTGACAAACCCTTCGTTCGTTCTTTGCAGCTTAAGCCGAAATTCAGGCGTCTGGCTTAAATCCACTTCTTCTTTGTAGCTCTGTTTTTTTATCGCCGCGCCTGCGTTGCCCCACGGACGGGAAACACCTTCACGCGTGATTACTTGCATTTTTACCCGCTGATGGTCCTTTTTATCCTGCGTCATAATGGCATTCATCACCAGATTCGACGCTGCAGGAAACTCTTCGTAGCCCTCTTTCAGCGGTTGCTGACGCGGCACGCCGATCACATCACGCACTAACAGACCTGCGCCTTCCTGCGCTGCTGGCTTAGCCCCATTCTCCGGACCAAACTGATCGACCCTGACGGTCGCTTCTAAAATAAAATTCTCGCGGGTTGGAAGCTCGGTATAGAAAAACGTCAATCCGTCGTGCGAATTGGCGATTTTGCCTCCCCGGCTTTCAATCGTGATGGGTTTGGAGAGATCAACCGCGTCTTGTGGCGTCAGTTTTTTTCCATCTATAGTGACGTCGTTGACACCGATTTTCTCGGGCAACACGTTTGATGAGAAATTCACGTCTGTCGATTGGCCAAACGCAATGGCTTTCCAGACGTGATTCTGTTCTGCTGCGTTGACAATAAAGGAGCTACACATCATTAGGGCCAGAGGTATTTTATAATTCATCTTATTCTCCTGATTGATATTTGAGCGCCATTATCATCAAGATGAAACGTCGTTTCTTTTTTGGTTGTCACAATATTGGATAATTAAAACGTTGTTTTGCTTTGAGGCGATCTTTATTCATGAGGCGAAAAAAATAGCTAACCTGTTGTAGGCGCTCGCGACTTCCCACTAGAAAGCTATTTTCAGGATGAAAAGTGATTTACTCTGCCCTTAAAAGTATCTTCAAATAGCCATTAATGCCGGATGTTGAGCGTTTTACCAGCAGCCCATTTTATGCTGCAAAATATGTAGAATTTTCAACGTCAAAGGGTTCTACTTCTCACTCAAATTACAGTCAGGACGCGTATGTTGAACAATACAATGAGCGTGGTCATCCTTGCCGCAGGCAAAGGCACCCGCATGTATTCCGATCTTCCTAAGGTGTTGCACACGTTGGCAGGAAAGCCGATGGTGCAGCATGTCATTGATGCTGCAAATGAATTGGGCCGCGAGCAATGTTCACCTGGTCTACGGACACGGCGGTGATTTGCTTAAAAAGACGCTGGGCGATGAGAATCTCAACTGGGTGCTTCAGGCTGAACAGTTGGGTACCGGCCATGCTATGCAGCAGGCCGCGCCATTCTTTGCAGACGACGAAGACATTCTGATGCTCTACGGCGACGTTCCGCTGATTGCTGTTGAAACCTTAACGCGTCTGCGTGAAGCCAAACCACAGGGTGGCATCGGTTTACTCACTGTAAAACTGGACGACCCGACGGGCTATGGCCGTATCACCCGTGAAAACGGCAAGGTGACGGGCATTGTCGAGCATAAAGACGCCTCCGACGAGCAACGCCAGATTCAGGAAATTAATACCGGCATTCTGATCGCCAACGGCGCGGATCTGAAACGCTGGTTGTCAAAACTGAACAACAACAATGCGCAGGGTGAATACTACATCACCGATATCATCGCAATGGCGCATCACGAAGGCCATGAAATTATAGCCGTTCATCCGACGCGGATCAGCGAAACTGACGGCGTAAACAACCGTCTTCAGCTTTCCCGTCTGGAGCGTATCTATCAGGCTGAGCAGGCGGAAAAACTGCTGCTTGCGGGTGTGATGCTGCGCGATCCGGCGCGTTTCGACCTGCGCGGTACGCTTGCTCACGGGCGTGATGTCGAAATTGACACTAACGTTATTATTGAAGGCCAAGTGACGCTGGGTCATCGCGTTAAAATCGGTACCGGATGTGTCATCAAAAACAGCGTCATTGGTGACGATTGCGAGATTAGCCCGTACAGCGTGGTGGAAGATGCACGTCTTGAAGCCGCCTGTACTATTGGTCCGTTCGCGCGTCTGCGTCCAGGTGCTGAACTGCTGGAAGGTGCGCACGTTGGCAACTTTGTTGAGATGAAAAAGGCCCGTCTGGGTAAAGGCTCGAAAGCCGGTCATCTGACCTATCTCGGCGATGCGGAAATTGGCGATAACGTGAATATCGGTGCGGGTACGATTACCTGTAACTACGATGGTGCCAATAAATTCAAAACCATTATCGGCGATGATGTGTTCGTCGGTTCTGACAGCCAGCTGGTGGCGCCAGTCACAATCGGTAAAGGCGTTACGATTGCGGCGGGCACGACCGTTACGCGTGATGTGGCGGAAAATGAGCTCGTTCTCAGCCGTGTGCCGCAGGTTCACAAGCAAGGCTGGCAGCGTCCGGTAAAGAAAAAATAACTGACCTCACCTGAACCGTCCTCCCATCGAGGATCGTTCGGTGCAGTGTTTTCTCCCTCGCCCCAAAGGGGCGAGGGTCGGGATGAGGGGATAACATAATCCTCCGCCCAAAATGCAGTAACCAAAAATATAGCCCCACTCTCTACAAGGCTCGGGGCGCCCGGAAACGGGCATACTCAAAGGATTTCGCGTTGTGACAAGGCGGCAATTGTGAGAGTCCATGGGAGCTTACTTAAGTAAGTGACCGTGGCGAGCACGTGCAGCCAACGCAGTCGCAGCGTGAAAGACGAAGAGTAATACAGATCAGCGGCAACGCATGGCATAACGCCATAATCAGGAAATCTAACTATGTGTGGAATTGTTGGCGCAGTTGCGCAGCGTGATATTGCTGAAATCCTTATCGAAGGATTACGTCGTCTGGAATACCGTGGTTACGACTCTGCCGGTCTGGCAGTGGTGGATGCAGCAGGGCACATGACCCGCCTGCGCCGCCTCGGTAAAGTGCAAATGCTGGCGCAAGCCGCGGAAGAAACACCGCTGCATGGCGGCACCGGTATTGCACATACGCGCTGGGCGACGCACGGCGAACCCTCAGAAGGTAACGCACACCCGCATGTGTCTGAACACATCGTCGTGGTGCATAACGGCATTATCGAAAACCACGAACCGCTGCGCGAGGAACTCAAAGCGCGGGGGTATACCTTCGTTTCTGAAACTGATACCGAAGTTATTGCTCACCTGGTTCACTGGGAACTGGAGCAAGGCGGTACGCTGCGTGAAGCGGTGCTGCGTGCGATCCCTCAACTGCGCGGTGCATACGGTACGGTGATCATGGATTCTCGCGATCCAAGCACCCTGCTGGCTGCCCGTTCCGGTAGCCCGATGGTCATCGGCATGGGTATGGGCGAAAACTTTATCGCCTCCGATCAGCTGGCTCTGCTGCCGGTCACCCGTCGCTTTATCTTCCTGGAAGAGGGTGATATCGCCGAAGTGACGCGCCGTAGCGTTACGGTCTTTGATAAATCTGGCGCAGAGGTGAAGCGTCAGGAGATCGAATCCAGCCTGCAGTACGACGCGGGTGACAAAGGCACTTATCGTCACTACATGCAGAAAGAGATTTACGAGCAGCCGAACGCGATCAAAAACACGTTGATCGGGCGCATCAATCACGGCGAAGTGGATCTGAGTGAGCTGGGCGCAAACGCGAATGAGATGCTGGCGAAAGTGGAGCATATTCAGATCGTTGCCTGCGGAACGTCTTACAACTCCGGCATGGTTTCGCGTTACTGGTTTGAAGCGCTGGCTGGCGTGCCGTGCGATGTGGAAATCGCCTCTGAATTCCGCTATCGCAAATCAGCGGTGCGTCGCAACAGCCTGATGATCACCCTTTCCCAGTCCGGTGAAACGGCGGATACCCTGGCAGCACTGCGTTTGTCAAAAGAGCTGGGATATCTCGGTTCTCTGGCGATCTGTAACGTGCCGGGCTCTTCGCTGGTGCGTGAGTCCGATCTGGCGCTGATGACCAAAGCGGGGACGGAAATCGGTGTGGCGTCGACCAAAGCGTTCACCACCCAGCTGACCGTTCTGCTGATGCTGGTGGCGAAACTGGCGCGTCTGAAAGGCCAGGATGCGTCGATTGAGCACGATATCGTTCATGGTTTGCAGGCGCTGCCGAGCCGTATCGAGCAGATGCTGTCTCAGGACAAACGCATTGAAGCGCTGGCGGAAGATTTCTCTGATAAACACCACGCGCTGTTCCTGGGCCGTGGCGATCAGTATCCGATTGCGCTGGAAGGCGCGCTGAAGCTGAAAGAGATCTCCTATATCCACGCCGAAGCCTACGCGGCAGGTGAGCTGAAACATGGCCCACTGGCGCTGATTGACGCGGACATGCCGGTTATCGTCGTTGCGCCGAACAACGAACTGTTGGAAAAACTGAAATCCAACATTGAAGAAGTGCGCGCCCGTGGTGGTCAGCTGTACGTCTTTGCCGATCAGGATGCCGGTTTTGTTAGCAACGACAACATGCACATCATCGAGATGCCGCATGTGGAAGAGGTGATTGCACCGATCTTCTATACCGTTCCGCTGCAACTGTTGGCTTATCACGTCGCGCTGATTAAAGGCACTGACGTTGACCAACCGCGTAACTTGGCGAAGTCAGTTACCGTAGAATAATCCCTTCAGGCTCCACCTTCGGGTGGAGCTTTTCTCTTTCCTGCTGGTTTGTTTTTAATCAATCCCTTCTCTCTTTGTTGATGACAATCTGTCATTTTCAGCTACTTTTTCAGTGTCACACAAATAAAATTTTTCTGAAAACAGAGTGTCATAAACATATCTAACCTTCTGTTTATTAATGCTTATTTCGCGAGTTTTTAAGTTAAACTTTTCATGTCATAAAACTGTCATATTTCGTACATTTATCTGTCACCTGATTGTCCTATTTTGCTCATCGTAGCCACTAAACAACGATTTACGAAATCCTTGCAGGAGACATTATGAAAGTTATGCGTACCACTGTCGCAACTGTTGTCGCCGCGACCTTATCTATGAGCGCGTTCTCTGTATTCGCAGAAGCAAGCCTGACTGGCGCTGGTGCAACTTTCCCTGCGCCGGTGTATGCCAAATGGGCAGATACCTACCAGAAAGAGACCGGTAACAAGGTTAACTATCAGGGTATCGGCTCCTCCGGTGGCGTTAAACAAATTACGGCTAATACCGTCGATTTCGGTGCATCTGACGCGCCATTGTCTGATGACAAACTGGCTCAGGAAGGTCTTTTCCAGTTCCCAACCGTTATCGGTGGTGTTGTGCTGGCCGTGAATATCCCGGGTCTGAAATCTGGCGAACTGGTACTGGATGGCAAAACACTTGGCGATATCTACCTCGGCAAAATCAAAAAATGGGATGATGAAGCCATCACCAAACTGAACCCAGGCGTGAAACTGCCTTCGCAGAACATCGCTGTGGTTCGTCGTGCTGACGGTTCCGGTACGTCCTTCGTCTTCACCAGCTACCTGGCGAAAGTGAACGAAGAGTGGAAATCCAAAATCGGTTCTGGCTCTACTGTTAACTGGCCGACCGGTCTGGGCGGTAAAGGTAACGACGGTATCGCCGCGTTCGTACAGCGTCTGCCGGGTTCAATCGGTTACGTTGAATACGCTTACGCCAAGCAAAACAACCTGGCTTACACCAAGCTGATTTCAGCTGACGGTAAACCGGTTAGCCCGACCGAAGAAAACTTCGCAAATGCCGCGAAAGGCGCTGACTGGAGCAAATCCTTCGCACAGGATCTGACGAACCAGAAAGGTGACGGCGCGTGGCCAATCACGTCCACCACGTTCATCCTGGTGCACAAAGATCAGAAGAAACCTGAGCAGGGCGCTGAAGTGCTGAAGTTCTTCGACTGGGCATACAAAAACGGTGGCAAACAGGCTAACGACCTGGATTACGCAAGCCTGCCGGACAGCGTGGTTGAGCAGATTCGTGCTGCATGGAAAACAAACGTGAAAGACAGCAGCGGTAAAGCATTGTATTGATTTGGCATACTGACGAAAATGGCGGGTGAATTTCACCCGCTTTACTTCGTAAAACGTATTTAACAGAAGAGTAATTTATGGCTGCAACCAAGCCTGCTTTTAACCCTCCGGGTAAAAATGGTGACAAGATTTTCAGCGCGCTGGTAAAACTGGCTGCGCTGATTGTGCTATTGCTGCTGGGCGGCATTATCGTGTCACTGATTTTCTCCTCCTGGCCGAGCATCCAGAAATTCGGGTTCGCCTTCCTGTGGACCAAAGAGTGGGATGCACCGAACGATATTTACGGTGCACTGGTGCCGATTTACGGCACGCTGGTGACCTCGTTTATCGCCCTGCTGATTGCCGTTCCGGTGAGCTTTGGTATCGCGCTGTTCCTGACGGAGCTGGCCCCTAACTGGCTCAGGCGTCCGCTGGGCATCGCGATTGAACTGCTGGCGGCGATTCCGAGTATCGTTTACGGCATGTGGGGCCTGTTTATCTTTGCTCCGCTGTTTGCGAAATACTTCCAGGAACCGGTGGGCAATGTCCTGTCGAATATTCCTTTTGTTGGCGCGCTGTTCTCCGGCCCGGCGTTCGGGATCGGTATTCTGGCCGCAGGCGTGATTCTCGCCATCATGATTATCCCGTACATTGCGGCGGTCATGCGCGATGTGTTTGAGCAAACGCCGGTGATGATGAAAGAGTCGGCCTACGGTATCGGCTGCACCACCTGGGAAGTTATCTGGCGCATCGTCCTGCCGTTCACCAAAAATGGTGTTATCGGCGGCGTCATGCTGGGTCTGGGTCGTGCGCTGGGTGAAACCATGGCGGTGACCTTTATCATCGGTAACACCTACCAGCTCGACAGCGCCTCGCTGTTTATGCCGGGTAACAGTATTACCTCCGCGCTGGCAAATGAATTTGCCGAGGCGGAATCCGGTCTGCATGTGGCGGCGTTGATGGAACTGGGTCTGATTCTGTTCGTTATCACCTTCATCGTTCTGGCGATCTCCAAGCTGATGATCATGCGCCTGGCGAAAAATGAGGGGGCACGCTAATGGCTACGCTCGAAATGCAAAGCACCACTGCGCTGGCAGAATCTCGCCGCAAAATGCAGGCGCGCCGTCGCTTCAAAAATCGCCTTGCGCTGACACTTTCCATGGCGACGATGGCGTTTGGCCTGTTCTGGTTAGTGTGGATCCTGTTCTCGACGATCACGCGCGGCATCGACGGGATGTCGATTGCGCTGTTCACCGAGATGACGCCGCCGCCAAATACGGCGGGTGGCGGGCTGGCAAACGCCCTGGCAGGCAGTGGCCTGCTGATCTTCTGGGCGACCGTTGTCGGAACGCCTCTCGGCATCATGGCGGGGATTTATCTGGCGGAATATGGCCGTAAATCCTGGGTCGCTGAGGTGATTCGTTTCATCAACGATATTCTGCTTTCCGCGCCGTCTATTGTGGTTGGCCTGTTCGTCTACACCATTGTGGTCGCGCAGATGGAGCACTTCTCAGGCTGGGCGGGCGTGATTGCGCTGGCGCTGCTGCAAGTGCCTATCGTTATCCGTACTACCGAGAACATGTTGAAGCTGGTGCCGGACAGCCTGCGTGAAGCGGCTTATGCGCTGGGTACACCGAAATGGAAGATGATTTCCGCGATTACGCTGAAAGCGTCAGTCTCCGGAATCATGACCGGCATCCTGCTGGCGATTGCGCGTATCGCAGGCGAAACCGCGCCGCTGCTGTTTACCGCGCTTTCGAACCAGTTCTGGAGCACCGACATGATGCAGCCCATCGCTAACCTGCCGGTCACCATCTTTAAATTTGCGATGAGCCCGTTTGCCGAGTGGCAACAACTGGCCTGGGCAGGGGTGTTAATTATCACTCTGTGCGTACTGTTGCTGAACATTCTGGCGCGCGTCATTTTCGCGAAACAGAAACACGGTTAATTTTTACGGCGCGGCATCACGCGGCGCCGAATGAGGAAATGAGTCAATGAGTATGGTTGATACTGCACCGGGTAAGATTCAGGTTCGTGATTTGAACTTCTACTACGGTAAATTCCATGCACTGAAAAACATCAACCTGGATATCGCCAAAAACCAGGTGACGGCATTTATCGGTCCATCAGGCTGTGGCAAATCCACCCTGCTGCGTACCTTTAACAAAATGTACTCGCTCTATCCGGAGCAGCGTGCGGAAGGCGAAATCCTGCTGGATGGCGACAATATTCTCACCAATACCCAGGATATCGCGCTGCTGCGTGCCAAAGTGGGCATGGTATTCCAGAAACCGACGCCGTTCCCGATGTCCATTTACGACAACATCGCCTTTGGCGTGCGTCTGTTCGAAAAGCTGTCTCGCGCCGATATGGACGAGCGCGTGCAGTGGGCGTTGACCAAGGCCGCACTCTGGAACGAAACCAAAGATAAGTTGCACCAGAGCGGATATTCTCTCTCTGGGGGCCAGCAGCAGCGTCTGTGCATCGCGCGCGGTATCGCGATTCGCCCGGAAGTGCTACTGCTCGATGAGCCATGTTCAGCGCTGGATCCGATCTCAACGGGCCGTATTGAAGAGCTGATCACCGAGCTGAAGCAAGATTACACCGTGGTGATTGTCACCCATAACATGCAGCAGGCCGCGCGTTGTTCAGACCATACGGCGTTTATGTACCTGGGCGAATTGATTGAGTTTAGCAACACGGACGATCTGTTCACCAAGCCCGCCAAAAAACAAACAGAAGACTACATTACCGGTCGTTACGGCTGATATGTCCTTCATCTTTTAGGCTGTACCCGCGTTGGCGGCCTTTGCTTACTCCGGTCACGTAGAGAACTACGCTTTCGGGGATTTGCTCAGTTGCCGCCCTGTTGCAGCCAGAAATATTTTGGGCATCTGGAGGAATGATGGACAATCTCAACCTTAATAAACACATTTCCGGTCAGTTTAACGCCGAGCTGGAAAGCATTCGCACTCAGGTCATGACCATGGGTGGCATGGTGGAGCAGCAGCTTTCTGATGCGATTACCGCGATGCACAATCAGGACAGCGAGCTGGCGAAGCGCGTGGTGGAAGGCGACAAAAACGTCAACATGATGGAAGTCGCGATCGACGAAGCCTGCGTGCGCATTATTGCGAAGCGTCAGCCGACGGCGAGCGACCTGCGTCTGGTAATGGCGATCATCAAAAACCATCGCGGAACTGGAACGTATTGGCGATGTAGCCGATAAAATCTGCCGCACGGCGCTGGAGAAATTCTCTCACCAGCACCAGCCGCTGCTGGTCAGCCTGGAGTCGCTGGGCCGCCACACTGTGCAAATGCTGCATGATGTGCTGGATGCCTTTGCGCGTATGGATCTGGATGAAGCGGTGCGTATCTACCGTGAAGACAAGAAGGTCGACCAGGAATATGAAGGCATTGTGCGTCAGCTGATGACCTACATGATGGAAGATCCGCGCACCATTCCAAGCGTCCTGACCGCGCTGTTCTGCGCCCGCTCTATCGAGCGTATCGGCGATCGTTGTCAGAACATTTGCGAATACATCTTCTACTTCGTGAAGGGACAAGATTTCCGTCACGTCGGGGGCGATGAGCTGGACAAACTGCTGGCGGGTAGCGATCCGAAAGAGTGATGTTGACCTAACCCTCTCCCACCGGGAGAGGGAAGGTTTCGCGATGTTCCCTCAATCACTGAGCGTTTCGCTTTTCTCCCTCTCCTGTGGAAGAAGAGGGGGGAGGGGAAACTTAGCGGGTAATCTTCCACCCGCGCGCTTTCCACAATTCCGGCAGTTGCGCTAAATCGGTAAAGGTCGTGACTTTCGGATGGTCAATCGGCTTGTTATGCGGATCGGCGCAGAAGTAAAACACCTCCATTCCCGCATCAATCCCCGACTGCGCGCCCGCGCTGGAATCGTCCACCAGAATACAGTTCTCCACGTTCACGTTCATCGCTTTCGCCGCATGGAACATCAACGCAGGATCGGGCTTCCAGCGCTGGATATCGTAACCGCTGAACAGTTTTTCCGGGAAGTGATGCAACATCTTCAGTTTGCCGAGAGAGTGCTGCATTTTGGTGACCGGGCCGTTTGACACTACGCACATCGGTACCGCCATGGAATCCAGCAGCGCGTTTGCGCCCGCGATGACGTCCAGTTCCGAGTCGAAGAGGCGTGCGACCTCGGCGCGGTAAACAGGCTCTAAGTCCGCTTTCGCAAGACTGACGCCGTGCTCGGCGTTGATGATGTCAATAATCTCGTAAAGCTTCACGCCTTTAAAGCGCTTAAAAATCTCTTCGAGATCGAGCGTAATGCCAAATTCCTGGAACATGCTGACATACGCGCGGGAACAAATGACCTCACTGTCGACCAGCGTACCGTCGCAGTCGAAAAATACCGCTTCAATCTCAGACATGCTTTTCCCTTTTAACAAGTTTAACGTTTACGTACTGCAGAATCACGAGACGCAATCGTTGCCGTATAAGCAAAATCAATGAAAAAAAGTATCTCGTAACCGCCCTTATTGTCGCATTTTGGTATAGGATAGCGACGAATTTTCCCTCCTATGTTCGGAAATTGATGATGAGTCAACAACACACTACCCAGACGTCTGGTCAGGGTTTGCTTGAGCGCGTGTTCAAATTGCGCGAGCACGGCACGACGGCACGCACCGAAGTGATCGCTGGTTTCACCACCTTCCTGACGATGGTGTATATCGTTTTTGTTAACCCGCAAATTTTGGGCGTTGCTGGCATGGATACCAGCGCCGTCTTCGTCACCACCTGTCTGATTGCTGCTCTCGGCAGTATTCTGATGGGCGTGTTTGCTAACCTCCCGGTGGCGTTGGCGCCGGCGATGGGTCTTAACGCCTTCTTTGCCTTTGTTGTCGTGCAGGCGATGGGGCTGCCGTGGCAAGTGGGGATGGGCGCCATCTTCTGGGGCGCTGTCGGCCTGTTGCTGCTGACCATTTTCCGCGTGCGTTACTGGATGATTGCCAATATCCCGGTGAGCCTGCGCGTGGGGATCACCAGCGGGATCGGCCTGTTCATCGGCATGATGGGGCTGAAAAACGCGGGCGTTATTGTCGCGAACCCAGAAACCCTGGTGAGCATTGGCAATCTGACGTCTCACAGCGTTCTGCTGGGCGTGCTGGGCTTCTTTATCATCGCGATTCTGGCCTCCCGCAATATTCATGCGGCAGTGCTGGTGTCTATCGTGGTGACGACGCTGCTGGGTTGGATGATGGGCGACGTGCAGTATCACGGCATCGTCTCCGCGCCACCGAGCGTGTCTAGCGTGATTGGTCACGTTGATCTGGCGGGGTCGTTTAACCTGGGCCTTGCGGGCGTGATTTTCTCCTTCATGCTGGTCAACCTGTTCGACTCCTCCGGGACGCTGATCGGCGTGACCGACAAAGCCGGTCTGGCAGATGAGAACGGCAAATTCCCGCGCATGAAGCAGGCGCTGTTTGTTGATAGCGTGTCGTCTGTCGCGGGCTCATTTATCGGTACGTCGTCTGTTACCGCTTATATTGAGTCGTCGTCCGGCGTTTCCGTCGGTGGCCGTACCGGTCTGACGGCCGTTGTGGTTGGCCTTCTGTTCCTGCTGGTGATCTTCCTTTCGCCGCTAGCGGGGATGGTTCCACCGTATGCGGCCGCAGGCGCGCTGATTTATGTGGGCGTGCTGATGACGTCTAGCCTGTCGCGTGTGAAGTGGGAAGATTTAACCGAAGCGGTTCCGGCGTTTATTACTGCCGTGATGATGCCGTTTAGCTTCTCGATCACCGAAGGTATCGCGCTGGGCTTCATCTCTTACTGCGTGATGAAAATCGGTACCGGTCGTTTTCCGCGAGCTCAGCCCATGCGTTGTTGTCGTGGCGCTGCTGTTTGTGCTGAAGATTGTGTTTATCGATGCACACTAAGTTGCCAGTGGTGTCAGGTGGCGCTTTGCTTTCCTGACCTACGATCTGAGTTCCCTCTCCCGGTGGGAGAGGGTTCGCACTTCTCTTATGCTTTAACCCGCTGAATATAATCCCCAAACGCGGTCAGCTGACCGGTCAGATGATCCAGCGTGCTTTGATCGACCACTTCGCCCGTTTGCGTATCCACTTTATTCTGAATCACACCGCCCATAAATTCCGGCTTGTTCATCACCATCGCATCCAGGAACACCAGGATTTGGCGCAGATGATACTGACAGCGTGCGCCGCCAATCGCGCCCATTGAGCTGGTCTGAATCAGCACCGGTTTACCGGCAAGCGGCTGATTGGGTAAGCGTGACAGCCAGTCGATCGCATTCTTCAACCCACCCGGCACCGAGTAGTTATATTCCGGTGTGACAATCACTACGCCGTCCGCCTGGCGGATTTGCTCTGCAAGCGCTTCCACGCTGTGCGGGAAACCCTCTTCCTGCTGAACATCGGCGTCATACAGTGGAATATCACCAATGGAGGGTAATGCCGACACGTCCATTCCCGCAGGGGCAATCTTGGGTAGCGTGCGGGCAACCATCCCATTAAATGAGCCTTTACGCAGGCTTCCCAGTAACGTAACAACTTTCAACGTATCAGACATGATTACTCCTTTTCGCCATGATGGCCCAGGACGGGTCAATTGAGGGTTAACGCTTTTTCTGTCGGTAAGCTGATTAATCTTATCAGGCGTGCTGCGGGTTTGTTAGCGCGAGCCGGAACATCAGGCAGGCTACGCCACCCGTATCGACTGTCAAATTCCCAGATTCTCAGGCGCTCAATGGCAGGCGTCACGGCAATGGACCAGATCAAAACGTCTTCCGCGTCGCTAAGCGCTTCAACGCGTGCCGCTTTGGCGGAACGCAGGCGGCCTGAACCCGGCAGGAGCTGCAACAAGCTCGCATCATCGACCGCGCAACCGGAGAGTTTTTGGATGCTCTGACGGAGCGTAATCAGCTGCGCTTTGGCTTCGTTGGGATCGTTTTGATTGCGCACCCACAGCTTTTCATTGCTGGAGAGCGGGTAATCGTCGTGCGCGTGGGGACCGTGGAAGCTATGCGTGACGCGCTGAAGTTCCATATCCAGCCCACAATCTCCCTCCGTCGTCAGCGCCACACCCACGATATTCCCCGTATACGCCACCGAAAAACTCGGGAGTTCAGGATCCGCAAAAACGGGGCGGCCTTCGGGCTGCGTAAGCATTTCGGGGAGTTCGCTCGTGCCATAAAGCATAAACATCAGCTCGGCGAGTAGCGCACGGGAGGCCAGGAATCGCGTGCGTCGATGTTCCGGTAGCGTACGTGCCTGATTGTGGCAGGCCGAAGAGAGCCTGACGGAGGCAAGTCGTCCTTCTGTCAGTATCCCTCTTGCAAAATGCGTTGCCATTTTTCGCTCCATGATAATGGTCAGTGACAGGTTAAACGGTTACACCATTATCGCTTAACTTTGCATCTGTTTTAATCGGTAAATGAGGGTATGAGAAGCCAATGAACCGAACTTTACATTTGCAGGGGCAAAAAAGAGATCCTTAGCGCAGTGAATCGCAATACAACGCCTTGATTGTCTCTTTCAACCAGACAAGTTTGGGGTTGTGACTATTCCGTTTATGCCAGATCAGCGTGAAGGGGACGGTGAGTTTTTCAGACAGCGCTTCGTCAATGGGGATTGGGCGGCTGACCAGATTGCGCTGGTGGATCTGGTTATAGTGATGGCAATAGTGCGGCGCGGTCGCAATGTAGTTGTGGTGAGGTTGCGCGGCCATAAACATCGACTGCTCAAAACCCGGCAGACTGAGAGCAATGTTGCGCTCGTGTCCCATCTCTCTGAGCACTTCGTCCAGCGCCCAGGTGTCGCTGCGTTCCCAGAAGATGCTGATGTGCGGATAACGCAGAAACGTCTCCAGATTCCACTCTTCCTGGAGCGCGGGGTGATCTTCGCGCAAATAGACGCAGGGACGGTCGCTAAACAGGATTTCGTAGTCGATAAACCACGGCATCAGTTTCAGGAGTTCGCGCGAGCGTGGGTGCGTTTCGCGTCCGGTAAAGCCGAGATCGACTTCCCCTCGCGTAATGGCGTCCAGCGAATCGTAATCCCAGTGCCGCATACGCACGGTCGCCTGCGGATAGCGCTCATTCACCTGCTCCAGCAAAGTGTTAAAACGGATCAGCATCAGCGGCGTTTCCGCCGCCAGTTCGAATTTCAGTCCGCCCGGCGAATCGTGATGGAATTTATCGAGGATCTGATTGCCAATCTGCATCCAGTCCGTGAGGTCTTGCTCAAGACTGACCGTCAGCGGTGTCGGGAGCAGGCCCAGCGGCGTTTTGACAAACAGCGGGTCGTCAAACCAGTCGCGCAGTTTCGCCAGCGATTTACTGACCGCCGACGGCGTGACGTTCATGCGCTTTGCCGCTTTGGTGACGCTGCGCTCCTGCAGTAACAGCTGCAGGCACAGTAACAGGTTAAGATCGAGACTGCTGAGGGGCTTCTTCATAATGCGCCGCGGGCTGTATCGCCATAAGTAACAGGATACACAGCATGCTACAGCCAATCAGAATCCCGATCAGCATATTCAGGGCATTAAGGCCGATCACCGCAGCGAGCCATATCCACAGGGATGACCCGCACACCTGTGCTATACCCAGCGCGGAACTGGCGACGCCCGCCCGCAATGAGAACGGCCCTAACGCCTGGCTCATCGCCACGCCAAACCCCACGGAGAAACCGGCGCAAATCAGCGTAATGCCTCCCAGCATGAGGGTATGTGAGCTTGCGGTCGCCAGGATCACGCCTGCGGCCAGGAACAACACCTGAGAAGTGAGCATCAGCGTACGCTGGCTGAAGACGTTGAGTGCAAAGGGTGTAGAAAACGACACCGCCATGCTGACCATCGCCGTCAGCGCCATCACCGTTGAATATTCGCCCCGATCAAACCCCATCGTTTCCATTAGCAATACCGGGGAAACGTTTACAAAGGTGAGAATGACGGCCACGCTCATCGTCGTGACTAACAGGCGGCTGATGAAAAAGCGGTTGAGCAGCGTTTCGGCGGGTTGGATCGTTGCGGAATGCCCGGAATGATGCGAGCCGGGGTGCGTCTCTTTTAGCACGGTGATCGACAGAATAAAGACCAACGCGCCCATGGCGGCCATCGTCCAGAACAGGCTCTGCCACGGCAGCTTGAGCATAATCAGATAGCCGACAACCGGCGCAAGCACTGGAATAATACAGGTGATACCGTTCAGCATGGAAAGCACTTTGGCGCGACGCTGAGCGCTGAGGGTATCGCGTAAAATCGCAAATGCCACCACGTAGCAACCGCCCGCGCCGATGCCCTGGATAAAACGGCCAGAGAGGAACAGCGTGCTGTCCTGCGCCATTGAGCAGAGTACGGAAGCCAAAGCAAAGATTACTGCGCCGGTAATGGCGACGGGCTGTCGTCCGGCTTTGTCGGCGATCTTACCGGCAAATAACATCGACGATGCCATACCCGCCAGATAGGCTGAAAACGCGATATGTAATTGCGCTTCGCTTGCCCCCAGGTCTCGCGCGATATGCGGAAGGCCAACCAGATACATATCGATGCCTGATGGATAAAGTAGAACTAAAGCAAAACTACAAAACAGAAAACGCGCCATAAATCCCCCATGTCAGGCAGGCGCAAAGCATAGGGGGATTACGGTGAAAGTACGAGTTGCCATTTGGACACTAGTGATTTCCTGTCAGGAAATCACTAGGGGATCATGAGGATTATTTACCGATACAGAAGCTGGAGAAAATGCGGCCCAGCAAATCATCTGAGGTAAATTCGCCGGTGATCTCGCTCAGACTCTGCTGCGCCAGGCGCAGCTCTTCTGCCAGCAGTTCTCCCGCCCACGCGCCGAGCAGTTGTGCTTTACCCTGATCGAGGTGATTTGCAGCCGCTTCAAGCGCCTGTAGATGACGACGACGCGCCAGGAAGCCGCCTTCCATATTGGTTTCAAAGCCCATGCTCTGCTTGAGATGGTTACGCAGGTCTTCAATGCCTTCACCGGTTCGAGCCGACAGGCGAATCAGTGAGTGACCGTTTACATCGCTCAGACCCAGCGTTTCGCCGGTCATATCGGCTTTGTTACGCACGACGGTAATCGGTAGCTTAGCGGGCAGACGAGCAATAAAGTCAGGCCAGATATCCGCAGGATCCACTGCGCTGGTGGTAGTGCCATCCACCATAAATAGCACGCGGTCGGCTTGTTCAATTTCATGCCAGGCACGCTCGATGCCGATACGTTCAACTTCGTCGCTGGCATCGCGCAGGCCAGCAGTATCAATAATATGCAGCGGCATGCCGTCGATATGAATGTGTTCGCGCAGAACGTCGCGGGTTGTGCCCGCGATATCGGTCACGATCGCCGCTTCGCGACCTGCAAGGGCGTTCAGCAGGCTTGATTTTCCGGCGTTTGGACGCCCGGCAATCACCACTTTCATCCCTTCGCGGAGCAAACTTCCCTGACGCGCTTCGGCACGAACCGCATCCAGATCGGCCATCACAGTGTTCAGCTGTGCTTCGATTTTGCCGTCAGACAGGAAGTCGATCTCCTCGTCCGGGAAGTCGATGGCCGCTTCGACGTAGATTCGCAGGTGAGTAAGTGCTTCCACAAGGTGATTCACGCGTGCGGAAAACGCACCTTGCAACGAGTTCAGTGCGGAACGGGCCGCTTGTTCGGAACTGGCGTCAATCAGGTCGGCAATGGCTTCGGCCTGGGCCAGATCAAGCTTGTCATTCAGGAACGCACGCTCGGAGAACTCACCCGGTTTAGCGATGCGCAGGCCCGGCAGCGTCAGAATACGTTTTAAAAGCAGGTCGAGGATAACGGGACCGCCGTGACCCTGCAGCTCCAGCACGTCTTCGCCGGTAAAGGAATTTGGGCCGGGGAACCACAGCGCGATGCCCTGATCCAGCGCGGTGCCGTCCGCATCTTTAAATGGGAGATAGTCGGCGTAGCGCGGCTTTGGCAATTTGCCCAGCACGGCTTCGGCCACCTCGCGCGCCTTCAGGCCGGAGATACGCAAAATCCCTACGCCACCGCGTCCTGGTGGGGTTGCCTGGGCGACGATAGTGTCGTTATGGCTCATGGTTTTTCTCGTCAAATACAAATAAAAAAGGCGGTCAAATGACCGCCCTTATTTTAGCGTTATCTTACCGGATTAGGATTTTTTCTTTTCGCGGCTATGCAAACCACGTTTTTCCAGACCACGGTAAATCAGCTGCTGCTGAAGGATCGTCACCAGGTTGCTGACGATATAGTACAGCACCAGACCTGACGGGAACCACAGGAAGAACACGGTGAAGATGACCGGCATAAAGGTCATGATCTTCTGCTGCATCGGGTCGGTCACAGTGGTCGGCGACATCTTCTGAATGAAGAACATCGTGATACCCATCAGGATCGGCAGGATGTAGTACGGGTCCTGTGCAGACAAGTCATGGATCCACAGTGCGAATGGCGCGTGGCGCAATTCAACGGAGCCCATCAGCATGTAGTACAGCGCAAGGAAGATTGGCATCTGAATCAGCAGCGGGAAGCAACCACCCAGAGGGTTTACCTTCTCTGCTTTGTACAGGGCCATCATTTCCTGGCTTTGACGCTGTTTGTCATCGCCCAGACGCTCACGCATCGCCGCAATCTTCGGCTGCAGCATACGCATCTTCGCCATGGAGGTGTACTGCGCCTTGGTCAGCGGGTACATGATGCCACGAACGATAAAGGTGATAACGATGATGGAGAAGCCCCAGTTGCCCAGGAAGCTATGGATCCATTTCAGCAGTTTGAACAGCGGCTGAGAGATGAACCACAACCAACCGTAATCTACCGTCAGATCCAGGTGCGGTGCGACGGCTGCCATTTTATTCTGGATTTCCGGACCGACCCACAGGGTGCTGCCCAGCGTACCGGTTTGACCCGGCTGAACCAGAACCGGCTGTGACTTATAGCCGATAGCGGCGATGCCATTGCCCAGATTTGCAGTATAGAAGTTGTTAACACCGTCGTTGTTCGGCACCCACGCTGTCGCGAAATACTGCTGCAACATCGCAACCCAGCCGCCTTTAGCACTGACGTTCAGGTTTTCGTTATCCGCGATGGTGTCGAATTTGTATTTCTCGTACTTGGTATCTGGCGTGGAGTACGCCGCGCCACGGAAGGTGTGCAGCGCAAAGTTGCTGCTTCCGGTGTCACGGTGAGACGGCAGATTGATGGATTGCTTCAGCTGACCAAACGTCGAAACTTCCAGTGGTTTCGCACTGGTGTTCTGCACGTTATAGCCCACACTCACCGCATACTCACCGCGTTTCAGGGTGAAGGTTTTGGTGAACGTGTTGCCGGCCGCGTCAGTGTAAGTCATCGGGATCGCGAGTTCGTTCTGGCCATCAGCCATCACAAACGTATCTTTATCGACGTTATACAGCGGACGAGCACCGTTAGCCGGGTTATCTGGGCCATCACGACCGGTCAGGCCGCTCTGTGCCTGATAGAGGAACTCTGGCGTCGTTTCCAGTAACTGGAACGGTTCGTTTGACTTCAGCTCTTTCGGGTAGGTCAACAGCAGCGCCTGCTCAATATCACCACCACGGGTGTTGATTGTCAGCTCAAGCACATCGGTTTTAACCGTAATCTGTTTTCCCTGGCCACTGGCCGGTACGCCCTGGTCGGCGGCGCTACCCGCTGCGGTGGTCGTGGTCTGCGTGGTCTGCTGTTGCTGGGGTTGAGGATTTTTATCCTGTTCCCATGCTTGCCAGATCATGAAAGACACGAACAACAAAGCGATGACTAAAAGATTGCGTTGCGAATCCATCGTTAGTGTTCTCTGGTATCAAATGGTCCGGGCGGGACGGGGTCGTCACCACCAGGGTGTAAAGGGTGGCATTTTAATACGCGTTTCACCGTCAACCAACTGCCTTTTATCACTCCAAACCTGCGCAATGCCTCAATTCCGTAGCTAGAGCACGTTGGCGTGAAACGACAATGCGGCCCCAGCAGCGGACTGATCAGGCGCTGATAGACCCTGATAAGGCCTATCAGGACCCGTGAGCCAGGCGACAGTGGCGGCGCCATAGTTTTTCCAACGCTTCCGAGAGAGCACGGTTATCGAGGTCAGCAACCCCCTTTTTCGCCACCACAACGAAATCCATTGACGGAAGTTCGTGTTGACGTAAACGGAAGCTTTCACGCGTCAGACGTTTAATCCGATTGCGTTCATGCGCACGCTTAACGTTTTTCTTGGCGACTGTGAGACCGATGCGGGGATGCCCCAGCGAATTTTGGCGGCCGAGGATGGTGATTTGCGGCGTGCCAGCCCGATATGGCTGCTGGAAGACGAATGTGAAATGAGTGGGAGTTAACAAACGTAACTCCCTGGGAAATGCTAGCTTAACCACTCAGGGGTTAGCTTTATTACTTGGAAACGGTCAGACGAGAACGGCTTTTAGCACGACGACGTGCCAGAACCTGACGACCATTTTTAGTAGCCATACGAGCACGGAAGCCGTGAGAACGGTTGCGCTTCAGTACAGACGGTTGAAAAGTGCGTTTCATGGCGGTTTCTACCTAAACTTGAATAAATTCACTGACTTTCGCGTATACCCGAACGATTAACGAACGACTAACGCCTCAGCGTGGGTGATTAAAGAGGCCGGATTGTAATAATTGTACACTCCGGAGTCAATTCTCTTTCCTTATTTCCCGCGTATTTCCGCACCTTTTCGCGTGGAAAATGAACAACGGTCCGACGCAGGAAGTCGAGCATCACGCGCCGGGTGGAGGATTATACGACCTCCCAACCAAATCGCAAGGATCGTCCAGGATCTTCATGAGATCATTTAAGCAGAAAATTGTCTTTGCTCATTAAATTTTCCAATATGCGGGCCAAATCGTGCGTGCTCCAGCCAGGATCGATTACACTTACCCGGTTTCGGATCTTCCTGTGGATAAATCGGGAAGAATCTGTGAGAAACAGAAGATCTCTGGCTCAGTTTAGGCTATGATCCGCGGTCCTGATCGGGATCCCCAGTGGTCAGGTCAGGCAAAATTGCAGATAGCAATTCGCACGTCACCCTTTTGCACAGGGTCTTGTCGACGTGTGCCAACAATCACGATTATTCAGTGTCTTTCTTTTATTGTTCGAGTGGAGTCCGCCGTGTCACTTTCGCTTTTGGCAGCAATGTCTTGCCCGATTGCAGGATGAGTTACCAGCCACAGAATTCAGTATGTGGATCCGCCCGTTGCAGGCGGAACTGAGCGATAACACGCTGGCTTTGTATGCGCCAAACCGTTTCGTGCTCGATTGGGTAAGGGATAAATACCTCAATAACATCAATGGATTGCTTAACGATTTTTGCGGAGCAGATGCCCCGCAGCTGCGTTTTGAGGTGGGGACGAAACCCGTCACCCAGACCGTCAGAGAGACCGTGAACGTAGCGGCTCCCGCACAGATTCATGTGCCTACTCCACGCATCATCCAGCCCGCACGTTCGGGTTGGGACAAC